>NZ_CANNDN010000001.1:1376666-2065000 GCF_947503465.1 uncultured Tateyamaria sp. | reverse complement strand
AGATCAGTAAGAGCGCTGCAGCGCTTTTACTCGTCCGATCCGGACGAGCAGACGCGCATCCTTACGGATACGCTGACGCATAGATCGACACAGTCGATCGAATTGACATCGTACAGAGAGATACAAGTTACGTTGGGAGCAATCTCAATGTAACAATCAACACTGTTTGATCGCCCGAGTGTGGGTCTGATCTCAGTGTGGTTCCATGACCTTGGCAACAAGGAGATGGAAGGCGACTTGATCGGGTGCTTCCTCGCCCGTCTTGACGTATCCCGCGCTGAAACGAACAGAGTTGTCCAAGTCAAGTACACTAACCCGCGTGTCCGCACGGGCACGCACCGATCCCTTCGACCGACATCAAAGGGATCAGGGAAAGTATGCTTTTGACCAGAAAATGCGGCCCAGTTGTTCCAGCTTCTGAGCCATCGAAGACGCAAGTCTTTCTTTTTCTGGATCAAATCAAGCGCGAGAAGGGCGTTTGGTGAATGCCTTGGCAGTAAGAGGCGATGAAAGACGTGATACTCTGCGATAAGCCATGAGGAGCTGAGAATAAGCTTTGATCCATGGATCTCTGAATGGGGCAACCCACCTGACAGTTTCATATTGTTGCGCAAGCAATCAATATGTCGCTGAACCAGGTACTTTAGGACTGAATACATAGGTCTTAAAGAGCAAACCCGGGGAACTGAAACATCTAAGTACCCGGAGGAAAGGAAATCAATTGATACTCCCCTAGTAGCGGCGAGCGAACGGGGACCAGCCGAGCCATGAATGTGACTAGAACGACCTGGAAAGGTCGGCCATAGCGGGTGACAGCCCCGTATAGGAAGCATGATTGGACGTATTAAGTAGGGCGGAACACGTGAAATTCTGTCTGAAGATCGGAGGACCACCTTCGAAGGCTAAGTACTCCTTACTGACCGATAGTGAACCAGTACCGTGAGGGAAAGGTGAAAAGCACCCCGACGAGGGGAGTGAAACAGTACCTGAAACCGAACGCCTACAATCAGTTGGAGGGCCCTTGCGGCCTGACAGCGTACCTTTTGTATAATGGGTCATCGACTTGGTCTATCTAGCAAGCTTAAGCCGTTAGGTGTAGGCGCAGCGAAAGCGAGTCTTAATAGGGCGTCGAGTTAGGTGGATCAGACCCGAAACCGAGTGATCTAGGCATGACCAGGCTGAAGGTAAGGTAACACTTACTGGAGGGCCGAACCCACACCTGTTGAAAAAGGTCGGGATGAGTTGTGCCTAGGGGTGAAAGGCCAATCAAACTCGGAGATAGCTGGTTCTCTGCGAAATCTATTTAGGTAGAGCGTCATCCGAATACCCCGGGGGGTAGAGCACTGGATGGGTAATGGGGCCCCACAGGCTTACTGATCCTAACCAAACTCCGAATACCCGGGAGTACTAGATGGCAGACACACGGCGAATGCTAACGTCCGTCGTGGAGAGGGAAACAACCCTGACCTACAGCTAAGGCCCCCAATTCATGGCTAAGTGGGAAAGCAAGTGGGACGACCAAAACAACCAGGAGGTTGGCTTAGAAGCAGCCATCCTTTAAAGATAGCGTAACAGCTCACTGGTCTAAATAAGTTGTCCTGCGGCGAAGATGTAACGGGGCTCAAGCCATGAGCCGAAGCTTAGGATGCCGTAAGGCATGGTAGCAGAGCGTAGTGTGACATAGTTCCATGTGTCCTTACCGTCTTCGGGCGGATTGGACACAAGGAGCTTTCTGTGAAGCCGGCGCGTGAGCGATCCGGTGGAGAGATCACTAGTGAGAATGATGACATGAGTAGCGACAAAGAGTGTGAGAGACACTCTCGCCGAAAGTCCAAGGGTTCCTGCTTAAAGCTAATCTGAGCAGGGTAAGCCGACCCCTAAGGCGAGGCCGAAAGGCGTAGTCGATGGGAACCAGGTTAATATTCCTGGGCCAGGAGGATGTGACGGATTGTGAAGGTTGTTCACCCTTATCGGATTGGGTGGGCCGCTAATCAGTCCCTGGAAATAGCCCTCCATTAGATCGTACCCTAAACCGACACAGGTGGACTGGTAGAGCATACCAAGGCGCTTGAGAGAACGATGTTGAAGGAACTCGGCAAAATACCTCCGTAAGTTCGCGAGAAGGAGGCCCGGTTCCTAGGCAACTAGGGGCTGGGGGCACAAACCAGGGGGTGGCGACTGTTTATTAAAAACACAGGGCTCTGCGAAGTCGCAAGACGACGTATAGGGTCTGACGCCTGCCCGGTGCCTGAAGGTTAAAAGGAGAGGTGAGAGCCTTGAATTGAAGCCCAGGTAAACGGCGGCCGTAACTATAACGGTCCTAAGGTAGCGAAATTCCTTGTCGGGTAAGTTCCGACCTGCACGAATGGCGTAACGACTTCCCCGCTGTCTCCAACATCGACTCAGCGAAATTGAATTACCTGTCAAGATGCAGGTTTCCCGCGGTTAGACGGAAAGACCCCGTGCACCTTTACTACAGCTTCACATTGGCATCAGGCCATGCATGTGCAGGATAGGTGGTGGGCTTTGAAGCAGAGACGCTAGTCTTTGTGGAGCCTCCCTTGAGATACCACCCTTGCATTGCTTGATGTCTAACCGCGGTCCGTTATCCGGATCCGGGACCCTGTGTGGCGGGTAGTTTGACTGGGGCGGTCGCCTCCTAAAGCGTAACGGAGGCGCGCGAAGGTTGGCTCAGAGCGGTCGGAAATCGCTCGTTGAGTGCAATGGCAGAAGCCAGCCTGACTGCGAGACTGACAAGTCGAGCAGAGTCGAAAGACGGCCATAGTGATCCGGTGGTCCCGAGTGGAAGGGCCATCGCTCAACGGATAAAAGGTACGCCGGGGATAACAGGCTGATACTGCCCAAGAGTCCATATCGACGGCAGTGTTTGGCACCTCGATGTCGGCTCATCTCATCCTGGGGCTGGAGCAGGTCCCAAGGGTACGGCTGTTCGCCGTTTAAAGAGGTACGTGAGCTGGGTTTAGAACGTCGTGAGACAGTTCGGTCCCTATCTTCCGTGGGTGTAGGATACTTGAGAGGAGTTGCCCCTAGTACGAGAGGACCGGGGTGAACGATCCACTGGTGGACCAGTTGTCGTGCCAACGGCAGTGCTGGGTAGCTATGATCGGACAGGATAACCGCTGAAGGCATCTAAGCGGGAAGCCCCCCTCAAAACAAGGTATCCCTGAGGACCGTGGTAGACCACCACGTCGATAGGCCAGAGATGTAAGCGCAGTAATGCGTTCAGTTGACTGGTACTAATTGTCCGATAGGCTTGATTTGATCCAGTAGAAGCAAGACTTCGATGGATCGAAAGCATACACATCACAGTCGTACGCGACTTGGACTACATTTGTTGATTTTCAGAGGGCTTTTTCGGTTTGGTGGTCATAGCGCAAGCAAAACACCCGGTCCCATCCCGAACCCGGCCGTTAAGTGCTGTTGCGCCGATGGTACTGCGTCTTAAGGCGTGGGAGAGTAGGTCACTGCCAAACCTAAAAAGCCCTCTGAACGTGTCTCTCCTACGATGTTCCAAAAATATGCCGCCCCCTGGGGCGGTTTTTTTGTGTCTTGCAGCACTGTGCGCACTGCCACAGCGTGACCGGGGCGCTACTTCCCCCTTTTTCCGCTTATCCCACTAGCCGAGATCAGCGCTGAATCGCCTGTCACACAGTCGTCGTGTAAAATTCACGCGCGGGTTGAGATGGCGTCACAACACTGGCTGATGGTTGAACTCTCAACACATTTGGGGGTTCCCATGAGACGAATTTTGACGACGGCGGGCCTGTGTCTGTTTGCAACAGCTGGCTTGGCCAAAGACCCAACTTACATTGGAAGCGTAGAAACCGTGCGCGGCGACGGAGACGGTGCGGACATGGCGCGCGGCACTGTATTCCTCGATGCCAATCGCAACTCTGTTCTGGATGCAGGTGAACAAGGTTTGCCCGGTGTGCAGGTGTCCAACGGACGTGAAGTGGTGCTGACCGCCGAAGACGGTACATATGAATTGCCGGCTTATGCAGACATGAACCTGATGGTCACGAAACCCGCAGGATACCTTACGCCCGTCAGCGCGGACATGGTGCCGCAATTCGCCTACATTCATAAGGAGGAAGGATCCCCTGATCTGCGGTTTGGCGGTATCGACCCCACCGGCCCCTTGCCTCAGGCTGTGAATTTCCCGTTGATCGAAGATGTGGCCGGCGCGACCTTCAACTGCCTCGTGTTCGGAGATGCCCAAGCCTACACCCACCGTGAGATCGGGTACGTGCGGGACACGGCGGGTCAAATGCTGGCCACCGCGGACCTGAGCGAAACAGAATGCCTGATCTTTGCAGGCGATGTCATGGGTGATGATCTGTCCCTTTACCCCCGCTTCAAGTCGATCATCGCGGTCGGGCAAACACCACAGTATTTCGTTGGTGGCAATCACGACATCGACTTTGATGCCGAAGATGACAAGGACAGCTTTGATACCTTCCGTCGCGAATGGGGCCCTGAATACTATTCGTTCGACATCGGGGACGTCCATTTCGTGGGCCTCGACAACGTCCGCTATCCTTGCAACGGCGTTGATCCGCATCCATTCTGTGCCACGGATGCAAATCACACGTATAACGGTGTGATCACGGGGCGGCAGCTTGAGTGGCTGGAGAATGACCTGGCCAACGTGCCTCAAGACAAGCTGATTGTTCTGACAGCCCATATCCCGTTTCAGACATTTACCGACAACACAGCTGCCAAACACCAGACCGACAACCTGGACGAACTGGTCGCAGTGCTGGGCGACCGCCCTGTCCTCGGGCTGGCAGGTCACACGCATACCACTGAAAACATTGAGAAAGGCGAGCACTTTGAAGGGTGGGAAGAGCATACGCATGTTGGTCCCGCGCCGTTCCATCAGATTGTCACCGGTGGATTGTCGGGCAGTTGGTGGGCCGGAGACCTGAACGCACAAGGTGTGCCGCACAGCACCCAACGTTTGGGCAGCCCGCGTGGGTTCTACGAACTTGCCTTTGATGGTCCTGACTTTGTCGACACGTACCGCACCTTTCACACCCATGCGGACGACCAGTTTCACGCATCCTTCAACACCCCGCGTTTTCGCGAATGGGCTGACCGCCTGCTGACATATCGCCAGCTTTACGCCAGATCGTTTGACCAAAAGCCCCCGGTCATCCGACGTGATCTGGGCGACATGCTGATGCTGAGCACTGCCGATCTGGACGAAGGCACATGGTTGACGATCAATGTCTGGAATGGGTCTGCGTCATCGCTTGTCTTTGCCAGCATCAACGGAGGGGACCCATTGCAGGCGACACGCACGCAAACTGGCACAGGCGAGGCAAAGCTGCGTGGGCCTGAATATGCGGACCCGCTGGCATTGGCCAAGCAGGCCACGCAAGGCTCTGTCGCAGCCCGGTCTGTGGATGGCGGGGATGACACTGCCGGGTTCACCACGTGGCAGGGCGTCCCGTGGCGTGGTGAAGCGGGTCCGTTTCAGGGTTGGATGCTGACCGACAACAGCCATCACCTGTGGCGGCTTGATATGCCCGCTGATCTGCCGGTTGGCACGCACACGGTTGAAATCACGGTGACTGACCGCCACGATCGCGTTTACCGTGAGACAATCGCCTTTGAAGTTGTTGAGGAATTGCCCAACCTGGAATGGCAGGCGCAATTCTGGGAGTAACACTGCGATTTATGACGCTTTTCTGACAGCAAAAGCGGGGGATGGTCTTGCGGTCCCCCGCGACTCGGCGTACATCACCCGAACCAAATGGCGCGGGATGGAGCAGCCCGGTAGCTCGTCAGGCTCATAACCTGAAGGTCGTAGGTTCAAATCCTACTCCCGCAACCATTGGTACCGACACCCCGCCCGTCAAACGGCGGGGTTTGTCGTTTCCATCATCGGCCAGAGCTAGGATCGATCCCAGTTCCCCATAAAGCTCGATGACATGTCCAAGTTTGTTGCCGTCATCGGGAACCATCCGAACGTCTGACACGAGGTCGCGCAGCGCTTCCGTCGCTTCTGGTCGAGTGGGGTCATCATTCGGGACTGTTGCGTTATTGGAGGGTTGTTAGGTCTGCTTCCTGGCGTCACACGCGGTCACACGCGGCGCTCGAACAGTTGGCTGATGAACTGGATCTCACCCGTGACGCCAGGTTTCTTGTGATGGATATGGCCGCGTTTGATGGTTCGGATATGTACCGTCGGAAAATCAGGCCCCGGCGACGGTGGCCAAGAAGCAACCCTCGGGGCTGGACATCAAGCGGACCATCGCCAACCTTGCGCGCGTGCCGTTCTATTCCAACCCGCAGATTGCGATGCACCTGATGCAGGAGGCGCCGCTGCGGCGCACATAGCGACAGGCCTTTTGTAAGGATGCTGTGGTGTGGCTGCACGGGGCAGGGATACTGTCCTGATCCCGGGGCGCGGGTTCTGATGATACCCGCTTGGGTTTCGCTGATCGAATTCAGAGTGGCGCAGCACCTGCGCCAGACGAGGGATCGACCTGCAAAGCGCATGCGTCAAAGCGAAGGCCGATTTTCTTGATCGTGGTGCGTTGCTATCCATAGTCTTTGAACGGGCTGTTACATCGCAGCCGCGCTGTGCATGAGATCAACTTGGGAGCGTAACTATTGCGTGCAAAGCGGATAATTTGCACTTAGTCTGCCGCTATTGATTAAAGCATGGTGGCGGAGCGTAGTGCGATTTTTGCGACTCATCAGCTGCGGGGGCACTTTTGCCCTGGCTTTTGCACTGGCCGGATTGGCCGGAGCGGTGCAGGTGGCGGCACAGACACAAACGCCGACGGCCAGCCAGATTACCCCGGACACGCTTCAGCCGCCGTTGCAGCGCTTGAACGGTGCAGTGGTATTCACTGGCCAGGCCGGCACGCAGGCGCCACCCGGATCAGAGGCCATCGGCATCACCTTGTCTGCGGTCGATCTCGAGGGCGGGTTGCCACAGTTGGCAGCCGAGAACGCAGCCCTTGAGGCGCAACTGACGCGCGGGCGCATTCCGGTGTCGGAGTTGTTTGATGCGACGGCGGATCTGGAAGCGGCCTATGCCCGCGAGGGGTTTGTCCTGAGCCGGGTGATCCTGCCACAGCAGCGGTTGCGCGATGGCGGACGGCTGCGCGTCGTGGTGGTAAATGGCTTCATCGAAGAGATCGACACATCGAACGTGCCCGAGAACACGCGCGCCCGGATTGATCGGCTGACCGAACCGCTGGTGGGCAAGCCGGGTCTGACGCGTGAGGAACTGGAGCGCCAGTTGCTGTTGGCGGGCGACACGCCGGGCACCGCGTTGAAATCGGCCTTGGGTCCGGGTGAGGACGAGGGCGGGGCAAAGATCTTGCTGGACCCCGAGTTCCGCCCGGTGACCGGGTTCGTGGGTTTTGGCAACCCAAACGACGATGACCTGGGGGAGGTCACGTTTAACACGGGGATCGAGCTGAACAGCCCGTTCCGCTTTGGCGAGACCATCTATCTCAGAGCGTCGGGCGCGCCGCAGAGCTTCTTTGGTGATGATCCGCGCAGCCGCATTCTGGCGGGTGGCGTGGTGGTGCCTCTGGGTTTTACCGGTCTGTCGTTCAACGCAGAGTTTACGAACAGCCGGACAACCCCGGACAATCCGCTGGTACCCACGGAATCAGAATTTGATCGCCAGTCATTGCGCCTGAGTTATCCGTTCCGGCGGTCGAGGGACATCAACATCACGGGACAGGTGGCGCTGGATTTTCAGGACGATGAGCAGGATTTTGTGGCCGGTGACGTGTCGGTGCCCATTTTCCGCGACGAAATCACGGTGCTGCGGCTGGGCGGTTTCGTGTCCTACTTTCACGAAAACGATTCGGTGTCCGAGGGTGGTTTGACCCTGAGCCGCGGCATTGATGCGTTTGGCGCGCGCACTGCCGCGGACGCAGCTTCCAGCGGGCTTCCATTGTCGCGCGCGGGATCGGATGCGACGTTCACCAAGCTGGTCGGCTTTTTCTCGCACCGGCGGGGGCTGACAGAGGACCTGTCGCTGTCCGTCGCGGGCCGTTTCCAAAGCTCTTTCGGCGATGCGCTGGTCAATTCCGAGCAGTTCAGCATGGTTGGGGCAGGGGAGTTGTCCACCTTCGATTCCGGTACGCTGCGCGGTGACAGCGGCTGGGTCATCCGCTCGGAGCTGTCTACGCAGACAAGGGTTACTCTGGGCGGCGTTCCGATACTGCTGTCGCCCTATCTTTTTGCCGGTATCGGGCAGGTGACACTGGAAGAACCAACGGCCATTGAGCAGCGTCGGACTGAAGGCCGCGCCTACGGCATCGGCATGGATATTTTTGCACAAACCGATTCAAGTTTCAGATCAAGCAGCTTGCGCATTGAGCTTGGACGAGGAGAACGTGACGATGGGACATCGGACGAAACACGGTTCATGGTTTCCGGAACTTTCCGCTACTAATGCTCCCGTGCGGCGGTTGCGCCGGGCGTTGTGGCTGAGTGCGTCCGTTCTTGCGGCTGTCCCGGGCGGGGTCATGGCGCAGGCGGTGCTGCCGCAGGGTGGCAGCGTGGTGCAGGGCGATGTGTCCATCGGCACGCCGGGCACGCAGTCGCTGACCATCACGCAGGGGTCTAATTCGGCGGTCGTGAATTGGCAGAGTTTTTCCATCGGCAGCGGAGCGCGGGTGGACATTCACCAGCCGTCGACCAGTTCCACCATGCTGAACCGTGTGACCGGCAACACCACAAGTGCAATCCACGGCCAGCTGAATGCGAACGGGACGGTCCATCTGGTCAACCCAAACGGCATCTTTATCGGGCCGAACGGCACCGTTAACGCGGGCAGTTTCGTTGCCTCGACCCTCGACATCTCGGACGAGGATTTCATGGCAGGTCGTTTGCAATACCGCGGTCTTGGCACTTCGGCGACGGTCCACAATGCGGGGCGCGTCACCATCGGTCGCGATGGCTATGCCGCACTGATCGGCGGCAGGGTGCGCAATGACGGGATCGTCACGGTGCCATACGGTCGCGTAGGCTTTGCCGCCGGTGAATGGGTCACGCTGGACGTGTCCGGCGACCAGTTCCTGCAAGTGGCCATCCCGTCAACCGGCGAGGATGATGGTGAGGCGCTGATCGATAACGCAGGCACCGTCAGCGCCGAAGGCGGCCTGATCGAGATGCGCGCCGCGACGGCCCGCCATGCGGCGCGCCACGCCATCAATCTGAGCGGCGTCGCCGAGGCATCTTCGGTCGCCGTGCGCGGCGGCGAGATTATACTGGGGGGCGGAACCGGGGGCGCTGTCACCGTATCGGGTCGGGTGTCCACCGGCAGCCGCCGACAGCCGACGGGCCCCGTGGTCGAAACCTCTAGACGGCCACAGATGCGCGGCGGTGATGTGACCATCACCGGCAACCGCATTGAGTTGGCCGGGGCCGATATCGACGCCAGCGGATCCGATGGCGGTGGCACGGTGCGCATCGGTGGGGATTTCGCGGGGCAGGGGGACCTGTTGCGCGCCGACACGCTGTCGGACGATGCCACCACCTTGATCAGGGCTGACGCGCTGGACACGGGCGACGGTGGTCGGATCGTCCTGTGGTCCGAGGTTCAAACCGATGTTTCGGGCACTCTGTCGACTCGCGGCGGCGACACTTCCGGTGACGGCGGGTTTGTCGAGGTGTCATCAAGGCAGCAATTGAACTTTAGCGGGTTTGCGGATCGGCGCGCGCTGAATGGCGCCTGGGGCACTTTGCTGCTGGACCCGAGCGATATCATTATCGATCCCGGCACGGGCGGCGAGGACACGCTGGAAGCCAACCTTGGGGCAGGGGATGTCACGCTGACCACGGTTGGCGGCACGGGCGGGAATGGCGACATCACCATCAATGCCGATGTCGACTGGGCGACTGGGACGACCCTACGCCTGGTGGCCGATGACGAGGGTATAAGCAGCGGAACCGGCGGGAACATTGTGCTGAACGGTGCGATCAACGGGTCTGCCGGTGGTCTGGAGCTGGATGCACAGGGCACTATCACCACGACTGCTGTCGGGTCCGTTGAAGTTGCCTCCTTTGTGCTGGACAATGGTGCCTGGGTTCAGGTCGCCGCACCGTTGCCTGCGTTTTCGGCGGGCAATTTCGAAGTTGATTTCGGTGGCAGTTTCCTGCGGGCGTTGGGCGGCACGGGAGACGCGGGCACCCCTTACCTGATCACGGATGTCTTTGGATTGCAGGGAATCGATTCAGTTGATGGCGCGAACTGGGAACTGGCAAACGACATCGATGCGAGTGGGACGGCGGGTTGGTCCCGTCCCATCGGCGCGGTGGGCTTTGTTCCCATATTCTCGTTTGACGGTGTGCTGGATGGTGCAGGTTTTGCAGTAACCGGTTTGACGGTTGAAACCTTTAACGGAGAAGGGACGGACCCTGCGGGTCTGTTTGACACCATCACCGCCAATGGCACGGTCCGCGATCTTGACCTTGTGGATGTTGATATCAACGGAAGCACTTCAGGCGGATTGGCAGGCTTTAACTTTGGGCTGGTTGAGAATGTGCGTGTCTCTGGCACGGTGCAGGGGTCTTTTGACGGCGTGGGCGGCCTTGCGGGCGTGAACGGCGGTACGATCCGCGACAGCATTACAGATGTCACGGTGAACGCCGTGACAAACTTTGACAGCTTTGGCGATTTGGGCGTGGGCGGCTTTGTCGGCGTCAATTCCAGCGGTTTGATCGAACGATCGCATGCGCTGGGTGACGTGTCCGTTGTCAACGGGGACGCGGATGTCGACATTGCCGTGGGCGGGTTCGCTGGCGTCGAAGAAGCAGAATCCGAGGCGTTGACCATTCTTGACAGCTATGCCCGTGGCGACGTGTCGGTCACCAGCACAAACGGGCCAGGTGTAGATGTAGATGCGGGCGGTTTCGTGGGCATCATCGGCGGTTCCATCGACCGCAGCTATTCCACCGGGTCGGTGACTGTTACGGGGGATGCCACCTCGGTCGCCGGGGGGTTTGCCGGTCTGGATCTGACCGACGGCACGGAAGGGGCCACGAATTTCTGGGACGTGGAAACATCGGGCCTGACCTTCAGCGCTGTGGGCACGGCGCTGACGACCGCCCAGTTCCAGGATACCGAGACCTTTATCACCCTGGGAGAAGCGCAGGGCTGGGATTTCGGAACGACATGGGCACCCGGGGATACGGGGTTCTATCCCGAGAACTACACGACATCGGCCGTCATCTTGGCGACCCCCGATCCGTTGACCGTGCAATACGGTCTGACGGGCAGCACGCCCACGACGGGCGACATAGCGGGTGGACCTGCCGACTTTGTCTTTGACGAGGATGGCGATACGCTGGATACCGATCCCGTATTCGCTGCGCTGTCCTTTAGCGATGAGACGGTGGGCGCACAGACCTTCACCTTGACCACCGCATCGCTTGTCAGCGCCGACGGTGTCACC
Organism: uncultured Tateyamaria sp.; assembly: GCF_947503465.1. NCBI lineage: Bacteria > Pseudomonadati > Pseudomonadota > Alphaproteobacteria > Rhodobacterales > Roseobacteraceae > Tateyamaria > uncultured Tateyamaria sp. The sequence goes on along the minus strand of NZ_CANNDN010000001.1, from coordinate 2,053,544 downwards.
TACCGCGTGGTGGATCGCCCGGGTACGGCAGAGGTCACACCGGCATCGCTGACAATCCTGCCCGATGATCAAAGCAGGACCTATGGCGATCTATTTACCTTTGCCGGCACCGAGTTCACTGTCGCCGGTACGCTGTTCTTTATGGACAGCGTCGACAGTGTGACGTTGACCAGCATCGGCACAGACGTAACGACAGGCGTGGGCGATTTCGCCATTCTGGGGTCCGACGCCGTTGGTACGGGCTTGGAGAATTACACGATCGTGTTCGACGATGCGGCTGCGTTCACGGTGACACCGGCGCCTTTGATCATCACGGCCGACGACCAGTCGCGGCTGGAGGGTGATCCGTTTGAATTCGGCGGAACCGAGTTCACGGTAACCGGCCTTGTCAACGAAGACAGCGTTGATAGCGCGCTGTTGTCGAGTGAAGGCGCGGACGCTGACGCTGTGGCCGCCGATAGCCCGTTTGACATCGTGGTCTCTGAACCGGAGGGCGAGGGTCTTGAGAACTACGATATCACCTTTGTCGATGGCACCTTTACCGTCATTGCTCCGAGTGACCCCGGCGAAGGGGAAATCGAGAACGAGATCCCGATCCCGCCGGTCTTCGTCGGGTTCCCCCTGCCCAACCCGCCGGACACCATTGACGACGGGGACGGGACGTTTGGCGGAACGGCAGGTTTCAGCCCGGATGCAGCCGCGGCGCAGGAAACGCTTGCCCGGGTGGACGCCATTTCCGAAAGCCTTGAGATCAAGGCCGATAACTGCGGGCAAAGCAGCGGTGACATCAGCCGCTACCTGGCGTGCCTGTCGGATTCGCTGAACGAGTTCGCGGATGAATTGGACCTGCTGTCCGCCGACCTGCCACCGGGCATGCAGAACGTGGCGCGGATCGTGCAAGATGCCCGGGTCAAGATCGACCAGGCGCGTGTGCGGGCGCAGTCCCGTCTGGCAGGTGCGACTTCCGATGCGGAACGCCAGGCAATCCGCCGCGATGCCGTCAACGAGGCGCGGTCGGCCCTGGCCGAGGCGTCGAGCGAGATCCGCAAGTCCATCGCACTGGTGCGGGCGGACGATCCGGAACTGGCCACGATCCAGCGGGCCACGGTCAACCGGGTTGCGGGTGCCGTCGATTCAGTTGGCATCAAGCTGGCGCGCGTCGCCGAACTGTAAGCGAACGGGGTAGGGGAGACACATCACCGATGCGCCGCCTGCTGTTGAGTGTTCTGGTGTGGGTGTTCGGGTGCGTGGCCGTGTGGGCCGAGGAGCGGGTGGCCTTTGTCGTCGGCAACTCCGCCTACGAGACGGTCAGTCCGCTCGACAATCCGATCAATGACGCGCTGGACATCTCCATCGCTCTGGAGGGGCTGGGGTTCAGCGTGATCGTGGGCAGTGACGCCACCATGGACGAAATGCGCCAGGGTATCGCGGCCTTTGCCGAGGCAGCCGAGACGGCGGATGTTGTGCTGTTCTATTACGCGGGTCACGGCTTTCAGGTCAGCGGGCAGAACTACCTGGTGCCGGTGGATGCGGCTTTGCGCACCGCTGACGATTTGGGGGACCAGACCATGCCGCTGACCGATGTATTGTCGGCGATGCAGCGGTCGCGGGGGTTGAAGCTGGTGTTTCTGGATGCGTGCCGTGACAATCCGTTTGGTGTCGAGCTGAACACCGAGGAGGGTCTGGCCCGCGTCAGCACCGCCGCCGATTTCATGTTTGTCTACGCCACCCAGCCCGACAACGTGGCCTATGACGGCACAGGGCGAAACAGCTTTTTCACCGAAGCGATGCTGAACCATATCTACACCCCAGGACAGGACATTGCGGCGATGATGACCAATGTGCGCCGCGATGTGTTGTCGGCCACGGGCGGGCGTCAGGTGCCGTGGGAAAACTCGTCCCTGACCGAGCGGTTCCGCTTTGACAACAGCCCCGAGACGGCGTCGGAAGAAACGCTGCTGTGGCAGGTTGCGGCCAACGAGCGGGATGCCGATCTGATGCAGCTTTACATGGACCGCTACCCGCAGGGTGCGCATGTGGACGACGTGGTGGCCTTTCTCAGGAACGGTGACCAGACCCGCACGCTGACGTTCCGGGATGAAGCGGCAGAGGCCGAGCGGCTATGGAGCCTGGCGCGGCGCAGCCGGATGCGCCCGTTGCTGGAATACTATCTTGAGCGCTATCCCAATGGTGCCAATCGGGCGGATGCCGCCCGCCTGCTGGATCTGATCCCGCAGGCCGAGAACATGTCGCCCGGGTCAATCTGCGAACGGCTGGCGACACATCCGCGCGATGCCACGGCGGCAACGGGGGGTGTGCCCTTTGACCGGCTGCGCCAGAACGCCTTTTCCGCCATTCAGGCCTGTGCTGCGGCCGTGTCACAATCGCCGGAATTGCCGCATTACACGGCCTTGCTGGCCCGTGCGACAGCGGCCACCGGCGACATGGATCGCGCCATACAGCTTTACAAAAGCGCGTCGGATCGCGGTGATCTGCGGGCCATGGTGAGCCTTGCGCAATTGACCGAAGCGGGCAATGGCGTGCCACAGGATGCCGCGGCGGCCCTGGCGCTCTATGAACGTGCGGCCGATGGCGGGAGCCCGGACGCGATGATCAATCTGGCCGTTATCCTGTTTGAAGGTCAGCAGGTGCCGCAGGACATAGACCGGGCCATTGCCTTGCTGCGCCGGGCAGCCGAGGGCGGGTCGGCCCGTGCAGTGTTCAATCTGGGTGTCCTGGCGCAGGATGGGGTGGTCGACACACCGGAAGATGCGCTGCGCTATTTCGAGCAGGCGGCCCGGGACGGTGAGGTGCAGGGATACAGGGCGGCCGCTATCCTGCTGGATGAGGGCCGTGGTGTCACGCGCAACCCCAATGCGGCGGCCAACATGTTGTTGCGTGGCACGGCCGCTGATCGCGGTGTTCTGCTTGAACAGCTGACCGTGCGCACAAACGAGTGGTCACGCGACACAATCCGAGCGGTTCAGGAGCGTCTGAAGGCTGCTGGGTTCTATAGCGCCGCCGTTGACGGCTTGCCCGGTCCCAGCTTTGAGGCTGCGCTGACCCGGTGGCGAAATGGCGGGTTCGATGCCGAGGTTCTGACCAGCGGCTGAGCGCATGTTTGTATCGCGGAGATGGGCGGCACCTGACACTTCCTAATCGAATGCTTGGACAGATCGCGCCATATTTGTCTCTATCCAGAAGGTACTTGATCAGGACGTCGTGGACATTCGAACGACCCCGGGGGGCCACCCAACAGGTCACGCGGGTATCGTCGCATCTTGACGGCTGTGTCGCTTTATTCACACTGGATCGTTTCGGTGTCGCTGGTGCTCAACGGGCCCATGCGATCATAGCGTGCGCGCAGATCGGTTTTGCCGGATTGAAACCAGCCCACGCCGTTCACCAGCAGAAAGCCGCGGTTGAAGAAGGACATCTGCGCGGGCGTGCTTCCCACCTGCGCGCGCATCATGCGAACGTACAGAAGCTGGAGCTCATCGTATCCAAGCTGCACCTCACCCCGTCTGAGCATGGCCGCGTTTAGCCGCGCGTCGGCTTCGTGGCTGGCATTGATCGGGTCGACCCATTCGGTTTCCATCCAGCGCGCCAGATTTTCGGTTTTGCGCGCGATGCGCTGAGATTTGTCGAACCCGTATTGTTCATGGGCGCGAATGAGGTTCGAGATCTTGTAGTACTCGCCGCCATAGATCCCGAGCCCACCGGCATTTGTCAGAAAATCCAGGTGATAGACAAAGTACCGGAATTCGAGCGGCCGTTGCTCTGCGTAGGATTGGGTCCAGCAAAACGCCGCGTCGAGTGCGTTTGATGCATCCCTGTGCTTCAACATGGTTTGTGCCACCACCAACGCGTCGCTTTGCAACCACGCGGCCAGTTCTTCCTTGGCCCTGCTCTTGAAGCCCGACCCGGTTTGCCCGCCGAAACACAAATCCGAATGAGTGATGTTTTGCAGCTGCAAGGATGCGACCCTTGCTTCAGAGAACTTTTCGTCTTCGACCAGATCAAGGACCCGTATGAACGGTTCGGAGAAACGGGGCATCGTTTCTCGCGCGGCGTCGCGGGCGATATTGAAGGACACTGCGCTGCTGCCCGCGTCGATCGCTTTGACAAGGTCGCCGAGGCCGCCGTTGGCAATTGGCTTTTGCTGGGCCCCCAGGCTCAGTCCCTGACAATCAAAGTCGTCGGTGACGTGATCGAGCTTCTTCGTCTCGAACCTGTCGATGATCCGCACCGCTTCGGCCAGCCATTCTTTGTATGTTGAGGCCGCGATGTTTTGTGATCCGCACATGAGTAATGCCAAGGCAAGTATCAGTCTCATGGGTCCCTCGCGACGTCCTTGCGCAAACTGCGATTGTGGTCAGTGAGAAGATGGCACCCGGATCCGTCCGCGCGCAAGTGGTCTGCGGGGCCACCGCGCAGGGCTATGATCCCGCGGGCGCGTGTTCGCGCCGGGAACCGGTCAGGTGTCATCCTCCGCATTCGCCGCATCTTCGTCGAACGGATTGTCGGGATCTTCGTCCGCTGGATTGCCGGGAACAGCCGGCTGGGCGACGCTGTCCGCAAGCTCTGGCGGAACGGCAACCGGAGGGCCAGGCAATGGTGTGAGCGGCATTGGCTCGAAGTCGGCTGTCTCCGCTGTACCGCCCAGAACCAGCGTCATGACGTAAGGCAGACCAGTATAGTTGTCGCGCACATGGGCCGTGACCGTATCGCCGTCACGTTGCGGCGCGCCGATCGCGTCAAAGTCCGGCAGGCCGAAATCGCGGATCCGCGGTGGCCCTTCCTGCCAGGGTTGATTGGGGGCTTCGCTTTCGACCCGGGCGCGCACCTGTGCCGCGTAGGCAGCAGGATCCGTGATCAGCGTATAGCCCGCAGGCGCGACTTGCAGCGCCAGTTTGGCAAGCTTCGCAGGCTCCAAATCCGGCGCGCGTTTCAGCAGCCCGGCCAAATCGGCGATTTCCTCGCTGCCATTGAGAAGGATGGAGCGTCCGCCATCTTTGGCGTTTTTGGTGATTTGTGCAGTATCCATGTCCATCATCTCCTTAGGTTACGAGGGCCCATTCTTTCTTGAGCCATTTCGATTTGACGCGAGTCATGGTTCCGGGTGGGTCCGTCTTTTCCCACATGTACGGCTCGCCCGTCAGAGGATCTGCCGCGATCACGAAATAAGTGTGGTCTGATCCCGTGCCCCAGTTGGTATCGGCGATCACCACCTGAGGGTCACAGAATTTCTGGACCATCTCGTTTTGCGCCGCGTCTCTTGTATAGCGTGCGTTGCCAATCCCCTTCAGTGCATCGGCTGTCGCATCACTGACGTCGCGCGGCAGCATCGGTGCCGTCGGGCGGAACTTCTTGATGTTTTTCTTGAGCTTTTTCAGCTTCGACTTTGCCCGGCTGCGCGCTTTTGAAGGCATCGTGTCATCGGCCGCGATTGACTCGTACTCTTTTTGTACCGGGTCAATCACTTTGTCGAATACCGCCTGTGCGTCCTCGGCAGTCATGTCGTTGTCTGCAAAGTCTCTGCCCGGAACTGCGATGAAGTTTTCGATCTTGTCCGCTGACGTCGCACCTGCCGCACCCATGAGTGCGACAAAGGATGGATCACTTGCCGTCAAGGTCATCGTGTGAATGCCAGAGACTTCGAGCTGCACCAGATTGTCGGGCGTAATTCCACGCCTATCCATGAGGCTACCCACCACGTCCGTCGTGCGGTCGGTGTAGTCTTGCGCACTGTTAATCGGTGCTGTCATCTCGCCAACGCACGTCGTCCAGTTGGATGCCCCATGAAGCCCCTCTCGGGCGTCGTCTCCATAGCCCCCGCGCGGTAACGCCCATGGCTTGTGGCGCATCGCGTCGAGTCTGGCGGCCAGAGGTCCACGCACCGCAGCGATCACGGCTTTGCCCTCATCGCTGGTCGGGTCATACCCGCTTGTGTTGAGAGCCAGCGCTTCGACCCGGTCGAGATAGTCGTCGCGCGTGGCGACAATGTTGCCCGCACTGTCGTACAGCACGTAGCCGCCGCGATCCGACGAGCCGTCCGCGCCCGTCGCGCCATATTGGACGGTGGGATCGTACATTGGCGTAAACTCGGCGTTGATCGCATCTTCGAGATCAACGGCGAGATCGTTGGCCGCCGTCGCACCCACGACAGGGTCCAATGCGTCCATGTAATCGCAGGTGGCTTTGTCCACGCCTTTCTTCAAGGGTTTGGACACCCACATGGTGTCTTCCCGCCCGATCGCCGTGGCCAACGTGTATTCCAACGTACGGATCAGCGGGTCTTCGTCCGGCGGAAGGTTGGTGAGCACCGGAGTGCGATGCCCGGACGCATCGGTGAGTTCGCCAGTGGATGCGACTTGCGCATATTTTCCCATTGCCTCAATCGGGTCGAGCATCCGCATCTGACGAACCGGACCGGTGGCAAAGCAGGAACCGATCGGCCCCTGATCAACTGATTGCAGCATTGAGGCCAACACCGCCACCCGTGCGTCTTCTTCATCGACGGCTGTTGTTTTGCCAAGCGACTGCTGTACCAGGGCTTGGCCACCGCCGGCCGGAGGCGCATTGATCCCTGTCAGGATGTTGTTCGCCGATTGCGCATTTGCGGGTCGGGACAGGAAGTCGAGCGTGTCCAAAACGTGTTTGTTGTGCGCCGGCGCGCCGCGGCCACCAGTGGCCATGGGGTGAAACAGCGTTTGACCCACGGCAAGCTTTGCCCGGTCGGTGCCCATTGCAAGCTGGCCGGTTGTGGGGTCAATCAATCCTTCGGCCGCGCCCACGGCACGTTTCTGCACCTTCGCAACTTTCGAGTCGTGCATGCCTTCGCGCAGCGGGTTCGCCGCCACCAGCCCACCAAGCCGCACATAGTCATCCAGCCGCGCAAAGTAGGCCGGCCCGCATGTGCCACCGGTCTCCAACAGGCTGAGCGCGTAGCTTTCTGTATTCAGCCCATCGAGCGTATTGCCGTGTTGATCGGCAAACCCGTTTTCAATCTGGGCGCTGATCATCGGGATGGCATTGGCCACCGCGAGCGGGTCCAGGGCGTCATTGGCGATGGCGATCGTCTTGGAGGTCAGCTCCGGGTCCACCTCGAACCCGGCAATCAGTGCCGCGATTGCGTTGTTTGGCATCTTGCGGGCACCACTTTTTCCCGACAGAGGCCCGTTTTCAAGCGCATCTTCAAGCATGCGCGTGCCCTTCAGCGCCTTTTCAAGCGCGCGCGCATCTGTCAGCGCCTGTCGTGCTGCGACAATGCCTTGTTGAGCCTGCGTGGCAAGAGCGTCGTTCGCGGCAATTTCGGCCTGGCTGCGGCCGCCCAACCTCCGTATGCGCTCCACTTCCAGCTCCAGACGCGCGATTTCTGTCTCGGCATCAACTTGCGCCTGCCCTGCGGCCGCGATCCGTTCGTCGGTAATTTCACCGCCGCCGGTGATGGCGCGCATGTTTTCAAACGACGTTTGCGCCGCGACCGCCGCGGCGGGAAAGCGTGCGGCGAGGTCGCCAAGCTCGCCAGCCCGCAACGAAATGCGCAGCGCTTTGGCGAACTCTTCCTCGGCCGTGTCGAATTGTGCCGGCGTGGGGCGCGGAGCGGCAAGAGCCGCGCGCGCAGCCTGCTGTGCCGCGTTGAAGAAGGCGATGTCGTTGGCCTGAGCGTTGGGGTCCATCACCAACGCGTTTGTTTGGCGCAAGAGCGTCTGCCTGCGATCGGTCAATGCCGCATCAATGACGCGCAGATCGGCAAGCGCCTTTTCTATGCCTGCGTGGGCTTTTTTGAATTTGCCTTCGTTTTTGGCGGCAATCGCCGCATCGCGCAGGGCGTTTGTCGCCGCGCGTCCGGGCGTGCCATCGGGCACGAGGTTATACAGGTCTATGAAGTCCTGTTCCAACTGGAGGAACAACTCATAGTGCTCGACCTTCCTGTTGTCCGACTTTTTTGAAAATAAACTATGCTTCAGATAGCGATCAACGAATGTCTGCTGTGCGGGAGACAAATCTTCAAACGGCATGGTTATCCCTCCTTGGGAGCGCGCAGCTTTCCGTACGCCTCTATCCTCTAATCAACACGCACATTTGACAACTTATTCGAGAGATTTTTTCTTGACAGGGAATTTTTTGGAGGCGGGCCGATGCGATGGTTCGGGTCAGGCACATTGGCAGGCACGCAAGCGGCCGCGCTGCGAAGCGCGGCCGTCATCATTGGTTGTCTCGCGATGCTGGCAATCTGGACAAGTGCCACATCTGCCCGTGTCTTTAAGACCTGCCAGTCATTGCAGAGCGTCAAGTTCCAAGCGGACAAGCTCGGCATAAACCCCGTTCGGAAACATCGCCAGGTAGGCTTCGAAATCCGCGCGCGCACCCGACTGCAGCGCTTGTTGGAAAAGCGCGCGGTCCTGTTGGCCGGGCGTGGTGCCCTGCAAGCGAAGGGCGCGTGACGCCTCGGCCGAGGCGACCTGGATTGTCTCATCGAGGCGCAGGCGTGCATCGGCAGAGTGGCGCCCATTGGGATGACTGCGCAAGAACCGGACGATATCGCGCACGTTGTCGGTATCGCGCACTTGCGCCCAAAGCAGGGTCTCGGCATCCGGCGTCGTGTCCTCCTGTGAGAAAACGAAGTCCGTGGTGAGCAGCGACGTGTCCCAGGGTGTCTGGATGCCGCGCGTTTCTTCGACCACGCGGATGCGCACCTCTCTGAAGACTGTTTCGATGGCCTGCCCGGGTTCTTGCATTTCGGCCGCAAGGGCCGCCGTGAACGGGCTGTTCTGACCCAGACCGTCAAGCGCCACGTCCCCCGGTCCGGTTGCATAGGACAGGAAGGTGCCGGGTGACGGGTTCATCTTGGCCAGACCATTGGCGTCCATTCCCTGTATCTCGGCAAAGGGGTTGTTGCGGCACGCGTCAAGGATCACGATGTTGGTGCGGTTGTTGGCAGTGCCCATCTGGCGCAGCACCACGTCTGCCTGGACACCGACCAGATCAAGCTCGGCCTCATCACTCAGAGCGGCATCGACAGGCATCAGGTAGTTTTTGCCTTGCGATTGCACGCCGTGTCCGGCGAAATAGAACAATCCCGTGGTCTCGGGACCGCGTGCGCGCAAGGTCCGCCCAAGCTCGACCACCGCCTCTTCCAATTCGCGCTGGGTGGCGTTGAACAGATACGTCACCTCGAACCCGGCCCCTTCGAGCACGCCACCGATCAGGCGCGCATCGTTTTCAGGATTATCAAGTGCACCGATATGGGAATAATCCGCGTTGCCAACGACAAGTGCGACGCGCGGCCCGTCGGTGTCAGCCCGCGCGTCCTGGCTCAGCAACATGAGCAGGGACGCGACCAAGGCCGCAAAACACCAAAGATATTTTTTTGAATAAACGACAGTTTTCATTTGTTATCCCTTCGAGCAATCACATCGTGGCCTTGTGATGGAAACAACCAACACCTGAGCTTTATTCGAAATTGAAGGAAAATAAACCATGCGGCGCATCCTGGGTTTGCTTGCCACTGTTCTGACTGTCTACACCACCTCCGTGGCTGCAGACCCTTTTGGTGCAGGTTGGAACTTGGAGACGACGGCGTCATCTCTTAGCTTCTCGGCGGGGACAGCAGGATCTGATACTGCAACGACATTCTTTACTGATACCAGCGGCACGATCTCGGATGATGGAACGGCCGAGATTTCCATCTCTCTCGACGCAATCGACTCTGGCGACGCCCTGCTCGATGCGCGCGTTCGGTTTCTGTTGCTCGAAAGTTTCCGCTTGCCGCAAGCGATGGTGAAAGCGTCCATTGACCCACAGCTTGTAACCGGATTGCGTCCGGGAGATCGCATAAAGGTGACGCAGCCCCTCACGCTTGAACTGAACGGGCAATCGCGAGAGATCGAAGCCACATTGGATCTGATCCTGCTCGCGGAAGACGTCGTCTCGGTGGCCTCTGATGCGCCCATCGTTCTGGACCTTGGGGATTTCAACTATCTGGGCGGTCTTGAGACGCTGGAGCGTGTTGCGCGCGTCGACATCTTGCCCCGGATAGAGGTGAGCTTTGAGTTGCTGTTCAAGGCTAACCCGCAGCAACAGAGTGCGGATAGTCTGGACATCGCGGCGCTTAACGCCTGCGCACGGCAGATCGAGACAATTGGGCAAAGCGATCAGGTCTATTTCACAACCGGCTCGGTGCAGCTTGAGAAAAAATCCTATCCCTTGCTCAGCGCGGTGGCTGATACGATGCGGTCCTGCCCTGGCCTTAACTTGCGGATCGAAGGACATACGGACAATCTTGGCTCGGCGAAGGCGAACAAGCGGCTTTCGGTCGGGCGTGCGGCAGAGGTCGTTATCTACCTAGCCGACAAGGGCATTGATCCGGAGCGGTTGAACGCCACGGGATTTGGCGAGGACCGCCCAATCGCGGACAACGCGACACGCCGCGGACGTTGGCAGAACCGCCGCGTGGAGTTTGTGCCGCTCGGCTTCTAGTATCGACGCTTCCGCCGCAGGCGGTTTTCCGGCCCCCGCAAGTTTCACGGTGCAGTGCCTTACACACGAACAATCTGGCGACACAGTGCAGTTGTGCCTGGGTGCGTTGTGTTGCAAAAACGCAGATTGCGTGTTGGCGGGAAGTCAGAGATTGCAAGTGCGCTTGTTGGCCAGATGGCGGAGCTCAATCCAAAAATTCCGGATCTTTCGGGAGGTGCCGAACAAGCGACGCGACGCCGGAAGCAGCCTTTCAAAACTGGGAAAGTTGACGGAAGCTGGCATCCATGACCTTCTGCACTCATTATTCAAAAGTAAGTTTAGTTAAGCATCTCTGGAAGACATACTATGCCGGGCGACCTGGGAACACGTATCGCGGCGTTGGAAAAGCGCATTGAAAACCTGCTGAAGTATCAGTCCAAATCTTCGCGCAAAGCGCATGATGAGTTGATGACCACGATCAAGGCGCAGAACAAGGTCAATCAGAAGGCCTATGGTCACATAACCAAGCTCGGAAAACAGTTCCTCAAAATGCAGAAAAAGCGCCGAGGGCGCTGTGCGCGGCAATATCTCTGGGGGCCCTGTGGATGTGCTGATGCAAGGCGCGCTGAGAGGGCGACCCCATGAAAGCTGTCTAAGATTTCAAAAGCAATGGGCCGTTGTGAAGTGCTGTTGCAACCAAGTGGAAATGTCGCTGGTTTGGCAAAGCCGGAGTGTCACCAGTGAGCGCGAGGCGAGCAAGGCTTAGCAGACCGGAGACCTCAAATATCACAGGGCTGAAAAGCCTTGCGGGACTAGTCGCCTGAACTGTCGTAGATATCGAATTCGATTGTCAGTGCGCGCTCAGATAGCCTCTGCAACGTCTCGTTCGACAGACCGACACCATCACGGTTGACCTGCTCCCCTTGGAGTCAGCGTCTATAGCTTAGGTCCGTTCAGGGGTGATGTTCTGGCCGCGCCAGCCGGACTGAGCGAGTCCGCATGCTACCAGCACTCCAAAACGGTGACACGCACGACGCCGCTGCAATATCAAAAACACATGCGGATGCACGAGATCGAGCGTATCCTGACCTTCGGTTTGGTATCTGTGACCAAAGCTGTACTCAAAGTTTGATACGAGAGCCTGTCGCGATTCCGCCGCGAGTATTCGCGCAAATTCGGCGTGCCACCCAAGGCGATGAAGCAGGCCGCTGTCTAGTAATCGGCAAAGGCCAAGCCATCGGGTACCGGATGGATTGCGGTGGAAACGTGCAGATCATTTGCTGCTGGCGTCGGGTAGGGACACCCGTATGCTTGTCGAAATCTGTTGAATTGTTACCGCCGGCCAGTACTTCACCAATGATTTTCCAATAGGAGGCGGAGATAGGATATGTTCAGGGACGCGATCGAAAAAGGCGGGGTCGCTGTGGTGACCGGGGCAGCCAGCGGCGCCGGCTTTGAAGCGGCCCGGGAATTCTACGGTCGCGGCGTTGATGTTGTTTTGGCTGATCTACCCGGTCAGAATTTGGACGAGGCCGCGGATACCATCGCCAGGGGCGGTCGCGGCGGTGGAACCGTCACCGTCAAACCAACAGACGTCTCGGATCCTGCCGCCATGGCCGATCTTGCCGAAACGGCGTTTGCCATCGGTCCGGTCTGTATCCTGATGAACAACGCAGGGATATCGCGGCCTACGAAATCGTGGGCAGAGGCCGAAAATTGGCGGCGCATGATCGAGGTCAATCTGTTCGGCGTTATCAACGGCATTCAAGCCTTTGTCCCAAGCATGGTCGAAGCGAACCGCCCTGCTGCGGTGATCAACACCGGATCGAAACAAGGCATCACTACGCCCCCGGGCAACCCCGGCTACAATGTCACCAAGGCGGGTGTGAAGGTAACGACAGAGATGCTGGCCCATGACCTGCGCGCGGCGGGCGCACCCATATCGGCGCATCTTTTTGTGCCCGGTTTCACTTACACCGGCATGATCGCATCTTTTCTGCCAGAAAAACCGGATGCGGCGTGGACATCGAAGCAGACCGTAGACCACCTGTTTGCCCGCGCGGAAGCGGGGGATTTCTATATCTTGTGCCCCGACAACGAAGTGACACCCGAGATCGACGCGCGGCGGGTCCTTTGGGCGTCGCAGGACATCACGGAAAACAGGCCAGCTCTGTCTCGATGGCATCCTGACTTCGAACTGCGCTTCAAAGCGTTCGAAAATGGCTGACAAGCAGATTCCCCGCGGCGCTCCGGCGTTTTGCAGAATCTGACAAATCACGTGGAGGAATGGGTAAGTCATTCATCGGGTCGCACCTCATCTCATGGTCACAAGTCACACTCAACAAGAGACCCGACCGTGACAAACGACTTCCAGAACTGCCCGACCAACACCGCCGCAAACGGCGACCGCCCGACACGGAACGTTCGAGACGACGTATCTGCTTTGAACGCGCCGAGCCGGCCGATTGGTATTGGTCACCACGAGCCCGAAAACGTTGCAATGGCTGCGAAGTTCCTATGCGGCGATGCAACCGCGCGTATGACGGTCAAGGTGCTTGATGTCAGCTGCAGCCAAAACGCGCGTAACATCGGCTGATCGTCGATAAAAAAATTGTATGTGATCCGGCACGCGCGCCACACATATCTTTCACAACGCACGTCGCCTTTCGGGACCAGTCACCCAAAACCTGGGGAGCCGGCCGCGAAAGCGGTGGGCTCTTCCTGCCCCCGAACATCTGATCTGGCCTCTCGCAGATCATCGCTCGTTTTCTGATTTTGCGGGGGTAAGCGTACGGTCTTACTGATCCGCCGGGGGTATCCACGCAGTTGCCTGCATGGCCCATGTCGGGCGCAAGTTTGTCGACATCCAACGAGCCCAAGGTGCAGCCGTTGTCGCGCAAGCCATCGGTGGCGTCGCACGACTCTACGCAAGCGAGAAAGAGACACGTGGATCACCAGCAGACCGGCGGGTCGTAAATCGCCGGCAAGTCAGCCGCCATTGCTTACACGTTGACCAAAACCGCCAAACTGATCGGTATCGATCCGCAGGCTTGGCTTGCAGGCACGCTCGACTGCATCCCAAACTATCTGATCACTCGGATCGACGGTATATCGCCTTGGAAAACCACATCACCGGGGCGGTCAGACAGGACCCTTACGGCAGAGTACCACCCTGTTCGGGTCGAGGGCGTTCAAAGGCATGGCCGGGTCATATGGCCTGGATGTAAGCAGGCCGTGGTTCGTTCCGGCCTTGAGGTGGAGTGGGTCAGGCAGCGAGCACTTTGGCTATCGAGGCCAGCGATGCCCGCGCGGTTGAAGCGACCGACACGTTGACGAAGCCGTTGTTGCCGTCGACATCCTTGAAAAAGGGTTCGTTCAGCGCAGCAGCGTAGCTTTTCAGCGTGCCGAGGGCCTGCTTTTTCAGCCCCTCGCGGTTGGGACCGGAGGGCGTGTTGGTGATCTGATCCAACATGTCCTGAAGCGTTTCGTCAAATACCGTCAGACGACCCGTGAGGTCGCTTGCTTCGGCGGCGATGGGTTCGAGTTCGGGGTCACCCTTGCAGGTCGCGATGATGGCGTTTTCCAGCTTTTTCATCTCCTCGAACATCTTCTTGCGGGAATCGATCCAGAGGACGCGAGATTTCTGGAAAGGGACGACGTCTGCGGGGATTTCTGCCTCTTGTCCGGACTGCTCAGCGGATGCTGCGGCGTCGAGAAGGGGTTTAAGCTTGCCTGCGATGGTCAGGGCGGTGGTGTAGTCGCCCGCCTCGGCCTTTTCCAGCGCCATTGCCCAGGCCGCTTGGAGTTTGGTCCGGTTCTCGGGGTTCTTGTCCATGGCGGAGGTGTAGAGCCCCTCGAGCGGGCCCTGAACGGCGTCCCACTTTGCCTTGTTCGGATCGTCAGGGGTAGAGGCCTGCTGCGCAGGTGCGGCGGTCACGAGCGGTTTGATCTTAGCCGCCGCGGCAAGGGCGGATTTGTAATCGCCCTTTGCGGCGGCATCGTGAGCCTTTTGCCAGGCCGCGGAGACGGGTGCAGCCTTGTCCGACCCGGCGGCCACAAACCGGTCCACGAGCGGGGTGAGCGCAGCCGACACCTTGGCCCATTGCCCCGCCATCGGATCGTCCGCGACCGGTTCTTCGGCGGCGTCCTGTTCCGCGATTTCATCTGCAGGCGCCGCTTCACCGACACCGACTTCGTCGCCAAGATCCTCATCCCCGTCGGATTCCAGTACGTTGCCATCCGGGTCGGCAATGATGATTTTCATCTTCATGCCCTGCTTGGACATGAACGCCTTCATGTTCTTGGCCAATCCAGGGAGCGTCTTGCCCATGACAGTGAGCGTCAGGATCTTGCCCTTCACCTCGGCCTCACCACAGGTGACTTTGCCGGTTTCACCGTCGGCCTTGGCCTTGCGCATCATCACCTCGGGCGCTTTCTTGAGGTCGAGATAAAGTACGTTGTCCTCAGGTTTCTTGCCGAGGCACAATCCGTAGGCAAGCGGCTTTTGCCGCGCCTTTGCGATCATTTTGTCGAGCTCGGCGAGATCTTGATCTGACATGGCCATGGCGGGGTCTCCTTTTCGGGCGGTCGTTAGACGGAACTGCCTTATGGCGAGGCGAGCGGACCTGTCCAAACGGTCAAAAATACTATTGATTGCGCAGCGCACCGCATGAGCGCACCACGCGAAACGCGGGTGCGTCAGGTCTTGGGCACCGAAAATTCGATGCGGCGATTACGCCAGCGGCCACGTTCGGTGGCGTTGTCCGCGATTGGTCGGTCTTCGCCGTAGCCAACGGCATCTACGCGGTCGGCCGAAATGCCGTTGGCGGTCAGGTAGTTCACCACGGACGCGGCCCGCCGTTCAGACAGGCGCTGGTTGTAGCTGGCTTTGCCGATGCTGTCGGTGTGCCCCGCGATCTGGATGCTCAGGTCAGGGCAGCGCGAAACGATATCCTGCACCTGATCCAGCAGGGCAAAGGATTTAGGCAGCAGTTTGGCCGAGCCGGGATCGAAATATATGCTGTCCGAGCGCGACAGGATTTCGAACCGTCCAACGCATTCGGACAGCGAGAAATTCCCTGCGGTTTCCAACGCCGTGGCTGCCGCCTGTGTCGGCGCGGTTTCGGGATTAGGCGTGGTGCTGGCCACTTTCGGAGCGGTGTCGCCGCTGCCGCGGAAGATGAAGTCAAAACTGACCGAAGAGGACGGTACGATAGTGACGCCAGCGGCCTCTTCGAGCTTGAGCAAACCTTCGTCGAGATTGAAATCAGCGACAGCGAGATTGATCGGTTCGGCGGTCGAAACGGCCACAAGGTCTTCGCCGATCAGGGTGAGGGAGAGCTGGGCATCGAGCGTTTTGGTGACACCGTGCAGATCCAGCGTGAAGGGCAGCGTTATTGTTTTGCGCCGCACCTCCGCTAGATCGGCGATAAGCGCGGGATCAATGCGCGTCGTCACATTCGCATCTGGAAACTTGAAGGTTTCAAAGAACAGAAATCGCATCCTGACGTTGCGCAAATCGACCTTTGTATCGACGCTGTCGAGCGCAATTCGGATCGTTGCATTACCGTCCGGACCAATCGCGCCCGCCAGACTGGCGAACGACGATGTTTCGATCGCGGACCCGTTCTTGATCGACTGGAACTGCAGCGACGAGGCGTCACTGTCAAGAAGCCATCCATTTCCGAAAACGGAGGTCTGTGCCGAAGCCGGAAGCGCCAGGGCGAGTGCGGCGAACGCGGAAATGAATATGCGTTTAAATCGGGGCATCAGCTTCTCCCAATGCGGTGGAGGTGCGAAAACTATTGCGTCAGCGGTGTTCAAAAGCAACAACCCCCTAGCGAATTTTTTATTCATGCGGTTGTCGATTTTTTGTTCATGTATTTGTGTTGTATCGGTTTCGGGTCAGCCCGTTCCTGGGGCGTCTTGTTGGGAAATCTGTTCATGCGAATTCTGTCGCTTCTGCTTTTCGTACTGGCCGGGCTTGCACCGGCGGCGTGGGCGGAAGAGCGGATCGCGCTGATCATCGGCAACAGCCAGTATTCCAGCGTGGCACCCTTGAACAACGCTGTGAACGATGCCGAAATCATGAGCGAGACGCTGCGTGCGGTGGGCTTTGACGTGACACTTGTGGTCAATTCCACGCAAATCGATCTGAAACGCGCCATTGCCCAGTTTGGCCGCCGTTTGCGGGCGGGTGGGCGCGACACTGTTGGCCTGTTCTACTATGCCGGTCACGGGGTTCAGAGCTTTGGGTCGAACTATTTGCTGCCCGTGGATGCGAGCCTGAGCGATGCGGCCGATCTGGACCTCGTCGCTTTTGAGGCGTCGAGCGTGCTGCGCCAGATGGCGTCGGCGCGGAACCGCACCAATATCGTCATTCTGGACGCCTGCCGTAACAACCCTTTCGAGGATATCGCCGACCTCAATGACAATGGCCTTGCCGAGATGAAGGCCCCAACGGGCACGTATCTCGCCTATGCGACCGCGCCGGGGGCCGTCGCATTTGACGGGGTAGGGGAAAACAGCCCCTATACCGCGGCGCTGGCAGAGGCGATCCAGACCGAGGGGGCGCCTATCGAGGCGGTCTTCAAGCAGGTGCGCGTGGCGGTTCTGGAAAAGACATCGGGCGCGCAGACGCCTTGGGATACGTCGTCGCTGACCCAGGACTTCGTGTTCCGTGCGGGCCGCCAACTGACCCCTGATGAAGTGGCAGAGCAGCAGTTGTGGAACTCTGTCAGCCAGTCGTCAGATCCGGTTCAGATCATGTTGTTCCTGCGCTCCTATCCGGACGGAATGTTCGCAACCGACGCGCGTGCGGCGTTGACGGAGGCGCTGCAGGACGAGTTGAGCGGAGGCGCGGCCCCGGTGGTCGAGTCTGCACCGGAACCGAAGCCCGAAGCACCTGTTTCCGTGACCCCGGCGCCACCGCCGGATCTGGAAATGCAGTTGATGGAGACCGCACGAGCATCGGGTCTGAAAAAGGATTACGAAGCCTATCTGGCGGCCTTTCCCGAAGGTGTGTTTGCAGAGCTGGTGAAGATCGAGATTGCTGGCATCGAGGCCAATGCCACGCAGGATCCCGATGCGGGTAACCAGATTGCGGCTGCCGCGCCGCCGGCTGAGACCGCGCCTGCGCCAGCGCCCCAGCGTGCGGACCCATTACCGGTCGTTTTTGATCAACCGATGCCGGAAGGCATAGCGGAAATTCGCGGCAAGACCATTTTGGAGGCAGCCAATGGCAGCCCGCTGTTCGCGCCCATAGACGGCTTGCCCGAAGCGTTGTGGAAGGATCAGCAATGCAGCAGCTGTCATCAGTGGACCCGGGACGCGTTGTGCACGCAGGCCATGTCCTATCTGACGACAAGCACCACACGGGCCCTGGAAAAGCAGCACCCTTATGGTGGGTCGTTCAAGCGCAACCTGCGCACCTGGGCGCAGGGGGATTGCCAGTAGTCCGCTATTGCGTGGCGGGTCGGGTGGTGATGAAGAAGTAGACCCATTCGCCCTTGAAATCAGGATCTGCTGCGCGCGCGGCGGCGACACGGGTTTGCAACCAGTCGAGATATGGTTCTGCCGGTTCGACGATGGGCCGCAACCCGTCATAGAGCGGCGTGGAGGCGGCGAAGGCTACCGCGATCTCTTGTCCGTAGGGCGGCCCGATGGTGATCCGGAGCGAGGGTCTGTCACCGCGGTCCTGCCCGATGCCGAAGAGCGACTTGGCGGGGCTTCTTTCCAGCGCGATTGTTTCGTTGGGCACGAGGTGGATCACCTCACCCGCGGCGTTGAAATAATCCACGTAGACAAAGGCGTCGTAGTCGGGCGCGGTCAGGTCGAAGGCGAGCCGCTGGCCTTCGGCGTACGTGTATTGGCGGGCGTGAGCCGTTTCGCCAATCAGCCGCGCGTTGGTGAACTGGTCGGTGGATTGGGGCAGGCCCAGATCAGCGATGCCAGTGAGCGCGCCGCATTGCGGGGCCGGTAGGTGCAGCAGATTGGCCGTGACAGGAACGCCATCGCCAACCTGCGCTTGCAACGCTTCGAGTATGGGGCCGCGCAGCGCGGGATCGGGAATGTGACCGCGCATCTCCAACACACCGCTGTCGGGCAGGAAGGTCGCAGACAATCTGGCGCAGTCAACGCTTGCCAGCACGGCGCCAAGGTCGTCCCGCACCGCGTCCGCGTCATTCAGCACCTGCGGCGCCATGAAGGCCTGAATTGTCGCCAGAGCTTGCGGATCGGTCACGACGCGGTCCCCGAATTGCCAGGCGAGGGCGGCTTTGGCGGAGGTTGCGGGCAGGGCAGTCTCTATAGCGGCGGCGCCAGAAGTGTCCGCGGCGGCAGCGTCCTGGGCTGTTGGGGAAAGTGCGGCGATTTGCATATCGGGTGCGGGTGTTGGTCTGAGTGGAGCAGGGCGCGGATCCACAGGTGCAACGGTCGGGGCAGGGGGTGCCGTGCCGGTGATGGTCGCAGATGTCGGGGGAGCAAAGGCCACCGTGCTGGTATGTGACGCTGTGACCTCAGCAATCGGTGCGACGGCGGGATCGGTGGCGGTCAGGCGGTTGCCTGCGGTGCTGGCGCCGGACTGTTTCACGGTTGGAGGTGAAAGGGGGCGGGCCCGTAGGCTGGGAACGGTGCCTGCGGGAACGGTGGACCCTTCGGCCTGCCCTTCGGTCGCTTGATCTGCTTGGGGGTCTTGCGCCGCGGCCTGTTGCGCGGCCGTGGTGACGGTATCCAGCTGGAACCGGCTTTCTGGCCCCGACTGGCGCGGCGGATCATCCAGCGTCCGGGTGGTCAGATAAAGACCTGCGGCCCCTGCGTGGATCAGCACGGACCCCGCAAGCCCCAACGCCCATGTGGCCGCGCGAGGCATCAGGGTGCCTTTGGCGTGACAACAAGCATGACATCACGCGCCCCCAGAGCGTCGATTTCCGCCACCAACGGCAACAGATCGGCCATGACGGCATCGCGGTGGGCATTGATCCGCACCAGCAGGTCCGGGGTGCCCGACAGTGTATCCCGTAGTTGGGCAAGGGCCGCGCTGCGCTCCAAGGCGGTGCCATCAAGTGCCAGCGCGCCATCCGCACCGATCGACAGCGTTGTCCCACCTGCCGGCATGTCGCTTCCGGTCATCGCCGTGGCGGGCAGCACCTCGAACGGCGAGCTGGCGTCCATCCGGCCAATCAACATGAAAAAGACCAGAAGGAAGAACACCACGTCTATCAGGGCGATGATTGTTTCGGGCGGCGTGCGCCGGATCGGGCGGGAAAGCCTCATTGTGCCGCCTCCAGCCGCATTAGTCGCAGACGGGCAGCCCCGGCGGTGGTCAGTGCGTCCATCGTCGAGACAAGTGCCTGCGTACTGGCCCGGGACGAGGGCAGAAGCACCACGGACAGCAGCGGGTTTTCGGCCAGCCGCGCCTGCAACTGCGATGACAAGGCAGAGGGCGCAAGCCTTTGACCTCGGATATAGGCCGTGCCGTCCGCCCCGATCCGCACCAGTAAGGTGCTTGCGGTTCCACGGCTTTGCGCCGCATCGGAGGTGGCCATGTCCTCGGCCCGTTCGACCACGGGGATCATGTCGAGGTTGAGATAGGTGGAGGTCACCATGAAGAAGACCAGCAGGATCAGCATGACGTCGATCATGGGCACCAACGAGATGAGCTGGCGCGGGGACCTGACGCGCGTCAGCTGCATGGCGGTGCCGGGGGGTGATATCGGGGCGTGAGACTCACGGTTTGGTACCGGTGTCTTCGAGCAGGAAGAACTGGCCGACGGTGGATTCGATGTCGTGGGCTGCCCCGTCGACGCGGGTTGACAGCAGCGTTGCGCCGATCGCGGCGGGGATCGCCACGACAAGCCCGGCCGCAGTGGTCAGAAGCGCCTGCCAGATGCCGCCCGCAAGTACACTGGCATTGGCCGCCCCCTGGGCGAGTTCGAGTTCCTGAAAGGACTGGATCATCCCTAGAACGGTGCCCAGCAGGCCCAGAAGTGGCGATACCATCGCGACCAGTTCCAGAATGCGGATGTGCCGCGACATGGTCTCGACTTCGGCATTGCCCCGGCGCATCAGTTCCGCTTCCAGTGGTTTGCGGGGCATCCGTTTGATCGTCGCATCTAGCGCGTAATGCGCCACCCGGTCGGCGGGCGCCTTGCCGGTGGCAAGCTGGGTGCTGGCCGCTTCCTTGTCGCCGTTGGCCCAGCGGGACAGAGCGGCGTCACGGGCCGCCTGCCCAGAGCGGACGCGGGCCAACTGAATGGATTTTGCGATGATCAGTGCAATCGATAGAAGCGACAGCATCGCTAGGATCAGGATGACGGGCCCGCCGGTACCCGTTGTGGCCAGCAGCGCATTCATTTACTTCACCAACGGCGCGGAGGTACGGCTGACCAGCGACACCAGCGGAAAGCAATCGGTGTTGTCTTCGTTCTGCGGTTTGCAGGTGTCGATGGCGTGCAGCAGGATTTCCGAGATGTCGGTGCAAGCGATTTCGGGAATCTCAAAGAGCTTGAGCGTAGTGCGTGCTACGGGCAGCGGTGCTGCATCGACGTTCAGCAATCGGTCGATTACGCCCTGCTGGTCGAGAATCGCCAAGGACATTTCGAATCCCTCGAACGCTTTGCCGCTTTGGTTGCGGAACAAAAAGAACGCCCTGCAGCCGCCATTTTCGGATGCGTCGAATTTGTTGAGTTCAACCACCATCTGGTTGTCCTGTGCATGCGCAGTCTGCGGCGCGAGAGCGGGCAGGGTTGATGTGCAGATGCACGTAAAGATAGAAAAAATTTGACGGGTAAGGATGCGGGGCATGGGGCTGTCCTTTTGACATTTGTGCCGATGAAACGGAAATCGGGCAGCCCGGTCAAGGAGTGTGTCAGGCGCACTGCCTCAGATCGCCAGGCGTTTGGTTTCGCTAGCCATATCGAATATCTGTGGTAGTCTGCGTGTTATCTAATGGCGGCGGAGATCGTCGAGCATAAAACCAAGCACTATCCCGCAGGGGGGAACATGGATTTAGACGTGCTTCTTCAAAGCCATGGAGAAGATGCTCCAAGCGGTGCCGACCTCGAATACGACCCGGTCTTTACCGAGTTGGAAATCGCGGCGCAGCCGGGCGAGGAACGTCAGGTCGGCGAGGAGATCATCGCCGCCGCGGACCCTGATTACAAGGACGTGGCGGCCAAGGCTGCCAACGTCATGGAGAGCAGCCACGATTTGCGGGCGGGCATTTTTATGGCCGAGGCGCAGCTGCGCCTGAACGGTTTTCCCGGCTTTGCGAAGGCGATTGCATACGTGGCGGGGTGCCTGGACCAGCACTGGGACACGTGCCATCCGCAACTGGACGAGGATGACGGCGATCCAACCATGCGTGTGAACGCGGTGCTGGCGCTGACAGATCCTGCGCGCATTCTGCGTGGTGTGCGTCGTGCGCCCCTGACCAAAAGCCGAACATTCGGAATGATTTCGCTGCGTGATATCGCAGTTGCTGACGGTGAGATCACACCCCCCGCAGATATGGAAACCGTGCCCGATCAGGCCCAGGTTGCGGCGGCATTCCAGGACACGGACGCGGACGCGTTGCGGGCGATTGCCGAGGCGGTGTCTGCCACTTACGCTGACGTTCTTGCCATCAGCGCCAAGTTCGATGCAGAAACGCCTGGGGTGGGCCCAGATTTGGACCCGCTGATCAAACTTCTCAAGCAGGCGAACGGTCGGCTGTCCGGGGCGTTGGGAAAGCCAGAAGGCGTAGTGGACGCGAAAGCCGATGCGTCGGATGCGGATGGCGCAGCCAGCCCGCGGCCCGCTCCTGTGGCCGCGGGCGGTGGGGGCGTCGGTGCGATCAACTCGACTACGGATGTGCAGAACGCTATTGATCGCATCATTGCCTATTACGAGCGGACGGAGCCGTCGAGCCCCGTGCCACTGCTGCTGCTACGGGCCAAAAAGCTCGTGGGTGCGGATTTTCTCAGTATCGTCAAGGATATGGCCCCGAGCGGTATTGAAAATGTAAATCTGATTGGTGGGATCGCAGAAGAAGAACAAGAATACTGAACACAAAATGGCCGCAATTCCGTGGTCGCACAGAACAAATCTACAGGTTGAAGGAGGCAGCACGCATGGCTGGCAGTTCACAAAAGTTTATCGCGCGCAATCGCGCGCCTCGGGTCCAGATCGAATACGATGTTGAACTTTATGGTGCCGAGAAGAAGGTCCAGTTGCCCTTTGTCATGGGTGTTATGTCCGATCTTGCCGGCAAGTCCGAGGTCGAGCAGCCCGGTGTTGCGGACCGCAAATTCCTTGAGATCGACGTGGACAATTTCGACGACCGGATGAAGTCAATGGCGCCGCGCGCGGCCTTTACCGTTCCCAACACGCTTACCGGTGAAGGTAACATGGCCGTAGATATCACGTTCGAGTCGATGGACGATTTCAGCCCGGCGGCTATCGCGGCCAAGGTCGAGCCGCTGAAAGAGTTGCTGGATGCGCGCACACAGCTGTCCAACCTTATGACGTATATGGACGGCAAATCCGGCGCCGAGGATCTGATCGCCAAGATCACGCAGGATCCCGCGCTGCTGAAGACGCTTGCCGCCCAACCCGCCCCCAAATCTGACAGCGAAGATCAGGAGTAAGATATGGCCGAAGCAGAAACAGAAGCAGCCGGTGGAGCCGAAGCCACCGCATTCGGGTCCTCGGATTTCGAGAACCTGCTGAAAAAGGAATTCCGCCCTAAGTCCGACCAAGCGAAGACCGCTGTTGAACAGGCGGTCAAAACGCTGGCCGAACAGGCCCTTGCCAATGCAACGCTTGTCAGCGACGACGCGCTACGCACGATTGAAAGCATCGTGGCACAGATCGACAAGAAGCTGACGGAGCAAGTGAACCTGATCCTGCACCACGAGGATTGCCAGCAACTCGAAAGCGCCTGGCGCGGTCTGCACTATCTTGTGAACAACACCGAGACCGACGAGATGCTCAAGATCCGCGTGATGAACATCTCGAAGAAAGAGGCGCACAAGACGCTGCGCAAGTTCAAAGGAACGGCTTGGGATCAGTCGCCGCTGTTCAAGAAGTTCTACGAAGAGGAATTCGGGCAGTTCGGCGGCGAGCCCTATGGCAGCATCGTAGCTGATTACCATTTCGACCATTCCCCGCCGGACGTGGAACTGCTGGGCGAGATGGCCAAGATCGCGGCCGCCGCACACGCACCCCTGATCACCGGCGCCAAGCCGGAGCTGTTCCAGATGGACAGCTGGTCCGAGCTGGCCAACCCGCGCGACCTTACCAAGATCTTTCAGACCCCGGAATACGCCGCGTGGCGCAGCCTGCGAGAGTCCGAGGATTCCAAATATGTAGGTCTGGCGATGCCTCGGTTCCTGGGCCGTCTGCCCTATGGATCGAAAACCGACCCGGTCGAAGCCTTTGCCTTTGAGGAGGACACGGAGGGCGCTGACAGCAGCAAGTATGGCTGGGTGAACGCCGCCTATGCCATGGCCGTCAACATCAACCGGTCGTTCAAAGAATATGGCTGGTGTTCGCGTATCCGCGGGATCGAATCCGGTGGTGCGGTCGAAAACCTGCCAAGTCACACGTTCCCAACGGATGATGGCGGTGTCGATCAGAAGTGCCCAACCGAAATTGCCATTTCGGATCGGCGTGAAGCGGAACTTGCCAAGAACGGCATGATGCCCCTTATCCACCGCAAGAATTCGGACGTTGCTGCCTTTATCGGTGCACAGTCACTGCACAAGCCCGCCGAATACGACGATGACGATGCCACGGCAAATGCCAATCTTGCCGCGCGTCTGCCGTATCTGTTCGCCACCTGCCGGTTCGCCCATTACCTGAAGTGCATCGTGCGAGACAAAGTCGGGTCGTACAAAAGTCGCGACGACATGCAGGCGTGGCTGCAGGACTGGATCAATCAATATGTCGATCTGAACTCGGAGTCATCGCCCGAAGAGGTGAAGGCCCGCCAGCCGCTCGCCGCGGCGGAGGTTGTCGTGGAAGATGTCGAGGGCAACCCGGGCTATTACACGTCGAAGTTTTTCCTCCGTCCACATTACCAACTGGAGGGCTTGTCGGTCTCATTGCGGCTCGTCTCAAAACTACCCACGGAAAAGGGCTAACATCCCTCATCTAAACCAGCCCCAGCCAAGAAAGGATATTTAACCCATGGCTTTTGACGCATTCTGCTATTTCACAGGTACCGACGTGTCGGGCGAAACCCAAGACAAGGACATGAAGGCCAAGAAAGCCTTCGAAATTCTGAGCTTTGAAATTGGCGCCGAGAACAACATCAACATCGGTTCGATTTCGTCCGGCGGTGGCGCCGGCAAAGCGACATTCAAGGAACTGACTATCACCAAGAAAACAGACACGGCGTCGTGCGCGATGTTCGCCAAGCTTTGCGAAGGCAACCACTTTGACGACATGGTCATAGAGTTGCGTCGCGCGGGCGGTACTGCTGGCAAGTCCGGTCTGACCTTTCTGAAGTGGGAGTTCAAATTGGTGATGATTCAGGACATCAGCTGGTCCGGTTCGGATGGTGACGACATTTGCGAAGAAACTGTCGTCATGCAGTACGGCGCGATGAAAGTGACGTACACGCAGCAAAAATCCGACGGGACAGCAGACAAGCCCAAGTCCGCAGAGTGGAGCCGCGTGCTCAACCAGGCCAACCTGGCCGTCAAGTAACCGTACGACGGAACGATCGGAAATGCGTGGCAGGCCTCGTTTTTGGGGCCTGTCAACTGATGTGTCCCGCGACACAGGAGAAAAGTTGTGCAAGCCGAAGCCCTTCTCAAGGCCGGAGACCTCGACGGCGCCCTGGCCGCATTGCAGGATGCGGTACGCGCTCATGCGGCTGACGCGCCGTTGCGCATCTTCCTGTTTCAGTTGCTGTGTATCCGAGGGGACTGGAGCCGCGCAATTGCGCAACTCAAAGTGTCGGCCGAGCTGGATGCGATGGCGACCCCGATGGCCCAAACCTACCGCGAGGGGATTGTCTGCGAAGTTTACCGGGAAAAGGTGTTTGCGGGTGAGAAAGACCCGCTGATTTTCGGCGAACCGCAAGAATGGATTGCGCTGATGGTCGAGGCGCTACGGGCTAATGCTGCGGGAAAGCACGCAGAAGCGGCCGAGACCCGAGCCAGAGCCTTTGATTTGGCTCCGGCGGCCATGGGTCGGATCGACGGACAACCCTTTGAGTGGATCGCGGATGCCGACATGCGTCTGGGCCCGCTGCTCGAAATCATCATCAACGGCAAGTATTACTGGATGCCTTTCACCGCGATTGCGAAGGTGGAATTCGAGGAACCTACAGATCTGCGTGATACGGTTTGGACACCCTGCACCCTGACGCTGGTCAATGGTGGCGACATGGTGGCGCTGATCCCGACACGCTATGCCGGGACAGTGGCCGGTGGTGACACCGCCGAAAAACTGGCCCGCGCAACCAATTGGATTGATCTTGGGTCGGACACCTTTGCTGGGTCGGGCCAACGCCTGCTGACCACCGATCTGGGCGACACGGCCATCATGGACTTGCGCCTGCTCGAGATGGATACCGGAGGAGCGGATGTCTGATCGAACGCTTGCGGAGCGGCTGCAACCGTCCCTTCTGGATCGTCTTACGGACCATGAGCCGTCCGAGCCATCCGAGCGCCGCGAAGATCGGGTGATCGATATCCGGCAATTGCGCGATATTATTCAGCGCGATCTGGTCTGGCTGCTGAATACGGCCGACAATGCCAACATGATTGATTCCGCCCGTTATCCCAATGCAAGCACATCAGTGCTGAATTTTGGTATCCGCGAGGTGGCGGGAGATTACTCGACCGCGGAGCGGGCCGAATTGATCCGTAAGTCAATTGTCCGCGCCATCCAGGTGTTTGAGCCGCGCATTCATCCGGGGTCTGTCGATGTCCAGATCCGGGTGGGGCAGGGCAACCGCGAGAGTATCGTCACTTTTGACATTCACGCCGATATGTGGGCCCAGCCGATGCCGATGGAACTGTATCTGCGCAGTGAGGTGGATGTGACCACTGGCGAGTTGCAGTTGGAAAGGATCGCCTGAGGGTCGCATGGATACGCGTCTGCTGAAACACTACGAAGGCGAACTGGCGTACATGCGCGACATGGGCGCCGAGTTCGCGCAGGCCTATCCCAAGATCGCGGCGCGGTTGGGCATGGACGGGGTCGAGGTGGTCGACCCCTACGTAGAGCGACTGCTGGAGGGGGTCGCTTTCCTGTCGGCTCGTGTCCAGCTGGAACTGGAGCTGCAGTATCCGAACCTGACCGCGCACCTGCTGGAGATCGTTTATCCCCACTACCTGGCGCCGATCCCTTCGATGATGGTCGCGGCCCTTGAGCCGGACATGGAAAATGCCGCGCTGGAGGATGGTCATCTGGTGCCGCGGCATTCCGAGTTGCGCAGCACATTGCGAGATGACGACACCACGTCCTGCATCTTTCGAACCGCGCAGGACGTGACCCTGTGGCCGATCACGATCACCGAAGCCGAATACATCGATAGCCGCGGCGAGCTGGTGGCTGCGGGCGTGTCGCGGGACACCGACGCGCGGGCGGGCATCCGTCTGCGCTTGTCGCGGCATGGGCAGTTGCCGATCTCAGAACTGTCGCTTGACAACCTTACGCTGTTTCTGAACGGACGGGAGGGCAAGAACTGGGAATTGCACGAGCTTTTGTGCGCGCAGGTCACCGGTCTTGTCGGTCGATCAACGGATCGCCGCAGCGACTGGATCACCATGCTGCCGAACGGCAGGGTGGTTCCGCGCGGCTACGACCCATCGGATGCGTTGTTACCAACCCCGCAGCGGTCCTTTGACGGGTACCGGTTGTTGCAGGAATACTTCGCGATGCCTGAGCGCTTCCATTTCGTGGAATTGCAGGGGCTTTCCATGGCACTGGGACGCGCCGAAAGCCACGACGTTGATATCTATATTTTGCTGCGCGAAGGCAACAGCACCATTTCGGCCGGGGTCACCGCGGAGGCCTTTACCCTGCACGCAACGCCAGCGATCAACCTGTTCAGCAAGCGCTGTGACCGGGTCCACGTGTCGACGGCGGATGTGGAGCAGCACGTTGTCGCGGACCGTACAGCGCCGCTGGATTTCGAGATTTTCGCGTTGGACAACGTGACGGGTATCGCGTCGGACGGGGAAAAGGATGTTCCGTTTCGGCCCTTTTACTCCTCAAATGACCTGACCGCGGCGGGCGATCCTCACACATCCTATTACACGCAATCGCGCAAGATGCGTCAGCGCGCGGAACGCGAACGCCTGAAAGGCGTGCGCACGTCCTATCTGGGGTCCGAGCTGTACGTGGCGCTCGTCGACAGCAATCAGGCGCCCTACGGGCCCAACCTGGACCAGTTGGCGGTTCAGGCGATGGTGACGAACCGCGACTTGCCGCTGCTGCTACCAACCGGCGCGCGCGATGTGTTCTATCTGCCGGAGGGCGGCCCCGTGCTGCACATCAGCACGCCAGTCAGTCCAACGCGCCCACGTCCATCGTTGGCACAAGGCGACACTGCCTGGCGTCTGATTTCGCATCTGAGCCTTAACTACATTTCGATCGCCGAAGATCAGTCTCAAGACGGCGCCGCGGCCCTGCGCGAATTGATCGGGATCTATGCACCGGCGGGCAACAAGGTCCTCGAAAAACAGCTTGAAGGGCTGGTTGCCGTCTCGACCCGTCCAATTGTGCGCCGCATGGCAGACGACGTGCTTTCGACGGCGGTTCGCGGCCTGGAAATTTCATTGACCTTCGACGAAAGTTTTTTCGAGGGAACGAGCGTTTATCTGATGGGGGCGGTTCTGGAACGGTTTTTCCGGAAATACGTGTCCATCAACAGTTTTACAGAAACGGTGCTAGTCACCCAGCAACGCGGGGAGATCGCCCGATGGCGCCCGGAAACCGGTCTGGGGCGGATTCTCTGACGCATCTCGAGCGGCTGAGCAAAACCCCGGAAAAACACCACATCTTCCATGCTTTCCGCGTGCTGGAAGCGGCGTTTCCTGAAGCTCCGCGTATCGGTGATGCCCGGCGCCCCCGGCAGGACAAGGTGCGGTTCGGGCAAGAGGCGGGGTTGAGTTTCCCCCCCTCCACCATTGCCGGGTTCGAGCCGCCCAAGGGCGAAAAACCGGGACGCCTCACAAACCGTTTCTTTGGCCTGTTCGGTCCGATGGGCCCGCTGCCGCTGCATCTCACCGAGTTTGCCCGCGCAAGACTCCGGCACCACCGTGATCCGACATTTGTGGAATTTGCAAATGTCCTCACCCACCGTCTGATGACGCTGCTTTATCGCGCTTGGCGTTCGGGCCAGCCCGCGCCCAGCTTTGACCGTGGCGACAATGACGGGATCGAGCGCAAGATCGCGGCCATCGCCGGATATCACGGGACGCATCTGCGCGGCAGGGACGACTTGCCCGATCTGGCCAAACGTCACTTTGCAGGGCTGCTGTCGCAGGGACCACGAAATGCTGAGGGCCTGAAGTCCATCGTATCGAGCTTTTTCGGCACCAACGTGCGGGTTCAGGAATTTGTTGGGTGCTGGCTGGAACTGGAGCCTGGCGATTGTTGGCGCATGGGAGCGCCCGCCACACTGGGGCGGACCACGTCCATCGGCGAACGGGTCTGGACCCGCTCGGCCAAATTCCGTTTGAAGATCGGGCCGCTGAGCCTGCGCGACTATGAACGCCTGTTGCCCGGCGGCGGGTCACTGCCACGACTGCGCGCGATTGTTCGGAACTACGTCGGCGATGCTCTGGATTGGGACGTGAACCTTGTGTTGCGCCACGACGAGATCCCAAAGGCTCAGCTTGGGCACACAATGCGGCTGGGCCAGACAAGTTGGATCGGGACAGCAAAATCAGACAAGGATGCGGATGATCTGTACCTGGTGCCCGGTGCCCAGGTATCGGGTGCCGCCGCGAGGGAAGGGACATGAGATGACCGAAATCAGTCGCGTTGCGCTTTTTGGCAAGCTGAACAGCCTTGGGTACAAAGCTATCGAGGGCGCTACGGTGTTCTGCAAGATGCGTGGAAACCCTTATGTGGAAGTTGTGCACTGGCTGCACCAGATCCTGAACAATCAGGACAGCGACGTGCACCGGGTCATCAAGCATTTCGATCTGGATGCGGGAAAAATCGCCACCGAGATGACGGCGGCGCTGGATGCATTGCCCCGCGGCGCTTCATCGGTGAGCGACTTGTCGAGCCATCTTGAAGACGCAATGGAGCGGGCCTGGGTCTGGGGATCGCTGCTCTATTCCTCGAACCAGGTGCGCACCGGGCATCTGATCCTGGGAATGCTGGAGACGCCCAACCTCAAGAACATACTAACTGGCATTTCGCCGACGCTTGCGTCGATCAAGCCCGATGATTTGGCCGATGATTTCCATACGATCACGGATGGTTCGCCCGAAGACGCGATGAAACCTCAGGATGGGTCCGTGACCGGTGGTGGTGCAGACCCCGGCGAAGCATCGGGCGCAATGAAGCCTGCGGCGATGGGTGGGGAAGAGGCGTTGAGCCAATTCTGCACCGATCTGACGGAACAGGCCCGAAATGGCGAGATCGACCCCATCGTGGGTCGTGACGAGGAGATCCGGCAGATTGTCGACGTGCTGATGCGCCGCCGCCAGAATAACCCGATCCTGACCGGCGAGGCGGGCGTCGGCAAGACTGCCGTGGTCGAAGGGTTTGCCTTGCGGATCGCGCGCGGCGATGTGCCGCCTGCGTTGCAAAACGTGCGACTGCTGGTGCTGGACGTGGGCCTTTTGCAAGCCGGGGCGTCCATGAAGGGCGAGTTCGAGAACCGGCTGCGTCAGGTCATCGACGAAGTGCAGGCCTCGACCACGCCGATTGTGATGTTCGTGGACGAAACCCACACGTTGGTCGGGGCAGGCGGTGCTGCCGGTACGGGCGACGCGGCGAACCTGCTGAAACCTGCGCTGGCGCGCGGCACGCTGCGCACCATCGGTGCAACCACATGGGCCGAGTACAAGAAGTACATCGAGAAGGACCCGGCCCTGACCCGCCGCTTCCAGGTTGTGCACGTAGAAGAACCCGACATTCCCAAGGCCATCCTGATGATGCGCGGCATTGCGGCGATGTTGGAGAAACACCATCAGGTGCAGGTGCTGGATGAAGGGATCGAAGCGGCGGTGACACTGTCGGCGCGGTATATACCCGCGCGGCAACTGCCGGACAAATCTGTGAGCCTGCTAGACACGGCCTGTGCGCGGGTCGCGGTCAGCCAGCATGCGGTTCCAGCGCAGGTCGATGACAGCCAACGCCGGATCGAAGCCCTGACCACCGAGCTTGAGATTATCGGCCGGGACGAGAACGCCGGATATGATGTGGCCGAGCGCCGCGTTACAGTGACTGCAGAGAAGGACGCCGAACAGGCGCGTTTGGAAGAGTTGACCAAAAACTGGGACGCCGAGAAGGCTCTGGTGACGGAAATCATCGATCTGCGGGCGCAGGTACGTGAAGCGGGTCAGCCGGTGGACGAGACCGAAACGCTGGAAGGCGAGGCCGCGACGGAGGCAGCCGAAACCGAGAGCGCGCTGGACCCGATGAGCGAAGCGGATCGTGCCGCGGTCATAGAAAAGTTGAAGGCAAAGAATGCAGAGCTGGAAGCGCTGCAGGGCGACAGCCCCCTTATCCTGCCAATTGTTGATCATCAGGCGGTGGCCAGCGTCGTGGGCGACTGGACCGGCATTCCCGTGGGGCGCATGCTGAAGGACGAAATCGAAACGATCCTCAATCTCGAAGAGCATCTCGCCAAGCGGGTGATCGGACAGGATCACGCGATGAAGATGATTGCCAAGCGGATTCAGACAAGCCGGGCCGGGCTGGACAATCCTTCGAAACCCATCGGTGTGTTCATGCTGGCCGGCACGTCCGGGGTCGGCAAGACCGAAACCGCGCTGGCGCTAGCAGAGGTGCTGTACGGCGGTGAACAGAACGTCATCACGATCAACATGTCTGAATATCAGGAGGCACATACTGTCAGTTCGTTGAAGGGTGCGCCTCCGGGTTATGTGGGATACGGAGAAGGCGGAGTGCTGACGGAGGCAGTGCGGCGAAAGCCCTATTCCGTAGTGTTGCTGGACGAGGTGGAGAAGGCGCACCCCGACGTGCACGAGATCTTTTTTCAGGTCTTCGACAAGGGCGTGATGGAGGATGGAGAAGGCCGGACCATCGATTTCAAGAATACGCTGATCCTGCTCACCTCGAACGCAGGCACGGACCTGATTATGGACCTGTGTGCGGATCCGGAACTGATGCCCGACCCCGAAGGCATGGGCAAGGCGCTGCGCGACCCGTTGCTCAAGGTGTTTCCACCTGCGCTGCTCGGGCGGTTGGTCACCATCCCCTACTACCCGCTCAGCCCGCATATGATCGCCGAGATTACCAAGTTGCAGCTTGGCCGGATCAAGAAACGGGTGACCGAAGCGCATGGCGTGCCGTTCGAGTATTCGGACGCGGTTGTCGACGAAATCGTAAACCGCTGTCAGGAGTTGGAGAGCGGTGGGCGGATGATCGATGCCATTGTGACCAATACCATGCTGCCGGACATTTCGGCCGAATTCCTGCACAGGATGATGGAGGGCGATACAATCGAAAAGGTCGCCATTGATGTGGCGGACAAGGATTTCGTCTACAGTTTCGGCTGAGGGGTGCGGTAACGGCGCCCGCCGGTTGGCCCGGATGCCTGCTCGAATGAGGTGGAGCAGGTGAATACGAAAACCAGGAGGAGATCACCATGGGCGAATTGAACCAGACGTTCGACCTGATCACAGTCAGCGCAAAAAACCTTGAAGTGCCCAACGGCACGATCACGCTGAAGGTTTCCGGTAAGGAAACCGATCCGTCGCTGTTGGCGCGGATTATGGAGCCGGTGTTCAAGTATCTGAACGATTACCGGAAGATAGCGATCAATCCTGCGATCCAGAAATACGACAAACAGCTTGAAGGCATGACCGACAAGAAGGAGGTCGAAAAGCTTGCGAAGCTTGTCAACGACGAGCTGAAAAAACTGGTCGGCAACCTCGAGAAAGAAGCGCAGAACCGGATCAAGGCGTCGTGGGAGAAGATCAAGAAAGAGAACAAGGATTACACCAAGTACAAGATCAAGATCGTCGCCAACGTGTCGTGGGGCGTGATCAAGATCGGTAAGGGCATCGCCGCGCTCGTCTCAAGTGCGGGGGCCAAGGTAGACGAGTACTACAAGATCGCCAAGTCGATCTATGACATCGCCAAGGAGGTTCAGAAGGCGCTGGCCAGCGAATCCAAAGTGCGCGAACAGGTGATGAAGGCAGTCGAGAAACTGTCCAAGGAAACCAAGAGCGGAAAAGCGGGCCAAAGCCACATCAAGAAGGTCGAGGACACTGTCAAGGAGTACAAGATCAAGCTGACGGCAACCCGGCAGAAGGCATCGGGCATGGCGGGCAAGCTGGAGAAGCTTCTTCAACTCAAGGACAAGGGCGTTCCAGTCACGTCGAAGCAGGAAAAACAGATCAACGACATGATCGTGCAGATCATCGAGTTCAACACAACTGAACAGAATGGCCGTAAATTTGCTGACCAGGCTTTGCAGATGGCTAAGGACACTAAAGGCAAGCTTGATCTCAAGACACTCAAGGCGCACGCCGACAAGGTCAAGAAAGCCATGGATATTGCACTCAAGGTGTTCAAGACAGCCGGTGAAATCCTCTAGGTCTGCTACCTGGAAAGGCCATGCAATGCGACGGGAAGGACCACGCACGGAGACTTACAGACAGAAAATGACTGGAGCGACGATGTTTCGACCGTTCCGGAAGACCATGAACCTAAAGCGCCCATTTTTTTGGATCGCGGCATGGCAGGCAGCTTAGCATCGAGTATTTGAAGAAGACTGTTCAGCAGAACGAATAATTTGACGGTCAGAGTTGTTATGAAAACGTTTAATGAACTGATGGAAGCGGTAAGATAACCAAGGACCCTGCCGGTTGCCGGTCAGGCTGACGTGATCGAACCGCTCCAACACTGCTAGGACAACGGACAAGGGCATGGAAAACACCGCTGCATCCCCACCAGACACCCTGCGCGGCAGATTACGGGCATTTTTGGAGCAGCCTTGGGTCCACAACGCCATTCTGGCAATTATCATCTTCAACGCCATCACCCTTGGTCTGTCCACGTCCGACCGGGTACAGGCGTTTATGGGCGGAACGCTTGCGATCATCGACAAGACCGTTCTGGCGATCTTTGTGATTGAACTGGCGCTCAAGCTTTTTGCCTACGGTTTCAGTTTCTTCCGCAATTCGTGGAACATTTTCGACATGTTCGTCGTCGGTGTCGGCCTGTTGCCCCAGACGGCCAATCTGTCGGCCCTGCGTGGCCTGCGGGTGATCCGGGCGTTGCGGTTGCTGTCGGTCATTCCGCAGATGCGCGCGGTTGTGCAGGCTTTGCTGGACGCGTTGCCCGGCATGGGTGCAGTCATCATCATGATTTCGATCGTTTTCTATGTCTTCGGCGTGATGGCGACCATCATGTACGGCGCGGCCTTTGACGAATGGTTCGGCACACTGGGTCGGTCGCTCTATTCGCTGTTTCAGATCATGACGCTGGAAAGCTGGTCCATGGGCATTGTGCGCCCGGTGATGGAGGAGTTTCCCAACGCCTGGGCTTTCTTTGTCCCCTTCATTGTCATTACCGCCTTTTCGGTGCTCAATCTGTTCATCGGTCTGTTGGTCAACACGATGCAGTCTGCGGTGGAGGCTGACACCGAGGCCGAATTTGAAAAGCTGCGTGCCCTGGTGCGGGAAGAGACCGATCAGGTGGACGCCCACGTGCTGGCCCTTCAGGACGAGGTGCGCGCATTGCGGGACGAATTACGCCAGGCCCGGGGAGGCGAGGGATGAGTGGCTCACAGAAATTCATTGCACGCAACCGCGCGCCGCGGGTGCAGATTGAATACGATGTTGAGCTGTACGGTGCCGAAAAAAAGGTTCAATTGCCCTTTGTGATGGGTGTGATGTCGGATCTCTCTGGCAAGGCGGAGAAGCCAAGCATTGACCAGCGCGCCTTTCTTGAGATCGACGCCGACAATTTCGATGACCGCATGCAGGCGATGGCACCCAAGGCGCAGTTTGCGGTGCCCAACACCCTGACTGGTGAAGGCAACCTGTCGGTTGATCTGACCTTTGAAAGCATGGACGATTTCAGCCCCGAAGCAATTGCCTCCAGGGTCGAAGCGCTGGCCCCGTTGCTTGAGGCACGTCGGCGGCTGAGCGATCTGATGACCTATATGGACGGTAAGGCAGGGGCCGAAATGCTTATCGAAACGCTGTTGTCGAAACCTGAACTCTTACAAGCACTGGCACAGCCGGGAGAGGCGCAATCGGACGTGTCAGAGGCATTGGAAAGCTTGCGTGCGGCCCTGCCCGACACGCCCGTGCAGGCCGAAGACACGGATGACACATTGGCGGCGCTTGCCGCCACTTCACCCGAGGACGCACCATCTGACGCCACTGTGGACGACGTGCTGGCCAGTGTGGAAGCACCGCCCGAAGCTGAAGCAGACGGCGATACGTTCAGCGCGGTCCTGGATGATCTTGCCGTAGCGGCGCCGGACGATACCGAACCCGATATCACCGTGGACGACGTGCTGAGCGGCCTCGACGCCGCACCGGAGATCGAAGAGACTGACGCAGACGCGGTATCGGACATCTTGTCCGGTATTGACCGGGTCGATGATGATGCGGCAGCCCAAGATGACACATCTGGTATCCTTGCCGGACTTGAGCCGGTCGCGGTGACCACGCCGAAGGATGATACAGATGACATTCTGTCGGACTTGCCCGAAGCACCGTCGGACGCGCCAGAAGAGGACGCAATCGGGGACATACTGGCCAGCATGCCCTCCGCATCAGAAGCATCCGTGTCGGATGATACCCTCGATGACGTGCTCGCAGGTCTGGACATGCCGGACATCTCTGCCCCGGAAGAAGACCGCAGTAAGGATATCCTTGCATCGCTGGATGCCCCGCCCGAAGCCCCGGTGGATGATGTCGCGGATGACATCCTGTCGGGGATTCCGGCTGTCGCACCGGAGACCGCGACAGTGACGGACGGGCTTAATGATGTGCTTGCCGGACTTGAACCGGTTGCTTCGGAGCCGGACGAGACCGACGCCTTAGACGACATACTTGGCGCCCTCGACACCGCATCCGAGCCGAAAGCGGGTGGGGACGACCCGCTGGACGATATTCTGGCCGGTATCGATACATCAGCGCCGACGACGCCGGACGAGGCAGTCAATCTGGACGACATTCTGGGTGGGCTTGATGCTCCGGACGCAAA
Source organism: uncultured Tateyamaria sp. (assembly GCF_947503465.1). Taxonomy (NCBI): domain Bacteria; kingdom Pseudomonadati; phylum Pseudomonadota; class Alphaproteobacteria; order Rhodobacterales; family Roseobacteraceae; genus Tateyamaria; species uncultured Tateyamaria sp. The sequence goes on along the minus strand of NZ_CANNDN010000001.1, from coordinate 2,017,706 downwards.
GGCGGAAGAGGACGCTGCCCTTTCAGACGCGCTGGCGTCGATTGATACAAATATTCCGGACTCTGACGTGTCCGGTGACGACCTGGATGACATACTGGGAGAGCTGGAAACGCCGCTCGAGGCGGAGCAGGATACGACGAGCGCCGAAGATATCCTGCGCAAGATTGATACGGTGATGGATACGCCTGACGGTGAGGATGACCTCGCTGACGTTCTTGCGACCATGCCGGAGCCTGCGGATAACGAAGCTGGCTCGGACGCTGAGGCGGGGGACGATCTGGACGCCTTGCTGTCGGATCTGGCAGCCCCCAACGACCTCGACACGGCAGTGGGATCCGATCTCGATTCGATTCTTGGCGATCTGGGCGTGCCAGACGTGACCGCAGAGAAACAGGGCACCGCAGACAGCGACTTGGGCGCGCTGTTGGGTGATCTTGCGGGTGGCGAAGAGGAACAGCCTGCTGCCCGGGATGCCGACGACGTGGATGCAGCAGCGGGTGATCTGGATGATCTGCTGTCAGATCTGGAGAAAGAGACAGACGAACCGGCAAACGGCGCCGCGCAAGACGCGGAGTCAAATGATCTCGACGCGCTGTTGTCCAATCTGGACGGAGATGACCCGGAGCAAACCGGCGATCTTGACGCATTGCTGTCTGATCTGGAAGAGGCAGAGCCCGTGGCCGCCGAAGAAAGCTCTGATGACCTGGACACGCTGTTGGAAGACCTCGGCGACACGGAGGCTTCTGCCGGTGGCGCGCCGGGTCCGAATACACCGGCCCAGTCGCCGTTCGGGAGTCTTTCGGCCCTTCGGCCTGAGCGCGACAGCCTGCATCGTCCCACATTCCGCATAGCATTTTTTGGAGATTTCACAGGGCGCGCCGCGCGCGGACTTATGGAAACTGGCGACGCGATGGCTGACCGAAAACCGATCGAACTGGACGTGGACACGGTCGAGGATGTGATTGAAGGCTTTGCGACCACCCTGTGTCTGCCCATCGGCAAGGACGGCGGGGGCATCGATGTCAAGCTCGGCGGTCTGGATGATCTGCATCCCGACGAGCTTTATGACAATGTCGAAATCTTCGACGCGCTTGCGGGGTTGCGGCAACAGCTGAATGTCGGTTCCATGGCCGACCGCGCGATCGAAAACCTCAAGGCGTGGTCAGGCACCTATGGCACACCCGTCCAGATCCCGAAGCAATCGGCGAGTAACTCGGTCCCTGCCAATTTGAAACTCAGCGATTTCCGGGCGCTGATCGGCGACACGCGCGGCGTGCAAACACCGGCAAGCCCCATTGATGATATGATCGCGCGGATCGTTGGCCCGCACATCGTCAAGGCCCCGGACGCTGGGGTCGACGCGATGAAAGCCGCCGTTGACGCGGCTTTGAGTTCGGCGATGCGCCTTGTCCTGCATCATCCCGATTTCCAGGCGGTCGAAGCGCAGTGGCGGTCTCTTGACCTACTCGCCCGGCGGATCGAAACGGACAGCACATTGCAAATCGTGCTCTACGACGTTTCTGCCGAGGAACTGGCCGCCGATCTTGCTGCGCAGGAAGACCTTGCGAAGAGCGGTCTTTTTCGTCTGCTGACGGATGTGCTGGATCCGGAGGAAGGCGCGGGCGGGTTTTCCGCCTTGTTCGGGCTTTACACCTTTGAGGAAACGCCACCGCATGCGGAATTGCTAGCGCGGATTGGGTTGGTGGCGGCGCATGTCGATGCGCCCTTTTTTGCGGCGATGTCACCCGGGTATCTGGACACAGCGGCAGAGGACCGTCACCCCCTGGTGGCCAAGACGTGGGACACTCTGCGCGCGTTGCCAGAGGCGGCATACATTGGGCTGGCATCGCCGCGTTTCCTGCTGCGGCAACCCTACGGGGCCAAGTCCGATCCAATTGCGCCCTTTGCGTTCGAGGAATTCACACCACAAGAAGGACTGAGGTCACTTTTGTGGGCCAATCCGGTTGTCCTGGTGGCGGTGCTCTTGGCAGCGACACGCAAAAAGGACGGCAAGGCGATGGATCTGGGCAGCCTGATGTCCTTGGGCGATCTGCCCTTTCACTATGTGTCCGACCGATACGGTGACCAGGTGGCCTTGCCCAGCACCGAACGCAATTTGACCAGCGATCCGGCGCAGTTGACGCTGGCACGCGGTTACATGCCGGTCGTCTGGATGAAGGGCCGAAACGAGGTGCGTCTTGGGTCCTTCCGGTCCCTGGGTGGGGACGAAATCACCGGCCCTTGGTCATCTGAAGTCCCGGCGCCAAGAACACAACGCGGTGGTGACGGGGATGCCACCGTGGCACTCGATATTGATATTGAAATCGGTGACGAAGGTGACGAAAGCCTTGATGATCTTCTGGCCGGTTTCGACGATGATATCGGTAATGGCGAAGATGCGGGGCCCGACGACATGGACGCGGACCTCGCCGCCCTGCTGGAGGGGTTGTAGATGAATGCAATGGGAGGCGATCTGCCGGAGGAACCGGGCGGGGGCGCAGAGCCTGATATCATCCTGATATCGCTCGAACGGAAAACCTTTTGCCTTTACAAGGGTGAGCAGTATCTCGACCAGTTGTTGCTGACAGATGGCGAATACCCCAAGCCAGTGCTTTGCGTACACTTCGAAAGTGTCTTTGCCGCGAAACGGATTTTAGGTGATAGTTTTAGCCTGCCTCAATACTGGGGTATTCACCCGGACATTGTGGCGCGTTTGCGTGACACGGACTGCCTGATCGAAACAGAAGCGTAAGCGCCACAAGCATCAAAGGAGCGACGAGATGTCTACCGACCTCGAGTTCAAAAATCGGCAAATTACGATGAAAGGTCCGCTGCCGACGCAGGAGATGCAGTTCAAGAACGCCCGGGTGGTGGAAGGGTTGAGCACGCTGACCGAGGTCACCGTCGAATTTCTGTCGTCCAACTACGACATAGATCTGCAGGACGTGCTGGGCCGCAATGTCAGCATCGAAGTGGAAACCAAGAACGGTCGCAAGCGGCATTTCTCGGGGTATTGCGTGACCGTGGAATATGTCGGCCTTTACCAGGGCCAGCTCCATTGCGTGGCTGAACTGCGTCCGTGGCTGTGGTTCCTGACCCGGTCCGAGGAGAACCGGATATACCAGGACAAATCCGTGGTCGACATCATCACAGACATCTTCGGCGATTACGGGTTTTCATCAGACTTCACCAACAAGCTGACAAGCACTTATGTCAAACGCGATTACTGCGTGCAGTACGCCGAGACCGATTTCGCTTTTGTCAGTCGCTTGATGGAAGAAGAGGGGATATATTATTTTTTCGAATACACGGATACAGGTCAGAAGCTGGTTCTGGCCGACGGCATCAGCGCGCACGCTGTCGTAGACGCCCCGCAACCACTGAAGTTCTTCTTCAAGGAAGAAAGTTATCGTCGCGCCGAGGACCATATCTTTGATTGGGTCGCCAGCACCGGCGTCCGTACTGGCAAGATGACCCTGAATGACTACGACTTCAAAAAGCCGCGGGCGGACCAGAAAAAGGTCAAGCAGATCCCCAAGGGCAAGCACAGCCACAAGAATTACGAAAAATACGTCTACCCTGGACACGTGCGACCACCCACCAGCGCGGACACCTTTGCGCGCGTCCGCATGGAGGCCGAAGCTGTCCGGCACAGGCTGCTGCGCGGCGTGTGCAACGTGCGTGCGATGGCGGTTGGACGCACCTTCACCATGTCCGGTCATGAGCGCAGTTCCGAAAATGCCGAGTATCTCGTCGTCAGGGCCACGCACTTGCTCCAGATCGAAACTGACTACGAGGACAAGGAAACCTCAAAGCCCCTGTTTGATAGCCGTGTCCCGGTCGACGAAGACAACACAGACACTTACCGCTGCACCTTTGACGTAATTGCCAAGTCAGAACCGTTTCGCGCCCCGCTGACCACACCGTGGCCGCAGATCCCGGGCCTGCAAACAGCCCTGGTGACCGGTCCGTCGGGGGAGGAGATCTATACCGATGAACACGGCCGCATAAAGGTTCAGTTCCACTGGGACCGCGATGGGCAAAAGGACGAGAACACAACCTGCTGGGTGCGCTGTGTCATGCCCTGGACGGGCAAGAACTGGGGCATGATTTCGGTCCCGCGGATTGGCAACGAAGTGGTCATCCAGTTCGAGGAAGGAGATCCCGACAAACCGATATGCACAGGTATGATCTACAACGGCGAAAACAAGCCGCCCTTCGCATTGCCTGCCAACAAGACGCAGTCCGGAATTGTCACGCGATCCTCGAAACAAGGAAGCGCAAACACGTTTAACGAGTTGGTTTTCGAAGACAAGATAAACGAGGAATTTGTCCGCATTCAGTCGGAACGCGACTATTTCCAGACGATCAAGAACAACGCCACCGTCACCGTCGGCCTAGAGCACAAGGACAACGGTGATCTGACCCAGACGATTCACCGCCACAAGACCGAGACGCTGAACACCGGCAATCACAGCTTTACCGTCAAAGACGGCACGCAGACCATCAAGATCAAGAAAGACCACACCGAAACCATCGAGGGCAAATCCACCCAGACGGTCACGGGCAACTACACACAGACTGTCACGCAGGGGGACTACAAGCAGACAATCAAGCTGGGCAATCTCACCCGTGAGGTGAGTATGGGCAGCCAGAAAGAAACCATCAAAATGGGCGATTACGCCTTGTCGACGAACCTGGGATCGATCACCGAGAAAGCGATGCAGAAAATCGAGATGAAAGTGGGGTCCAACTCGATCACGATTGATCAGACTGGTGTTACGATCAAGGGTCTGATGATCAAGCTCCAAGCCACCGCCATGCTTGAGGCCAAGGCACCGATGTCGACCGTCAAGGGGGACGCGATGCTAATCCTCAAGGGCGGCTTGACGATGATCAACTAGGGTGCAGCGGATGTCAGAGCGATTTGCAAATATGAAGAAGGTCCCCGCGCAACCGGCGGCGCGCATCCTCGCCGCCAAGGCCACCAAGCTCGAGACGCGCCTGGACCTGCCGGCAAACGCAAGTGTCGAAGCGGTGCTTGCCGAACTCGACGACAAGAACGCATGGGTCTGTCTGATGCGGTTGCTTGCGGCAGCCCTGCCGGAGCGCGAGGCCGTGTGGTGGGCCTGTGTCGCCGCCCGCGACATCGCCGTCGACGCACCGACCCCTTGCCTGAAAGCCGCCGAGGCATGGGTTTTTGAGCCCAATGATGCAAACCGTGAGAAACTGGCGACAGTGCTGGAGATTGCGGACTCTGACGACGACACCACGCTTGCGGCGACGGCGGCCCTGTATGCGCCCGGAAATCTGGGCACCGGCGAATTGGGAAAGATCGAAGCCCCGCCCGGCGCTGTCGCAAGCTGCGTGTTCGGTATGAACATGACGACACTGGGTGTGGTAGCCGAGCCGTTGGAACACCTGCAATTGCTGATTGACCGCGCCGTCGATATTGCCCGGGGCGGCAACGGCAAGATTGACCCGATTACGCCCGCACCCGCGCCCGAACCCGTGACCGACGACGAAGATGATGAGGAGAACGCCTGATGCCCGGGCCACCCCAAGCGCGTGTTGCGGACATGCATACCGGTCCTTGCACACTGGGCGCGCCGTTGCCGATCATGCCCCCGTGCGCCGTAACCGTGCTTGTTGGCAAAATGCCGGCGGCGCGGGTCACCGACCTGTGCACCGGGTTGATCGCGCCACCTGTGGCGAATTTTCCTCCCCATCCCATAGCAAAAGGGTCAATGACTGTGTTGATCCAGAAAATGCCCGCCGCCCGGATCGGTGATCTGTGTTCGCTGGGTGGTACTATTATCGTCGGTATGCCAACCGTGCTGACAGGAGGCTGACCCAACCCCATGCCGGTCGTTCTGAAATTCCAATCCACCGGCAGCATTGCCGGCAATGGGGATCCCGTTGCCATGCATGGGGCCAGCCTGACCATCGGGCGCGGCGACGACAATGACCTCGTCCTGCCCGATCCAGACCGCGTTTTGTCCAAGCGTCACTGCGCGATTGAAGATCACAACGGTAATGTCATCGTTCTCGATATTTCGACCAATGGCACATTTCTGAACTATGGTAAGCTGCCGCTGGGGGCGACGCCGACGCCGCTGAACAACGGCGATATCCTGTCCGTCGGTCCATACGAAATTCTGGTGGAAATCACGTCGGCGGACCAGCGCGACCAGATCGCCGATCCGCTGGCTGACGGTCCGGTGTCCCATGGGATCGCCGACGCAGCCCCCAGCGCTGCCGACCTACTTGACGCACCGGGAGATGGGGAAGACTTTCTTGACGATTTGCTGGGCGGGCGCGAAGGGCCGGTCGGTCCGGGCAGCGTTGACCGCGCCGACCCTGGCGATGACGGATTGCTGCCGCCTTTGGGAGAGGACGATGATATCCTGCCTCCCGCACCGGACCCAAGCGAAGGGCAGGGTGCAAGCACGGGCATGCACACCCCCGCTGCGTCTGACCACATGTCGACACCGCGCACCGCAGCGCCAGGCAACGCCATTCCCGATGACTGGGACGATCTGCTGGCCCCATCTTCACCCGAACAGGCGGAGGTGTCGGAGGACCCGTTTGCGAAACCCGCCGCGGGCGGTGGCGGTGGCCCGGCCTTTATCCCGGACGATTTCGGAGGCGACGCCCGCCAAGAGGCGAGAGCACCGGAGCCACCCGCCCCTGCACCTGCGCCAACGCCCGCACCTGCGCCGGAGCCCACAGCCGATCCGTCATCCACAGCTGCCGCCACCGACGCGGCCGCGCGCGCTTTCCTGAAATCGCTCGGGGCGGACGAGGTTGAGATACAGGAGCAGGATCTAACATCCACGCTGTCACGCATGGGGCACGTACTGCGGATCATGATCGAAGGAATGCGCGAAATTCTGATGACGCGAACCTCGATCAAATCAGAGTTCCGCATCGAACAGACAATGATTCAGGCCGGTGGCAACAACCCCCTGAAATTCTCTGTCAGTCCGGAACAGGCGATCGTGGCGATGGTCAAGCCAAAGGCAAAGGGGTATCTGGATGCCACCGAAGCTACGGCGCAGGCCCTGCAGGATATCAAGGCCCACGAAGTCGCGATGATCACAGGGATGGAAGCCGCACTCAAAGGTGTGCTTGCGCGACTGGACCCCGCGATTCTCGAAGACAAGATAACCTCTGGTGGCGGCCTCGGCGGGCTATTGAAAAGCAAGAAGGCCCGATACTGGGAAATCTACGAAGAAATGTACTCCGACATCTCCGATCAGGCTGAAAACGACTTCCACAAGCTATTTGCCCAAGAATTCGCTCGCGCCTACCAAGAGCAGTTGCATAAACTGAAATGACCCATAACAAGAAAGGGACAGCCTAATGTCCTGGGACAGCAAAGTACTTTGGACCGAAGGGCTGTTTGTGCAGCCCCATCACTTTCAGCAGGCCGACCGGTATACCGAAGCGCTTGTTGCCGGTCTCGCACGCCGTATCTCGCCCTACGCCTGGGGTGTGAACGCGCTTGAGATTGACGAGGAAGTGCTCAAGGTCGGGCAGTTTGCGATCAAGTCCTGCTCGGGTCTGACGCAGGATGGCACCGTTTTTCGCGTGCCATCCGCCGAGGATCATCCCCCCGCGCTGGAGGTGCCGGATACGATCAAGGATTGCGTTGTCTATCTGACAGTGCCGCAGCGGCGTCAGGGTGCGGTTGAGGTGGACATGACTGGCGCCGAACTGTCGGCCGCACGGCTGCGCCCGGCCGAACTGGAGATTTCCGACGTCACGTCGACCGGCAAAAAGACCGTGACGATGGGTGTAGGCAAGCTGCGCCTGCAATTTGCGCTTGAGGTGGACGATCTGTCAGATCGGCTGTGCATCCCCGTCGCACGGATCATCGAGGTGAAATCGGACCGCGAGATCGTGCTCGACAAGGCTTTCGTGCCGTCTTGCGTAGATTGCCGCGCGGCGGGGTCGCTCGGGGATTTCGTGCGCGAACTCGACGGGCTGTTGGGCCACCGAAAAACTGCGCTGGCGGGGCGACTGTCCGAAGGTGGAACCACCAAGGGGGTCGCCGAGATATCGGATTTCCTGTTGCTGATGTGCGTGAACCGCTCACTACCAGTGGTACAGCATGTGGCTCAGATCGAAAACCTGCACCCGGAATCCTTTTATCGGCTCTGCGTAGGGCTGGCCGGCGAACTCGCCACGTTCATGGCGGCGGACAAGGCCGCCCCCGAATTTCCAGCCTATGCGCACGACAACCTGACGGCGACCTTCAGCCCGGTCATCCGGGCGCTGCGCCAATACCTGTCCTCCGTCCTTGAACAAACAGCAATTTCCATTCCGCTCGATCCAAGGAAATATGGTATCTCGGTTGGTGTCATCGCCGACCGCAAGCTGTTGTCCACTGCAGGGTTCGTGCTGGCCGTGCAGGCCGATATTCCTGCTGAAAACATTCGGCGGCATTTTCAGAACCAGGCTAAGATCGGACCGGTCGAGGAGATCCGGCAGCTCGTCAACTCGGCGCTTCCCGGCATCCCGCTCCGCCCGCTGCCGGTGGCACCTAGACAAATCCCGTATCACGCGGGCGTGGTTTACTTTGAACTGGACGCCGACAGCCCGCATTGGGGTAAGATGTCGACATCGGGCGGGATTGCGGTGCATGTCTCCGGCGAGTTTCCGGGGCTGAAAATGGAACTCTGGGCGATCCGTCAGGGCTGAGCGCATAACGAAGGGGAGAAGGTCAAGCCATGGCAGACGAAGACCCATTCGCGGAACCAGACGACGCCGACCGCACGGTGATCAAGCCCAATCCCGGGGGTCGCCGAACCCTGCACACCACCCCGCAGCCGCAGGCGCAACCCGAACCTCAGGCGCCGGTAGATCAAGGTGCCGCCGTCGGCATTCCGCAATCCGGCACAGGTGCAAGCCAAGGCGCGCCGACCGAACCTTCGGTCGAGCAGGGCATGACGGGGATGAACAAGATCAACGCCGCTGCCGCGACGCTGTTCTCGCTTGTATCGCGAATTCGCAACCGCGCCCAGCATATGGACCCGGAAAAACTGCGCCGTTCGGTCGTGTCCGAGATCCGGGCTTTTGAGAACCGTGCGCTGCAGGCGGGAGTCGACGCGCAAGACGTCAAGATCGCCCGCTATGCCATATGTGCCACGCTCGACGACGTCGTCCTGAACACACCGTGGGGCGGGCAATCCATCTGGGCCCAGCAGTCGATGGTTGGCACCTTTCACAAGGAGACGGTGGGCGGAGACCGGTTCTATGATCTTCTGGCGCGCTTGGAAAAGGAGCCGGGCAAGAACATCGATCTGCTCGAATTCCTCTATATGTGTCTGTCGCTGGGGTTCGAGGGGCGTTTGCGGGTCGAACAAAATGGAACCGACAAACACCTGCAAATCCGCGCAGGCCTGTCACGGATCATCCGCGGACAGCGCGGCGTCGTGGAAAAAGATCTGTCGCCGCATTGGAAAGGCATTGAACAGCCGCATAAGGTGCTGTCGGTCTGGAAACCGGTCTGGATCACCTCGGCCATTGTGGCCATCTGCCTGACTGCAGCATTCATGTCACTCAGCTGGACGCTCAACCGATCCACCGACCGGGTGCTCGGTCAGTTGTCGGTACTCGATTCCGGGCAAGTGGCCGAACTGTTCCGGCGCGCACCGCCGCCGCCCCCGCCTCCGCCGCCCCCCAATGAACAGATTGAACGGGTCAAAGGTTTTCTCGAAGAAGAGATCGACCAGGGCATTGTCGAAGTGTTTCAGGATCAGTCGACGATCACCGTTCGACTTGCCGGATCTGGCATGTTCGGGTCAGGCTCGGATCGGCTGGACGCAAGCTTTGAGGCACCGCTATCGAAAGTCGCTGCAGCGCTCAACGACGCGCGCGGGCCCGTTATTGTCATCGGACATTCCGATAACGTCCCAATCCGATCGTCGCGCTTTCCGTCCAACATGCACCTCAGCCTTGCGCGGGCTGAAAGTGTCATGCGCAAACTCGCCGGCCAATTGACGGACGACACTCGGCTCAAGGCCGAAGGTCGGGCCGAAAAGGAACCCATTGCAGATAACAGCACGCGTGAAGGCCGCGCCAAGAACCGGCGTATCGAGGTTGTTCTGGTGAAAGAAGACGCCACATGATTTTCCGCACCATCACTCGTTTTTTTGGATCCGGTATCACCATCACGTTGCTGGTCGCGCTTGGGTTTTCCATAGCCATCTGGTTCCTTGGCCCTTTGATCGGATTTGGCGAAAGTCACCCCTGGGACAGCGTCATCGCCCGGTTGATCACAATAGGGGTGATTTTCCTGCTCGCACTGACAGCCATGCTGCTGATTGTGATGCGCCGGTCGAAGCAATCCAAGGATATGGAAGAGGACATCGTCGAATCCGTGGACGCGGATACCGACGAGGACGACGAGTTGGTCAAGGCCGAGCTTGGGGAACTGAAGGGCAAGCTGAAGGAGGCGATGGCAGCGCTGCGTAAGTCCAAGCTGGGGCGGCGGTCGCTCTATGAACTACCGTGGTACGTGATGATTGGACCGCCTGGCGCGGGCAAGACAACCGCGATCGTGAATTCCGGTCTCCAATTTCCACTGGCCGACACGATGGGCAAGACCGCTTTGGGCGGCGTGGGCGGCACGCGCAATTGCGACTGGTGGTTCACCAACCACGCGGTACTGATCGACACTGCTGGCCGCTACACGACGCAAGACAGCGTCGAGAGTGAGGACAATGCGGGCTGGCTGGGCTTTTTGCGCCTGCTCAAGAAGCATCGCAAGCGGCAGCCGATCAACGGTGCCATCGTTGCCATTTCGCTTTCAGACCTCAGCCTGCAGGACGAAGCGACGCAAGCATCTCACGCCGCCGCGATCCGGCGGCGCCTGCACGAGTTGCGCGAAAAACTGGGTGTGCGGTTCCCGGTCTATGTCCTGTTTACCAAATCTGACCTCATTGCTGGCTTTGCGGAATTCTACGACAACCTCGGCAAGGAAGACTGCGAACAGGTTTGGGGGTTCACCCTGCCTGTGCAAAAGAAAACCAAATCCGATGTGTCGCCTGTTGCATCTTTCGATGAGGAATTCGGCCTGCTGCTGGGCCAGCTCAACGCCCAGTCACTGGAACGGATGCAGCAGGAAACCGACCACCAGCGCCGTGCCCTTATTTCGTCCTTCCCCAGTCAAGTCGCCTCGGTCCGCGCCACCGCACGTGGTTTTCTTGACGAGGTGTTTCAGGACAACCGATTTGAACGACGCCACTTGTTGCGCGGCGTCTATTTCACATCCGGCACCCAAGAAGGGACGCCGATCGACCGTCTGATGATGGGTATGGCCCGGACGTTCGGGATCGGACGACAAGCGATCGGCACAGGGCAGGGAACCGGGCGGTCCTTCTTTCTGACCCGGCTGTTCGAAGGCGTGATCTTCCCCGAAGCCGGGTTGGTGTCCGCCGATGACAAGGTCGAGCGACGCTATCGCTGGACAAAACGTGCCGCCATCGCCGCAGCTTTTTTGATTGGTATCGGTCTTTCGACCCTGTGGGTGCGGTCTTACCTGGGCAATGCCGCCTTCTTGGCCGAGGCGTCAGAGTCCGTCCAGGCATACCGCGTTGCCGCCGCGCAAATTCCCGGCAGTCCGATCCAGGATTCGGATCTGCCAAGTGTGGTACCTGCGCTGAACATTCTGCGCGATATGCCCGCCAATCCGGCAGTCAATGACGCAGCGCCTGATCGAACGCTGACCTATGGCTTGTATCAGGGAAAAGTCATCGGCAACCAGGCGGCGCAAACCTATCGCGCCGCCCTAAACGAACACTTTTTACCCCGTCTGCTTCTGCGTCTCGAAGACCAGATGCAGGCCAACATGAACAACCCCGATTTCCTCTATGAAAGCCTCAAGATCTACCTGATGCTGGGCCAGCAGGGGCCGATGAACCAGCAACTTGTCACCGAGTGGATGACTCTGGACTGGTCGGTTGCCTTCCAGGGGGCCGCACGGGACGAGCTGCGCGCAGATCTCGAAGGGCACTTGGCCACACTGTTGGACAATCCAATGGACGACATCAGCCTCAATGGCCCGCTGGTGGAGCAGATCCAGGGGCTGCTTAGCGAGATGCCCTTGGCGCAACGTGTCTATAACGGTATTATCAAGTCGCCCCGTGCCACCGCGTTGCCCGAATGGCGCCTGACGGACATTGGCGGCCCGGCGATCAGCCGGGTGATCGTCCGATCGTCGGGCCGCCCGCTGAACGACGGTATCGAGGGCATCTTTACCTACAACGGCTTTAACAACGTCTTTCTGGACGAAGCTCTTGGCGTCGCCGCCCGTATCCAGAGCGAAAGTTGGGTGCTGGGACCACGCGGCGAAGCAGAGCAAAACGAAACTGCGCTCATCGCAATGAGCCGGGACGTGCTCGATCTCTACTACACCGATTACATCTCACGCTATGACCAGATGTTGGGCGACATTGACATTATCCCGATGGAAAGCCTCAGCCACGCTGTCGAGATCACGAACGTGCTGTCCGGGCCGACTTCGCCACTCAAGAACATTCTCGAGGCGATCGCCCAAGAGACGAAACTGACCGAAGAGCGGAGTGATCTGAGCGCCGAGGGCCTGGCCGAAGGCGCGGCCCAGATTGGCCAGTTGGAACTGCAATCGTCACTCAGTAGTCGCAGCCAACTGTTTATCGAGGCGTTGCGCAGCGGCGTGAACAACAACCAGGGGCCGCCGCCGAAACAGCCCGGCGAATTTGTCGAAGAACGGTTCAGTTGGTTGCATACGCTGGTTGAACAAGCCGATGGTCAGCCATCACAATTGGCCGAATTGATGAACCGGCTGACCGAGGTCTACCAGGAGCTGAACAAGTTGTCCTTTGCCGGCGGTGTCGGGGCAGGGGGCGGCGACGCCACGGCAATCGTCCGATTCCAGGAAATGGCCAACCGCCTGGACGGTCCTATCCAGCGGTGGGCCACCCAGATCGTGCAGGGCTCGTCCGGGATTACCGCCGACGGCACCCGCGCAGGCATCAATGCGAAATGGCAGTCGCAGGTGCTACCGTTCTGCGAACAGGCGCTGTCCAACAGGTATCCCTTCGAGCGCGGTGCCAAGGCCGATGTCGCGATACAGGACTTTTCCCGTCTTTTTGCCCCCAATGGTCTGATCGACAGCTTCTTCAACGAGAACCTGCGCGACTATGTGGACACGCGGGCCCGGCCATGGGCTTGGAAACGTGTCAACGATGCCGACCTCGGGATCAGCCAGGCCGTGTTGCAACAACTGCAATACGCGGCCGAGATCCGGGACGCGTTTTTTGCCGGAGGCGACCAGGTGGCAGTGCGGTTCCAGATTACACCCGAGGCGCTGGACCCCAAGGCGAACGAAGTGACGCTGGATGTCGATGGCCAAGAGGTTGTCTTTGCCCATACCGCGGCCCCGAAACCGTCTGCGATCACCTGGCCCGGCTCCGTGGGGTCGGCGCGGATTATCCTTCAACCTGTGGTCAACAACACGTCGAACGCCATCACACGCGACGGGCCTTGGGCCTGGTTCCGGCTGCTGTCGGCTGCGGAAATCCGGCGCACGAACGTGTCCGACCGCACACGCGTCATCTTTAAGGTGGGTGGTCGGATCGCAATTTTCCAACTGCAATCGGGATCGGTCTTGAATCCTTTTGCCCTGCCGGCGCTGAGCAAGTTCAGCTGCCCTAGTTCATTCTGATGTCAGCCGGCTTCGGAGCGTTCGGCAAGATCCCCGGCATGGGCGATTTTCTGAAGGTGAATCTGCCCGCCAGCTTTGTGCAGGCGTGGGACACCTGGCTTCAGGAAGGGTTGCTTGCACTGCGCGAGCGCATGGGCACGGGCTGGAACGATGCCTATCTTTCGGCACCGATCTGGCGTTTTACCCTACCTGCGGGCATCGCCGGAGATCGGGCCATGTCCGGTATACTGATGGCGTCGGTGGACCGGGTCGGCCGGCAATACCCGATGACCATCGCAACACCGCATCCGGACACCGACCCGGCACTGACCCACTTCGCCAATCGGACCGTGTTCGAGCAACTCGAGAAGATCGCGTTATCGGCGCTTGATGACGAAATCGGCCGCGACCGGCTCATGAGCGCCCTCGATACCGTAACTTTTGTCGCACCGGCACACGCCCGCGTGTCCGGAAGAACGTACATTGGGGCCTTGCCCGCTGCGCAGGTCCTCGCGGCAGACAGCCTGACGGCCAGCCACGGCACCTCAGCGCTGTGGTCCGCGATGTTGCAAGGCAACCACCGCCTCATGCTTACGCGCGACCTGCCAAACGCGGCCGAGATGCAAGGGCTGTTCGATCTTTCGGCCCCGCTCTGGGCGCAGGCACAGGTGGCACAGACGGCATGACACATATCCGTTTTTCGGCCACGACCCATGTCGGACATCGCCGCCAAATCAACGAGGATAGTATTCTGGCCCTCGGCGACCAGCAGGTCTGGGTGGTCTCCGACGGAATGGGTGGACATCACGGTGGCGATTTCGCCTCCCAAACCGTGGTGGACAGCATCGCGATGATCGATCCCGGACTTGCTCCGGCTGACCGGATGAAAGCGCTGCGCGACGCGATCGTGCATGCACACGACGTGATCCAGCATGAGGCAGACGCACGTGGCGCCACCATCGGCGCCACCGTCGTGACATTGGTGGTGGCCGATCACCACTTCGCTGCCTTCTGGGCCGGGGACAGTCGCCTTTACAGGCTGCAGGGTGGGTCAATCGACATGCTCACAACCGATCATTCCATGGTCGCAGCACTTGTTCTCGGCGGTCAAATGACTTGGGACGAAGCCGAGCAACACCCGCAATCCAACGCTGTCACCCGCGCGGTGGGCGTGGGTGATGCCCTGGAGCTCGATAAGATCCGCGGTGAGATCCTGCCCGGCGACCGTTTTCTGCTCTGCTCCGACGGGCTGACGAAATATGCAACATTCGACATCCTGGAACGCGTGCTCAAGCGAGAACCGATCGAAACCGTCGCGGACACATTGCAGCAGATCGCTCTGGACGGCGGCGGCGCAGACAACATTTCGATCATCGTGATCGACGTGCTCTGACCGGGCGTGGGCCGCGCTACTGTTCGGTGGTCAGGATCGCAGAATCGAGGCTGTCGACCGCGAACCCACCTTCATTGCGCGCCGCGATCAGCGCATCCGCATAGCTGGCTGCACTCTCGGTGGTTGGGCGCAGTTCGTCGAATAGCTGCCCGTCCGAATGCAGAGCCAGGATCTTGGACTTGCCCAGAACCGATCCATCGACGTTAAAGGCAAGCCTGCCCTCAGCTTCGTCCAACCCGTAGGCCACGCGTATATATCCGTCAGCATCGGCTTCCGTACGCAATGCGGCGAGCGAGTTTTCCGGCCGCGTCCGGTTCGGCAAAAGATGGAATACCACCCCTTTCACATCCACAACAGACACCCAAAGGAACCCTTCCGTTTCTCCCTCGGGCAGTTTGACGTCGATGGTCGGATTGTCACCCACCACGTAACGACCGGACAGGTTTTCACCCGGGCGATCGCCAAACCCCAGGCGGATGTCGTAGCCACCAGGCGCTGCCCGCGGCAGCACTGCGTCGATGTGGCAAAGGCTGTCATTCAACACCTCACCCTCGATCCGAACAGGCCTGTCCCCGGCCAGAGCCGCCACACTACCTTCCAATGCCGTGCGGGTTTCGGCGCTGGCAAAGCGACCGGTGACGATCACACGGTCCTCCAACGCGTAGCCAATCGGCGGCGGACTGACCAGCCGCGGACGGCCGCAATCGGCATGGGCGTCCAAAACCGGAGCCAGCGTGTCGGGCAACAGAAATCGCGGCCCAAGGTCAATGGACACGGTCAGGTCGAAACTGTCGGGGACTATATCGGTCAGGGCAGCTTGCACGCGCGATTGTTCTTCCCGCGTAGCAGCCAACCCGGTCACACGCGCCGTGTTACCATCCAGAACGACGCGGAACTCGTCCAGCGGCGCGGCGGCAGTCACAATGTCCAACATCCCCGCGCCCCAGCCATCGGCAATGTCACCCGACGCCAGAGTGAGATCCGCAGCGCCCCCGATCTGTGTCATCGCCTCTTCAAGAGTTGCCTGCACCTCGGGCGAGGGCACATTGCCAATGGCCTGCGCCGCGCCCTCCGAAGGCTTTTCCACCAACAACGCATAGGGTTCGGCAACCGGATAGGAAGGGCCCAGAAGCCCATCGAAAATACCACTGAAATAAGCCCCCGCACTCGCACCGGCCAGGATCACGACCGCCAGTATCGGACCCAGCATACCGCGCCCGCCCTGCGACGAACCGCCTGCATCTGATCGGGCAGCAGCGGGAATACCAATAGGCTCGGCTCCGGCCACAGGCGTCTCTGCCGGGCGCGCGTTCGCCGACGCAATCACCGTGGCATCCTCCAGTGGAGTGTCTGGCGCACTCACCGCCGTGGCGATACTGTCGGGGTCCTGGAACCCTGCCAGCAAATCGCGCGCGGATTGGAACCGGTTTTCCGGTTTGGGATCGCACATGCGTGCAATCAAGCTGCGTAACGGATCGGGCACGCCTTCGACGTCCAGCGGCTCCGCCTTTCTCTGGACCACTTCCATCGGGTTTTTCCCGATGTCCGGCTTCTTGCCGCGAAAGGTCGACAGCAGTAGCGCACCCAACGAATAGATGTCGGACCGCGCATCGGTCTGACCGCTCAACTGTTCGGGCGCGGCATAGGCGTACTTTCCGGCGAATTCATTGCCCACGATGGTCTCGGCCCCGGGGTTGGTGTCCTTGGCAATGCCGAAATCGATGATCACGGCCTCGCCGGGTTGATCGTTGCGCAGGACGATGTTGTCAGGTGACAGATCGCGATGAACGATATTTCGATCATGGGCTGCGATCAGACCCTCGCAAACGCGCTGGCCCACCACCAAAAGGTCACTGGCCCGCATGCCGCCGTCGGCCAGCTTTTCGTCCAGACCTGGCCCATCCACATGGTCCATGACCAGGTAGACAACGCCATCGGGCATCCGCTGGGTATCAAAATAGCGTACCACGGCGTCGTGACGGATTTCGCGCACGTCCTCCTCGCGCGTCATCAGAACAAGGAAATCCTCGTTCGACGCAAACTCGGCGCGCAACGCCTTGATCGCCATCACCCGGCCAGAAATTTCGGACCGGGCCTTGTAGACCTCGGAGGTGCCTCCCCGGCCCAGCATGGCCTCAATCCGGTAGGTGTTGTTAAGCAGATCGCCAGGTTGGAAGATGTCCGATGGCTGCGACGTACTCATCCGCGCAACCTCCCGGACCTGTACCCGACCCGCACCCTAGCTCAGCGCCTGGAATTCCACCCGCCGGTTTGCATCGGCCCGCGGATCTTCCTGGTTCAGCGGGAACGCCTCGCCCACACCGACAGCCTCCAACCGGGTTTCGGCGATGCCGCAGTCACCCACGAGAAAGCGTTTGACCTCTTGCGCGCGCAGCAGGCTCAGCCGCTCGTTATAGCTTGCCGATCCGCTGGCATCGGTGTGCCCAACGATCCGGAACACTTCGATATCGACCGCCTGCATCACCTCGCACATCGTTGCCAACTTTGGCTGCTGGTCGGCGCGCAGAGCCGAACTGTCGAAATCGAAACTGATCTGGATATTCACCTGTTCGTCCGGCGCAAGCTCCACGTAAGTTTCGGCGCCCGGCAGGTCGGTGGCTGCCGTGTCGGTCGCCCCGGTGTTGTCCTGGGCACCCGTGGGCGCCAGAACAAGCCCGCGAGTCTTCTGCTTCTGGAAGATCTGCTCCAACTCTTCGGCGGTCAACTCGCTGGCATCTGTTGACTGCGCCAGCGCCACACCGGAGAACGTACCCACCGCCAAAATGGAAATCCCCAGTCCCAGAAAAAAATGTTTGAACATTGCTGACCCCATAAAACTATTGCGGTTAAATCGTACACCAGCCCGTCTGCCCAAACAACGCAATTACAGGCAACAATGATGCCGATTTGTTGACTTGGGTCGGGCTCTGCAGCACAGTTATTTTGTTGAGAGAAAGCAGGCCGCGACACCGCATGGATACCCGGATCATTCCCATCATCATTGGTGTGATGCTGGCCATCGTGGTGGGCCTGGGCGTGCTGATCTACTTGCAGTTCCGCCCGGCACAGGAAATCCGCTACGCCTCGGACGGAGAGGCAGAATTTGCGGGCCCCGCAATCGACAGCGGCGCCCGTATCGAGATCGAGAACCTGCGCACCCAGATCGAGGCACTCGAAGCGCAGATCGAACAGCTCAGGCAAGAGGTCGGCGATCTGCGTTCAGCGGCACCCGCAACCGCGCCAGTACCCGGCGACGAAAATCTTGCTGCACTGCCCCGCGACGGCCCCAACCAGATCATCGACGCCTATGCCCAGGTTGTTCTGATCGCAAGCCGGCGCAATGTGAATGACGGCCTTCGGATTGCCTCACCTGGTTATCTCGAAGGTGTTTTTGGCAAGCCGCGCGAAAACCTGACAAGCGAATGCCAAAGTATGACCAACCAGCGTCTGGCCTCCAAGCTTGCTACTGAACAGGTCGGCCCGGTGCGCGTACGCATGTTGCGCCCCGCGCTAGACAGCCTCCGCGTCGTGTTCGAAAAGATCAAGGCTACCGATCCCGACCTGCACGACCGGATCAACACGGCCGGGGCGCTCTGCGTGCGGCATATCCGCGGCGCAACCGGGCGGACCTCGACCCACGCATTTGGCTTGTCGCTCGATCTCAACATCGACGGTCGACTGGACAGGCTGGGCGACGGGCGCACTCAGCTTGGCTTGACTATCCTCGCTGATTTCTTTCGCAACGAGGGTTGGTACTGGGGGGCCGGTTTCTCGCGCGAGGACAGCATGCATTTCGAAGTCAGCCGGGATCTTGTTGAAAAGTGGATCGCCGAAGGCAAGCTTTGACCACGGCCCGACCCATGCAAAAGGCGACCCATGCGGACCGACCTTGACGCAGTATTTGCCATGCAGGCGGAGTCAGCAGAGGTTCCGGCAGAATTGCCCCGACATCTCAATACGCCGCACAGCGTCCGCGACACCGCTGATGGGGTGGATGGCAACACATCGATCGGCAACGCAATGCGCCATAGTGCACGTGTCCAAATCTGCTTGTGAGAGGAGCCACCCCATGCAAGTTACCACCATCGGCGTCGATCTGGCCAAGAACGTTTTCCAAGTTCATGGGATCACCGCCACCGAAGAAGCAGTGACCCAGCCCCCTGATCCGGGACGTTCAGGCGTAGAATCCGTTCCTGTTTCTTTCTGTTGATATGGTTGCGCTCAAGGCCTGCTGAGCGGAGGCCTTGCGGAGCTCAAGCGAGGCAGGCCGGGTGCTGCGGTTGAGATTGGCGTAGACAGCAGGGGTCAGCCCGCCAAGCGATGCGTTTGGCCGTTGTGTGTTGTAATCGATCCTCCAGTTTTCGATGATCTTCCGGGCTTCGGAGAGATTGCCGAAGATGTGTTCGTTGAGGCATTCGTCGCGGAGCCTGCCGGTGAAGCTTTCCACGAAGGCATTCTGCATCGGTTTTCCGGGCGCAATGTAGTGCCAGCCGACGCCAGTAGCATGGCACCATCAGAGCACGGCATGAAATGTTGTTTCTATGCCACTATCGCTGACAATCATGTCGGGCTGGCCGCGCCTGCGGATCAGGTCCTCCAGTTCACGGATCATCCGCGCACGTGACAAGGAACGATCCACCACTGTCGCCAGGGCCTCACGGGTGCAGTCATCCACGATGCAGAGCACCCCGAACCGTTGGCCATCCTCAAAGGCGCCAGACATGAAGTCCAATGACCAACGCCGGCTGGCCAGATCCGGCACGAGAATAGGTCTGCGCGTGCCCAAAGCTCGCTTGCGAGTCCTTCTGCGCCGAACAGCCAGCCCTTCGTCGCGGTAGAGTCGGAACGGCTTTTTGTGGTTCACCTCAAATCCCTCTCGGGCCAGCAAAATGCCTGAGCGGCGATATCCGAACCGGCGTCGTTCATTCGCCAATTCACGCAGCCGCTTGCCCAGAGCATCATCGCCGCAATCCTGTTTCTTCTATTGAAAGACTGACCTATGCAGATCAGCCAACTCACACGCCCGACGTTCCGACAGGCCATGCCGATCCATCGCATCCGGCACAGCTCCTGTGCTTTCACGCCTGCCTCGTATTCCTTGATCGACGCCCCTCTCGGGACATTGCTGCGCAATACCCTGCCGGGCAGTGAATGATCTGCTCGTCACTAAATCTGCGTTTCATTGTCCATCCTTTGCTTGGACGGATTACGAACACCGCAGTGGCCTGATTTCAGGGGGCTGGGTCAAAACTGACAAACGCCCTTCAAGACCTGCGGTTCGGGTATCGGCGACCTTATGGGCTCGGTCTTATTGGCGGGATCGCTGTAGCGATCGACCCGAGCAAATTTTGCGTTCGTCGTGTCGTCGGGCACCTCAATGTTGTGGATCCGCGCAACACGCCACCGACGGCACTTCTGATACTTCGGCCTCGCCGGTTTCGCAGAATCCCATCGAAGAAAAATTTGAACATGGACTGAATAATCTCCCCACCTTTCCTGTTGTCTTTCTGAAAGGGTCGCCAAGGCTCGGCACGATCAGCTGAAAGGACATTTGCTATGCCTATTGCTATTCTAGGATTGAATTTCCCCAGCAATATGAACGAGATGCTCCGGAACCAGCCTGTACTCGGGATGTTCAATGCGTACATGATCCGAAACGACAAATCTGGCGCGGCCATGCTGGGGTTTCTTACGAACACGAAGGTCACCGGCTACAAACTGTTTGAAGAATTCCTGTCCAAGTCGGCAAAGACACCTATCGCGCTTGACGGCAAGCAGCAAAAGGCCGTGGACGACGTCATGCGTGGTCCGCAAAAGGATGCGGCGGCTGGCTTGAACAAATTGGTGCCAGGGCTGAAAAAGGCCTGTCTGACCTATTTGGACAAAAAGGCCATTCCCGCTTTCTACAAGACGAAAGACAAGCCCGGGAGCGTTTTCTATCAGCATTGCCGCCCACATGCCGAAAAGAATTGCGAAGGCCGTTTTGGCAAGATTGCCGTTGCAACGAAACGTCTGGGTTTGACCGACCAGATGCTCGTGAAGGAAATTATGGTCCAACTGTATATGGGCAATAACAAAAGCGCCGCCGCCGCCGCAACAAAGGCTGCGAAAAAGGCCGGACTGAAGATGCCTGCGGTGGTTATCGTAGACGCGGTGGAGCGTCAGCGCGGACTGATCGGGTACCACGACGTCAAGATTGATGCGAAATCGCTGGTGTTCTGTGGATTTCAGAACGTCAACGACAAGGACATCCTCAAGCTGATGAAGCAGATGGTTGAGCACCATTACGACAAGAAAGACTCCAAGGCGAAAAAGGCGTTCGAACAAATCAAGAAACTTGAGCCGAAGTCGAGCCCGATCACCAAGCTGAAATACGACGCCTTCATCAAGCTGCTGAAGAAAAAGGGAACGATTACCTAAATCTTTCAGCGCGTTGATGGGTGTACGGCCACACGCGTGAAACCGCGCAAGATGTGTTTGGCGGTGCTCAGTCAAAGGATATCACGATGCCCTGTTTATGTCCTCCAACCCCGCAAAGCCTGTCGGGTCTGATGCCGTCTGCCAATCTGTCTATCAGTGCTGTGCCACCTCAGATGGGGCATCTGCTGGGCCTTTTGGGGCTCGAGGGGGACGCGAGCGGCACGAGCCGCGCTGATTTGAGCATGTCGGCTGCACTGCCATCAATGGATGCAACAGCGTGGTTTTCCTCCCTGCTTCCCGGGGTGCCACGATTTGGAGCGCCCTCATTGATGATGATGACCGCGCAGATGTCGGCAGTCGGCAGCAGCTTTCCGATGCATGACCCGCGCGCTGTGCTTGAGGAGTTGAAGCGGACATTGCGCAGTCTACGCGCATATCTGTGGCCCTTCGGCACGTCGATGCTTTCGATCCCGCGGCCGCATTTGGCAAGTATGACCATGGCAGCGCGGATGACGCTGAGCCTGCGGGCACAAGGGCTATGCCCCATGGCGCTGTCAGGGGTCGATATGAGCTATTCCAATGCCATGAACCTGGGGTGTCCGCACACCACATTAAATGCTGCGATTGGGGTGCACGCCGGTCTGGGAACAGCGCAGTTTCCGGCATTCGGAATGTCCATGCCCCAGTTGAACCTCGCGATGACCCTCGCCGCGCTTGCACCACTGGCGGATGCGCCAATGACTTTGGGTTTGCCAGCGATTTCGGATCCCGGTTTTGGCGATGCTGCGATGGATTTGCTGAGCGGTCTTGGGGGCATCCCGCCTCTGCCCTTTGACATCAGCCAGCTGTTGGAACACTTGACCATGATATCGGATCTGTCGGCGATCACCGAGGCGTTTGGCCCGGACGCAATGAGCCCGGCGGGCATCGGGCGCGTGCAGGCGATGCTGAACTACATGTTTGGTCTGCGCCTGCCCGCGCTGCCCAGTGCGGCCCTGTCGCTGCAGCCAAAGCTGGATATGTTACCGTCGATGGACAATGTCTTGGCCGGGGCCGCGGTGGCGCAGAACGGCGCGAACACGTTTGCAGCATCCATGCGGTTTAATCCGTCCTTGCCGGTTATCCTGCCGTTCCTGTCGGTGCTGGATGCGCTGAAGGCAATGTTGGGGCATGCTTTTGGCGGGATGCCTACGGCGTGTTCACTGTGCCGAGTGGCTGCATGATCCGGCCAGATGCAAAGCGGCATTAGGACCCGACCGGGAGCATGAGTATGTTTACGGATTTAGCTGGCTGCAATGGATCAGCAGCGCACTAAAAAAAGCGTCCGGCGTTAAGGCGTCGCGGAACGTCAGGTAAAAAACTAAGGTGGCACACGCGCATTTGCAGTCTGCCGGGTGCATGGTGCGACTGACTAAGAATGGCACCGTCTCGGCAACGCACGGCGGGCCGGATTCAGCGAAGCAGGTCCGTGTTACCCCTTGTCCGTCGTTAGTTTAAACCCGACACTTCTGTGCCGGTATCTGCCAGAGCCCAAGTCGCCCCCAATGCTCGACACAGGTCTTGCGGCTGCGACCCTATCTTTTCGGGTTTCTTGGCGTTTACCAGGCCCTCGAAATCGGACAAACCGGCTGCCCTGGCGAACCGTATGCTCCGATCAGTTCACCCAAAACATGGAAACCCAATCACTGGACCAGCGCTTCGATGTTTTCGACGGGGTTAAGAAAACGGCGTTGATCATACACCGCTCTGCCATGGCCACGTCAGGTAATACCTGCCCGGTGGAATCTGTATACAATCTGTGCTGACGAACCTGTCCGTTTGACTGACGGCAAAACAGATCGACGGGATGGTGCGGTACGCGACCTTGTGGCGAAAAAAGTGCGATACCTTTATCAGACTGCACCCATTCATACTCCAGCCCCAGCCGCTTATCAGCGCCGGACTTGGACCCAAAATGCACCAGCATCTTCGAAAAACGACGATAGGTCTCCTGCAAGGTGCCGTCTTGTTCGGCCTGCAGCTGCACGCCGGCCAGAACTGCACTTGCTCCAACCTCTGCCGCAAAAGCTTCAAATTCGGAGAGGCTTGTGTAGGTTAGTGTGCGTCCAAAAGAAGCAATTGCCAATATGTGCAGCCCGTCGCCTTGCGCAGATAAGGATAGGTCCCTTTGCGCCAGCGGTTGTGTGTGCAACGGCAGGACCGTTTCTGGGCCAATCCAATAGGCTGCTTCATACGCGCGCGGCTGGAACGGAAAGAGCTCGCCTTCGAAATGTTCTCCAACACGGACCTGTACATTCAGTTTTTCGTCGAGCGCAGGCATAAGGACTGACGGTTCGATCCAGAATTCGTGAGCATACAACTTACCCGTCAGCACCAGACTTCCCATGACAAGGCAGGCCAACCTACTCATCGTTTAATGCCCCCACAGCAAGGACAGGTCCGGTTGGGGTTCCCGTCGGTGACCCGCCGACTGGTTCCAGGCTCACGGCTAGAACCATACCTTCTTGCACTTGCCAAGCGGCGCTCGATTGCAGGCGTGCCGATTGGGCAAATGTTCCAAGCGATTGCGGTGCACCACCTTCCAAGAGCAGCCAAAGTTCGAAGACTCCATCCGCCGCCGGATCGCCGGCAGTAAGGGAAACATCGATTGTCTCGGTAGCCTCACCAACCTCGACCACAAAGCGGTAGGCACTTTCTCCACTGTCCAACTGTGCGATCATCCGGGTCGCGTCGCGTGTATCTAGGGATATCGAACCGATGATCAGCGCAAGAGCCAGGACCGTTGCAACCAGCCCAGCCCGGGCCCACCAGTGTTGGCGTGGGCGTGGCGTCTCGAACAGCCTCTGGTCTATCGCTTTTTTTACTTGTCCTGAGGGTTGCGCGAAACCGTACTCCTCATTCAACCCGGATAAATAGACCTCCCAAGCGCGTATCTGTGCGGTCAGTGCTTGATCCGTGCGCGCGCGTGTCTCAACAGCGCGACGTTCGTCCGTGGACAAAAGGCCCACCACGTACTCAGCCGCCAAAACCTCGTTTTCGTCGTATGTCGGTGTGCGTGTCATTCCGATGCCTGCTCCATACACGCGCGGAGCCGCAGGAGGCTGCGCCGCAACCAAGTCCGGACGGTGTTAAGGGGGGTATCAAACCGGTCAGCCAGTTCCTGGTAGGACCATCCTTCAATATAGGCCGCACGTACAGCTTCGGCCCGATGCGCCTCAAGCTGTTCAAGGCAGGCATCAATCCTTGCGCGGTTTTCGCTCTGGGCCAACGCAGTTTCGGGCGTGGGCTTATCATCTGGTACGTCCTGCGCCATTTCTATCGACGCAACGGGCGCCGCTCGCACGCGCATGCGGTCTATGGCAAGGTTGCGGGTGATCGTGATCAGCCAAGACATGGACCGCCCTTCACCGGGCCGGAAGCTGCCTGCGCGCTGCCAGATACGCATATATGCATCTTGCAGAACGTCTTCTGCCTCTGCCCGGTTCTTCATCATGCGCATGGCGACAGCAAAAAGCTTGCCCGACGTCATCGAATACAGGCGGTCGAAGGCCCGACGGTCAGCCATTGCGACGCGCGATATCAGCCCGTCCAATTCCTCATGTATCTCCGGCACGGCGCTTGTCACGGTACTGTCCATCGCTCAATAGACCCCGCCCAATTCCAGACGCACTGGTTTGTTTGCGCGCCTTACTTGCTTCCGTCCGCTGTCCGTACTTGTTTCCGAACGGGCCGTTGCAAGGGCTTTCAACCGGTTATCATAGGTCTGCGCCAGACTTTGCTCGGATCGCAGCACTGTCGGCGTCAGAAACACGAACAGCGTGCGACGCGTGCTGCTGCGGCTGCGCGATTTGAACAGGTTGCCAAGGATCGGAACATCACCCGCGCCCGGCACTTTCTGGAGGCTCTTAAGATCGTCTCGGCTGATCAACCCTCCTAAGACGATGGTCGAACCGCTTTGTGCCAAAACACTTGTTTCAATCGACCTGCGGTTGGTGATCAGATCGGCTGCGCCCTCGACATTGGCATTGACCAGCGACGACACCTCTTGACTGATATCCAGCCGAACCGTGTCGCCATCATTGATGCGCGGCAAGACGTTCATGGTCAGCCCCACGTCGCGCCGTTCGATGGTGGTAAATGGCTGCACGGTGTTACCGTCAGTGGCGAATGTGCCTGTGCGGAAGGGCACATTCTGGCCCACGACAATCGAAGCAGGTTGGTTGTCCAGCACCATGAGCGACGGGGTCGACAAAAGGTTGGCATTTGTCGACTGATTCAATGCCTGCAACAAAATACCGAAATTTCCGCTTCCAATCGTGGCACTGCCCCCGGCGGTGGCCAACGCGGCGTTGGGCGTCCCCAGCGCCGCGAGCAAAGTTCCAAGCGCTGCTCCGCCGTTGCTGAACGACGTCGCTGCCAGCCCGCCTGGTGGTGCCAGTTCGCCCAGGCCAAGCTGCGCGCTCAACCGTTGCGCCGTTTCGCCCGACACTTCGACGATCGCCGCCTCGATCAGCACCTGGGCCCGCTTTCGGTCCAGTTGCTGCAGCAATGCTGCGACCTCGTTCAGCTGCGCCTCGGTCCCGCGCGCAACGATGGCATTCTGGGCCTCATCCGCCGCGACCGTGACGTCCAGTGTATCTGGCACAGGTGCCGCCGCCGCCAGCCCATTCTGTTGCAAGTCTCCGGCGACGGCGTTCGTGGCAGCGGCCCCAGCACCTGTCAGTGCAGTGGTCAGAATTCCCGCCAGTTGCTCTGCCTGTCCGTAGCGCAGGGGAAAGACCCGCGTGCTCAATGCCGCTTGCGGGTTCGAGACCGGTGGCACATCCATTGCGGAGGCAAGCATTTCCACCTCATCCAGTTCGTCCACCGTGCCGCGAATGATCAACGTGTTCGACCCGGGATCAACGGACAACCGCGCGCCGGTCGGGTTGGGCCCCAGCACGTCAGCGATGGCGGCGCCTACGATCGCCGCCTGGGTATTGCGAAACTGCAAGACACGCGATGTGCGCGCCTGATCGCGATCCAGCGTGCGCGCAAGTTGCTGGATACGCGCAGCCCCTTCGGCCGCGTCCGTGATCAGCACCGCGTTCGGATTCTCCAAGGCCTCGATGGATGCCGATGCGGCAACCAGCGGCCGCAGCACGCGCACCGCCTCGCCAGCAGGCAGGTTGTCGAGCGGGACAAGCCGCGTCACAAAATCCTGGCTGCCGGCCGTACTGTCCCCAAGCTCAACCTGGGCCGCGGCGCGCGCAGCCTCAAGCGGTACGATTTGCCAGATCATCCCACTTTGGATCGCATGAAACCCACGGGCGCGCAGGATCGACTGGAACAGCTCCCAAGCACCCTCTTTGTCCAACGGCTCGGCCGAAACGACGGTAATGTCACCGCGCAGTTCAGGGTGCACAATCAACGTGCGCCTGGTGATGTCGGCAATCTGCTCCGTCAGGATCGTGATGTCGGTTTGTCGAAGATTGATTGTGTAGGTGGGGTCAACGTCTTGCGCGTACACAGGATGCCCAAGGGCGGTGACAAGTAACAGGATAGCAAGCTGTCGAAACATCTATCACCTCAGCGGAAAGGAAAAGGACAGAACACGTCCGCCACGTTCGACTTCAATCCGGGCTTCTCCCGCGGCCGCGATCTCGTCATAGAATTTTCTGTCGGCCTCGGGATCGCCGACGGCCTGTCCATTGACGGATCGAACCAGATCCCCGGACCGCAGACCTGCCAGTTGGACACCTATGTCATGAGTGTCGGCAATGACGTAACCTTTGTCCGTCGGCTTCAGCCCGATCTCATCCAGCACGGCCTGGGGATTCTTGCGAACTCTGGTCCGCCAGTAATCGATGTACTGGGCTGTGGTTTCAGGTTTGCTGGGCCTTTCATATGTTGCGGGAACAACAAACCCGCCCCGCAAGCGGTCCAACAACGATGCTGGTGCGTCTGAGCCCGCGCGTTCCGTCGGCGCAACCACCTCTGTATCGCCATCGAAGGTCAATGTGATCGTTTTGGCCCCGTCGGTCAGTTTGACAACATGCGGCGTGATCAGCGAAACAGTCACACGGTCCGAAACCTCCATCATTTCGCGATAAAGGCCCGGTACGCCACCAACATCCAGAAGCGCGGCAGACGTGGCATCATTGGCCGCGAATATTCCGCGAAGTGCAATGTCTGGCTGGTCCGCCGACCCGACCTCAGGTGCGCTGTCCAAGACAGGAAGACGACCAAACGGAGCCAGTTCGAGGATATCGGCCAAATCCAAAGCGTTTTCCGCGGGTCGGTCAGCGCGCGCAACAGGGTGCGGTGCGCTCAAAACAACGACACCAGCCATGTGCCGCGCCGCCGGAACTGCGGCCCAAAGGACCGACGCCATCGCTCCGGCTGCCAAAGCGCACCTTATGACGGTTTCGCCACGGGTCACTCAACTGCCTCGCGCGTGACATCCACAAACCCGGTCAGCCTGGCAAGAACGACATTCGCCGCCGACAATCGCGCAACGGCGATGTCCACGCGTTGAAGATCGGGATCGACTGTGTCGCTTCGTGCGACACGCACCTGCCATTCGCCACGCCCCATTTGCACCGTCGCTTCGGCCTGCCGCCCTTGCTCCAGCACAACCAAACTGTTCTGTGCGATCCACCGTGCCAGCGTTCGTTCTGTCACGGCACTGACGGTGTGGGTGTGAGTTTCCGTCGCCGACAGGATCGCTGTCGCAGAGACGGCAAGCACCGCCATGGCCACCAGCGTTTCGATCAGGCTGAACCCGCTTTGTTCAAGGCGCTTCATGGGAATGACCCTTCTGCGACCCGCACGCGCGTGCCGTCCAGGGTTACAACCCAGGTGTCCGTACCGCTGCCAAACATCGCTCGAAACGGCGTACTGCTTTCAGGGATAAGATTGGCGGACACGGAAAACACCTCTTGTGCATTGATTGAGATACGAGAGCCTCGACCAGAAAGTTTCACTTTGGCCAACTCAGGATCGGAATGGGGACGCCACTGCCGGTCGTCGCCACGCTCCACAAAGCCGATTGCGGTGCCGTCATGGCGAATGCCAAAACCCGCATTGGTGATCAGTGCAACGCTCACTGCCCGGTCCAAACGCGCGGCCCATGCGCGGGCTTCTGCCTCGGTGGTATTGGCGCGCCGGGTGTTCGGGAAGGATAGGGCAGCCGCACCCGCAACCACAGCAAACACAGTCAGGACCACGAGCATTTCCACTAGGGTAACACCCGTATCTCGGCCTCTGGGCTGTATCATAATCCTGCCTGTACCCCCGTGGCACGCAATGGGATGTCGGCATTTACCCCCTCACCACCAATCGCGGCATCTGCACCCAGCGATATCAGGTCGAAACGCCCGTCTTCCAAGCGATAGACGTAAGGTGTGCCCCACGGATCAAGCGGAAGTACGCTCAGATACCCGTCCTGCGGCCAGGTCCGTGGCAACGGCGGAGTGACAGGCCGTACCGCCAAGGCGTTCAGCCCTTGGGCGGTCGTCGGGTAACTGCCATTGTCCAGACGGTAAAGCTGCAGCGCCCCCGCGATTGCTCGCATATCCGTGGCGGCGACCGACACGCGCGCTTCGTCAGGGCGGCCAATGACATTGGGCACAATCAGTGCGGCCACCACGGAAATCATCACCAGCACCACCATCATCTCAATAAGGGTGACCCCTGCCACCGGGTTCCGTTTGCGCGGTTTCAGAGGGGCGTCAGTACTCAAATCAAGCATGAAACTATTTCCTTATGCGGCTCGTATTGTCGGTTACATAGGCGCGTTGAATTGTGCCGTAAAGGTAAAAAATTATGCTAAATCAAAGTGTTAGCATTGGTGATATCGATCGTCCGGATACAGGCTCGACGGCGTTGTTCCCCCTGCCGTCAAGTGATTTTATCCGGGCGGTCGATCCCGACCTCAAGGCGCGTTTGATACGTGCCGCGGCGGCCTTGGCCCTCCCCTCCCCCCAAGTGATCCCGGGTGCCGCCGTACTTTTACATGCCGTTGACCTTCCCCTGAGTTCAGGGCGTAAACGCCGCGCCGCTGCGCCCTTCGCGATGGAGCCATTTTTGGCAGCGCCACTCGAAGAGACCCATGTGTCTGTAGGTCCCGTCAGAGATGAAACCATCCGAATATGCGCTGCAATCAGCGTTGAAACATTGAACCGGCACCTAAATTCAGCGACAGGCTCCGCTGCGATCTTGCCCGATCTGTGCGCGGTGCCCTTGCCGGTGACCAAAGGCACGTGGTCTGTCTGGTTCGGTCAAAACGCGACCTACCTGCGCACCTTTGACGGCGCAGGGTGTGTTGTCGCCAAAGATGGTTTCGCTGATCTGTGGCGCGCCTTCGGTCGCACTCCAATCCAGGTGTGTCACGGTATCATGCCACCCGGGGTAGACTCGCATGGCAGCGTTTCGAAATTGGAACCCGTCCCCCTATCTGTATTTGAGCTGGACCTGCGCCCGGTTCAGCGGGCAACCCGTGACGTGTGGCGCAAGCGGGTCGGGTTCGCCGTTGGATTGAGTGCGGTCGCAAGCCTTGCCCATGCCGCAGTGCTGTTGACCGACGCACGTGCCCTGGAGCGCTTAGCCACCGACCGGCGCGCAGCACTTGTGGCAGCGGCAGAGGGTCGCGGCGCGGCGCTGGATTTCAACTTGCCGACCGCCGTTCTAACATCCGAACTCGAACGCCGGGCACATCCAACCGACACAACCGACCCGTTTCTCAGGTTGCTGGCGCTGACCGGTATTGCGCTCAAACGTCAGAATAGCATCGAATTTCGCGATCTGCGCTACGACGCCAGTGCAGGCACACTGACCGCTCTCATCAGCGCCTCCGATCTTGCCGCCCTACAGATAGCAGAGAACGCCTTGCGCACGAACGGCATTGTCGTGACCGGCGGTGCGGCTACGACAGGCCCAACCGGTGCCGAAATGCAATTGATCCTTTCGGAGGCCGGCTGATGCGCAAACTGTCATCACGCGAAATCACGATCAGCGGTGCAGCAGCCATGGCCATCGGAGCCGCCGCGTTGTGGAGCGTTGTCATCGAGCCGTCCTTAAGCACACGCAGCGACAGCTTCGCGCAGTTGCGCAAGATCGATATCCTTTGGTCCGTACTGGATCAGGTGCCAGACACGCTCTATGCACCGCAAACCGCCCCCATCCAACCATTGCGTCAGCGCGTCACGGCCTCGGCCCGCGCGGCCGCAATCGACATTCGCCGTGTCGACCCGCAAGGCGCTGCGTTGTCCATATCGTTGGATGACGTTGCCTTCACGGCTCTGATCGGCTGGCTTGAGACACTGACAACGACATACGGTGTTCAGGTTTTTTCCGCGGAAATAGGACGCCGCCCGGAACCAGGCAGGGTGTCGGCGCGCATCGTCATGGAGGACGCACAGTGACCCGGTTGCCCTATGCCTTTGCGCGTGCCTACGACCTCGTGCTGACAGAGGGTGATTGCCACTTTGCGCCTAAAACACCCCTTTCCGCTCTGGCCGAAGCACAGCGGGTCGCGCAGCGCGGCCTGACCCTTCGCGACGTCTCGCCCACCGTGCTGGCCGAAATCATGGAAAACACGTACCGCGACAGCGCCAGTGCCGCCGCAGGCGCGGCCGAGCAAGCCTCGGATCAGGGAAAAACGGATCTGGCCAGCCTCGCCGACACAGCCGCCGCCGTCGATGACCTGTTGGACCAGCGGGAAGACGCTCCTGTTGTTCGCCTGATCAACGCAATTCTGCTGGAGGCCATCCGTGCAAGAGCATCGGACGTTCATGTCGAAGTGGAAGAGGCACGCCTGGTGGTCCGGTTCCGTGTTGATGGCATCATGCGCGAAGCGCTGACATCCAATCGCGCACTGGCCCCGCAATTGGTGAGCCGGATCAAGGTGATGGGCCGCCTCGACATCGCGGAAAAGCGGCTGCCGCAGGATGGCCGCGTGTCGCTGCGCGTAGCGGAATTTCATTTGGACGCACGGATTTCCACCATTCCCACCCAGCACGGCGAACGCGTGGTGATGCGCTTGCTGGATCGCGGGCAGACCCAAACCGGCGTGAACGGTCTTGGCATGAACCGCGCCATGCAGGACGTCTTTGAACGCCTCCTCGAGCGTCCCGATGGTCTGATACTGGTCACCGGTCCCACAGGTTCAGGCAAGACCACAACACTTTATGCCGGGCTTGACGCGCTCAACGACCAACACCGCAACATCATGACCATCGAGGACCCGATCGAATATGCCCTGCCGGGGATCGCGCAGATGCAGGTCAACACCGCAACGGACCTGACCTTTGCCCGTGGACTGCGGGCCTTGCTGCGCCAGGACCCAAACGTGATCATGGTCGGCGAAATCCGCGATGGCGAAACCGCGCGGGTGGCCGTCGAAAGCGCTATGACCGGGCATCTGGTGTTGTCGACTTTGCACACCAACTCCGCCATCGGCTCCGTTGCGCGCCTGATTGATTTGGGGGCGGAACGGTTTTTGCTGGCGCCCATGCTGCGTGGTTTGATCGCGCAACGGCTTGTGCGCCAGACCTGCCCGCGGTGTGCGGCCGTCCATACGATAACGGATACCGAGGCGGCACTTCTGTCCTACGTAATAACCAGTGGCGAGACGGCGTTGAAAGGGTTGGGGTGCGACGATTGCAACGACACCGGCTTTCACGGCCGCGTCGCTCTTTATGACCTGATCGAGGTGACGCCAGAGTTGGAACAAGCGATAACAGCTGGCGCATCGGAAGCAGAGCTTGGACAGGTATTGCAGCGTGAAGTGCCCGGTCTGCTCATGGATGGCGTGCAAAAGATACGGGAAGGGCGCACCACCCCGCAAGAAGTTGCGCGGGTGGTCTTTGACGCGGCGCAGGACGGGCCTGCATGAGGGAATTTCGCTACAGCGCCGTCGATGCGGACGGCAAGGCCCAGACGGGTCGGATCAAGGCAAATGGCGCCGAGGCCGCGCGCGCCGCCTTGCGTGAAAAGGGCCTGCTGCCACTTTCCCTTACACCCGCTGCTATTTGGTCAATCGACCGGTTATGGTCGTATGTGCGCACGGGTTCGCGGCCCTTGTCGCCCACAGACCTTGCGGCGTTTACACGGCAAATGGCTACCTTGCTGGGCAGCGGCGTTCAGGTCGAAGTGGCCCTTGCAACGCTGGCCCAGCAATCATCGACAAGGCTGAGCACGACATGCCGCACCTTGCGGCAAGCCATCCTTGACGGCGCAAGCCTGAGCACTGCGTTGCGCGACATCGGTGGTGGATTTGACCGCTTCTATTTGACATCCATAGAGGCCGGCGAACGGGCCGGACGGCAAGCGACCGTGCTGACCCACCTTGCCGACCACGTCGAAGGGCGTCTGCGCAATCGGCAAGTCGTCGGGCTCGCGCTGATCTATCCCGTCATCCTGATCATCGTGTCAATTGCCGTTGTTGTTGGTCTTCTGGTCTTTCTGTTGCCTGATATCGTTCGGGTGTTTGCCGCTCGCGGCGCCGATCTGCCGCCACTCACGAAAATCATGATCGGCCTAAGCGACTTTCTGATCGGCAATGCCGCAATCCTGAGCATCGGGGTCGCAGCGATGATCCTGGGTGCAAGCGCCGCAGCGCGACAACCTGCCTTGCAAAAGAACTGGCACAGATTGTTGTGGAGCAGCGGGCTGGCGCGACAGATGACGATTGTTCAATTCTCGGGCACGCTTGCGACACTGATCCAAAGTGGCGTGCCACTGTCCGATGCCCTGTCGTCAGCCACTCAGACGGTCGGCAATCTGACGGCACGCGAGACCCTGCACGAGGTATCGCGCGAGGTCAGGGATGGGCAAACCCTCTCGCGCGCTTTATCTTCCCGACCCGGGTTCCCGCCCATGATGATCACCATGATCGCGAGCGGCGAAGCCGGGGGGGCGCTGCCCGCGTTGCTCGGCCGCTTTGCCGAAGACCAGTCACAAAACCTCCAAGCGCGCGTCAAGACGCTGGTTGGCTTGGTGGAGCCTATGGTCCTGCTGGGCATGGGTGGGGTCGTGATGCTGCTGGTTCTCGCCATTCTTCTGCCTATCGTGAACTTGAATACGCTGGTCGGATGACCCGCAACACATCAAAAGGATAACCCCATGTTGCCCGCACCACGTTTGAGCCGTCGCAAATGCCTGTCATTGCTGGCCGTGACACCGTTGGTTGGTGCCTGTGCACGCGGGCCAATCGGAAATGGTGCGCAGGGCGCTTCGCAGCCCGGCGCGCAGGTGGCGTTGCTGTTGCCCTTGTCCGGCGCCCGTGCCGGGCTGGGACAACAGATGGCCAAGGCGGTGTGGCTGGTAGAAGACTTTGGCGGTACACCCGGAATGACCCGTGTACTGGACAGCGGCGAAACCACGCAATCCGCAGCACAAGCAGCCCGTGACGCCATGGCCCAGGGAGCCAATATCATCGTGGGCCCGCTTTTTCGCGACCAGACCCCTGCCGTTGTGCAGGCTGCAGGTCCTGTACCTGTCTTGTCGCTGTCCAATGACACGGCACTCGCTGCATCCGGCGCATGGGTGTTTGGTGTCACACCCGCACAATCGGTGAACACGGTGCTCCGGTTCGCCAAGGATACTGGCGCGCAATCGCTGGCTGTTGTCGAAACCGGCGGCACCTTGGGCCAACAGGCGTCGCTTGCCGTGCAGTCGCGGGCACGCACAGCCAAGGTGAAACCACTGCCCAACATCCCCGCCGCAACACAACCCAAGGATATGGCCGACGCTCTGCGTCAATCCGGCGGAGGCGCGATGCCGGACATTGTCTATGTTCCCGGCACCGGCGCAAACGCCTTGCGTCAGGCAGAAGCCGCCGTGAAAACAGGCGTGACGACCATTGGGTCACTGCAATGGTCCGGCCTTGGTCAGGAAGATCTGGAACGCCTTGACAAGGCGTGCTTCACTGGGCCTGACCCGGTGCGCTTCGATCGGATGTCGTCTTTCTTTCGCGCACAGCTGGACGAAGAACTGGGCGTGATCGCAGCACTTGCCGTTGACGCAGTCGGGATGGCGCACAGCCTGGACGGGGCTGCAAATCCAAACCGCCGCACAGCGTTCGAGGGACTGCTAGGCAACACCCGGTTTGACCGGAACAAGACCTGCGAACGCGACTTGGCGATCCTGCGGATCGACGGCGGAAACGTGCTGCCGGTCGCATGAGGCAACACCGATCGGCACAGGCGGGCGTCACTCTGATCGAGATGCTGGTGGCTCTTGCTGTTTCGGCCATGATCGGATTGGCGGGACTAATCCTTTTGGAAAGTGTGACCCGGACCGAAGCCGGGGTGACGGGACGGCTGGAACAGATCAAGCTGCAGGACCGGGCCTTTCACATCTTGGCGCGCGACGTCGAACAGGCTCATAGGGCAAGCTTCGGGACTGAGCTTGAGTTGCATGTCGCAAGCCAAATCATCACATGGAAGGCGTCGAAGGCCGGTCTGATACGACGGATTACATCTGCGGATCGACCAATGATGGAACAACTCGTTCTTGACGACGCAGCCACGCTGTCGTCGCCGGACGGCGACACCATCATGCTGACCCTGCCGGAAGCGGATATCTGGCGCCAGATGGCTCTGCACGCCGGACACCGACCATGACGCGGAACAGACAGGCCGGTGTCAGCCTCCTCAACGTGCTCGCGATCCTCGCGGTCGGAACGGGTCTGGTGCAGGTCATGCTGAGCGACCAGGATGTAGCGCTTCAACGGCTTGCATCAGCCAATGACGTGGCACAGGCACAAAGCCTCGCACGCAGCGGCATCACGTCGGTTGCGGTGACGCTGCGCCGTGACTTTGGCACTGCACCGCTGTCCGATCATCCCGGCGAACCTTGGGCAGACGCTGCACAAGAACGCATCGCCCTCGACTTTGGCCAGTACGACGTCTCGATCGTGGACGGACGCGGCATGTTCGACCTCAATGCGCTGCACCCCGCTGCTCTTGCGGAACAACGCGTTTTTGCCGCCCTGCTGACAATCCTCGGCCTGCCGGAAACGCTCGCTGGCCAGATTACGCAGATCATCACGCAAAACGGTCCCTTGCGCGCACCACAGGACTTGGTCCGTCTTGGCATCGCGCAAGGCGATATCGACCGCCTCGCACCGCACGTAACAGCGACGCCCGTTCGCGGCCCGATGAACCTGAACACCGTGACAGAACCCTTGATGGCAGCGCTATTGAGCAATCCGCCCGCGGCACGTGGTCTGATCGCGCGCCGCGCTGCGAAAGGGTTTTTGGACGCCAGCGACCTCTCGGCCCTTGGGGTCCCGCTGCCGCCGCTGGCGGGGTTCACGTCGGACGTCTTCGACGTGACCGCCAATGCCAGCGTGGGGGTGGCACGGGCCGCGCTGCGCCGACGGCTGTTGCGCGATCCCGACAGCGGCGCGGTCCAAAGCATCCCCTTGCAATAAAAAAACGCCGCCGGGGTGTCCCGGCGGCGCAATTGCCTGTTCACTTCTGCGCCGTCAAAGCTCGAACGGATCCTGTGACAGATCCACGATCAGATTGGCGTTCGAAATATCGAGTGGCGTGTCGTTTGGACCTTGCGCGAATGCCTGCTGAAAAACCGACCCCAAAGCAGCCATTCCGGCCCCGCCGCCACCGCCACCACAGGCGGCAATCGTGGTCAACCCAATTACAAGGGCAGCAAGGCGTAAGTGCGTTTTGTTCATATCATTCACCTCTTTTGTCCTCCGCTCAGTTGGCGACCGCAACGGTGCCGTTGGGCGAACCGGGGATGGGAGAGTTCAGATACGGGAACGCGTTCTGCAATTCCAAAGCCGAGATCGGAGCGCCATCCGTAAAGGCAACATTGCCAACTGGCGCTTGATCGGGATTGCAGAAGCCCAGGTTAATAAGATCGCTTGGCGTGCCGTCTTCGGCACCTTCCACACCCAGTTCCGCACCAAGGGGAACGGGATGACACAGGGCACCCAAGGCAACGCGCAGGATCACGTCAATCACGTCATCACCCGGACGGCGCCCATTCGGAAAACCGGCAAGGTCTTCGGCCACCACACCAAACGAATGCTGATCCTCCCGCAGCGTGGCGGGAATGGCGGTATTCAGGCGCATCATCTCTGCGGCCGTCACGTTCTGTGGCTGATTCAGACCGGGCAAACCGGTCAGGAATGTGGCCACCAGATCTGTCCGCGGCAGGTTCTTGGGGGCGATATTGTCGACCAGCCCCAGATCCGGACCAAACAGCAACTCGACCAGTCGCGGGAAAGTGGGGTTGGTGACATAGGTGGCAAAGCTGGCGTCATCGATGGGTTCCGAGCCGTTGAACCGGTCCTTGTCGGTGATCCCGATCACCACCTCATTCACGAGCGGCGTGGACAGGCGCGACTGTTGCACAAGCGCACCGCCGACCCGGGACGTGTCTTCAAAGCTTGGTGACGGGTTTTCCAGCTCGGCCTGGGCAAGACTGGATGAGGTCCAAGCCCCGATGACAGGGTCATCGCCTTCGGTGATGCAGGCGATCGGCAGTTCGAGGGCAAGGGTGGACACGTTGACCTTGCCAAACACATCGTCGTTGACTCGACTTTGGGTGATCCCGCCGTCAAAGCCCGCGCCGTCCCCCGCACCCGGAGCGCTGTCCCCCTCGATGGGCACAAAGTTGATCAGGTCGAACACTTCGCCAAGGTTCAGCGCAAAAGCGTCAGCACGCTGTCCGACGAACACGCGACCCGGCATGTCACATCCCGCCATATCGAAATCATAGATGAACTGGTTGGCGTATCCGTCATAGTCTGGAAGGGTTTTCAGCCCGACATGATCCAATGGCTTGGTGAATGTGGTCTGACCTGATCCTGCGCGCGTGATCGCGCTTCGTGTGCCACTGCGGCGGTCTCCCTCGATCAGGGTCAACTGATAGCTCTCGCTTTCGTTCAGCAGCGATTGATCATTGGGCAGGATGGGCCCGGCATATTTCAGCGGGATGGCCACGTTGACGCCTCCGATATCCAAACCAATGCCCGCACCATCGTTGGCCAACTGGTTCTCGAAGTCGAACTGGAAGGTCAGGTCTTCAATGGCGTCACCGTCATTGTCGATATGGATCTCGTAAATGCCGTCTGCATCCATCGTGTAGTAGCTGGGGCCGCCATAGTTCACCTGCAGAGGTTGGTAGTTGGCCAGCAGGGTCACGTAACCTTCGCGTCCTGGCTCGTAGCTGCGAAACAGATAGAAATCGGTTCCGTCCACTTTGGGATGTTCGGTGATCGCAGGCGCTTCGCGGTGCGATGATGCCGCAATCGGGCCGGTTGTCGCCGCAAGTACGGCCAGCAAAGCCGTGCTTAGGGCCAATGCCTTTTGAGTCTTCATATCATGTCCTCTCAGATCGAAATTGCGCACGGCATTCCCGGCCGCAAAAACGCCTGTTTTTGCGTGTGAAGCCGTCCGACAGCGGAACTCAGCCCTGGCGCAAATGCGCGGTGGTGGGACTTCAGGTGCTGCACCCAACAAGACGACAGGCGGCCCGAAAAAGTTTCAGGCTGTGAAACAAGTCTGCACGTGCGCCCGTACTGTTCTGTAACCGGAAGGGGAGAGAGCGGATGACGGACGGTCTGTCGCACACTGCCAGCTTTGCATGGCTGGCCTCAGCCTTTCTGGCGGTGGTCCTTGGCTGGGTCTGCGTCGTGGACACCCGGCGTTTTCAGATTCCCGATGCCGCAAGTCTTGGGTTGATGCTGTCGGGCCTTGCGCTCAGTTTCCTGTCGCCCGTCGTCACCCCGTTAGCCGCCGTGCTTGGCGCAACCGTTGGATATGTCGCGTTCGCAGGTCTGGGCACGGCATTCTATCACCACACGGGTCAGGATGGACTGGGCCTCGGCGATGCAAAACTGCTTGCAGCCGCCGGTGCGTGGCTGGGCCTGCAGGACCTCCCCATGCTGGTCGGCGTTGCCGCTATCGGTGCGCTGACCTTCGCGGTCATGACTGGCCGGCGCAAAATCGCGTTTGGCCCGTGGTTGTCCGGGGCGTTCTGGGTGATTTGGGTGGTTCGGATCAACGCCTAGGCGCTGACCAGAACCAAACAGCCCGCGGGCATCGTGATCTCGGGATGTACACTGCCGGGCATGGCAACCTGCGCATCCCCTGCTGAATAAAGCTTGCCGTCAATCCACAGCTCGCCCTCAAGAATGAACAGGTGTTCCGCCCGTTCGTGGATATGCGGCTTGATCGAAGCCCCCGGCAGGCACCGCAGCAGATACATCGTGCGACCTGATCCCGTTTCCTGAGCCAGCACCTTTTTCCAGACCTTGTCGGAGCGTTGTTCCCACACTCCCTCCTCGGCGCGCACACTCTGAAACGGGGCATCATCCACCGCATCCAGCTCGGCCTCGATGGCATCGAACAGACCATCCGGCGGTGTGGCTTCGGGCAAACGGGTCAACAGCGGCGACAGATGCGCTCCAAAGACTGTCGCCTCATCCGCCAGATCTGGGCGCGTGCCCGGCAGGCTCGCCCCCATGCCACCCAAAAGCGCATCCAAAACCTCGGCAGAATGTGTCGCGTCGGCTTTCTTCATATCATCGCTTCCTTCAATGCCGCGATCCCGCGGCGTACCCAACTCTTGGCTGTTCCGACCGGAACATCCATCACACTGGCCAACTCGATGTAGGTATAGCCCTGAAAATAGCACAGCAGCAGTGCCTGCCGATATTCGGGCCGCAATTCTTCCAGCAACTTGCGGATCACCATGGTGTCCAACGTCGCGCTTGAGGGGTCCGGATCACCGCTGATGTCCGGTACGTCATCGGAAAACTGCACGAAGCCCCGCGCCCGTTCCGACCGCAGGCGATCAATGGCGCAATTGCGGGCAATCGACCCGATCCACGACAGCGGATTACCGCACTCCGCCTGAAAATGCCCGGCCCGTTTCCAGATCCGCACATAGGTTTCCTGTGCAACTTCGCTTGCAACCTCGCGATCCCGCAAAATACCGAGAACGACGCCAAACACGTATCTGGAGCTGGCGTCGTAAAACAGGCGAAACGCGGCGCGGTCGCCCGCGGCACATTTGATGAGCAAATCTGAAATCAAGCGGGACTGTTCCGCCGTCCCCATTTTTGCCCGCGCGCCCCCATGTTGCTGAGACCTGGGCACCAACTTGGTCACACCCACATCCGGTCCTTTCCATCGTGCTGTTTCATAGCACTACGGACCTCGCAGATCAAAAGATGCACTCCATCCGAATTTTTTCGTCTTCCCGCATCAGCGGGAAATCGACAGGCGTTTCATCAGGTTCGTCCGCAACGCCCCGGCCGTGCATCGTGATAAAGAAATGCGTGTTTCCGTCGCACTTTGCCTCCACAAACCCGCGCAAGCCTGACCCGTGCAACGTCACCGTCCCAAGGGGCACCCACGGCGCACCGGCGCTGGTCCGGGCCACAATACTCTGGCGGTCCTGACCGATTACTACCGCCAACCCGCCCATTGCCAGACCGCACAGAAATACGAACACCACCACGCCGACAGGCGCGCGACGGGAAATGCGCGGTTCCCCGTCAATCCGCGCTTCGATCAGGGCAAGCATGTCCGGTGCGGGCTCCGCCTCTTGCAGCAAGTGCATCAAGGGTGCTGCGGCCTCGATGTCCGGGCGATGAGGCTTGCCAGATCGCAGGGCCGCAAGGGCACGGTTGAGCAGTGTTTTCATGGCCTGAGCGAATTGCGCGTGTCTGAAACTTGTGGATGTACAAGGTCGTACGGGCGCCGCATCGCGCAAGTTGCAGCTTCCGTTGCGTCACCGACTTCAGATCCCAGCATACCATTCGTATCCACGGTCTTCCCAGTATCCGCCGTGCCCACGGCCAACCCCGGAAAAGTCGTCTACCAACTCAATGGCGCGGATATACTTGGCCATCTTGTAGCCTAGCTGCCGTTCGACCCGGACGCGCAAGGGCGCGCCATTGGGGACAGGCAGCGCGCCACCGTTCATGCCCCACGCCAGGATTGTTTGCGGGTGGCGCGCATCGACCAGATCAATCGTCTCGTAGTATTTTACACCCCCGGACAGACTGCGTTCAATCGTGTCAAAGCAGTGAAACAGAACAAACCGCGCGCTCGGGCGGACACCTGCCAGATCCAGAACATGTGACAGTGGGACACCAGCCCACTCCGCAATGCAACTCCAGCCTTCCACACAATCGTGCCGCGTGATCTGTGATCGGGTCGGCATTGCCCGGATCTCGTCCAGCGACAGCGACAACGGCCTTTCCACAAGGCCGTCCACTTGCAATCGGTAAGCAGAAAAATCCCCCGTCTTCAGCGCAACATAGTCCGCATCCTGCGGGTCGATGACGCCGTTGGGACGCATCGGCTGGCGAATGTCTGCGCGGGTAAACTCCTGGGCCAGCGCGTCACGGTCCAGCACACCCCGCTGCATAGCCATGGTCAGATCATTTGCCCGCGCCATGAACTGGCGCACCCTGTTGTCGGGCGCGCTTAACCCGTCCAGCACCTGGCAGCCGCCCAGTGTGGACCCGGCCAATCCGCCCAGCACCGCGCGGCGTGTCCACAACAGATCAGACATCGTCAGCCTCCTCGGAATCCGCGCGGTACCACCCGGTCAGGATGGCACGCATTTCGTTAAGCGGACCTGCCAGCAACACCATCGCAACGTGCACGAAAAAGAACCCCAGCAACCCGGCGGCAATGACAAAATGCAGGGTGCGCGCCGATTGCCGCCCTCCCAGGATTTCGGGCAACCACGGCACCGCCGCATTCGCCCCCGGCGACATCGCCAGCCCGGTCAGACCCATCAGCGGAAACAGCACAAACAGCACGACACCATAGCTCAACCGCTGCAACGGCCCGTACCGCACCCCGTGCCGGAACCGCAGACGCGCATGGTCACGTGCATCGGATACCAACGCGGCCCAGTCCCGCTTGCGCATGACCAGATCGCGCACCAGATGCCCGGACAGCAAAGAACCCATCGCCCACACCAAAAGTGTCGCCACAAAGATCCAAGCGAAAAAGAAATGAATGACGCGGCCCGTTGCCAGATCAACATTGCTCGGGATCGTGGCCCAACCTGGGAATGGGCCAGGTCGCAGCACTGAGTTGTCAAAGGCAAACCCGGATTGGTCGCCCCAATACAGCACAGGATGTGCATTGAATATCTGCAGCCCCGTCAGCAACAGAAAGAATAGGCAAACCGCCCAGATCCAATGCGTGACACGCGTGACGATGGTATGGCGGCGGACAAGGGGTCCGGAGCCAGGCGAATGCGTGACGTTCATGATGGCGTTCTCCTTCTTGGGTCACGGGGTTCTACGACCGCCGCCGCCCAAGAGTTTCAGTGCACCGCCCGGATCACCGCACTGAAACTTTTTCAGCGCGCCCCCCGTTCTGTTCGCTGTCTTTCGCAGGAACTGCTGTTCCCGCCGGGACATCTGAACGCAAACGAAAGGAATTTTCATGTTCACCCCCCGCAAGACCGCCGCTGCCGTTCTCTGCCTCGCGCTGGCCGCAACCGCATCTTTCGCCGCCAATCCGGACGTCGGTGGCGCGCCCATGTTCACGGACAAGAACATCGTCGAAAACGCCGTGAACTCGGCAGATCACACAACGCTTGTTGCCGCCGTGCAGGCCGCCGGGCTGGTCGACGCCCTGATGAGCGCAGGCCCCTTCACCGTCTTCGCGCCGGTCAACGATGCGTTTGCCGCCCTGCCTGCTGGTACTGTCGACACCCTGCTCCAGCCCGAAAACAAGGGTCAGCTGACCAAAATCCTGACCGCACACGTGATCGCGGGCGATCTGTCGGCTCAGGCGCTGAAG
The DNA here is from genome assembly GCF_947503465.1 of uncultured Tateyamaria sp. NCBI lineage: Bacteria > Pseudomonadati > Pseudomonadota > Alphaproteobacteria > Rhodobacterales > Roseobacteraceae > Tateyamaria > uncultured Tateyamaria sp. The sequence goes on along the minus strand of NZ_CANNDN010000001.1, from coordinate 1,975,408 downwards.
ACCAAGGCGGCAAACAGCGCGGATGGCTTTGCCCATGTCGAAACGTTGTCAGGTGATGCCCTGTCGGCACAGGTGCGCGGCAACAACATCTTCATCTTCGACGAAAACGGCAACGCTGCCAAAATCACCATTGCCGACGTCAAGCAATCCAACGGCGTTATCCACGTCGTCGACAAGGTTCTCTTGCCCAAGTAAAACAGGATGAGGCGAGCGGGCAGCGCAATGCCGTTCGCTCGTCTATCCAATCGCAAAACTGTGAATTCGCCTCCTCCAGTGCGTGGGGTTGTGGGCCCACACATGACACGGGATGCTGGGTTGAGCGTAGACAGACCGCACAAACAGATTGGTCACCTTTTCATCTGGGCTCAAACCGATGGGTGGAGATGTTCAAGTCTTCAGTTTCCGATTTCACTTACCAGAAAGTCTCTTCGACCGATCTCACCCACCCGCAATACGGCGTTTCCCTTTGGATTGAGCGGGTTTGAGATCACTCGATATGCGTTTGTTGCGGCCGACCTGCGACGGACCGCACCGTTTCCACCAGATCGTTCAAGGCGGTTTCCATTGGGTGCGTCGCGCGCCAAACCACACCAATTGACCGTGTGGGTTTAACGCCGACAAAGCGGTTGATGCACACGGCTGCGGACCGAGTTTCGACTTCGATAGCCATCTCGGGGATAAGGGTAATGCCAATCCCCGCACCAACCATCTGCACCAAGGTGCTCAACGAACTGCCATCCAACCCGTCGCGCCGCCGGTTCGGGTTGAGGTTGCAAAAGGACATTGCCTGATCCCGGAAGCAATGCCCTTCCTCCAGCAACAGCAACCGGTGTGCTGCCAGATCGTTGACCGAGATGGGTGGCGCAGCCGTGTCCTTGTCCGGCCGAACCAGCACCATCTCCTCGGAAAACACAGGCGTTTCGACCAAACCGGGCTCGTCCAGGGGTAAGGCCAGGATGGCTGCATCAAGCTGCCCGTCGGACAGTTCATCGATCAACCGCGGCGTCACGGTTTCCCGTATGTGCAGGTCAATGTTCGGGTCCGCCGTGTGCAAGGCGCTGATAAGGTTGGGCAACAGATACGGCGCAATGGTTGGAATGATGCCAAGCCGCAGCCGCCCGAAACCGGCGCCCTGGGTTGTCGCCACCCAATCGCCTAATTCATCAATGGACTGCAGGATCGGGCGAACCCTGTCCTCGAACGCCTCGCCGTATGACGTCAATCGCAACGCCCTTGGCTGGCGTTCAAAGAGTTGCAATCCCAGGCCGTCCTCCAGTTCGCGGATCTGAACCGATAGCGCAGGTTGCGAGATTGCGCAGCGGTCTGCGGCACGGCCAAAATGCAAGTCCTGTGCAAGTGCCTTGAAGTAGCGCAGTTGGCGAAGTGTGACATTCATAATCCAAAGTTATTGCAAGGATTGCAAAATGCAACTTTTCACAATCCCTACCACCTCATAAACTTGGACCGTGCGCATAGATGATTTGCTTGCCTCAAGGCGAATCGACACCAAGATGCAGGTCCGCTGAAGGCTAGGAAATGAATCGGAACTCAAGACTAGAATGATTCTCAACTACCATTACTTCTGACCCAGCACCGACACCAAACGCAGCAAAGAACGGAGACACTCATGGACGGCAATGACATCGGCAAATGCCCGGTGATGCACGGCGCAAGCCTTGCCAGCACTTTCGGCGGACGTACCAACAAGGATTGGTGGCCCAACGCCCTCAAGGTCGAGGTGCTGCACCAGCATGGTGCCCGGACCAACCCGATGGATCCCGACTTTGACTATCGCGAAGCGGTCAAGGGCCTCGACTATGACGCGGTCAAAGCAGACCTGCATGCGCTTATGACGGACAGTCAGCCATGGTGGCCTGCGGACTGGGGCCACTATGGCGGTTTGATGATCCGTCTGGCGTGGCACGCGGCGGGCACGTACCGGATGCAGGACGGTCGCGGTGGCGGCGCTGCCGGTGACCAGCGGTTTGCCCCGCTGAACTCCTGGCCGGACAATGCAAGCCTCGACAAGGGACGGCGTCTGCTGTGGCCGATCAAGAAGAAGTACGGCAACGCGCTGTCCTGGGCCGATCTCATGCTGTTGGCGGGAAATATCGCCTATGAATCAATGGGTTTGAAAACCTTCGGCTTTGGCTTTGGTCGTGCGGACACATGGGCCCCCAGCATCGACATCAACTGGGGCGAAGAGGCCGAGTGGCTGGCGCCGTCCGAAAACCGCTACGAAGACCTGGATGATCCATCGACGATGGCGAACCCCCTGGCCGCCGTGCATATGGGCCTGATCTACGTCAACCCGGAGGGTGTGAACGGCAACCCCGATCCGGCCCGCACCGCGCTGCATGTCCGCGAGACGTTCGCGCGTATGGCGATGAATGACGAAGAAACGGCCGCGCTGACCTGCGGCGGTCATACCGTCGGCAAGGCACATGGCAACGGCGATGCGGGTGCTTTGGGGGCCGAGCCGGAAGGCGCAGGGATCGAGTCGCAAGGTATGGGATGGATGAACCCGAACCAGACGGAGTCCGCCAGCTCGCTTGTCACGTCAGGCATCGAAGGCGCCTGGACAACAGAGCCGACCAAGTTCGATATGGGCTACTTCAAGTTGCTCTTCGGCTATGAATGGGAACTGACCAAGTCGCCCGCAGGTGCACACCAATGGCAGCCGGTCGACATCAAGGAAGAAGACATGCCGGTCGACGCCGGTGACGGCGTGACCCGTCGCATGCCAATGATGACCGACGCCGACATGGCGATGAAGGTGGATCCCACCTACCGTGCGATCTGTGAAAAGTTCATGGCGGATGAGGCGTATTTCCGCGACACGTTTGCACGCGCCTGGTTCAAGCTGACCCACCGTGACATGGGCCCACGTGCCAACTACATCGGCCCCGATGTCCCGGCCGAGGACCTGATCTGGCAGGATCCGATCCCGGGCGGCAACACAGGGTATGACGTAGAGGCGGTGAAGGCGAAAATCGCGGCCAGCGGCGTCAGCCACGCCGATCTGATTGCCACCGCATGGGACAGCGCACGCACCTTCCGTGGATCGGACAAGCGGGGTGGTGCCAATGGTGCCCGCATCCGTCTTGCCCCCCAGCGCACCTGGGAGGGCAACGAGCCCGAGCGTCTGGATGCGGTTCTTGCCGCGCTGGAACCCATTGCGGCGGACACGGGCGCATCTGTCGCCGATGTCATCGTGCTGGCTGGCAACGTTGGCGTCGAAGCTGCGGCAAAAGCCGCCGGTTTCGATGTGTCGGTGCCGTTCACACCGGGCCGCGGCGACGCAACGGATGATCAAACCGATGCTGACAGCTTCGATGTGCTCGAGCCGCACGCCGACGGCTTCCGCAACTATGCCAAGCCCGACCTGGCCATAAGCCCGGAAGAGCTGACGCTGGACCGCGCTCAGTTGATGGGTCTGAATGCGCAGGACATGACCGTCTTGCTGGGCGGTATGCGCGTGCTTGGGACCAACTATGGTGGCACATCGCATGGTGTGTTCACGGACCGTGTGGGACAATTGACACCGGACTTCTTCGTCAACCTAACCGACATGGCCTACAGCTGGCACCCGGCGGGCGATGGCACCTTTGAACTGCGGGACCGGACCACGGGCGCGATCAAGTTTACCGCCACAAGCGCCGATCTGGTCTTTGGTTCAAACTCGATCCTGCGGGCCTATGCCGAAGTATACGCCCAGGACGACAATGCCGAAAAGTTTGTGAACGACTTTGTCGCAGCTTGGACCAAGGTGATGGACAACGACCGCTTCGATCTTCTGTAAGCGTTAGCAATATGGGTGAAACGCGGGTCTTTGATGGCCCGCGTTTTGCGTTTCAAGCGTCGAAAAACACGGTTTCGGCTGGCCCCTGAAGATGAATGTCAAAATTGAACTGCCCGTCGCCGGTCTGCGTTGCGATCAACGTGCTGCGACGCGCGTCTTCCACCAGTGCAAGCCACGGATCGCTGTCCAGCAATGGATCATTGGGGAAGTACATGCGCGTGTGTAGGCCGACATTGATTCCCCGCGCGACGATCCAAAAGGTGACGTGACCGGCACCGTCTTTGGTTGCCCCAGGTCGGATCGTGTCAAAGCGCCACGCGCCTGTATCCTGGTCTGCCGGGCATCGCCCCCAGCCCGAAAACCCGATATTTGTGGGCGCAAACCGGCCCTCTGCATCTGCTTGCCAAATCTCGACCAGGGCATCGGTCAGGGGCGTGCCCTGTCCATCAAACACAGTGCCGGTGATGGTGATCTGATCGCCAAGGGTGGTGTCAGTACGCATGATGTTGCCGGGATCGGTGTCGTAAATGCCTCTGATCCCTGCAAAATTCGGCGTGCAGCCGATATGCACATAAGGCCCGGCTGTCTGTGAAGGGCTTTCTTTCAACCGACGCTTTGCCATCAATTCCCCTCTCTCCGGTTTTCAAACAGGGTCGATCCGCGCCCGCGCAGCACAATGTCAAAGCGGTGGGACAGGGCGTCCATCGGGGCCGTTGCCGCCATATCCAGCGGCGCCGTCAGTTGCGCGATGGCGGCCGGATCGGCGATGGAGCGGACGATGGGGCACAGCGGGATCAGCGGGTCACCTTCGAAATACATCTGTGTCACCAGACGCTGACCAAAGCTGTGCCCGAAGACGGAGAAGTGGATATGCGCCGGCCGCCAGTCATTGGGCCCGTTGGGCCACGGGTAGGGTCCGGGCTTGATTGTCGTGAAACGATACGCGCCGTTGTCGTCCGTGATCATGCGCCCGCATCCACCGAAATTGGGATCAAGCGGGGCAAGGTATCCTTCTTTCGCGTGACGATAGCGTCCGCCTGCATTGGCCTGCCACACTTCGATCAGGGTGCCGGGCACGGGGCGCGCGTTTTCATCCAACACCCGGCCGTGCACGATCAGGCGCGGGCCGATCGCCATCTCGCCCGGGGCGGCAAAGTTGCGGATCAGGTCATTGTCAAGCGGCCCAATCATATCGTGGCCGAAGACGGGACCGCTGTCTTCGCTGGCTGATGGCGGGGCCATGACCAACGGCTTTCGCGGGGACCTGTAGATGCTGGATTTGTAGTCGGGGAAATGCGGCGCAGGGTGCCAGGCGCGATCCCGGCGGTTAAGCGGTTCAGTCACCGTTTGCCTCCATCTCGGCATAGGTGTCTTTGGCAATCCTGAGTGCCCTGTTGGCGCGCGGGACCCCGGCGTAGATCGCGACGTGCTGGAAGGCTTCGGCCACATCGCTGGGTGTGGCCCCTGTGCGCGCGGTCGCGCGAATGTGCATGGGGATTTCCTCGAAATTGCCGGTCGCGGCCAGCAAGGCGAGCGTCAACATTGACCGTTCCCGCAAGCTGATCGCGTCGCTGGCCCAGACGGTGCCCCAGGCACCTTCGGTGATCAGTTCCTGAAACGGGGCATCGAACGCCGTTTTCACCGCCTCCGCCCGGTCCACGTGGGCGTCGCCCAGCACCGTGCGGCGCACGCCCATGCCTCTGGCCCATTTGTCGTCCATCGGACCCTCCCTTTTTGTCCGTGATAGCATGGGGTCAGGGCCGTTGTCGCCTTGACTTTCCACCCCTTGCCCGGTGTATCTGCGCCGATCAAATCCGCAGCCCCGAAGGGACACGACCATGCATGCTTACCGCTCTCACTCCTGCGCCGCTCTGACCTCGGCCAATGTGGGTGATACCGTGCGTCTGTCGGGCTGGGTCCACCGGGTACGCGACCACGGCGGCGTCTTGTTCATTGACCTGCGCGACCATTACGGCGTGACGCAAGTGTTGTGCGACCCCGACAGCCCGGTGTTTTCCGAGATGGAAAAGGTGCGGTCTGAATGGTGCATTCGCATCGACGGCAATGTGAAGGCGCGCGATGCGAGCCTCGTCAATGACAAGATCCCGACGGGCGAGATCGAGGTGTTTGTCCGTGACATGGAGGTGCTGGGCCACGCGGCGGAGCTGCCGTTGATGGTGTTTGGTGACCAGGAATATCCGGAAGAGACGCGCCTGACCTACCGCTATCTCGACCTGCGCCGCGACAAGATGCAGGAGAACATGAAACTCCGGTCGGACGTGGTTGCGTCGATCCGCAAGCGCATGTGGGACCGGGAATTTCGCGAGTACCAGACGCCGATCATCACGGCGTCGTCTCCCGAAGGCGCGCGCGACTTTCTGGTGCCCTCGCGCCTGCATCCGGGAAAATTTTATGCTCTGCCGCAGGCCCCGCAGCAGTTCAAGCAGCTGTTGATGGTGTCGGGCTTTGACAAATATTTCCAGATCGCTCCGTGTTTCCGCGATGAAGACCCGCGCGCGGACCGGTCGCCTACCGACTTCTACCAGCTGGACATGGAGATGTCGTTCGTCACACAGCAGGATGTGTTCGATACGATCAGCCCCGTGATCGCGGGTGTGTTCGAAGAGTTCGGCGGCGGCAAGAATGTCGACGCGCCCGAGATGTGGGAGCAGATCAGCTATCGCGACGCCGCCCTGTGGTATGGCAGCGACAAACCCGACCTGCGCAACCCGATCAAGATGCAGGTGGTGTCGGAACATTTCGCTGGTTCCGGCTTTGCCATCTTTGCCAAGCTGCTGGAGCAGGAGGGCACGGAGATCCGCGCCATCCCCGCGCCCACGGGCGGCAGCCGCAAGTTCTGCGACCGGATGAACGCCTATGCGCAGAAGGAAGGGTTGCCGGGGATGGGGTATATCTTTTGGCGCGAAGAGCAATTTGATACGGCCGATGAGAAGCTGATGGCAATTCAAGAAGCACAGCAGACTTCTGGCGTCGAATATCAAAGCTCCCTTGCAAATACGATTTGGGCGGGAGCAGGCCCGCTGGCCAAGAACATCGGGCCTGAGCGCACCGAAGCAATCCGCCAGCAACTGGGGCTTGGGGTGGGCGACGCGGCCTTTTTCCTGGGCGGCAAGCCCAAGGCGTTCGAGGCCATCGCGGGTCGGGCGCGCAATGTGATCGGCGAGGAACTGAAGCTGATCGACGAGGACCGGTTCGCCTTTGCCTGGATCGTGGATTTCCCGATCTACGAGGCGGACGAGGACACCGGCAAGATCGACTTTGAACACAACCCGTTTTCCATGCCCCAGGGCGGGATGGAGGCGTTGCAGGGTGATCCGCTCAAGGTGCTTGGTTTCCAATACGACCTTGCCTGCAACGGCTATGAATTGGTGTCGGGGGCCATCCGGAACCACCGGCCCGAGATCATGTTCAAGGCGTTCGAGATCGCAGGCTATGACGAGGCCGAGGTGCGCAAGCGCTTTGGCGGAATGGTCAACGCGTTCCAGTATGGCGCGCCGCCCCACGGGGGCTGTGCTGCCGGCATTGACCGGATCGTGATGCTGCTGGCGGGTGAACAGAACATCCGCGAGGTGATCCTGTTCCCGATGAACCAGCGGGCCGAGGATTTGATGATGGATGCGCCAAGCGACCCCACAAGCGACCAACTGATGGAACTGGGGCTGCGCGTCATCCCGCAGGACTAGGCAAGCATTTGCAGATGTGACTGCTTGCCCGGTGAAACCTTGGGCAAGCAGTGTTATCTTGTGGGTGACAATCAGTGACCCCAAGGGGTGTGCGCGTGCGTGATTTTGATCCAGAGCTTGCGGAAATCCGGTTTGGATACGGCCTGTCGCCCCATGTGGCGGCGCCTGCAAATGCTGCACAAATGCTATCGGGGTTGGTGGGCCCGGATACTGCCCAGGCGGAATTCCCGATCGAAACCTTCGTCACATTCCGGTCGCGCATGCTGGCTGCGCAAGAGGCGCGCAAGGTGCGGCGCCAGAATCGTGGCACCGAATTGGCCGAAGAGGCGCGCAAGGAACGCAACAAGCTGAATGGCGCGGCACGCATTGCGATGTTCACCTGGTTGGGACAAGCGATGCAGCGCCGTGTGCATACCACAACCGCCTTTCGGGAACGCATCGTCGCCTTTTGGGCGGATCATTTTACCGCCATGGGCAAGGCGGGTGTCGCCCGCCGTGCGACTGGCCCTTACGTAGAGGATGCAATCCGTCCCTTTATCGCAGGCCGGTTCGAGGATCTGCTGCAATCGGCCGTGATGCACCCGCTGATGATCGGATATCTGGACCAGCAAGCGTCCATGGGCCCGAACAGCGTGCGTGCACTCAAACGCGGACCGAAGAAACGCAGTGGATTGAACGAAAACCTCGCGCGCGAGGTGATGGAGTTGCACACGCTTGGGGTGGACGGCCCGTACACGCAAGAGGATGTGACCCAGCTGGCCGAGCTGTTCACCGGCCTCAGCTTTGACGCGCGCAACGGGTTCAAGTTTCGCAAGGACTATGCCGAACCGGGGGCGGAAACCGTGATGGGGGTCAGCTATGGCAACGCACCGAACGTCAATGCGATCCGCGCCGTGCTGCGCGATCTGGCAGCGCATCCGTCCACCGCGCGGCATCTGGCGTGGAAGCTTGCCGTGCATTTTGTGTCAGATACGCCTGATCCTGCCCTGATTGACGCGTTGGAGTCGGCCTATGTCGGGCATGATGGCGCGCTTCTGCCAGTCTATGAGGTGCTGTTGACCCATTTCGCGGCATGGTCTCCGACCTTGACCAATATGAAACTACCGATCGATTTCGTGTCCTCTGCATTGCGCGCCTTGGCCTTGCCGCGCGATGCTTTGCGCGACCTGGACGAGCGGGCAATGCGCAAGGTTCTGGCCGTACCGCTTGTGCGCATGGGCCAGCAGTGGGAACGGCCCATCGGCCCTGATGGCTGGGCCGAAGAAGACCCGGAATGGATTACACCGCAGGGCATGGCCGCGCGTGTGGATTGGGCCATGCGCCAGCCCTTCCAGCTGATCACGCCCTTGCCTGATCCCCGCGTATTTGCGGATGCGGCGCTGGGCCGTTTTGCCAATGATGCGGTGCGTTTTGTCGCGGCTTCGGCCGAAAGCCGGCCCGAGGCGATTGGCCTTGTGCTGATGTCCCCCGCGTTTCAACGCCGATAGGAGGCAACGATGCCGCAGCCCATATCCCGCCGTGATTTCCTGGCCCGCTCCGGTGTCATCGGCTGCTCGCTTGCGGCCAGCCCGCTGCTGACCCCGGTCAGCTTCGCCTCTGCGCCCTGGGACACTCGGCTGGTGGTCATTATCCTGCGCGGAGGCATGGATGGGTTGGACGTGGTGCAACCCTATGGTGACCCGGGCTTTGCCGGGTTGCGCGGGTCTCTTGCGCTGGACCCGTCGGAAGAGGCGTATGATCTGGATGGGTACTTTGCGATGCACCCGGGCCTTGCCCCGCTGATCCCGATGTGGAAGGCGGGCCATTTGTCTTTCGTGCACGCGGTGTCGACGCCTTATCGTGACAAACGCAGCCATTTTGACGGGCAGGACCTGCTTGAGGCAGGGACAACCAGCTTGGCCGGGGTGCGCGACGGGTGGCTGAACCGCATGTTGCAGGCCGTGCCCGGCGTGACCGGGCAGACTGCCTATGCCATTGGTCGTGGGGATATGCGGCTGATGCAAGGCGCTGCAGAGGTCGCGAATTGGTCGCCGGACGCGGACTTTGACCTGAGCCCGCAGGCCGTGCGCCTTTTGGAGCTGGTGACGCAAAGCGATCCTGCCTTGCATGCTGCTCTGGCAGAGGCGCAGGTCCTGTCTGAAATGACCGGCGACAGGCAGGGACGTCCGGCAGGGGACCACCTTGAAATTGCCAAATTCGCTGCGGCCCGTCTGTCCGAGGATGCGCGGATCGCCGCGTTTTCGATCAATGGGTGGGATATGCACCGCGCGCAGGACCGGTTGATGGGACGCGCCTTGAACCGGCTGTCGGAAACGCTGCTGACCCTGCAGGACAAGATGCGCGGCGATGCCTGGCACAAGACGGCTGTCGTCGCCATGACGGAGTTCGGCCGCACTGCGCGCCAGAACGGGTCGGGCGGGACGGATCACGGGACCGGCGGTTTGATGATCCTTGCCGGTGGCGCCATCAAGGGCGGGCGGGTTTTCGGGCAGTGGCCCAGATTGGGCGACGGCGACCTTTATCAGGACCGCGATCTGATGCCGACGGGCGATGTGCGCGCGCATGCCGCCTGGATCATGCGCAGCCTGACGGGCCTTGACCGCCATGTTCTGGAAGGTGCCGTGTTCCCCGGTCTGGATATGGGCTCCGATCCCGGCGTTATGCTGTAGCTATGGGCCAATGCCCCCTTGGCCTTGGGCGGTTCCTTGCCTAACGTCCGCGCATGACTGCGATGTACACCCTGAACGCGACCCCTGTGCCGAACTGGACACCGCCCGCGGTACCCGATGCGACAACTGTTCTGACGGGCGTGCATGCCCGGCTGGAACCGCTGCGCGCAGATGTCCATGCCGCGCTGCTGTTTCGGTCCTATGTGGATCACGACACCGTTTGGGATTTCCTGCCATACGGGCCGTTTTCATCCTCGGCCCAGTATCACCGGTGGGTGCGGGATATGGAGCATGATCCCGCGTTGCAATTCTACGCGATCTTCAACGTGGCGAGTGGCCAATGCGAGGGGGTTGCCAGTTTCCTGCGGATTGCGCCGCAATCAGGCAGCATCGAGGTCGGGCACATCAACTTCAGCCCTGCATTACAAAAGACCCGCGCGGCCACCGAGGCGCTGTACCTCATGATGGCCTGGGCGTTTGAAGCCGGGTATCGGCGGTTCGAGTGGAAATGCGATGCGCTCAACACCAGGTCGCGGCGCGCAGCACAGCGCCTTGGGCTGAGCTATGAAGGCGTGTTTCGCCAAGCGACAGTGGTCAAGGGGCGGAACCGCGACACCGCGTGGTTTGCCGCCATCGATGCCGAATGGCCCGCCTTGCAAGAGGCATTTGGCGCATGGCTGTCCGACAGCAACTTTGACGCAGACGGCAATCAGAAGGAACGATTGTCGGATCTGACCCGGCTGGTTCGTGTTGCCGATGACCCATTGATTGCGACCGACGGCTAAGACAACGGTCTAGATCGCAATCTTTTCCGCCAGACGATCCTGTACCAACCCTGCAATCACTGCGGTTTCCGATGCTGCGGCATCCCCACGGGCGCGTTTGGCCGCCAGGGCATCCGTGGCCTGCAACAGTTCGGTGTCCCGTGCGCTGCGTGCAACGCCGCCCAGGAATTGCACAACGTAATCCAGTGCGCGGGCGTCTTGCGCATCTTCCAGCACGTCCGCCACATGCACCATGTCGTCGCGATAGGCGATCGGGTCCGGCTGGACCTCTCCATCCGGCAGGGCGCGTGGGCCAAGAGGTTGCCGGTCTTCCGGCAGGTGGGTCAGGATCGCTTCCTGAAACTGTGCCAGTGAAACAACCGGTTTTTCCAGGAACCCGTCCGCGCCGGCGTCAAGCGCGCGATGTTCGCTGTCTGCATCCCCCGAGATACCCAGGATCACGTCCGGTCGTTGCGCGGCATTGGCCAGATCGTGGATCAGATCCGCGCCGTTGCCATCTGGCAGCCCCAGATCGACGATAGCCACCGAGGGGCGGTAGACCTGCAGATGCCGTCGTGCCGCACGCATCGTGTCGGCCCGCCGGATGCGCGCGCCGCTGCGCAGGCACAGCAGGCGCATCGCTTCGCAGGCAAATCGGCTGTCTTCGATCACCAGCACTGTGAGCCCAAGCAAGGGGCGCAAAGGCGTCGGGGCTGGGTATGTTGGCTTGAACGGGTCCGTCGTGTCCATCAGATCCTCCAAAATCTCTTGCGACTCATCGTTACGTCGCCATGCCTAACAGCGCGTTAACGTCACATTGCGCGTCGCCCGTCCGTTGGGGATAAGGGCACAAATACACGTCAACGGAGCCCTGAATCATGATCGGTCGCCTGAACCACGTCGCCATCGCTGTCCCCGACCTAGACGCCGCCGCCGCACAATATCGCAGCGCGCTGGGCGCAAATGTGGGGGAGCCGCAGGACGAACCCGATCACGGCGTGACGGTCATTTTTATTGAATTGCCAAACACCAAGATCGAATTGCTGTACCCCTTGGGCGACAACAGCCCCATCCAGGGGTTTCTCGACAAGAACCCGTCGGGCGGTATCCACCACGTCTGCTACGAGGTCGAAGATATCATCGCTGCCCGCGACCACCTGAAGGCCAGCGGCCTGCGCGTTCTGGGGGATGGGGAACCCAAGATCGGGGCCCACGGCAAACCGGTCCTGTTCCTGCATCCCAAGGACATGAACGGCACGTTGACCGAGCTCGAGCAGGTCTGATGGGGATCACATCAGCCCTTGTTCTTTATGCGGTCATCTGGTGGCTGTGTTTTCTGATTGCCCTGCCGATCAAGGTGCAGACCCAAGGTGATCTGGGCGCGGTCGAGCCGGGCACCCATGCCGGTGCGCCCGAACACCACCACACCCGTCGCAAGGCGTGGATTGTGACATGGGTTGCCCTGGTGTTGTGGATTGTCATCGCCGGGATCATCCTGTCGGGATGGATCAGTCTGGACGATATGAACTTCTTTGACCGGGCGCTTGAGCCGCTGTGACCGAGTGAAAGATATGGGTGAAGGTTGCGGCCCCGATGATGGGGATCAGCAAGTTCACCAGGGGCACGGACAGGGGGATCGCCATTAGCGTTCCGGCCAGCCAGATGGTGCCGTTGTGCGCGCGACGCAGCTCTTTGGCCTGTGCACGGCCCACGCGGCGCATGGCGGCCAGCGTGAAATATTCCCGCCCCAAAAGGAACCCGTTCAGCGCCCAGAAGATGAAAGGCGCCGCCGGGGCGAAGAAGACATACAGGATCAGCGCCAGAATGTTGGCGCCGATCAAGACACCAAGAAAGTTCACCGTATCCACGACCGCATCGCCGAAAGGGATGCTGTGTGCGGGCGGCAGATGGGGATAGTGTTTGTCTTCAACCGCTTGCGCGACTTCTTCCAGGAACATCGAGGTGATCGCGGATGCCACCGGCATCATCAGAAAGACCGAAAGGACAAGGAACAGGAAGAACGAACTCCAGGTGATGATATCACCCAGCCAGGTGATCGTTCCGATCCATGGAACAGATACCCCGTCCGCGGTCAGCCATCCGATAAACCACACAAAACCTGACGTCGCCGCAATCAGCAACGCGATGGTAAGCGCGATACCCAGCAAGAGAACGCGCCGAAAACGCGGGTCGCTGATCTGTCCAAGGGCCGCGAAGAAAGAGGTCAGGATCATGCGTCGACCCATGTGGTGATGGCGGGGACATCCGGACGTGGCCGTTCTGGTGGGGCCGAGGTTTCGGTGCCAATATGGATGAAGCCCGCGATGCGTTCGTGGTTTGCAAGACCCAGCGCGTCGACCATGAAGCCGCGATCGTGGCTGGGCCAACCGCTCAGCCAGTTTGCCCCCCATCCTGCCGCCAAGGCAGCATTCAGGAGCGAGAGACAGACGGCGCCTGCCGAGTAAGTCATTTCAAGTGTTGGGATTTTTTCGACCTGACGGTTGATTTCGATGACGGCAACGGCCAGATGCCCCTGATCAAATTGACTGCGTCCCTTTGCGATTTGTTCCGTATCCAGACCAAGTGCATGACCACGTTGTTCTGCGATTTGGGCCAGTCGCGGCATCGCGCCCTTGCCCAGCACCACAAAGCGCCATGGTTCAAGCTTGCCATGATCCGGCGTGCGCGCAGCAGCGATCAGAAGCTGTTCGAGGGTCGCGCGGTCAGGCACCGGTTCGCACAGTGTCTTGGCCGGGCGGGACCGGCGGCTGAGCAGAAAGTCAAGGGCGGCTTGGTTGCGTGCGGGCATATGTTACGCCTTTTTACATGTTGAAGGTCATGTCGTGGCGAAGGGCTGCGACGTCAAGGGGTTAGAGGCCAAGTTGTTGTGCCATATGGTCAATTTCGGCGCGCAGGAACGCATCGAACCTTGGCCCCGGTTGGCGGGTGTTCAGGGCGCGGGCCATCGGGTCTGCCGCGGTGATTGCGCTGCCGGACAGCGCCTCAAGCGTGGCATGGCCGCAGAAGGGGACATAGATTTCCGAGTACCCGCCCTCGTGGCTGAGGACGAGTTTTCCGTCGCAGATGCGTTCGGCTAACGCTTTGATTTTGAGCGTCATTTCGCGGAACGTCTCGGCCGTGGCAAGCATGCGGGCGAGGGGGTCGACGGCGGCTGCGTCAAAGCCGCAGGCGACGATGATCAGATCGGGATTGAAAGCGTCGATGGCTGGGGTGACGACCCTGTCCATGGCATGAAGATAGGCGGTGTGACCGGCGCCGGCGGGCAGGGGAAGGTTCAGGTTCGCACCTTCTCCGACACCCGTGCCGCGGTCGGCTAAGTACCCGGTATCCAGGGGATAATTCCCCTCCTGGTGAAGCGAGATGGTCAGCACGTCGGCGCGGTCATAGAAGATGGATTCCGTGCCGTTGCCGTGGTGCACATCCCAATCCAGAACGGCCACGCGCAGGTCGGGGCGGGTGGCCTTGGCCGCCTCGACCGCGATGGCGATGTTGGCCATGAGGCAGAAGCCCATGGGGGTTGCGGCTTTGCAATGGTGGCCGGGCGGGCGTGCGAGGGCATAGGCGTTGTCATATGTGCCTGCCAGCACCGCCTCGACCGCGGCCACGGTCAGACCCGCTGCCAGTGCCGCGATGTCGTATCCCCCCTTCGCGAAGGGGGCGTGGTGGCCGATCTCGCCCCCGTTTGCATCGGATAGCGATTTGAATTCATTCAGGTATTCCTGTGGATGCACCCGCAAGAGCTGTTCGGTGGTTGCGACATCCGCCGAGGTGACGTGCAGGTCCCGGGTCAGCCCGGTGACATCCATCAGGTTCTTCATGCGCCGCTTGGTTTCGGGGCTTTCGGGCAGGCCACCGGCGGCGAGAGGCTGCACCAAGCCACCCAAGGGCACGGTGAAGGCGTAGTTGCCACCGCCATGCCACATGGTGCGTTCGTCCCAGTAGAATCCGGTGCTCATCTGCCCCTCCTGCGTTCGAGCGGCACCGTGGCGGAAAACGGGGCCAGGCGCAACGTACGGTGGGCCGATCCGCCATGGCGCCGCGAATCAGGGTTAACGCCCGCAAAACAAGGTGTTTGGGCGATACACCACGCGTGCACACCCTGTGCACACCCCGTACACCGCGTGTGCGCCGAACCCGTGGTTAACGGGGCGTGCGCTGTGAAACATGACCAAAGGGTTAACGCGCGTCGGCCAGAAGTGCCTGGACATCGAGCGGGTCATTGACCATGGCCAGTGCGCCGTCCGCGCCGCGTGGCCAGTCGGCCTGCGCCCGGTCGCGGTACAGTTCGATCCCGTTGCCGTCGGGGTCGCGGAAATAGACCGCCTCGGACACGCCATGATCTGCGGCCCCGTCGAGCGGGGTGCCGTGGTCGAGGACACGCCGGAGTGCCGCGCCCAGCGACGCGCGGTCAGGAAAGAGGAACGCCGCGTGATAGAGCCCCGCCGCCCGTTCCGGTGCGGGCCCCGCCCCACGCGAGTGCCATGTGTTCAGCCCGATATGGTGGTGATAGCCGCCCGCCGACAGGAACGCCGCCTGCATCCCGTAGCTTTGGACGAGGGCAAAGCCCAACACGTCGCGGTAGAAGGTGATGGAGCGTTCAAGGTCCGTGACCTTGAGATGGATGTGGCCAACGCACGTTGCGGCCGGAACCTGTGCTGTCATGTCGTGCTCTCCTTTGCCCGCGACTGTAGGAGGTCATGTCAGGCTTGCCCATGCGCATGGGCGCACAGGATTGGTAGACAGGCGCACGAAGCGCGCCTTAGGCTGGATGCCTGCCACAGGAGGATCACATGGACGTGCTGCGCACTGATGACGCCCGCTTTGACGGGCTGCCGGATTTCGATTTCGCCCCGCACTATGTCGAGGTCGATGACACCGAAGGGAGAACCCTGCGGGTGCATTTTTTGGACGAGGGGCCGCGCGACGGCGAGGTGGTGTTGGTGATGCATGGCGAGCCGACGTGGTCGTACCTCTATCGCCACATGATCCCTGTCTTTGTCGCTGCGGGCCACCGGGTGCTGGCCCCGGACCTGGTGGGCTTTGGACGGTCGGACAAGCCGGTGGCGCAGTCGGACTACACCTATCAGCGGCATGTGGACTGGATGAGCGACTGGTTGCGGCAGGTGGATGCGACGGGCATCACGCTGGTCTGTCAGGACTGGGGCGGGCTGATCGGGTTGCGCCTGCTGGCGGCGATGCCGGAGCGGTTCAGGCGGTTGGTGGTGGCCAATACCGCCCTGCCCACGGGCGACCAGCCCATGAGCGATGCGTTCAAGGCGTGGCGCGACTTTTCCCAGACGGTCGATCCGTTCGATGCCGGACGGATTGTCTTTGGCGGGACAGAGACCAAGCTGACGGAGGCGGAGGTCGCTGCCTACAACGCCCCGTTCCCGGATGAGAGTCACAAGGCCGGCGCGCGGATGTTCCCGATGCTGGTGCCGGACAGCCCCGACGATCCCGCGGCAGAGCCGAACCGCGCGGCGTGGCGCGTGCTGGCGGGGTTGGAGTTGCCCGTGCTGACCGCCTTTGGCGCGCAGGACAGGGTGATGGCGGGGGTGGAGAAGGTGTTTCAACGCATGATGCCGGGCGCGGCTGGGCAGGATCACGTGATCTTTGACGGGGCCGGACACTTCTTGCAGGAGGACGTGGGGGAGGAGCTGGCCCGGGCGGCGGTGGCGTTTATGGCGGCCAATGGGTAGGGCGGAGTGGTTGGAGATTGGGGAGGTGGGCGGCGGCGGCTTTGAGCCCAAATCACCTCTGAATAATTGATGCCTCATCCCACGCTTGAGCAGCGTTCGGACAAATCGACTTTGCCGGTTCATACTTGCCTGGGTCGTCCAGGGAAGACGCATGCACGTATATTCGATCACTCATCCGTTGGCTGTTGCGTGTAACCTGTGATCCACAATTCGGACAGAATCCGCTGAACGTTGACTGACCTGATCCACCCGTCATCTCATATGTTTTGCAGGTATTTGTTATCGAAAAGCTGTCGCGTGCGAGAGGCATCATCTCTGAATGCCCCGAGCCGGTGAGTTGCTGACAATCACGGCAATGACATCGAAACATTGGGACATCCACTCGGGTTCCTTCATAGCGAACCAACCCACATTTGCATCCACCAGACAATCGCTCTGACATTGCTGTTCCTCCGCTTCTAAACGTTAGAATAGAAGTCAGGTAATGTCAGCTTCGTCCGCACTCCGGACCTTACCCACCCTTTCTCGGATCGGTTAACTGCCCACCATCCCCACGATCTCATAGGTCCTTTTCAAGATCGGCGCGGTGATCTCGCGCGCCTGCTCGGCGCCGCGGGCGAGGATCCTGTCGATCTCGGTCACGTCATCCATCAGGCGCGCCATCTCGGCCGAGATGGGGGAGAGTTTGTCGACCGCCAGTTCCGCGAGTGCCGGTTTGAACGTGCCGAATTGCGCGCCGCCGTGATCAGCAAGCACCTGGTCCACGCTGATGTCCGCCAGCGCGGCGTAGATGTTGACGAGGTTGCGCGCTTCGGGGCGGTCTTCCAGCCCCTTGGCCTCGCTTGGCAGGGCGTCGGGGTCGGTCTTGGCCTTGCGGATCTTCCTGGCGATGGTGTCGGCATCGTCGGTCATGTTGATGCGGCTGGCGTCCGAGGGGTCGGATTTCGACATCTTTTTGGACCCGTCGCGCAGGGACATGACGCGTGTTGCCGCCCCTTCGATCACCGGTTCTGTAATCGGGAAAAAGTCGACGCCGTAGTCGTGGTTGAACTTGGTCGCGATGTCGCGCGTCAGTTCGAGGTGCTGTTTCTGGTCGTCACCCACGGGCACATGCGTGGCGTGGTAGATGAGGATGTCGGCCGCCATCAGCGCGGGGTAGGCAAAGAGACCCAGCGAAGACGCCTCGGCGTTTTTGCCGGCCTTGTCCTTGAATTGCGTCATGCGCTGCATCCAGCCCATGCGGGCCACGCAGTTGAAGATCCAGGCCAGTTGCGCGTGTTCGGGCACCTGGCTTTGGTTGATGAGGATCGATTTGTCAGGCGAGATGCCCGACGCGATGAACCCGGCCGCCAGTTCGCGCGTGTTGTGCCGCAGCGTGGCGGGGTCCAGGAACTTGGCGGTGATCGCGTGCAGGTCGACCATGCAATAGACCGTCTCGAACGCGGCGTCCTGCATGGACACAAAGCGTTTGATGGCCCCGAGGTAGTTGCCCAGCGTCAGCCCGCCCGATGGCTGGATGCCCGAGAACACGCGGGGTGTGAATTGGCTGTCTGACATGGGTAACCTCTGGGCAAATATGCCGGGTTGGCTTACCCATGGGGTCAACACGCGTCAAGCAGGCAGGCCCGATGTCCGAGCAGTATGATCCCAGTCCCGTGAACCCGTTGCCGCCCGCCGTTTGGCTGCTGTTTGCAGCCGTGGCACTGCCGGAATTGGCGTTCTCGCTGGGCGAGGCCAATCTGATCGGCGGACCGGGCGCGGTGGGCTGGCGGTTGCAGGCCCTGAATGATTACGCGTTTTCCGGTGAGGCGTTCGATTTCATGCTGGAAACGGGCCGATTGCTGCCCGAGCATGTGCTGCGTTTCGTGACCTATCCCTTTGTGCACGGCACCTTCACCTCGACCGTGTTTGCGGGCGTGATCCTGCTGGCCATGGGCAAGCTGGTGGGCGAGGTCATGGGCGGGTGGGCCGTGATCCTGATGTTTGTGCTGTGCGGCATCATTGGTGCGCTGGTCTTTGCCCTTGTGACGGATCAGGCGTGGCTGATCGGGGCCTATCCCAGCGTCTATGGCCTGATCGGGGTGTTCACGTTTCTGTACTGGCAGAAACAGGCCGCGACCGGAGGGCCGCAGGCCCAGGCCTTTACCCTGATCGGGGTGCTGATGGGCCTGCAGCTGCTGTTCGGGATGTTCTTTCAGGTTGGCTATGCCTGGGTGGCGGAATTGTCCGGCTTTTGCGCGGGGTTCGCCCTCACCGCGTTTGTCATGCCGGGCGGTTGGGTGCGGGTTCTGGCCGCCTTGCGCCGTCGCTAACCACGCCGCACCGCGCTTTTGATGTCCGACAGGCGCATGGCGCCGATGGCATGCGCAATGCCAAAGTAGCTGCCGGCCCCAAGGATGATCAGCCCCAGCAGGGCGATGTAGCGCACGCCCTCTGTCCCGAGCGCGGGTTTCAGAAGTGTCGCCACAATGCCGAGCGTCAGACCCATTGCCACGGATGCCGCAATGATCCGGGGCAGGCGGGTGCGGTACCGGTCGTCGGTACGCACCACGTCCCCCATGCCGCTTACCCCCCAATAGAGCAGGCCCAGCATGGCCCATCCGGCCACTGTCGTTGCGACGGCGGGCGCGATCCAGCCGATCACGGGCGACAGGCCAACCGCGATGGCGGCGTTGATGATCATGGCGATCAGCGCGTAGTGAAACGGCCGCCGTGTGTCGCCGCGTGCGAAGTATTGCGGTTGCAGCACCTTTTGCAGCACGAAGGCCGGCAGGCCTGCGCCGTAGATCGCGACCGCGACGGCGATGGCCGCAGCATCGTCTGCACCCGTGGCCCCGCGCTGGAACAGGACCGACACCAGAGGCAACGGGATGACCATCAACGCCACGGCGCTGGGTAGCGTGAGCGCCATGGAAAATTCGGTCGCGCGCGAATAGGCGGCGCGCGCGCCTTCCGTATCCCCGGCCTTCAACCGGCGCGACAGGTCAGGCAGAAGAACAATGCCCACCGCGATGCCCACGACGCCAAGCGGCAATTGGTACAGCCGGTCCGCAGCAAACAGCCAGCTGACCGCGTTGTCGTAGGTCGAGGCGACAAGCTGCCCTATGACCAGGTTGATCTGCATGACACCCGTGGCCAGCGCGGCGGGCACCGCTGTGCGGAGCATCTGGCGCATATCCGGGGTCCAGCGCGGCAGCGCGGGGCGCAGGGCAAACCCCGCCTGCGCCGCGGCCCCCCACGTCAGCCCAAGCTGCGCGACCCCGGCCAGCGGGATGGTCCAGATCAGCCATGTGATCGCCTCGCCCCTTGTGGCCCAGGCCAGGGCCATGGCGGCGACCACCATGACGTTCAGCAGGACAGGCGCGGCAGCTGCCGCCGCGAACCGGCCCGTGGCGTTCAAAACGCCAGAAAACAGGGCCGACAGCGACATGAAGAAGATATAGGGAAAGACGATCCGGCCAAAGCCCACGGCCAGGTCAAACCGTTCAGCCCCAAAGCCGCCCGCCGTGGCCCAGACCAGCCCAGGCATGAAGATCATGGCAAGCGCTGTCAGGATCAGGGTCACCAGCGCCAGACCGTTCAGCGCATCCTGCCCAAACCGCGCGGCGTCCTCTTTCCCCTCCAGCTTGGACGAGAACATCGGGACAAATGCGGCGTTGAACGCGCCCTCGGCAAAGAAGCGGCGGAACATGTTGGGCAGGCGGAACGCGGCGACAAAGGCATCCATCAGCGGGCCGGGACCGATCAGCGACAGGATCATTATCTCGCGCACGAAGCCCAAGATGCGGGAAAGCAGCGTCCAGACGCCCACGGTCAGGAAGCCGCTGATAAGGCGGACCGGTTTCATTGCAAATGGGGTAGCGGCTGGCCGCGCCGCGCGCAATGGGGCTATGTTGGTGTTGGCTTGGCAGGCGCGGATTGGAGCGACACAGTACTATGGCATCGACGGGACGCAGGAAGCAGGCATCTAAGATCGATAGGTGTCTGCTATGAGCCCGGAGTGGCGGATGCTGCTCTGCACCCTAATGTCCGCTCTTCTGCGTGCGGTCAAAAATGCACGCTAAAATAGACACAGTTCTACTGCGCTTTGATATCAAAAGGTTTTATTGGTCATCAATGGCTTTAAGTCAAAGAAGGTAACCAGAGTATTTGCGTTCAACAGATTTTAGACGTGCGCGTCAGCAGCGAGTGATGCTTGGTGAGATGGTTCACGTATAGACAAATTCAGGCACGCGCACTTTAAATGATAACCTGGACTGTTAGCTCCGCTTCGCTCGCCTAGCCAAACGAGGTCGGGTTGCTGGGTGCGTGTAGAGAATGCGGAAATTGCCACTACGAAGTTCTCCACACTTCATTTTCATGTTGTAGCCAGCCTGAGCTGCAACATCTGTGACATGAACGCAAAACTCTCGTCCGTCTTGTTCAATCCAGAACAAAACATCTCCTACGTAAGAGGAATAATTATTTAGATCAAAAAAAAGGTTTGCCCCTCCAAACAAAGGATCGGGCAGAGTGTTTTTAAGAACTATATCAATCTTTGTTTCATCAAAGGATTCTTGTGCTGTAGCAGTTGGTCCCACTAATGCCATGCTGATCAAAAGAAGGATTTTTTTCATCAGTAGCTCCCATGCTCGACTCAAACAACAAAAATTAAGACAGAATCCGTTTGCTGTCGGCACCTGTCCTGGTTTTCTCCCCATATTCCTAGGCAACTGAGAAACCCAAACTTCAGCGGAGACCGCTACACGTTACACACTGTAACGTCGATGTCTCTCAAAAACTGACATTGGCCTAGTTGTAATAAAAGGCAGTTTTGTCCGCACACCAGCCATCCCCAAGACACAGGCGAAACGCTTCCTGCATTTCCAAGCCACTTCTGACCAAAACCTGTTACTGCGTGGACGGGCCGACACTTTATGCTGCGTCTGCGCACGACCACGCCCTGAATCATTTGCTTTCCACCCGTTTGGCGCATATCAAAGCGCTTTGAATGTTAGGGCTAACACTCCTTGGACAAGGGATTTCAAGATGGCAGATGGACAAGATTGGTGGCGCGGGTCGGTGACTTATCAGATCTACCCCCGGTCCTTTATGGATGCGGATGGCGATGGCATTGGTGACATCAAGGGCATCATCGACCGTCTGGATCATGTGGCGTCCCTGGGTGTCGATGCCATCTGGCTGAGCCCGGTGTTCCCGTCGCCCATGGCCGATATGGGCTATGACGTATCGGAGTATTGCGACATCGACCCGACTTTTGGCAGCTTGGCCGAATTCGATGCGATGGTGGAGAAGGCCCATGATCTGGGTCTGAAGGTCATTATCGATCAGGTGCTTAGCCACGCATCGGACCAGCACGCCCTGTTTGAAAAGAGCCGTCAGAGCCGGGACAACCCCCATGCCGACTGGTTTGTCTGGGCCAATCCCAGGCCTGATGGCACGCCGCCGAACAACTGGCTTTCGATCTTTGGTGGTCCGGCCTGGACCTGGGATGCGCGCCGCCGCCAATACTACATGCACAACTTCCTGAAAGAGCAGCCGGACTGGAATTTCCACAATCCTGATGTGCAGACCTATCTGCTGGACTGCGTGCGCTTCTGGCTGGACCGGGGTGTGGATGGCTTTCGGCTCGACACCGTGAACTTCTATGTCCACGATCACCTGCTGCGCGACAATGCCGCCAACCCGTCCGATTGGGCGCAGGATGCCGTCCGCCCGTTCGAGATGCAGTACACGCTGTTTTCCAAGAACCGGCCCGAGAACATCGCGTTCCTGGAGAAGCTGCGCGCGCTGCTGGATGAATATG
Source organism: uncultured Tateyamaria sp. (assembly GCF_947503465.1). Classification (NCBI taxonomy): domain Bacteria; kingdom Pseudomonadati; phylum Pseudomonadota; class Alphaproteobacteria; order Rhodobacterales; family Roseobacteraceae; genus Tateyamaria; species uncultured Tateyamaria sp. Next base: position 1,952,943 of record NZ_CANNDN010000001.1, on the reverse strand, counting down.
ACAACCGGACCATGGTGGGTGAGGTCGGGGACAGTCATCATTCCATCGAGATCATGGGCGAGTACACCTCCGGTCAGCGCCTGCACATGGCCTACAGCTTTGAAATGCTGGGGCCGGATTTCTCGCCCAAACACTTCCGCGAGCGGATCGAGGCGTTCTTTCGCGACGCGCCCGCAGGCTGGCCGTGCTGGGCCTTTTCCAACCACGATGTGCCCCGCCATGTGGGTCGCTGGTTGGAGCACGGGGCGGATCAGGATGCGCTGGCCAAGCAAGCGGCCGCGATGCTGTTGGCGTTTGAGGGGTCCGTCTGTCTCTACCAGGGGGAAGAGTTGGGGCAAGTCGACACCGAACTGCGGTTCGACGAATTGACCGATCCCGAAGGCATCAACTTCTGGCCCGAGAAAAAGGGCCGCGATGGGTGCCGCACCCCGATGGTGTGGGAGGCCGGATCGGCCAATGGCGGGTTTTCAAAAGCCAACCGCACCTGGCTGCCTGTCAAGGCGCCACAGCAAGCACGTGCGGTGTCCGAACAGGGCGACAACAGCGTTCTGGCGTTCTACCGCGAGATGCTGGCCCTGCGGCGTGGCTCGGATGCATTGCGCCGTGGCAAAACTGAATTTCTTGATCTGCCGGAACCCGTGCTAGGGTTCACGCGTGGAGATAACATGATGTGCATCTACAACCTGTCCCCCAATCCCGTGGCCGTTGACCTGCCGGGGATGGTGACGCCCGCGCTGTCGCAAGCGGCAGACATGAATGGGGGCCGGGTGACCTTGGGCGGCAGCGGGTTTCTGATCGGACAGTTGGCCTGATGAACGCGGCGGATACCACGGCCTTGCCGCCACATATGACCGGCGCGGACGTGGCCGCGCTGCTTGAGGCGCGCCATGACCGGCCATTTGATGTGCTGGGCGTGCACAAGACGGGCCGTGCCGCGTGGTGCGTGGCCCTGGTGCCGGATGCGGTGCAGGTCGTGGCGACTGTGGGACGCAAGACAGTCGTTCTGGACCGCATCGAAGGGCCGCTGTTTGCTGCGAAAGTTCCCAATTCGAAATTCACGCATACGCTGACGGCCACGTTTTCGGACGGCACCGAATGGTCCTTCGACGATCCCTATCGTTTCGGGCCTGTTCTGACCGATCTGGACCAGTACCTGATCGCCGAGGGCACCCACAGGCAGTTGTGGCAGGCGCTGGGCGCGCATGTGACCTGCGTCGATGGCGTGGCCGGGACGCATTTTGCGGTGTGGGCCCCCAATGCGGCGCGGGTATCCGTTGTCGGAGACTTCAACGTCTGGGACGGCCGCCGTCATCCGATGCGCCGGGTGGGATCAACAGGGGTATGGGAGATTTTCCTGCCCGGGATCGCGGATGGGGACCTTTACAAATATGAGATCGCGCCGCGCCACGGCGCGCCGTTCCTGAAAGCGGACCCCATGGGGCTTGGGTCGCAGCATCCGCCCGAGACGTCTTCGGTCGTGCGCGACATCACGGGCTATGGCTGGGATGACGCGGACTGGATGGCGTCGCGAGCCGCCCTGCAAAGCCGGGACAAACCCATTTCCGTCTACGAAGTGCACCTGGGGTCGTGGCGGCATACGCCGGACGGGCGGCGGCTGAGCTACAAGGAACTGGCGACCGAGCTTGTGGATTATGCCGTCTGGATGGGCTTCACCCATCTGGAATTCCTGCCGATCAGCGAGTTTCCCTTTGACGGGTCGTGGGGCTATCAGCCCTTGGGCCTTTATGCGCCCACCATCCGGTTCGGTCCGCCGCATGAATTCCGCGATCTGGTGGAAGCGGCGCACAAGGCGGGGTTGGGCGTGATCCTGGACTGGGTGCCCGGGCACTTCCCGTCGGATGCCCATGGGCTGGCGCAGTTCGATGGCACGCATCTGTATGAACACGCCGATCCGCGCGAGGGGTTTCATCAGGACTGGAACACGCTGATCTACAACTATGGCCGGAACGAGGTGCGCAATCACCTGACGGCAAATGCCCTTTACTGGTTCAAGGAATATCACATCGACGGGCTGCGCGTGGATGCGGTCGCATCGATGCTGTACCGCGATTATTCGCGTGATGGCGACGCGTGGATACCGAACAGGGATGGCGGGCGCGAGAATTACGAGGCCATTGATTTTCTGAAGGAAATGAACACCGTTGCCTACGGTGAGGTCGAGGGCATCATGACCGTGGCCGAGGAAAGCACGGCCTTTCCCGGCGTGTCGTCGCCCGTGGACGCGGGTGGCCTTGGCTTTGGCTACAAGTGGAACATGGGCTGGATGAACGACACCCTGCGCTACATCGAAAAGGACCCCATTCACCGCAAATACGATCACCACCTGATGACCTTCCCGATTGACTATTCCTTCTCGGAAAACTTCATCCTGCCGATCAGCCATGACGAGGTGGTGCACGGCAAGGGGTCGATGATCGACAAGATGCCGGGGAATGAGTGGGAAAAGTTTGCCAACCTGCGCGCCTACTACGGGTTCATGTGGGGGCACCCCGGCAAGAAGCTGCTGTTCATGGGCTGCGAGTTTGGTCAATGGTCCGAATGGAACCACGACGTGCCCCTGGATTGGGATGCGCTGCACGGGGACCAGCAAAAGGGTGTGCAGACGCTGGTGCGTGATCTGAACCAACTTTATCGCGCAACGCCTGCGCTCCATCGGCGCGATTGCGATCCGTCGGGCTTTCGCTGGATCGCAAATGACCCTGATCAGTCACTGACCGCCTTCGCCCGTTTCGGCGAAGAGGGCAATGCACCCGTGATCGTGGTCTGCAACTTTACCCCTGTGATGCGTCAATGGCGCATCGGTGTGCCGGTTCCGGGCCTTTGGGAGGAGGTCCTGAATTCGGACGCGGCCGTTTATGGCGGTGGCGATCGGGGCAACGGGGGAGACGTCCAAAGCCACAGCGGCGACTGGGACGACCTGCCCAACCACGTGGATATTGTCGTGCCGCCATTGGCGACGGTGATGTTCCGACTGAAACTTTAGGGAGGAAACGATATGGCGGACACCACACGGTTGGCGCAACGGTCCATGGCATTTGTGCTGGCGGGCGGGCGCGGGTCGCGGCTGAAGGAACTGACGGACCGGCGTGTAAAGCCCGCCGTGTTCTTTGGCGGCAAGACGCGGATTGTCGATTTCGCCCTGTCCAACGCGGTCAATTCCGGCATTCGGCGCATGGCTGTGGCCACGCAGTACAAGGCGCATTCCCTGATCCGCCACTGCCAACGCGGCTGGAACTTTTTCCGGGCGGAGCGGAATGAATTTCTGGATATCCTGCCTGCCTCGCAGCGTGTGTCCGAGGAGATGTGGTATCGTGGAACCGCCGATGCGGTTACGCAAAATATTGATATCGTTGACAGTTACGGCGTCGAATACATCGTGATCCTTGCGGGCGACCACATCTACAAGATGGATTACGAGGTCATGCTGCGCCAGCATGTCGAACAGGGCGCGGATGTGACCGTGGGGTGTCTGACCGTACCACGCGCGGAGGCGTCAGCCTTTGGTGTCATGGCCGTAGATACCAACAGCCGCATCACGTCGTTCCTGGAAAAACCCGCCGATCCGCCCGGCACGCCCGAGGATGACACCAAGGCGCTGGCGTCGATGGGCATCTATGTCTTCAGCTGGAAATTCCTGCGCGAACTGCTGGTGAAGGATGCCGAGGATCCCAATTCGAGCCACGATTTCGGTCACGACCTGATCCCCGAGATCGTCAAGAACGGCAAGGCCGTCGCCCACCGGTTCGACGACAGTTGTGTCCGGGCCGATGGCGCGCCCAGCTATTGGCGCGACGTGGGCACGATCGATGCCTTTTGGGAGGCGAATATCGACCTCACCGACTTTACCCCCGAACTGGACCTTTGGGACCAAAGCTGGCCAATCTGGACCTATTCGGAAAGCGTGCCGCCCGCCAAATTCATCCATGACGAAAAGGACCGGCGCGGCGTCGCCATTTCGTCCATGGTGTCGGGCGGGTGCATCATCTCGGGGACCGAGGTGCGCAATTCACTGCTGTTCACGGACGTGCACACCAATTCCTATGCGGTGCTGGATCATTCCGTGGTGCTGCCCAATGTGACCATTCACCGGTCAGCCCGGTTGCGCAAATGCGTGATCGACCGGGGGGTAGAGATACCAACCGGCCTTGTTGTCGGTGAGGATCCGACCGAAGACGCCAAGTTCTTCCGTGTGTCGGAAAAGGGTACGACCCTGATCACCAAACCGATGGTGGAGGCGTGGAAGGCCGCCCAATGACACGTGTTCTGTCCGTAGCCTCGGAATGTGCGCCGCTTGTGAAAACCGGCGGTCTGGCGGATGTGGCGGGCGCATTGCCTGCCGCTCTGGCGCCCCTGGGGGTCGAGATGCGGACGCTGTTGCCCGGGTATCCGGCGGTGATGTCCGCGCTGGAGGCGGAGCAGGTGGTCGCGTCATTTGACTGTTTCGGCGGTGCGGCACGGGTGGTGTCCGGTAGGGCGGTAGACCTTGATCTGTTGGTTCTGGACGCGCCACATCTGTTTGACCGGGATGCTGGTATATATCTGAATGCAGATGGCGTGGACTGGCCCGACAACCCCGAACGCTTTGCCGCGTTGTGCCGGGTTGCCGCGGATATTGCTGCCGGTGCTGTGGGCGATTGGCGTCCTGACCTTGTGCATTGCCATGACTGGCAGGCCGGGTTGGTGCCTTACTACCTCAGGCGCGACGCGGTACCGGTGCCAAGCCTGTTGACCATTCACAATATCGCCTTTCAGGGGCTGGTGCCCATGGACCGGGCCAAGGCCCTGGGGATCGCCCAAGCTGATCTGACACGCGAAGGGGTCGAATATTGGGGACAGATTTCGGCGCTGAAGGCCGGGTTGATCTATGCCGATCACCTGACAACCGTGTCACCGACCTATGCCCGCGAGCTGATGACGCCGGATTTCGGCATGGGCCTTGACGGTGTACTGCGTGCCCGGCGCGCCGATCTGTCGGGTATCCTGAACGGTATCGATCTGGACGTGTGGTCGCCATCGGTGGACAGCCACATCCGATCCTACAAGACCCCGCGCGGAAAAGTGGCGAACAAGGCCGCCCTGCGCGAGGAATTCGGCCTGCCGTCTGCTGACGGGCCGCTCTGCGTGGTGGTATCCCGGCTGACATCGCAAAAAGGTCTTGATCTGCTTCTGGAGGCGTTGCCTGCGCTGCTGGATCGGGGCGGGCAACTGGCGCTGCTTGGGTCCGGCGACCCGGGGTTGGAGGCTGCATTTGCCGACTATGACCATCCACATGTGGCCGCGCGCATCGGGTATGACGAGGCGCTGTCACACCGCATGATGGCGGGCGGGGATGCGATCCTGGTGCCGTCTCGGTTTGAACCGTGCGGGCTCACGCAGCTTTACGGGCTGCAATACGGCACATTGCCGGTGGTTGCCCTGACAGGGGGGCTGGCCGACACGGTGGTGCCCGCGACCCCCGCGACACTGGCCAAGGAGGTTGCCACGGGCCTGCAATTTCACCCCATCACCGCCGATGCGCTCTCAAATGCGCTGACACAGCTGTGCGATCTTTTCGAGCGTCCCAAGATGTGGTCAAAGATGCAGCGAAACGCCATGGCGCATCCGGTTGGATGGGCACCATCGGCGGCGGCCTATGCTGCGCTGTACTCGGACCTGAAGGCTTCTGGATGACACCATTCCAACTGACTGCGGGCAGGCCGCATCCCCTGGGCGCGACGTTCGATGGCGAGGGCGTGAACTTTGCCGTGTTCTCGCAACATGCGACACGGGTGGTCCTGTGCCTGTGCGACGACCAGGGGCGCGAGGTGTACCTTGTCGACCTGGCCGAGCGGGAAGGGCACATCTGGCACGGCTATATCGCCGGGCTGCGGCCCGGGCAGCAATATGGCTACCGGGTGCATGGGCCATATGCCCCGGCCGCAGGGCACCGGTTCAATCCCTACAAGCTGCTCATGGACCCCTACGCCAAGCGCCTGTCAGGACAGGTGGAATGGCACGACGCGCTGTACGGCTACGAGATCGGGCACAAGGACAAGGACCTGAGTGTCGACACCCGCGACAGCGCCCCATACATGCCCCGGTCCGTCGTGGTGGACCCTGCCTTTACCTGGGGCCGGGCCGAGCGGGTGGGCCTGGACACGCCGTGGTCTGACACGATCCTGTACGAGGCACATGTCAAAGGGTTGACGGCGCAGCGCAAGGACGTGCCGCATGCGGGCAAGTTCCTTGGGCTGGCGTCCGATCAGATGCTGGAGCATCTGACGAACCTCGGTGTGACCGCCATCGAATTGCTGCCGGCACAAGCCGCCGTGGACGACCGGTTTCTGGTCGACAAGGGGCTTAGCAACTACTGGGGCTACATGACCTACGGGTTCTTTGCACCTGACCCCAAATACCTGAGCAATCATGACATTTCCGAATTCCAGCAGATGGTGGCCCGGTTCCACGCTGCCGGGATCGAGGTGATCATGGACGTGGTCTATAACCACACCGCCGAGGGCGACCAACGCGGGCCGACCTTGTGTTTTCGCGGGTTTGACAACGCCAGCTACTACCGTCTGGCGGATGATCCGCGCTATTACGTGGATGATACGGGCTGCGGCAACACGCTGGATCTGGACCATCCGTTCGTGTTGCGCATGGTGATGGACAGCTTGCGCTACTGGGTCGAAATCATGCACGTGGATGGCTTCCGGTTCGATCTGGCCTCAAGCCTCGCGCGTACGTCGGGTGGCTTTGACCGCGACGGGCCGTTCTGCCGCGCGATCCGACAGGATCCGGTGCTGAACAAGGTCAAGATGATTGCCGAGCCATGGGACGTTGGCCCGGGCGGCTATCAGCTGGGCGCGTTCCCGTCGCCTTTCACCGAATGGAACGACAAGTACCGCGACAACGTGCGCAAGTTCTGGCGCGGCGATGCCTGCATCACCCGCAAGCTGGCGGGTCATGTGACCGGCAGCGCCTTGCGCTTTGATCATGACGGGCGGCCTGCGACGTCTTCGATCAACCTGATCACCGCCCATGACGGATTCACGTTGATGGACACCGTCAGCTACAACCAAAAGCACAACGCCGCCAATGGCGAAGGCAACCGTGACGGGCATGACCACAATTGCTCTGACAATTGCGGGGTCGAGGGGCCCACAAATGATCCAGAGATCGTGGCACTGCGCGCGCAACGACGCCGCAACATGCTGGCGACGCTGATGCTTAGCCAAGGGACGCCCATGATCCTGGCAGGTGACGAATTGGGCAACAGCCAGCAGGGAAACAACAACGCCTATTGCCAGGACAACGAGATTGGGTGGGTCAACTGGGACGAGGCGGACCCGGATTTCCTTGCCTTTTGCAGCCACATCATCGCCTTCCGCAAATCCAGCCCCATCCTGCGCCAAAAGCGGTTCCTGCATGCGGGCAAGCGGGCGGTTGATGGCAAGCCGGACGTGTTCTGGCGCAAGGCAGACGGCACAGCCATGTCGGAAGAGGATTGGGGCAATCCCGAACTGAAATTCCTTGGCGTCGAGATGCGCATGGCGCGCGGCACACCCGCCTACGAGCCGCGCCTTGGCGCCATCTATATCCTGTTCAACGCAGGGGCCAAGACCGGCGCGACACTTCCCGAAACCCTGCCGGGCCATCGCTGGCAACGGGTCATCGACACCTCGGGCCAGCCAGCCGAGGCGGCGAAGACAGGCGAAGTGTCCGTTGCACCCAACAGCGTTGTCGCCCTTGAGCTCTGCCCGATTGGCGGCACGTCCAAGAGTGGACAGGCCGCGCAAGACAGAAAGGTCAACGCATGACAGTTCAGACCGTCGCAACCACACCGATCAGCGGGCAGAAGCCCGGAACAAGCGGACTGCGCAAGAAGACGGCGGTCTTCATGCAACCGGGGTACCTTGAGAACTATACCCAATCCATCTTTGACGGGATCGGCGGTGTTGCGGGCAAGACCCTGATCGTCGGGGGTGACGGGCGTTACTTCAATGACGTGGCCATCGGGACCATCCTGCGCATGGCGGCAGCAAACGGTGCGGCCAAGTGCATCGTGGGGCAGGGTGGGTTGTTGTCCACGCCGGCCGCCTCGCACCTGATCCGCAAACGCGGTGCGGACGGCGGCCTGATTCTGTCGGCCAGCCACAATCCCGGCGGCCCGAACGCGGATTTCGGTCTGAAATATAACGGTCCGAACGGGGGCCCCGCCACCGAAGGAGTGACGGAAAAGATCTTTGCCCGGACACTTGAGATTGACGCGTACCGCATTCTGGACGGTGGGGATGTCGATCTGGATGCGCTGGGCACCAGCAGCCTTGGCGACATGCAGGTCGAGATTGTGGACCCTGTTGCCGATTATGCCGAATTGATGGGCACCCTCTTTGATTTCGACGCCATTGCGGCCCTGTTCAAGGGCGGGTTCCGCATGGCCTTTGACGCGATGCATGCGGTCACCGGACCTTATGCAATTGCGATCCTTGAGGACCGGTTGGGCGCACCTGCAGGCACCGTCATGAATGGGATCCCCAGTCCCGATTTCGGCGGGGGGCACCCCGACCCGAACCCGGTCTGGGCCAAGGCATTGATGGATGTGATGTATGCCGATGACGCGCCCGATTTCGGCGCCGCGTCGGATGGCGACGGCGACCGCAACATGATTGTGGGTGCGCAGTGCTACGTCAGCCCGTCTGACAGTCTGGCCCTTCTGGCTGACAAGGCCGAACTGGCCCCCGGTTATGCCAGTGGCTTGGCCGGTGTGGCGCGGTCCATGCCCACATCCGCCGCCGCCGACCGCGTGGCGGACGCCAAGGGCATGGCGCATTTCGAAACACCCACGGGCTGGAAGTTCTTTGGCAACCTGCTTGACGCCGGCAAGGTCACGCTGTGCGGCGAGGAAAGCGCGGGCACCGGGTCGAACCATGTGCGGGAAAAGGATGGGCTTTGGGCGGTTCTGCTGTGGCTGAACATCCTGGCCGCCACGGGCAAATCCGTGTCCGACCTGATGGCGGATCACTGGGCGCGTTATGGCCGCAACTACTATTCCCGGCACGATTACGAGGCCGTGGATGCAACGGCGGCCAACGATCTGATGGACCACCTGCGCGGGCGGCTGGACGATCTGCCGGGGCAAACCGCCGGGAGTATGATCGTATCTGCGGCGGACGAGTTTTCCTATGACGATCCGGTGGATGGCGCGACGTCGTCGGGACAGGGTATTCGCATCTATTTCGAAGGGGGCGGGCGCGCCGTTTTCCGCCTGTCGGGGACTGGCACCGATGGGGCGACGCTGCGTGTGTATCTTGAACAGCTGGAAACCGACCCCGCCGCGCTGCACCGCGACCCGCAAGACGCGCTGTCGGGCATTATCGCGGCCGCCAGTTCGCTGGCCGAGATCAAGGTGCGCACCGGTCGCAATGGCCCGGACGTCATCACCTGATCACCGCGCGGCGCGTTCGACCCCTTCGGTGATCGCGTCGCGCAGGCGCTTTTCCAGCGTCTTCTGCTTGGCGTCGGAATAGTATTTCAACCCGAACATGTCCTTCACATAGAACGTGTCCACCACCTGTTCGCCATAGGTCGCGATGACCGCATTCGCGATATAGACGTTCGAGGCCGCCAGCGTGCGCGTCAGATCGTGCAACAGCCCGGGGCGGTCGCGCGTGTCCACTTCGATGATGGTGTAGATGTCTGACCCGTCATTATCGAAGGTGATGTGCGTGGGCACCTTGAACGCCTTTTCGCGCTTCTTGACCTTGTCGCGGTCCTTCATGGCGTCGCGGGTCACCACCTCGCCCGCCAGCGTGCGTTCGATCATCTTGCGCAGGCGCGGCAGGCGCGCGGCGTCATAGGGGTTGCCGTCGGCGTCCTGGATCCAGAACGCATCCGTCACGAATCCGTCCGAGGTGGTGTAGCTGCGCGCATCCACGACGTTCGCCCCCACAAGGGCCAACGCCCCGGTCAGCCGGGCGAAGATGCCCGGGTGATCCGGCATGACGAAACAGGCGCGGGTCGCGTCGCGGTCTTCGTCCGGGTGCAGGTCCACCGCGATCTCGTTCTCGCCGATGTCGCGCAACAGGCGGGCAAAGACGACATGGGCGGTGACATGCAGGCCCTGCCAATAGGGATCGTAGTGCCGCGCCGTTTCGGCCTGAAGCTCCTTGCGCGGCCAGTCGGCCAGTTCGGCCCGCAGCGCCTTTTTCGCTTCGGTGCCGCGATTGTCGCGGTTCAGCGCCTCCATCCCGTCTTCAAGCGCACGGCGGGTCTGGCGGTACAGGGCGCGGATCAGCACGGCCTTCCAGTTGTTCCAGACATTTGGACCAACGCCGCGAATGTCGCACACCGTCAGCACACAAAGCAGATCCAGCCGCTTCACAGTCTGCACCGCCTTGGCAAAGTCCCGCACGGTGCGCGGATCGGCGATGTCGCGTTTCTGGGCCATATCGGACATCAGCAGGTGATAGCGCACCAACCATTCGACCGTGTCGACCTCGTCCTGTTTCAGACCCAGCCGGGGGGCCACCTTGCGCACGATCTGCGCGCCCAGGATGGAATGATCTTCGGGTCGCCCCTTGCCGATGTCGTGCAACAGCAGCGCCACGTACAGCACCTTGCGGTTCACCCCTTCCCTGAGGATCGAAGAGGCGACAGGCAGGTCTTCTTCCAGTTCATCGCGCTCGATCATGGCCAGTTGGGCCACGCATTGGATGATGTGTTCGTCCACCGTGTAGGAGTGGTACATGTTGAACTGCATCATCGCGACGATGGGCTCAAACTCGGGGATGAAGGCCGACAGGACCCCCAATTCATTCATCCGCCGCAAGGCCCGTTCGGGGTTGCCGTGTTTCAACAGCAGGTCAAGAAAGATGCGTTGCGCCTCGGGCGTGGTGCGCATGTCATCGTCGATCAGATGCAGGTTCGACTTGATCGTGCGCATGGCATCCGGGTGGATCAGCATGCCGGTGCGCAGTGCTTCCTCGAAAATGCACAGCAGGTTCAGCTTGTCGGACAAAAAGGCGGTCTCGTCCGCGATGGCAAGGCGGTTGTGGATCACCTCGTACCCCGCGCGCGTGCGGGGTTTGCGTTTGAACAACCGTTCCAACAGGGGTTCGGCCTTGAGGTGGACAGCTTCAAGCTTGGTCAAGAAGATACGGGTCAGATCGCCCACGGCAGTGGCATGCAGGAAATAGTCCTGCATGAACTGTTCCACCCCACGGCGCCCGGCCTGATCTTCATAGCCCATGTCCTCGGCCACGGCGACCTGCATGTCAAAGGTCAGCTGATCCGTGGCCCGGCCCGTAATCAGATGCATATGACAGCGCGTGGCCCACAGGAAATCCTCGGCCGCGACGAAATTGTCAAACTCGTCCTCGGTAAACAGGCCCAAGGGGACCAGTTCGGCGGCGTCCTGGACTTTGTGAATATACTTGCCGATCCAGAACAGCGATTGCAGATCGCGCAAGCCGCCCTTGCCCTCCTTGACGTTGGGTTCAACCACATAGCGTTGGCCCTGTCGCACATGGCGGGCGTCACGTTCGGCCAGCTTGGCCTCGATGAACTCGCGTTCCGTGCCCTGGAACAGGTCGCTGCGCAACTTGCTGTCCAACTCGGCGGCCAGGGGGGCGTCACCGAACAGGAACCTATGCTCGAGCATCGCGGTGCGAATGGTGAAGTCTTCGGCCCCAAGGCGCAGGCAGTCGCGCACGGTACGGCTGGAATGACCGACCTTCAGCTTCAGGTCCCACAGGATATAGAGGGTTGTTTCGATCACGCTCTCGGCCCAGGGGGTGATCTTGTAGGGGGTCAGAAACAACAGGTCCACGTCGGAAAACGGGGCCATTTCGCCCCGGCCATACCCGCCCACGGCCAGCACGGCCAGCCGCTCGCTGCGGGTCGGTGTCGGGTTTGGATGCATCAGGGTCTGCGCCGTATGCAGCGCAGCATGCACCAGGCAATCCGTCAGATACGCATAGGCCTGCGTCGTGGCCCGCGAGGCGAAAGGGGACGCGCGAAAGGCGGAGGCAATCGTGTCGCGGCCTGCTTTCTGTGCGGCCTTGAGGTGGCTGACAACGGCGGCACGATCCGGGCGGGTCCTCATCAACAGGTCAAATGCACCGCTGTCGAAAATCTCGGCAGCGGTGCAGATCAGATGCTGGTCAGGCGTACGGGGCGCCTGCAGGGCGGTGTCGCTCAAATCGGTCTCCGTTTGGGCATCCTCAGAAGCCCGCGCCCCCGAAGGCCCGCGGAGCCGGGTCAATCACGATGACCTGGTTGTCGCGCACCGTGGCCACGGCCAGACCGCGTTCGTTGGTGCCGTCAGGGCGCAGACGAAAGATGCCCGATGCACCCTGAAATCCCGATCCCTGCGTCAACGCAGACCCGGTCAAGGCCCCCGCATTGCCTTGGGCAACCAGGGCGCCGATGGCGGCGATACCGTCAAAGGCAAGGCCCGCCAGCGGGTGCGGGGCGCTGCCATAGGCTGCCTGGTATTGCGATCTGAAGGCCCCCGCACGGTTCGGGTCAGGCAGCGCGAACCACCCTCCCTGCACGCCCGGCAACTCAAGCGTTTGGGGGGGGATGTCCCAACGTGTGATGCCCACGAACTGGGTCGTGGCCGGGGTGACGCCTGCTTCGGGCAAGAGCTGTGACAACAGCGGCAGACCGGCCGAAGTGGTCGCGGTCATGAACACCGCGTTGGCGGCGGCACCATCTACGGCGGCCTTGACGCGCGGGACGGCGGACACAACGCCCTGTTGGGACAGCGGATAGTCAACGGTTCCGACCAGCGTGGCTCCGCTGCGCGAAATGGCCTGTTGGATGGCATTGCGGCCCAACTGGCCCGCGACGTCCTGTGCATGTACCACCACGACCCGGTCCTTGCCCTGGCTCGCGGCGTAACTGACCAGCCGGTTGGCCGTGTTGGCAAAGGTTGATCCAAGGACAAAGACGTTGCCGCCCGCGATGGTCGTGTTGTTGGAGAAGGCCAGCACATTCACGTTTTGCGGGGCCACGGCGACACCTGCGGCATTGGCGGCCTCGGCATAGAGCGGACCAACGATGATCTGCGCGCCGTCATTCACGGCCTGCGCGGCCTGACTTGCCGCTGTTTGGGCGTTGCCCGCGGTGCCATAGACGCGCAGGTCGATTTGCACACCATTCAGATCACGCATCGCCAGCCGGGCCGCGTTTTCCAGGTTGTTGGCCAGCAGCTCGTCACTGGGTTGGCCCGAGCCACGCGGAACAAGCAGGGCCACGGGCACCGGCTTGGCCGTATCGATGCGGGGACCACCACCACCGCCTGCAACACCGCCCAGGCCTCCGAGGGCCGCGGGGTCGCATGCGGCCAAGGCCAGGGCTGCAACAGGCAACACCGCCCGCCGCGCTGCCTTGCGCAGCCTATTGAAAAACGCAAACATGAACTGTCACTCCCAACATTGCAGGGCATGACATTGGCCTGCCCGGTCATTTCGGGCGGATAATAGACGTAAGGTTAGGCGGGTCCAGCTTTGAATCATGTCAAAATTCCCCTTGCACCGGGGGTGTGGTTCGTTGGGGTGCCCATTGGCACCGCCCGTGACATCACCTTGCGGGCGCTGGATGTGTTGGCGTCGGCAGATGTGCTGGTGGCCGAGGATACGCGCAGCCTGCGCAAGCTGATGGACATCCACGCGGTGCCGCTGAACGGGCGCCGCATCGAAGCGCTGCATGAGCATTCCAAGGGCAGTCAGGTGGCCCGGCTGGTGGCACAGGCCGTGGAAAAAAGCGTGGCCTACGCGTCTGAAGCAGGCATGCCGCTGATCGCTGATCCGGGATTCGAGTTGGGGCGGGCGGCGCGCGCAGCGGGCGTTCCGGTGACATGCGCGCCGGGTCCTTCGGCGGTTTTGACGGCGCTGGTGGTCGGGGGATTGCCGACGGATGCCTTCCATTTTGGCGGCTTCCTGCCAGCGACACGCAGCGCGCGGACAAAGGCGCTGCAGGGGTTGGGCGGTCTGGCAGCCACGCTGGTTCTGTACGAATCGCCCAAGCGGCTCGGGGCTCTCTTGGCGGATGCGGCGGCTGTCCTCGGGACTGACCGCGCCGCGACCGTGTGCCGCGAGCTGACCAAACGGTTCGAAGAAGTGCGGTCGGGCCCACTGGGAGAACTGGCGGATCACTACGCAGACCAACGGGTCAAGGGAGAGATCGTCGTTCTGATCGGCCGGGCCGACAAGTCGGCCGTTAACGAAAAAGACATTGATCAGGCGCTAAGCTCGGCCCTGACTGATATGTCGGTCAAGGATGCGGCGTCTTTCGTGGCGGAAAGCCTGAATGTGCCACGGCGGCGTGTCTATCAGCGGGCGCTTGAACTGGCCCGCGACATGTAAACACAAGGCAGGGGATCGCCATGGCGCGCCACGAACGCGGTTTTGACTCCGCACAACCGGTCGGGACACGCGTCGCACGCGGTCACACTGCCTATCATGCCGGCCTTGCAGCCGAAGATATCGTTGCGCGCGCCTATGTGGCCGCAGGCTATCGCCTTGTCGCGGACCGCTGGCGCGGTCGGCGCGGTGAAATCGACCTGATCTTTTCGACCGCCGTCGGCGTTGTGATGGTCGAGGTCAAAGCCAGCAAAAGCTTTGCATCGGCCGCCGCACATCTGACCCCGGCCCAGATCACGCGGTTATACGCGACTGCCGAAGAATATCTGGCAACCACGCCCAATGGGGCGCTGACAGATGTCCGTTTCGATGTCGCGCTCGTTGATCAAACGGGCGCACTGGACATTCTGGAAAACGCCTTCGCCGCCTGACCCCAGGGGCCGCGCACCCTGTTCTGCGCACCTGCACATCGCCTTGCCATTGCGTGACCGCGCCCGCTGCGCCATCTAGGGCGCACAGACTTGCGGAGTTGCGCCATGAAGATTGCCTTTCAGATGGACCCGATCGGGGCCGTGGACATCAATGCGGACAGCAGTTTCCGCCTTGCCGAAGAGGCGCAGGCACGGGGCCATTCCCTGTTTTTCTACTCGCCCGATCAACTGGCCTATCAAGAGGGACGGATCACCGCGCGCGGCCACGACTTCACGGTCCAGCGTGTGCAAGGCGACCATGCGCATCTGGGGCCCTTTACAGAGGTCGATCTGGCAGAGTTCGACGTGATCTGGCTGCGCCAGGACCCGCCGTTCGACATGCACTACATCACCTCGACCCACCTGCTCGATCGTCTGAAGGGGCAGGCGCTGGTGGTCAATGACCCCTTTTGGGTCCGCAACTATCCCGAAAAATTGCTGGTCCTCGATTTCCCGGACCTCACCCCGCCCACGACCATCGCCCGCGACCTGGACACGATCAAGGCGTTCAAGGCCAGGCATGGCGATGTCATCCTGAAGCCGCTTTATGGCAATGGCGGCGCCGGTGTGTTCCGCCTGGACGCCAATGACCGCAACCTCACCTCGCTGCACGAGCTGTTTACCGGGTTCAGCCGCGAGCCACTGATTGTGCAGAAATTCCTGCCCGACGTGTCAAATGGCGACAAACGCGTCATCCTGGTGGACGGTGAGGCGGTCGGCGCAATCAACCGCGTTCCGGCCGAAGGCGAGACGCGGTCCAACATGCATGTCGGCGGGCGCCCGGAAAAGATCGGCCTGTCGGATCGCGACCTTGAGATTTGCACCGCCATCGGACCGCTTTTGAAGGAAAAGGGCCAGGTTTTTGTCGGTATCGACGTGATCGGCGACTACCTGACCGAAATCAATGTGACCTCGCCCACCGGCATTCAGGAACTCGAGCGCTTTGACGGGGTCAACATTGCCGAAAAGATCTGGCAGGCGATCGAGGCCAAGATCGCTTGAGCCTGCTGCGCCCCCTTCTAAACCAGTACCTGCGTCTGACGGAAAAGCCGCATCTTCGCCGCGCCGCCAGCCCGGAGGTTTTGCGCCGCAGCTTTGAAACCAAGGCGCGCCTCTTTTTTCACGCGCCCTGGTCCATGCAGCTGACCTGGGACAGGCTGGCCGATGCAGAGGCGTTGTGGGCCACGCCGCGCCGCCAGCCAAGCGACCTGACGATCCTCTATTTCCACGGCGGTGGCTACGTGTTCGGCTCACCGCGCACCCATGGCGCGATGCTCGCGGCCCTGGCGCGGCACGCCGGGGCCCAGGCCGTTCTGCCGCGCTATCCTTTGGCCCCCGAACATCCGTTTCCCGCGGCCCTGCATCATGCGCGCGCCGCATATGACGCCTGCCGCGCCAGGGACGGGGCCCTTGTCATCGGTGGCGACAGCGCGGGCGGGGGGCTGGCCCTGTCGCTGCTTGCCACGCTGCTGGCCGACGGGGCGCCTTTGCCTTGCGCTGTCTTTGCCCTGTCCCCGCTGACCGATCTGACCTTCTCGGGGGCCAGCATCCGCGACAATGCACAATCCGAGGTCGAACTGCCGGTCGAGCGGGTCGATGACATGGCAAACATGTATCTTGGCGGTGCGGCCCGGGATGACCCACGCGCCAGCCCGCTTTTTGCCGATTTCACCGGCGCGCCACCGGTCTGGATCACGGCCGGCGATACCGAGCTTTTGGTGGACGACAGCCGCCGCATGGCCGCGCGGTTGCAGGGCCAGGGCGTCGACACGACCTATGTGGAAGAGCGTGACCTGCCCCATGTCTGGCCCATCTTCCAAAACACGCTGCCCGAGGCGCGCGCGACGCTGTCCGCACTGGCCACATGGATCAGGGCTCAGACAGGGGCCAGGGCACCCACACGGTAGCTGACCGCTTCGGCCACATGCGGTTTGCGGACCGCATCCGACCCATCAAGGTCGGCAATGGTCCGCGCCACCCGCAGAACGCGGTGATAGCCGCGCGCCGACAGCCCGAACCGGTCGGCCACCTTGGTCAGCAGGTCGCGACCTTCGGCGTCTGGGGCGGCAAATGTATCAAGGGCTGCGCCGGACAGATCCGCATTGCTTCGCATCCCGGTTCCCTCCAGCCGCCCGGCCTGCACCTTGCGCGCCGCGTCCACGCGCGCCGCGACCGTGGCCGAACTGTCGCCTGTCGCAGGCAGGTCAAGGTCCGTATAGGTCACCGGCGGCACATCCACGCGCAGATCAAAGCGGTCCATAAGCGGGCCCGAAATGCGGCCCATGTAGTCGTCTCCGCAGGCCGGGGCGCGTCCGCAGGCCCGGCTTGGATCAGACAGGTAGCCGCATTTGCAAGGGTTTGCGGCGGCGACCAGCATGAACCGGCAGGGGTACTTCACGTGGTTGTTGGCGCGCGCCACCATCACTTCGCCCGTCTCGATCGGTTGGCGCAGCGTTTCCAGGACCGTGCGTGGAAATTCGGGAAACTCGTCCATGAACAAAACGCCGTTATGGGCCAATGACACCTCTCCGGGCTTTGCACCGCGCCCGCCGCCGATGATGGCAGCCATGGACGCCGTGTGATGCGGTTCGCGAAACGGGCGATCCATCGAAATCCCGCCTGCATCCAGCAGTCCGGCCAACGAGTGGATCATCGACGTCTCAAGGGCCTCCATCGCCGACAGCGGCGGCAGGATGCCCGGCAGACGTGCGGCCAGCATGGACTTGCCCGATCCGGGCGTGCCCACCATCAGTAAATGATGTCGACCGGCGGCGGCCACTTCCATCGCCCGCTTGGCCCGTTCCTGTCCTTTGACATCACGCAGATCGGGCAGGCCGGTGCCACTGGCGATCTGTCCCGCCTTGGCGGGCTCCAGCGGCACCTGCCCGGTGTAATGTCGCACCACGTCACCCAGGGACGCGGCCGCAATGACCCGGGTGGCATCGACCCAGGCCGCCTCGGCCCCTGATCCGGCCGGGCACAGCAATCCGCGATCCTGTTCGGCGGCGGCCATTGCCGCAGGCAGCGCGCCAAGGACAGGGACAAGCGTGCCGTCAAGGGACAACTCCCCCAGGGCCACGGTGCCTTCCACCGTGTCTTCGGGCAGGATGCCAAGGGCGGCCAGAAGGGCCAGGGCGATGGGCAGGTCGAAATGCGACCCTTCCTTGGGCAGGTCCGCGGGCGACAGGTTGATCGTGATCCGCTTGGACGGCAGCGCGATGGACATCGCGGTCAGCGCCGCGCGCACCCGGTCGCGCGCCTCGGATACGGCCTTGTCCGGCAGTCCCACGATGGAAAAGGCAGGCAACCCCGGCGTCATGGCGCATTGCACCTCGACCTCGCGCGCATCGACGCCCTGAAATGCCACCGTATAGGCCCGTGCGACCATATCACCACCTCTTCCAAGATGGTTAATGGCTAGCGCCGCACGGTTTACGATTGGTTAACGGGCCTTGGGGGTGCACTGCCGCGTCTTGTGTTTCTTGGACGAGTGGCGTCTGAAGGCGCCGCTAGGCAGGCCACGGCCGCGTGTTCAATCCCATGTCATAGGGGAACGGATCATAGGTGATCTTTTGCCCTTCGGCGCGCCAGGTCTGAAATGCGACGTCCTGAATCGTGGTCCGGCAATAGGTGCGGGCCATGTCGGACACTGGCAGATCGTACCCGATCATCCGCGCGCAGACCGGGGCATAGAACGCGTCCGCCAAGGAATAGGCGCCAAACAGCCATGGGCCATCGGTCCGGAACCCGGCCGCATGGGTCCAGAGCGTTTCGATACGGTCCAGATCGGCCCGCACGTCATCCGTCACCTCGAACCCTTCGTTCACATGTTGCAACTGCATCGGGCAGGCGCCGCGCAGCGCGGTGAACCCGGCCACCATTTCGGCGCACAGCCACCGGGCCGTGGCGCGGGCGGCGGGGTCAGCGGGCCACATCCCTGCTTTCGGGTTCTGCTCGGCCAGCGTTTCCGCCATGGCAAGGCTTTCGCCCACCACGGTGCCATCGGGCAATTGCAAGGCGGGCACCAGCCTCGCAGGGGCCAGCGGCGTCATGTCGTCCGCCATGGTCCCGGAATACAGCCCAATCATATGGTTGCGAAAAGGCAGGCCGAACTTCTCAAGCATCAGCCAGCCACGAAGCGACCAGCTCGAGAAGGTGCGGTCGCCGATATAGAGGTCATAGGTCATGGCCCGCAGGCTAGGCGCTCGGCGCGTCCTTTGCCCAACGCTGATTTGTGAGGACAGGCATCACGGGCGGTGATTTATGACCTCTGCCTGCCCGGTCGCCCGGTTCAGCCTGGTGACCGATAGGGGGTCGATGGTGTGGGCCAGCACGTCTTGGGCCGTGATGCCCAGCACCGCCTGAACCTGGGTCAGGATGACCCCGAAATGTGCCACCGCGATAATATCGCGACCCGGATGGGCCGCTTCGATCCTGCGGACTGCCATCGCGACACGCGCGGCAGAGGTGTTCCAGCTTTCGCCGCCGGGCGGTGTCACGTCCCCCGGGGTTTCCCAATAGGCGCGGCTGACCTCTGGATGCCATTCGGCGACGGTGGAGAAATGAACGCCATCCCAGACGCCAAAATGAAACTCGCGCAGGGCCGGGTCATGGGACAGACGATGGCGGTCTTGCTGAAGGGCGGTCGCGGTCTCCACCGACCGCGTCAGATCAGAGGATATGACAAGCGCGTCCCGGGGCAGATACGCCGCCAACCGGGCAATGGCGCTGGTGTCACCCAGATCCGCACCCACATCGCGCCACCCGGTAAAGGCCTTTTGATGGGTGGGCCCATGCCGCACCCAATGCCAGGTTGTCACGAGCTGTCCCCCTTGCGCAATTGGGGCAGGCCCGCCAGCACGTGCCACACCGCATTCGCCTGTGCCGCCAACGCAATGTTCAACCGCCCCTGCGCTTCGCGAAACCGGCGTGCAAGGGCGTTGTCGGGCACAATCCCCTGACCCACCTCGTTCGACACGACGACAACGGGTGCCGCGCAGCGGCGCAGGTCGTCCAGCAACCGGGCCTGCGCCGCATCAATGTCGGTCTCGTCCATCATCAGGTTCGTCAGCCACATCGTGGCGCAATCCAGAAGCACGCATTGGTCCACAGTTACGGCGCCCAGCCCGCCCGAAACTCCGGCAGATGCGTCCAACGTCACCCATTCCGCGCCACGGCGCGCCTTGTGCAGATCAACCTTGGCTTGCATCTCTTGATCCCAAATTCGTGATGTCGCCAGGTAGATCGGATTTAACCTGCTGTTAAGAATGAGAGATTCTGCCCACTGTGACTTGCCCGAAGCAGCGCCACCTAGCACGAGGGTAAGGTCAGGCAACATTTTTTCATCTTCCAAGTGAACCAATTGCGGCGCTCACGCGTAAAGAGATCAAGTGCGCAAAACAAGCATAACCATCCAGGGGGATGACCAAATGCCATTGGATACTGCCCGCGACATGTCCCTGTCCCGCACGGCCATGAAGGCTGAACTGCTTGACGCGGAAACGGAACTCAGGCTCGCCTATGCATGGCGGGATGACCGCGACGAGGCGGCGTTGCACCGCCTGATCACGGCCTATATGCGGTTGGCGATTTCGATGGCGTCCAAGTTCAAGCGCTATGGTGCGCCCATGAATGACCTGATCCAGGAAGCGGGCCTTGGCCTGATGAAAGCGGCGGACAAATTCGATCCCGACCGCGGGGTCCGGTTCTCGACCTATGCGGTGTGGTGGATCAAGGCGTCGATCCAGGATTATGTCATGCGGAACTGGTCCATGGTGCGCACAGGTTCGACCAGCAGCCAGAAATCGCTGTTCTTCAACATGCGCCGCGTGCAGGCCCGGCTGGAACGTGAAAGCGCAGCGGCGGGCGAAACGCTCGACAAGCACCAGCTGCGCCAGATGATCTCGACCGAGATTGGCGTGCCCCTGCATGATGTCGAGATGATGGAAGGGCGCCTGTCGGGGTCCGACTATTCGCTCAATGCCACGCAATCCGTCGATGACGAAGGACGCGAATGGATTGATGCGCTGGAGGATGACAGCGAACAGGCGGCCGAGGCGGTCGAACATGCGCATGACACCGAACAGCTGCGGGAATGGCTGCTTCTTGCCCTCAATGGCCTGAACGAACGCGAACGGTTCATCGTCCGTGAACGCAAGCTGCGCGAAGACCCCCGCACGTTGGAAAGCCTGGGCCAGGAACTGAGCCTGTCCAAGGAACGTGTGCGCCAGCTTGAAGCAGCGGCGTTCACAAAGATGCGCAAGGCTCTGGAAAACCAAAGCCGCGAGGTCCATCATTTCCTCGTATGAGGACATGGATCAGAACCACATTGCTTGCCGCCGTCGCGACCCTGTCGCCGGCGGCAGTTTTGTTTGGCGCGACCGACTGGTCTGATTTCTCCGGGGACGTGCTGATCCTGGGGGAAGTCCACGACAACCCCGCGCATCACGCGGAACAGGCCAAGGCCACCCGCATCATCATGCCCAAGGCGGTCGTGTTCGAAATGCTGACCCCGGAAGAGGCCGAAGCACTTCGCGAAACACCACGCGACCCGGACAGCATGGTTGCTGCCACGCAAGGGTTTCACTGGTCGAACATTTCGGACTATGCCGGCATTCTGTCGGCCAGTCCCGTGATCGTCGGGGCCGCTCTGCCCCGCGCCGACATGCGTGACGCGTTTACAGACGGTGCGGCGGTCGTGTTTGGCGACGGTGCCGCCACCTACGGCCTTGACCAGGCACTGCCCGAAGACGAACAGGCGATCCGGGAACTGAACCAGTTCGACGCCCATTGCGAGGCGATGCCGCTTGAGATGATGGGCGGCATGGTCGAGGCACAACGCCTGCGCGACGCGGCCTTTGCCCGCACTGTGATCGAGGCCCTCGACACCTATGGCCGCCCCGTTCTGCTGATCACCGGCAATGGGCATGCCCGCATGGACTGGGGCGTACCGCTCTACCTGTCGCGTGCCCGGCCCGCCCTCGCGATCACCAGCGTGGGCCAGGGCGAACGGCAGGAACCGCCGGACGGGGTGTTTTCATGGACACTGAACGGCGCGCCCAGCCCGGATCGGGATGACCCGTGCGCCGTGTTCCGGCAATAGCGCCCGCGCCGGTCTGAACCGGAAGCAGGGCGCTGATTTGGGGATGTGACGCCCCGCGCCTTGCGCCAAAGCGTATCCGGCAGCGTGCCCGGCCCGGTGCGCGGTTCCGCCGGTAGGACGTGAACCCGCGCCCCACAGAATTGCACGGACGGTTCCCATGCTCTGTTTCTGACATATCCCGGGGGCGCGGTTGCGGGCCGCGGGGGCTGGGCGCTGTCCCCCCCCTCTGGCCCTCGCGCCGGTCTGCGCCTATGGTCGCACCAACCACAGTCAGCCGGACGCGCCAACATGCTGCAAGACAAACGTATTCTGCTGATCCTGACCGGAGGGATCGCGGCCTACAAAGGGCTCGACCTGATCCGGCGCCTGCGCGAACGCGGGGCGGCGGTGACCCCTGTCCTGACCCGCGCGGCAGAACAGTTCGTGACGCCGCTGTCGGTGGCGGCGCTGGCCGGGGAAAAGGTCTATCGTGATCTTTTTGACCTGACGGACGAGGCCGAGATGGGGCATATCCAGTTGTCGCGCTCGGCCGATCTGATCCTGGTGGCGCCCGCTACGGCAGACATCATCGCCAAGATGGCACAGGGCCGGGCGGATGATCTGGCCTCGACCCTCCTGCTGGCCACGGACACGCCGGTGATGATCGCGCCTGCCATGAACGTGCGCATGTGGGACCATCCTGCAACCCAGCGCAATCTGACCCGGATTGCGGGCGACGGCGTGGCTGTCGTGGGCCCCAATGACGGCGATATGGCCTGCGGCGAATTTGGCCCGGGGCGTATGTCTGAACCGCTTGAGATCGTGGCCGCGGTCGAAGGGCATTTCGGCCCCAGGCCCCTGACAGGCAAACATGTCATCGTGACGTCTGGCCCTACCCATGAACCCATTGACCCGGTGCGCTACATCGCCAACCGCTCTTCCGGCGCGCAGGGCACGGCGCTGGCCCGCGCCCTTGTCGCGCTGGGGGCGGATGTGACCTTCGTAACCGGCCCAGCGGATGTTGCACCGCCCGCCGACGTCAAAATCGTGGCCGTCGAAACCGCCCACGAGATGAAGGATGCGGTCGACGCGGCCCTGCCTGCGGATGCCGCCATCTTTGCCGCCGCCGTCGCCGATTGGCGCGTGGCCTCGGCCAGTGATCAGAAGCTGAAGAAATCAAAGGATGGCCTGCCGGTTCTCACATTTGCGGAAAATCCCGACATCCTTGCCGGCGTGTCGCAGTTGGCCACGGGCCGTCCGGGACTTGTTGTGGGTTTTGCGGCAGAAACACATGACGTGGTGGCGCACGCGACGGCCAAGCGCGCGCGCAAGGGGTGTGACTGGATCGTGGCGAATGATGTCTCGCCCGAGACGGGGATCATGGGCGGACCCGAGAATGCCGTGATCCTGATCACCGACCAGGGGTCTGATCCGTGGCCGCGCATGTCCAAGGCAGATGTGGCGACACGGCTCGCCCAGAGGATCGCGAACGCGCTGGGCTAGGCGGATCGCGTCTGGCCGTCGCGGGATTCAAGTTTATTTGGCAAGGTGAAGATGGATACAATCGCCCTGAAAATCATGCGTGTCGCCGGGTCCGATCCCGCCATTGCCCTGCCCCGTTATGAAACGGATGGTGCGGCGGGCGCGGACCTGCGGGCGAACTTTCCCGACCGGCAGGGGGTCACGCTGGCCCCCGCCATGCGCGCGCTGATCCCCACCGGGTTGGCACTGTCAATCCCGCATGGCTTCGAGGTGCAGGTGCGCCCGCGTTCCGGCTTGGCCCTCAAACATGGCATCGCATTGGTCAACAGCCCGGGCACGATCGACGGCGACTATCGCGGGCAGGTGGGGGTGATCATGCTCAACACCTCCGACCAGGCGTTCGACATCACCCACGGCATGCGGATCGCGCAGATGGTGGTGGCCCCGGTGGTCCAGGCGACGTTCCAACAGGTCGAAACGCTGGATGACACGGCCCGCGGCGCGGGCGGCTTTGGGTCCACGGGGCGCGGCTGATGCTTCTGGTTCTGGTGCTTGCGGGACTTCTTTGGGGCATAGGCCACGCCATGAAGGCGCCGTATCGGGCCCGCTGGCTGATGATTGGCCTGCTTTACGTGTTGGTGCTGGCGCTCCAGGTTGCGCTGCCGGACGGGCACCCGTTCCGGATGGCCACCGGCGAAAGCCCGGCGTTGTGGCTGATCATCGGCGGCTTTGCGGCCCTCGCGGTTGGCTACCGGGCCATCCTGCGCAAGCTGAAAGGCCGCGCCGAGGAGGCAGAGGCCAGGGTCGCGCCAGCGCCTCAGGGTCCGTTCACGGACACCGAATTGAACCGCTACGCCCGCCACATCGTGCTGCGCGAGGTCGGCGGCGTGGGCCAGAAGCGGCTCAAGGACGCATCGGTGCTGGTGATCGGCGCGGGCGGTCTGGGCGCACCGGTGCTGCAATACCTGGCGGCAGCCGGTGTCGGCACCATCGGGGTGGTCGATGACGACACGGTCGAAAACACCAACCTGCAGCGCCAGGTCATCCACACCGACGCGCGCATCGGCATGCCCAAGGTGTTCTCGGCACAAGGCGCGATGGAAGCGCAGAACCCCTTTGTCACCGTGCGCCCCTATCATCGCCGCCTGACGGACGACATCGCGAACGATCTGGTGGCGGAATATGATCTGGTGATCGACGGCACCGACAATTTCGACACACGCTACCGCGTGAATGCGGCTGCGGTGCGGGCGGGCATCCCTCTGATCTCGGGCGCGCTCACACAGTGGGAAGGGCAGGTCAGCGTCTTCGATCCCGCCCATGATGCCCCCTGCTACAAGTGCATTTTTCCGGAAGCCCCCGCACCCGAACTTGCGCCAAACTGTGCCGAGGCAGGCGTGATCGGCCCGCTGCCGGGGGTTGTGGGATCAATGATGGCGGTCGAGGCGATCAAGCTGATCACCGGCGCAGGCACGCCCCTGCGCGGCGAAATGGTGATCTACGACGCACTCTATGGCGAAAGCCGCAAGATCGCGCTGGCCCGTCGAAACGACTGTGACATCTGCAAAGACATAGCGGCGGGGTGAACCCCACCCTACATCATGTTCAAAGGAGATTTGCCCATGACCAACGTGCTGCTGCAAGACTGGAACACGCCGTTCCAGATCGCCCCCTTTGACGCCATCACCGATGACGATTTCGCCCCGGCGCTGGACACAGCGCTCAAGGCGCACAAGGCCGAGATTGACGCCATCGCCAACGCCGATGACGCGCCCACCTTCGCCAACACGATCGAAGCACTGGAAGCCGCAGGCGACGGGCTGGACAAGGTCCTAGGCACGTTCTTCACCGTTGCAGGGGCCGACAGCAACCCGGTGCGCGAAGGGCTGCAACGCGACTTTTCGCCCAGGCTGGCCGCGCATTTCGCCGATATCTCCAGCAACAAGGCGCTGTTTGCCCGGATCGCAACGATCTGGGACGCGCGCGATGATCTGGACCTGACGGACGAACAGCAGCGTGTGCTCATGCTGACGCATCGCGGCTATGTCCGCTCCGGCGCCGCCCTCGACGGCGCGGAAGAGGCGCGGATGAAAAAGATCAAGGGGCGGCTTGCCGAGCTCGGGACCGCCTTCACCCAGAACCTGCTCGCGGATGAACGGGACTGGTTCATGCCGCTGGCCGAGGGCGACCTGGCAGGCCTGCCCGCCTTCGTCGTCGACGCGGCCCGGACTGCGGGCGCGGAAAAGGATGCAGACGGCCCCGTTGTCACGCTGTCACGGTCCATCATCGTTCCCTTCCTGCAATTCTCCACCCGCCGTGACCTGCGCGAAAAGGCGTACCGCGCCTGGACCGCCCGTGGGGCCAACGGGGGCGACACGGACAACCGCGCCATCGCCGCGGAAATCCTCAAGCTGCGCGAAGAACGGGCCAAGCTGCTGGGCTACGACACTTTCGCCGCCTACAAGCTGGAAACCGAGATGGCAAAAACGCCGGCGGCCGTGCGTGACCTGCTGATGGCCGTGTGGGAACCCGCAAAATCCCAGGCCAACGCGGATGCCTGGGCTCTGGAACAGATGCTCAAGGCGGATGGCATCGACGGCCCGCTCGAACCGTGGGACTGGCGCTTTTATGCAGAACGCCGCCGCAAGGACCTGCACGATCTGGACGAGGCAGAGGTCAAACCCTATTTCCAGCTGGACCGGATGATCGCCGCGTCATTCGATTGCGCGACCAGGCTTTTTGGCCTTGAATTCAAGCCCCTGGACATTCCGCTCTATCATCCCGATTGCCGCGCGTGGGAGGTGACGCGCGGCGGTGCCCATGTGGCGGTGTTCATCGGGGACTATTTTGCGCGCGGCTCCAAACGCTCGGGCGCGTGGTGTTCCGCGATGCGGGCGCAGGCCAAGTTTCCGAAACCGCAAACGCCGATCGTCATCAATGTGTGCAATTTTGCCAAGGGTGACCCGGCGCTGCTGTCCTATGACGATGCGCGCACGCTTTTTCACGAATTTGGCCACGCCCTGCACCAGATGCTGTCCAATGTGACATACGAGTCGATCAGCGGCACGTCCGTGGCCCGCGACTTTGTGGAACTGCCCAGCCAACTGTACGAACATTGGCTCGAAGTGCCGCAGGTGCTGCACGAATTCGCGGTGCATTCCGAGACGGGCGAGGCGATCCCGCAAGCCATGCTTGACAACGTGCTGGCGGCAGCAACCTACGACATGGGGTTTGCCACGGTCGAATATGTGGCCTCTGCCCTCGTGGACCTCGAATTCCACGACGGTCCGGCCCCCGCCGATCCGATGCAGAAACAGGCCGAAGTGCTCGAAAGCCTTGGCATGCCGCGTGCCATCGGGATGCGCCACGCCACGCCGCATTTTGCGCATGTGTTTGCAGGCGACGGCTATTCGTCGGGCTATTACAGCTACATGTGGTCCGAAGTGATGGATGCCGACGCCTTCGCCGCGTTCGAGGAAGCTGACGGGCCCTTTGACACCCAAAAGGCCGCCGCGCTCGAGGAACATATCCTCAGCACGGGCGGCAGTGTGGATGCGGCGGAACTTTATACAGCGTTCCGGGGCCGCTTGCCCGGTGTTGAGGCGCTGCTTAAGGGACGGGGATTGGCCGCCTAGGCGGCGGCCAATCCGGGCAGGTCGTTACTCGGCGGGATGGGCGACGGGCACGTCGTCCTCTTTATGTGCGGCAACAACGGCCAGCACGGTCGCGCCAACGATCAGGTAATAGGCCAGGTCGATCCCGACAAATCCAAAGACAAGCGGCGCCATGACAAAACTGGCCCCGACCAGACCGTCAATGGCCAGATGCGCCCGGTAGCTCAGGACCGGCAGCAGACCGGCTTCATGGTCGGTCATGGCGGTCATCAACAGGGCGGCAATTCCCGTCGCGATCGACAGGGTAAAGGCGATGGCATTGTCCATGCCTATGCCCAGCAAAAAGGGGGCGGCAATCAGGCCAAGGGCCACGGGATAGTCAATCAGCGCATGCAGCTTGCGCGTCACAAGATGGGTCACGTCGGTTACTCCGATAGGTCAGGCTGTGTGTGGCAGCGTTCGATTGACCCACAGATGGGGATTGGAACCGTATGGTTCAAAACAACAGGGCGTGACGCGATTGAAACAATGCGTCTCAGTAGCCTGTGGTGCGGTCGACCAGGTGCAAAAAGGGTTCTCCGGCCTCTCCGCGCCGGATGTTTTCGGCAATGGTCTTGCTGGAATAGGCGGCACGGGTTTCTGACGCGACATGCGGCGTGACGGTCACGCGCGGATGGGTCCAATAGGGATGATCGGTCGGCAATGGCTCGACCCGGAACACATCCAGCGTTGCATGATCGATATGTCCCGCATCCAGGGCCGCCAGCAGCGCGTCGTCATCGATCAATTGTCCGCGCCCCGGGTTCAGAACGCGCGCGCCGCCTGGCATCAAGGCCAGCGTCCGGGCGTTCAGAATGTTTTCCGTCGCGGGTGTCTTGGGCAGCAACAGCACGCAATACTCCGCCACGCGCAGGGCCTGCTCCAGTCCGTTGTCGCCCGACAGGCAGCAGATGCCGGCAATGTCCTTTTGCGACCGGCTCCAACCCGTCACCTGAAACCCCAGCGCTGCCAAGGCCACGGCACAAGCCGCGCCCAATTCCCCCAGACCCAGCACCGTCACGCGCCGGTCAAAGGCCAGCGGCGGCGCCACCGGCGCCCATGTCCCCGCAGGCGCGCCGATATGCGCGTCCATGCCCAGATGCAGACGCAGGATGTGGCCCGTCACCCACTCGATCATCCCTTGGGTAAGGGCAGGGTCCACCATGCGGGCCAGCGGCAGGTGCAGGGTCGGGTTGCCCACAATGGCCTCGACGCCCGCCCACAGGTTCAACACGGCCCGGGCGCGGGTGAAGGGGGTGAAATCCTTCACCTGGGAATTCGGGGCATAGACAATGTAATCGACCTCGGCCGCCGGAATGTCGGTGGCGATACGGGCGTCGACGCCCACGGCGGCAATCTCCCTGCGCAGGGGGTCTTCGTACTCGGCCCACCGGTCCTCGGTCGCCGCGAACAGGACATTCACGCTCATGTGGCGAACGCCCCGTCCAGATCGGCCATGCCCTTGATCTCGATCGGATTGCCCGCCGGATCCATAAAGAACATGGTCGACTGCTCGCCTGGCTCCCCCTCGAACCGCACCTGCGGCTCCAGGACAAAATCCACGCCCGCAGCCACCAGCTTGTCTGCCAGCGCCCGCCACGCGGCCATCGGCAGCACGGCCCCGAAATGCGGCATGGGTACCGCGCACTTGCCCACCTTGCCCGTGGGCGCGCTGTCAAAGGGCTTGCCCAAATGGCAACTCAACTGGTGCCCGAAGAAATCGAAATCGACCCACGTGTCGGTGCTGCGCCCCTCGGCACAGCCCAGAAGGCCGCCATAAAACGCACGTGTCGCATCCAGGTCGGACACGTTGAAGGCAAGGTGAAACAAGGCCATGGGGCACCTCCGGTCATTGTCTGTCACCGGGGGTGTACCGTGCCCATGCTCGATTGCAAAACGGCGATCCGTGATGGGCCGCGTCAACGCCCGCGATCAATAGCTCTGGCGCGGCCTGTGCACATGCGCGCTCTGGGCCAGTCCAAAGGCCAGCATCAGAACCAGCATCGCCGACCCGCCATAGCTGACCAGCGGCAGGGGGACACCCACAACCGGGGCCAGCCCCATGACCATCGACATGTTGACGGCAAAGAACAGGAAAAAGTTCAAGGCGATGCCCAGGGTCAACAGCGACGCAAACCGGTCCTTGTTGGCCAGCGCAGACACCACGCAGAACAGGATGATCAGCGCATACAGCGCCAGCAACGAAAACGCCCCGATGAACCCGAACTCCTCGGCCAGCGTGGTAAAGATGAAATCGGTATGCTTTTCGGGCAGAAAGTTCAGGCGGCTTTGCGTGCCCTGCATGAACCCGCGGCCCGTCCAGCCGCCCGAACCCAATGCGATCTTGGACTGGGTGATGTGATACCCCGCGCCCAAAGGGTCGGACGCCGGGTCCAGAAACGTATCGATCCGGCGGTATTGATAGTCCTTCAGCAACTGCCACTCGGTCCCGCGAAACTGGAACACGGCGGTGATCAGGCCGACACCGGCCCCGATCACGGCGGCAAAATAGGCCCAGTGCACCCCCGCCACGAACATCATTCCACCCCCGGCGGCCAACAACAGGATGGACGTGCCCAGATCGGGCTGGCGCAAGACCAGCGCGACGGGCAGCAGGATCAGCACAACCGGAACCAGCACCCAGAACGGGCGCGATTTCTTGTGGCTGGGCAGCCAGTCGTAATAGGCGGCCAGGATCATGACCAGGGTGACCTTGGCCAGTTCCGATGGCTGCAACCGCATGAACCCCAGATCGATCCACCGCTGCGCACCCTTGCCGACAGAGCCAAAGAATTCGACCCCCAACAGCAGCACCAATGTGCCCGCAAAGGCAAGGCCCGCCATGTTGCGCCAGAACCAGATCGGCACCATCGCCACAATCATCATCAGGACAAAGCCCATGGCAAACCGCTTCATCTGCGGTTCGGCCCAGGGCGAGAACGATCCGCCCGCCACGGAATACAGCATCAGGAACCCGACACCGGCAACCGCCGCCAGCAGCACGGCCAGCGGCCAGTTCAAATACAGGATCTTGCGGGGCCCTGCGGGGACATGTTTGACCGTATACTCAAGATAACTCATGCCTGATCGCGTCCCGCAATGTTGGCGATGGGCTGGATGCCGCGCAGCACCTGTTGCTGGGTCTTGATGCGGTCCCGGTCCTTGGTGGGATAGGCGTCCAGCGGCGGCTCGCCCCCATAGAGCGCCTGAAGGGTCACGTCGCGGGCGATGGGCGCAGCGGCCTTGGACCCGCCACCGCCATGTTCCACGATCACGGCAACCGCGATCCTGGGGTCGTCATAGGGGGCAAAGTTCACGAACAGCGCATGGTCCCTGCGCTCCCACGGCAAATCCTCGTTCCGGGTCACGCCGCGCGCGCGTTCGGCGGCGGTGATGTTGCGCACCTGGCTGGTGCCGGTCTTGCCCGCCATACGCACCGCATCCTCGATGATGCGACTGCCATAGGCCGTGCCGCGCCGGTCGTTCACGACCTCGTACATCGCCCGGCGCATCTTGCGCAGGTTGTTTTCGTTCATGCCTAGGCTCTCGCCCCGGCCCGAGGGCTGCTCGATCCCGTCGATGGTCTTGATCAGGCGCGGGCGCACCGCGTTGCCCGACGCCAGGCGCGCCGTCATCACCGCCAGTTGCAGGGGCGAGGCCAGCATAAAGCCTTGGCCGATGGACGCGTTGACCGTGTCGCCCACGACCCACGACTGCCCGTGCACCCGCTGTTTCCAATCCATGGTGGGCGTCAGGCCTTCGGCGACGGCCGACATGGGAATGTCGTGCCGTTCGCCCAGACCAAAGCGGTTCGCCATGGCGGTGATCTTCTCGATCCCGACCTTGACGGCCAGATCGTAGTAGTAGACGTCGCAGGACTGCTTGAGCGAGTTTTGCAGATCGACCCAGCCATGCCCGGCCCGTTTCCAGCAGTGGAACCTGCGGCCCGCCACTTCCAGGTGGCCGGGGCAATACACCGTCTCGTCCGGGCCAATCAGCCCTTCCTCAAGCGCGGCCATGGCCGTGATCATCTTGAAGGTCGATCCCGGCGGATAGGTGCCCTGCACGGATTTCGAGGCCAGCGGCCGGTATTTGTTTTCGGTCAGGGCCCTGTAATCGCGACTGGAAATCCCGCGCACGAACAGGTTCGGGTCATAGGTCGGTGCCGAGGATATCGCCAGCAGATCGCCAGACTGCGCATCCATGATCACGGCGCTGGCGCTTTCACCATTCAGCCGCGCCTGCACATAGCTTTGCAGCTTGCTGTCGATGGTCAGTTGCAGGTCCGCCCCCGCGACGCCTTCCTTGCGGTCCAGTTCGCGCATGACGCGGCCCGCGGCGTTGACCTCGACCCGGCGCGCACCCGCCTTGCCGCGCAAACTCTCTTCCAGCTTGGTTTCAACGCCGACCTTGCCGATCTGGAAGCGCGGGATGCGCAGCAACTGGTCCGGGTCTTCGATCCGTTCCAGATCAAAGTCGCTGACGGGGCCGACATAGCCCAGCACGTGGGCATAGTCCGACCCCAACGGGTAGACGCGGCTCAGGCCCACCTCGGGCGTGACCCCGGGCAGGGCAGGGGCATTGACGCTCACCCGGCTCAGGTCGTCCCAACGGACTTCATCCGCAAAGGTGATGGGCAGGAACGGGGCCGAGCGTTTCATCTCGGCCATCGCCCGCTCCACCTCGTCGGGGTCCAGGGGGACAATTTTTCCAAGCTTTGCAATGGTTTCTTCGATATCGCCCGCATCCTCGCGCACGACAACGATGCGGTAGCTGGGCACATTGCGCGCCAGCGGGACCCCGTTGCGGTCAAAGATTTCGCCCCGCGAGGGGGGGATCAGGCGGATGTTGATCCGGTTTTCCTCGGCCAACAGGCGGAACTGATCGGCCTGATCGACCTGCAGGAACTGCATCCGCGCACCCAGCGCACCGATAAAGGCCAGTTGCACGCCACCGAGGATCGCGGCCCGACGTGTCAGCAGCCGGTGGTTGGCCTCAAGATCGACGCGGGGCCGTTTCATGACCGCACCCCCTTGCCGTCGATGTCACCCGGTGTGGGTTTGCGCACGCCCATCAGCATATGGGTGATCGCAATGGCCAGTGGATAGGCAACGGCTGTCACCACGATCTGGATCAGCGCCGGTCCCAGCGGGGGCACGCCGATCAGCATGATCGCAAGGACCAGGCGGTAGGCGATGCCGATGCCCACGATCCACAGCACGGCCGAAACGATCTCGGACGCGAGGCTGGCGTCTCGCAGGCTGCGGGATTGCATTTTCATCTGCTCGCACGCGATCAGGGCCAGCAAAGCCCAAAGCCCGGGCGGCCTTTGCAGCAGAAGGTCCGCCATCAGGAACAGCACGGCCAGCAGCGTGGCAGGCACATAGTCGGGCCGCCGCACGGACCACGCAAGCGCAAAGAGCAGCAGGAAGTCCGGCCAGATCAGCCCGCCCGTCGCGGTTTGCAGGGGCAGGAGGTGCAGAAACACAATCACCATGACCAGCGCCGAAAACGCGATGCGCATGGTCCACAGACGCGAGGAGGGGGCGATGTCGCTCATTCCGTCGCCTCTGTCTCAAGCAGGGCTGCGCCGCCGGGGGCCAGCACGTTGCTGTCGTCCGTGACGGGTTCGTTGCCATAGTGGCGCAGCACCCGCAGGAATTCGAGCCGTTCGTAATCGGCCGCCAGCCGCACCCGCAGACGTCCACCGGGGTCGGCCGCGACCTGGCCAATCAGCAGCCCCGCGGGGAACACACCGCCATCACCCGAACTGATGACCCGGTCGCCGGGGCGCACGAGATCGGGGTTTTCCAGAAAGTCGATCGGGGGCGCTGCGGAGTTGTCGCCCGCCACGATGGCGCGCTGGCCCGAGGGCTGGATGATGGCGGGCACGCGGCTGGAGGCATCGGTTACCATGATCACCCGCGCCGTATTCTGCGCCACGCCCGAGATGCGACCGACGAGGCCGATGCCGTCCATGGTGGCCCAGCCTTCGACGATGCCATCGCGGGCGCCCACGTTCAGAAGGACGGACTGGCGGAAGGGCGAGCCCGAGTCCGCCAGCACCACGCCGGTGATGTAGGTCAGCCGCGGGTCGAGCCGGACATTGTTGAGGTCCAGCAGCCGCGCGTTTTCCTGTTCGAGCTGAAGCGCGGCCTCTTTCCAGGCCTGCATCTGGCGCAGTTCGCGCCGCAGTTCGGTGTTCTGTTCGGCAATGCGCCGATAGCTTTGGAAATCGCGGAAGAGGTTGATGGTGCCCGTCACCGGCGCCATCGCCCAGTCCATGTTGGGCACGATCCGATCCGTGACCTGGGCGCGGAACCGTTCCACCCGAGGGCTGTCGATCCGCCACAACAGGAACGTGCCCGCCAGCACCAACACCAGCACAGCCAAGACGAGCCGCCGGAGCGGGCCACCGTAGTCTATCTGTGCGCGGTCCTTGGCCAAGGCTTATGTCACCTCAAGGTTTGGTCCGTTCCGTGGATGGTCCGACATTTGCCAGAGGGAGGCAAGCGGCCAAATCTGTCCCCGCGGGGACACTTCCCTTTTGACCAACCTTATCAGATACTTAGGTTTGAGCAAAAGTTAACATGCATTAACTATCGTAGTCGATGGCGTGGCGCAGTTGTTTTTCGTATTCCAGCGCCTTGCCGGTGCCAAGGGCCACGCAGTTCAAGCTTTCGTCAGCGATGGAAACCGCCAGCCCGGTCTGTTCGCGCAAGGCCAGGTCGAGATCGCCCAGCAGCGCGCCGCCGCCCGTCAGCATCACGCCGCGGTCCACGATGTCCGCCGCAAGGTCGGGCGGGGTGGTTTCAAGCGCGGTCATCACCGCTTCGCAGATTTGCTGCACGGGTTCGGCCAGCGCTTCGGCAATCTGGGCCTGCGTGACTTCGATTTCCTTGGGCACGCCGTTCAGCAGGTCGCGGCCCCGGATCTGCATCGAGGTGCCGCGCCCGTCATCGGGCATGCGGGCGGTGCCGATGCTGGTCTTGATCCGCTCGGCGGTGGTTTCGCCCACCAGCAGGTTCTGCTGGCGGCGCAGGTAGCTGATGATCGCCTCGTCCATGCGGTCGCCGCCCACGCGGACCGACCGGGCATAGACGATATCGCCCAGCGACAGCACCGCCACCTCGGTCGTGCCGCCGCCGATGTCCACGACCATGTTGCCGGTGGGATCGGTGATGGGCATGCCCGCGCCGATGGCTGCCGCAATCGGTTCGGCAATCAGGCCCGCGCGGCGCGCGCCGGCGGACAGAACCGACTGGCGGATCGCGCGTTTTTCAACCGGTGTCGCGCCGTGGGGCACGCAGACGATGATCTTGGGTTTGGAGAAGGTCGAGCGCTTGTGCACCTTGCGGATGAAGTGCTTGATCATCTCTTCGGCGGTGTCGAAGTCGGCAATGACCCCTTCGCGCATGGGGCGGATGGCCTCGATGCTGCCGGGCGTCCGGCCCAGCATCAGCTTGGCGTCTTCGCCCACGGCCAGCACTTTCTTGACGCCGTCCTTGACATGGTAGGCCACCACGGACGGTTCCGACAGGATCACGCCGCGCCCCTTGACGTAGACCAGCGTGTTGGCGGTGCCGAGGTCAATCGCCATATCTGACGAGAAGAGACCCCCGAGATTTCCGAATACTGACATGCCCGTCACCCTTGCCTTTGCATGGCCCCAATGATGTTGGGTCCGCGACTCAGGGTGAGGCGCGGGCCGAACGCTTTATACGAGTGCGTGCGGGTGGGCGAAAGGCCCGAAAACAAGGGGTGATCGGCGGGGTCCTGCCAACCTGTGGCAGGGCCTTGGAAAGTTTTTTTCGACCGGGGCCGAATAAAATCGGGAACTGCCGTGTTGACGGTGTGATCGGGCCGCTCCGCCCGCGTTTGATCACATATCGGGAGGATACCTTATGACATTTCGGATGGCCGCACTGGGCCTTGGCCTGGCCCTGGCAGCGACAACCGCATCGGCGGACAGCTGGACACTGGATGCGGGCGCATCGAACCTGGCGTTCGGGTCGATCAAGTTCAACGACACGGGCGAGGCGCACAGCTTTACCTCGATTGACGGGAAGGTGGCCGCAGATGGTGCGGTGACCCTGGGCATCGATCTGTCATCGGTTGAGACGAATATCGACATTCGCAACGAACGTATGGTCGAGCATGTGTTCAAGTATGCCCCTCGCGCCACGGTGTCTGCGCAGATCGACATGGCGGCGATGGAAGGTCTGGCGGTCGGCCAGAGCAAGGTGATGGAGGTCGAAGGTGACCTTGACCTCCTGGGTGTTGAAGTGCCGCTTTATGGCGACATGTTCGTGATGCGCCTGACCGAAGACAAGGTCATGGTCACCACCGACAGCATGATGTTCCTGTCCACAGCCGACGCCGAGATTGATCCGGGCATCGACACGCTGATGGAGCTTGCCAGCCTGCCCAACATTGTGCGCGCCGTGCCTGTCACATTGCGCCTGATGTTCGATGCGGACGGTGCCAGCGGCTAGGGCCCGCTGCCAAGGATTTGGTTCAGCCAGTTAACGAGTACGTCCTGCTGCCCCGGTGGCAGGACATGTGACACGTACTGATCGGGGCGCACCAGGACGAGCGCCCCGATTTTTCTGTCGATGCCCCGGGTGTCGAAGATGTCCGCCGATGGGTCGGGGCAGAACAGTTTTTCCATGTCTTGCAGGCCAAGCGTGCCCTTGACGGGTGCGTGCGTGGTACCTGCCGTTGTCATGCGGTGGGGCGTTTGCACGATGGTGCGCAGGTCGATGATGGCGTCGGGGTCTGCATTTGCGGGTGTGTAGGTGGCGATAAGCGTGCCGAGCGCCCCGGTGTGGTCGGTGTCCCCCACAAAGTGGAACAGCCGCCAACGTCCATTTGCGGTGATCGTGTGCCCAAGCTGCATCTTGTGCGCGTCCGCCCAGCGGATCACCGGGGCCGAATGGAACCGTTTGCCGATGGTGTATCCGGTGGCCAGCGATTGGTGGTCGGCAGGCCCGGTGAGCTGGCTGGGTGCGTACCGGGTTTCGACCCCCGCAGTGTAGCGCGCGTGTTTCTGGAAGTGACTTTGGAAGGCCTTGGGGTCCTTGCCTTTGGCCGCAAAGGCGCGGGCGAAATCCCTGTCAAAGTCGATGAGGTCCTGTGCGACCGCCTGTCGTTCGGCGGAGTAGCTGTGCAGGAGGGATGCCGGTGCCCGTCCTTCGATCACGCCTTGGAGTTTCCAGCCGAGGTTGAACGCGTCCTGCATCGACACGTTCATGCCCTGCCCCGCCTTGGGGCTGTGGGTGTGGCAGGCGTCACCGGCGATGAAGACTTGTGGTGGTGTCGTGTCCCCGGGGGCGGTGTTGGCGAACCGGTCCGTCACCCGTTGCCCGATTTCGTAGACGGACCACCAGACCACCTCTTTGACGTCGAGCGTGTGGGGCGCAAGGATGCGCCGCGCCGCCGCGATCAGGTCATCCGCCGTCAGGTCGCGGTCTGCGACCCGTTCATCCGGGTTCAGCTTGGCCAGTTCGATGTAGAAGCGGACCATGTAGCCGCCTTCGCGCGGGATGATCAGAAGGCTGCCCTGATCGCGGGACTGGATTGCGGATTTGAGCCGAATGTCGGGAAAATCGGTGGTGGCGAGGATGTCCATGACGCCCCAGGCGGCGTTTTCCGCCGCACCCTGCAGCGGGATGTTCAGGGCGCGGCGCACCGCGCTGCGCGCACCGTCGCAGCCGATGACGTATCGGGTTTCGATGTCGCCGTTGTTTGTGTGCGCCGTGACCGTGTCCGCGATGGTCAGCCCGGTGATTTCGGTGCCGTATTCCGGTTCGAGCCGGGTCGGCGCCTTGCGCATCAGGTCGAGGTAGAAGTCGTGCACCCGCGCCTGGCTGAGGATGACGTGGGGCTGTTCGCTGAGCCCCTCTTCGACGTCGTCGATGCGGCCCGTGCGCGTGATCTGGCCGGTGTCGTCCGGGTTCCAGAAGGTGGTTTCGTTCACATGGTAGGCTTCGTGCGCGACGCGGTGGGCGAAGCCGAAGGCCTGGAACATTTCCATCGTGCGGCAGGCGATGCCATCGGCCTGGCCCATGACCAGCGGGCCGTCGCGCCGTTCGATGATGCGTGTGCGGATGTGGGGGAATTGCGCGAGGTAGGCCGCGAGTGTGAGCCCGGCGGGGCCGGTGCCGACGATCAGGACGTCGGTGTCCGATTTGGTATCGGTCGCCGGATGGTGCGCCGGATCGCCGGGGCGGAAGCCGTTGAGGTGGTATTGCATGGAGCCAGCATAGAAGGTGCGCGGAGACCGCGCACCCTACGAAATCAACTGACGTCTTTATAGCTGATCTCGGCCTTGTCGGTCCCGGATTTTCCACGGCGCACCAGCAGGCGGTTGAGGGCGTGGACATAGGCCTTGGCCGATGCCACCACCGTGTCAGTGTCCGCCGACTGGCCGGTGACGATGCGGCCCGCTTCCTCCATGCGGACGCTGACGGTGGCCTGGGCGTCGGTGCCTTCGGTCACGGCGTGGACCTGGTAGAGTTGCAACCGGGCCTCGTGCGGGAAGAGCGCCTTGACCGCGTTGAAGGTGGCGTCGACCGGGCCGTCTCCGGTTTGGGTGGTCATGTGCCGTTCGCCGTCGATTTCCATCACCAGATCGGCCACTTGCGGGCCTTCGGTGCCGCAGCGCACCGCGAGCTTTTCGATTTTCAGCCGTTCGTCCTCGGGGTCCGACGAAGTGCGCATGAGTGCGATCAGGTCGTCGTCGAAGATTTCCTTCTTGCGGTCGGCCAGCGCCTTGAACCGCACGAAGACGTCCTTGAGCTGGTTGTCGCCCACCTCGAAGCCCAGCTGTTCGAGCTTGTCGCGCAGCGCCGCACGGCCCGAGTGCTTGCCCATGACGAGGTTTGTCTCGGACAGGCCCACGTCCTCGGGGCGCATGATCTCGAACGTCTCGGCGTTCTTGAGCATGCCGTCCTGGTGGATGCCGCTTTCATGCGCAAAGGCGTTCTTGCCCACGATCGCCTTGTTGAACTGGACGGGGAAGCCCGACACGGCCGCCACGCGGCGGGAGATGTTCATGATCTTGGTGCTGTCGATGCCGGTCTGGTAGGGCATGATGTCGTTGCGGACCTTGAGCGCCATCACCACTTCTTCGAGCGCGGTGTTGCCTGCGCGTTCGCCCAGACCGTTGATCGTGCATTCGATCTGGCGTGCGCCTGCTTCGACGGCCGCCAGAGAATTGGCCGTCGCCATGCCCAGATCGTTGTGGCAGTGGGTGGCGAACACAATCTCATCCGCGCCGGGCACGTTTTCGAGCAGCTTGGCGATCAGGTCCGCGCTTTCGCGCGGGGCGGTGTAGCCGACCGTGTCGGGGATGTTGATGGTCGTGGCCCCGGCCTTGATCGCGATTTCGACCACGCGGTAAAGGTAGTCGAGTTCGGTGCGCGTGGCGTCCATGGGCGACCATTGCACGTTGTCGCACAGGTTGCGGGCGTGGGTGACCGTCTGTTCGATCCGTTCGGCCATTTCGTCCATGGTCAGGTTCGGGATGGCGCGGTGCAGCGGCGAGGTGCCGATGAAGGTGTGGATGCGCGGTTGACGTGCGTGTTTCACCGCCTCCCAACAGCGGTCGATGTCGCCGATCTGGGCGCGGGCGAGGCCGCAGATGACCGAATTGGTCGCGTTTTTCGCGATCTCGCTGACTGCGTTGAAATCGCCGTCTGAGGCGATGGGAAAGCCCGCTTCGATGATGTCGACGCCCATGTCATCCAGAAGCCCGGCAATCTCGAGCTTTTCGGCATGGGTCATGGTGGCACCGGGCGATTGTTCGCCGTCGCGCAGGGTGGTGTCGAAGATGACAACGCGGTCCTGAGAGGTCTGATCTTGGGTCATGTGAATTCTCTTTTTCTGTCCTAAGGCCTTGGCGCGAAAGGCGTCCTCTGAGCGGTCGCGCCTGGGCTGCGCTCAGAGGCGGATTAGGAGCAGGAGGCCACGCAAGGGCGCGCCGGAGCGGCGTGCGTTC
This sequence comes from uncultured Tateyamaria sp., assembly GCF_947503465.1. Taxonomy (NCBI): domain Bacteria; kingdom Pseudomonadati; phylum Pseudomonadota; class Alphaproteobacteria; order Rhodobacterales; family Roseobacteraceae; genus Tateyamaria; species uncultured Tateyamaria sp. The sequence continues at coordinate 1,913,887 of NZ_CANNDN010000001.1, read as the reverse complement.
GGGATATGCGTGGCGTTGATCATGACCCGGATAATACGCGTTGCGCTCAAAATGGGAAGTCCGGATTTCCACCAGCGTTGCAGTGCATATTTGGGGAACAATGAAGGTGGAAGGGCGCGCCCGGTGATCTAGCTGCGTGTGTATGGAAAAGGTTTTGATTTTAGGGGCTTCGGGCGGGATCGGGTCGGCGTTGGCGGCCGGGTTCGAGGCGCGCGGGGCACAGGTGGACCGGCTGTCGCGGTCGGTTGACGGGTTTGATGTGACGGACGCGGGGTCGGTCGCGCGGCATCTGGCGGGGCGTGGGCCCTTTTCCTGCGTCGTGATGGCGACGGGGGCGTTGGAGATTGATGGGGCTGTGCCGGAAAAGACCATCAAGGGCCTCGATCCTGCCGCGATGCTGGACCAGTTTGCGTTGAATGCCGTGGGTCCTGCGCTGGTGTTGAGCCATGCGCATGACCTGTTGGACCGGGATGCGCCGTCCGTTTTTGCGGTCTTGTCGGCGCGCGTGGGGTCCATTGGCGACAACAGGATCGGGGGCTGGATGTCCTACCGGTCCGCCAAGGCGGCGGTGAACCAGGTGGTGCGCACCGCCTCCATCGAGCTGGCGCGGACGCATAAGCAGGCCGCCGTGGTCGCGTTGCATCCTGGCACGGTGAAGACGGCCTTTACACGGAAATACCTGGGGCGGCACCCGGCGGTGGAACCGGGTCAGGCCGCGGGTGAATTGATGGATGTCATGGATGGGTTGGGGCCGGAGCAGACCGGCCGGTTCCTTGACTATTCGGGCGCGGAGGTGCCGTGGTGAGCCGGTTGATCCTGGTCCTTGGGGACCAATTGAGTGAGGGTGTGGCGGCGTTGAAGGCTGCCGACAAGGACCGCGACATCGTCGTGATGGCCGAGGTCGCGGAGGAGGGGTCTTATGTGCCCCATCATCCCAAGAAGATCGCGTTCATTCTGGCCGCCATGCGCAAGTTTGCAGCGCGCTTGCGCGATGCGGGCTGGCAGGTGGCCTATTCCGAGTTGGATGATACCGACAACAGCCAGTCGATTGCGGGCGAGCTGTTGCGCCGGGCGGACCAGCATGGCGTGTCCGAGGTGATTGCGACGCGGCCCGGGGAGTACCGGTTGATTGCGGCCCTTGAGGACTGCCCGCTGACGGTCACGCTGTTGGAGGATGACCGGTTCATTGCATCCCATGCCGCGTTCGAGGCCTGGGCCGAGGGACGCAAGGCGCTGCGCATGGAATATTTCTATCGCGAGATGCGCCGCAAGACCGGCTTGTTGATGGAGGGCGACCAGCCTGCCGGGGACAAGTGGAATTACGATCACGACAATCGCAAGCCGGCACCCGATGATGTCGATTTTGGTGGGCCGATGCAGTTCACGCCGGATGCGGTGGTGGAGGACGTGCTGGCGATGGTCGAGCGCCGCTTTGGCGACCATTTTGGCGATCTGCGCCCGTTCTGGTTTGCCACCGATCAGGGGCAGGCGCGGCGCGCGTTGACCCATTTCGTGTCGCACGCGCTGCCGAAATTTGGCGACTTTCAGGATGCGATGCTGGCCGAGAACCGGTTCTTGTATCACGCGGTCGTGGGCCTTTACATCAATGTGGGCCTGCTGGACCCTTTGGAGGTGTGCCGCGCCGTCGAACAGGCGTGGAAGGACGGCGATGCCCCCATCAATGCCGCCGAAGGGTTTATTCGCCAGATCATCGGCTGGCGGGAATATGTGCGCGGCATCTATTTCCATGAGGGGCCGGAGTATCCCCGCCGCAATGTCTTGAATCATCAGCGCAAGTTGCCCGCGTTCTACTGGGGTGCCGAGACGCGTATGCGGTGCGTGTCCAAAGCGGTGGCGCAGACCGGGGCCGAAGCCTATGCCCATCATATCCAGCGGTTGATGGTGACGGGGAACTTTGCCCTGCTTGCGGGGCTGGACCCTGCCGAGGTGTCGGAGTGGTACCTGGCCGTCTATGCCGATGCGTTCGAGTGGGTGGAGGCACCCAATGTGGTGGGCATGTCGCTGTTTGCCGACGGGGGTGTGATTGCGTCGAAGCCCTATGTGTCGTCGGGCGCCTACATCAACCGGATGTCGGATTACTGCAAGGGGTGTCATTACAAGGTGAGCGTGAAGACGGGCGAGGGGGCGTGTCCGTTCAACCTGCTTTACTGGCATTTTCTGGACCGGCACCGGGACCGGTTTTCGAACAACGCGCGGATGGGGAACATGTACCGGACGTGGGACCGGATGGATGAAGACCGGCGTGCCACCGTTTTGGCGGAGGCCGAGGCGTTTCTGGACCGGATGTCGGCGGGCAAGGTGGTCTAGCGGGCATTGACCCGCGATGTGTTGGGATGGCCGGACGTGCACCGGTGTCACCAGAACGAAACGCGGGTGACCTCAAGGATACGCGGGTGCATGTCCGGCCATCTCGGGGCGTACTGGAAGGAAACGCCCCGAAACCGGATCACCACATCAGCCGTCGGGGCGGCTGTGCGTGGCTGATAGCCTGGGCGGTGCCAGGTCGAAGGCTGCGACCGGACAGGGCGGCAGGGGCTGGCGGGTATCCGTGCACGCCTGGTTGGACAGTTCGATCAGCCAATAAAGCGTTTCGGCCTGATCCTGAGACAGGTCCGGCAGACCGTACATGGATTTGGCGATGGGATGGAACGCGGCCCAGCGTTTTTGGAAGTCCCTCAGATCATGGGCGGTCATCGGTTTGTACCCGGTGGCCGACCCTGTCAGGTTCTGTGTCGTGACACGCATCGCGTTCCCCCACTATGTGCCGTCTGCGGCGTTTTCCGGGGTAACCTTACCAAGACGGATGGTGTCATGAGTGTGAATAAATCGTAAAATTTATGAGTCTGGCGCCGATGCGCCGGGCCTGTGATCCTGCGCGCACAGGTGGCGGGTCAGGGGTTGCATGCCGGTGCAGGCGCGCGGGGCTTATTGTGCGATGCAGGCGTCAAAACCGTCGATGTCGCGGTCGACGCTGATCTTGTCCGAACAGGCGGTGACCTTTTGCACGCAGGTCACGTCAAGCTTGGGGAACTGGCAAATCGTCATGGCCGCCAGGAGGGCCTGGGCCGCGGCATCGTCCCATGCGTCGCCCGCGGCGGCCCCTTCGATGGTGATGCCGATGGCCTGCGCGATGGGCGCACCGGCACCGTCCATGGACCACGTGGCGCTGTGCTGGGTCCCGTCGACCAGCGACAGGGTTGCGGTGAGGCTGGGGGCTTCGACGATGTCGTGCAGGGTGCCGAAGGCAGGGGCCGACCCTTCGCCATGCCACAGCCTGTCGCGCAGGGCCCGGCCCGTGCTGGTCGCAAATTCGATGACGCGCCCCTGTTCGGTGCGCGCCTCGATCTGCTTGGGGTCGAACCCTTCGGGCGCAAGGGACGCCACCATGCCTTCGCGGACGATGTCGGGTGTGCCGTCGGGAAGGGTGATCAGGGCATATACCCGTCCAATCGGATTGCGGTAGAGATGCAGCGCTGTGCCATCGTCAGCGGTGCTGACCGCCGCCTTGGCCTCGAACCCGTTGACCGGGTCGGTCCAGTCCTCGACAAAATGCCAATCCGCCTTTGCCGTGGTGGCCAGCAGGCACAGGACGACGCCGGTCGCCTCAGCTGTCTTCATTCAGCGCCCCGCTGTTCCATTCGCCGGTGGCCTCTTCGCCGGTGGCGTAGCGCATGGTGCCCACACCCTGGCGCTTGCCGTTCTGGAAGTTGCCCTCGTAGACGTCACCGCTGGCGTAGGTGGCAATCCCCTGGCCATTGATTTCGCCGTTTTCCCAGGCGCCTTCATAGGTGAACCCATCGGCCATAACGATCTTGCCCTGGCCGTGACGCTGCCCGTTCAGGAACTCTCCGGTATAGATCGTGCCATCGGGATATGTGGCCGTGCCGGTGCCTTGGCGTTTGCCGTCGACCCATGCCCCTTCATAGCGATAGCCGTCGGCATAGGTCATCACGCCAGTGCCGTGATTGCGGGCATTCCGGAACCCGCCCTCGTAGACGATGCCGTTGGGATAGGTAATCTTGCCCTGGCCTTCGATCACACCGGCGATCCACGCGCCTTCGTAGACGGAGCCGTCGGTATAGGTGATCTTGCCGGTTCCCTGTGGCAAGTCATCCACGAACTGTCCTTCGTAGACCGAGCCATCGGGATAAGTGACGCGGCCCGTGCCCTCGATCTGGCCCTCGGCCCATTCGCCGATATAGGTATAGCCGTCATTGCCGATGAAGGTGCCCTGACCCTGCCGGCGGTCATCGGTGAACTGTCCTTCGTAGACGTCGCCGTTGGCATAGGTGACGCGCCCCTTGCCCTCGCGTTTGCCCGACACGAGGTCGCCCTCGTACACGTCGCCATTGGGTTGGGTCAGCGTGCCGGTGCCGTCGATCTGCCCATCGGCCCAGAGGCCCACATAGACCAGCCCGTCAGGTGTGGTCAGCTTGCCCTCTCCCTGGCGTTTGCCCGCCTCGATCTGGCCGTCATAGACCGAGCCGTCGGGATAGGTGATGACCCCCATGCCCTGTTTGATGCCGTCGATCCAGTCGCCCTTGTATTCGTAGCCGCCGGGCGATTGCATGACCCCCTTGCCATGGTGCTTGGCATTGCGAAACTGGCCTTCGTACCGGACCCCGTTGGCATAGAGGGCGACACCTGTTCCAAGGATCGCGCCACCCTGCCAATCACCTTCATAGGTGCCGCCATCGGCGAAGGTGATCTTGCCAAAGCCGTCGGGTTTGCCCTTGGCAAACGTGCCTTCATAGATTGAGCCGTTGGGAAAGCGTGCGGTGCCGGTCCCCTTGATCTCTCCGTCTACCCATTCGCCGGAATATTCATAGCCGTTGGGCAGCCGGTAGGTGCCGGTCCCGTGCTGAAGCCCCCCGCGAAAGGTGCCCTCGTACACGCCGCCATCGTCATATTGCTTGGTCAGCACGTTGCCCGACTGGGCCAGCACAGCCGCCGGTGCAAGGCATAGGCAGAAGATCAATCCGCGCACGGACATGGCTCACCTCTCAGATTCGTTGGCCTGCCCCATCCATCGCAGGCGCCCAGAGCGTAGGACAGGGGGCGGCGGGGGGCAATGGGGTTCAAGGGGCCGTGATCCAAAGGCCGCGTGCCGCGACGACATGATCGATTGGGGGCCAGCCCCCAAACCCCCGAAGTATTTCCGGCCAGAAGAAGGGGGGCGTGGTGCCGATGTCGCGGGTGGGTTCCCTCTGACCTGCTTTCTGCTACATCAGCCGGGACGTTGAAGGAGCTGCCATATGGCCGAACGATTTCGCATTACCCTGGGCCAGTTGAACCCGGTTGTGGGTGACATTTCAGGCAATGCGGACAAGGCGCGTGCCGCCTGGGCGGCGGGGCGGGACGCCGGGGCCGATATCGTCGCTCTGCCCGAGATGTTCATCACCGGCTACAATGCCCAGGACCTGGTCATGAAGCCCGCCTTTCATACCGCGGCCATGAAAGCGGTCGAGGCGCTGGCCGCTGACTGTGCCGCGGGGCCGACCCTTGCCATCGGGTGCCCCTGGACCGAGGGTGCCGCGCTTTACAACGCCTACCTGATCTGTCGCGGTGGCAAGATCGTCAGCCGTCTGCTGAAGCACAACCTGCCCAACGAGACCGTTTTTGACGAAGTCCGCATTTTCGATGCCGGTCCCCTGGGCGGCCCCTATTCCGTGGGCAACACGCGTGTGGGCAGCCCGATCTGCGAAGATGCCTGGCACCCCGAAGTGTCCGAGACATTGCAGGAGACGGGGGCCGAGTTCCTGCTCGTGCCCAACGGATCGCCCTATTACCGGGACAAGTTCGAGACGCGGCTGAACCATATGGTCGCCCGTGTGGTCGAGACGGGTCTGCCGCTGATCTATCTGAACATGGTCGGCGGGCAGGATGATCAGGTGTTCGATGGCGGCAGTTTCGCCCTGAACCCTGGTGGGGCGCTGGCCCTGAAACTGCCCGTATTTGACGAGATGGTGGCCCACGTGGATCTGCAACGCGGCCGGGAGGGCTGGCGCGTGGTCGCCGGCGAGAAGGCCCTTCATCCCGACGCCTGGGAGCAGGATTACCGCGTCATGGTCACGTCCCTGCGCGATTATTGCGGCAAGACCGGGTTCAGGAAGGTGTTGCTGGGCATGTCGGGGGGCGTGGATTCGGCGCTGGTGGCGACAATTGCAGCCGACGCCTTGGGCCCCGAGAATGTGCGCTGTGTCATGCTGCCGTCCGAGTACACGTCGTCCCATTCGCTGGAGGATGCCGAGGCCTGCGCAAAGGCCCTGGGCTGTCACTATGACTATGTTCCCATTGCCGAAACGCGGGCGGCCGTGACATCGACCCTGGCGCCGCTGTTCGAGGGGCTGGACGAGGGGCTGACCGAAGAGAACATCCAAAGCCGCATTCGCAGTCTGCTGCTGATGGCGCTGTCCAACAAGTTTGGCGAGATGCTGCTGACCACCGGCAACAAGTCCGAGGTCGCGGTGGGCTATGCCACGATCTATGGCGACATGGCGGGTGGCTACAATCCGATCAAGGATCTGTACAAGACCCGCGTGTTTGAAACCTGCCGCTGGCGCAACGCCAATCACCGCGACTGGATGATGGGCAATCCGGGCGAGGTGATCCCGGACCGGATCATCACCAAGCCGCCTTCGGCCGAGCTGCGCGACGACCAGAAGGACAGCGATAGCCTGCCGGATTATCCGGACCTTGATGCGTTGCTGGATATTCTGGTGGATCAGGACGGGTCCATTGCCGATTGCGTGGCCGCCGGGTTTGACGCCGATGTCGCGCGCAAGGTCGAGCGGTTGATTTATCTGAGCGAATACAAACGCTTTCAATCGGCCCCCGGTGCGCGCCTGACCAAGCGCGCCTTCTGGCTGGACCGCCGCTATCCCATCGTGAACCGGTGGCGTGATCCAAGCTGATTTTCGGCGAATTGTCGGCAGATTTTGGCGGCGCTGACGGAGTGCTTAATGAAAGCTAAGCACCGTCGAGGCTTTGGTGCGCGGGAAAGGATCCGCGCCCGATGCCATTTACGTTTTATGCCGAAAACAATGAGTTTGCCGCCTCTACCGGCAACAACGTCAATTCTGGCAACGGCACTAGCACGTTCGATTATCCGCCCACGTCGACCCGCAATCTGGTCATAACGTCCAGCGCGGATGATGACGACCCGCGCCTGTTTGAAGTGGGTGAGGTGTATTCGTTGTCCTTCATGGGCAACGGGGGCACGTCGATCGAAAATGCGACCGTGATCCGAAGTGATCCGCTGAGCGGCAATGAAGGCGCGATCGTGTTCGAGGGTCTGAACCCCCAGGGCGAGGTCGTGCAGGTGGTGTGGTCGCCCAATTTCGATCTTGAGCAATGGTATTTCAACAATTTCAACAACGGCCAGTCGCCGGGCTTCTACACCTATGACCGTGTGGAAGAGGATTACAGCTTTGCCTGTTTTGCCAGTGGCACCTTGATCGACACGGTGGACGGGCCCGTCCCCGTGGACCGGATTGTGCCGGGTGACCTTGTGCCCACCCGCGATGGCGGACCGGAGCCTGTGTTGTGGGTTGCTTCGTCGTCCGTGCCGGGACTGGGCCGGGCGGCGCCCGTGACCCTGGCGGAGGGGTTTCTGGGGGCAGAGGCCCCTGTGACCGTGTCGCCGCAGCACCGCATTCTGATCCGCGATCCCCGATGCGAGTCGCATTTTGGTGCGCCTGAGGTGTTGATACCCGCCGCGCATCTTGTCGACGGGCAAACTGTTCAAAAGCGCACCCAACGGGTCGTGACCTATTTTCATCTGCTGTTTGAACGGCACGAGGTGATCACCGCCCAGGGCGTTGACAGCGAAAGCCTGCTTTTGGGGGACGACATGCGCGGCGTGATGTCCAGCAGCGCCTTTCAGCAGTTCGAAGCCAGTTTTGGCGGCCGATTCCCGCACCGCCGCGCACAAAAGATGGCGCGGCGGGCCGTGCGGAAACGGGATGCGCCGCTGATCCGCAAGTGGCTGGGGCTGAATGCGGTGGATCCGACGCAAACCCCGCCCAGTTTCTTCTACGCGGCGTGAAGCCGTACACGGCCATGTGAATTGCGCCGACGCCTTCGCTGCGCATCCTGACCGCACAGATGACCTTTGGGAAAGTGCACCATGTTCCTTCGAATATCCCTGTTGCTTGCTGCGCTGGGGCTTGCGTCGCCTGCGTTGGCCTGTGGCCCCGACACCAACTGCCCCTTGGGCGACCGGCATTACCGTATCGCCATGCCAGAGGGGCATGATGGCGTCACGCCCGTGGGGGCCATCGTGTTTGCCCATGGCTATCGCGGGTCGGCCAGTGGCGCGATGCGCAACAGGAACATGCGCAGAATGGTGTCGGATATGGGTCTTGCCTTTGTCGCGGTGAAATCGGCCGGTCCCGATTGGGACATCCCCGGTGTGCCCAGCAATGTCACCAGCACCGGCAAGGCCGAGATGGCGTATTTTGATGCGGTGATCGCGGATGCCACCACACGGTTTGCCATTGATCCGGACCGGATCATGATGTCCGGCTTTTCGGCCGGGGGGATGGTGACATGGGAACTGGCCTGCAACCGCCCCGATCTGTTTGCAGGTTTCGCGCCAGTATCGGGGACCTTCTGGCAGGGCCCGCCCGACACCTGCGTCGCCCCCGCCAGTGTCATTCACATCCACGGAACCGAGGACCGGACCGTGCCCCTGGCCGGGCGTGCCATTGCATCGACCCGGCAGGGCGATGTGACCGAGGTGCTGAGGATGTACCGGGCGCTGGGCGCGTACGGCCCCTCCGAACCGGCCCGCGCGCTGGAGGATTTGGAGTGTGCGCGTCAGGCAAACGCCGCAGGCGATGTGCTTGAGTTCTGCACGTTTCCCGGGGGGCATTCGTTCCGGCGCAGCTTTCTGGGCTATGCCTGGGATCGGCTGGCGGCGGCCGGAAAGGTATAGGGCGGACCGCATGGCCCGCCCCGGTTTCGATCAGTCGCAGGGCAGAGGTGTCCTTGGCCCATCTGCCGGGTGATCACATCAGTTGGTAGCTGTGTGCCTCGTAGCGATAGCCGCCTTCGCCGTTGCTGACGACATAGCCGATGCCGGGCCACGGCATGTGGTATCCGATGAACGCGGTGCGGTCGGTTGCCATCATGTCCAGCAAACGCTTGCGTGTGGCGGCGGCGGCCTCTTTGTCCATGTCGAACCGAACCTCCCAATCGGGGTGGGCCAGGGACCAGACATAGTGGTTGGCAAAATCCGCGCCGATCACCAGTTGCGTGCCACCATCCTCGACCATGTAGACCATGTGGCCGGGCGTGTGGCCGAAGGCGGCCATGGCCGTGATGCCCGATGCGGCGGACCCGCCATCGTCCAGCATGGTCATCTGTTCGGCCAGGGGCGCGACCTTGCCGTCAAAGTTTTCATTTCCGGTGCCGGACCAGGCATCGAATTCTGCCGCGCCGGTCATATAGGCCGCATTTGCGAAGGTGGGCGTGCCATCGGTCGACAGCCCGCCGATGTGATCGCCGTGCATGTGCGTGATGACGACCTTGTCCACCTGATCAGCGGTGTAGCCTGCCGCCTCGATCGCGGCGACGGTGCCTGCGCCGGACAGGCCGGTGTCAAACAGGACCAGCTCCGTGCCGTTGTTGACCAGCGTCGGGGTGAAGAAAAACTGTGCGGCGTCGGTGGACAGGCCTGCCTCGGCCGATACGGTGTTGAAGGTGTCGGCATCCACGTTCAGCCCGAAGATGCTGTGGGGGCCTTCGACGGACCGGGTTCCGGCCAGCAGGGTCGTGACTTCGAACGTGCCGACCTTGACCCTGCGATACGGGGCCTGGGCCACACCCAGCATGGGCGCAGCGGCCCGCGTCTGGGTGGCAGTTGCTGCCGCGAGGGGCAGGGCAGCCGCGCCCATCAGGGCGGTGCGGCGGTTGAATTTGGGGGATGTGGACATGGGTGCTATCCTTCCTGTCAGAGAACCATGACATAGCGCGCTGTGCGCAGTGTCACGCGTCACAATGCACGGGCACATGTTCATTTTTGCGAGAGGTGCGATGGCAGAAGCAAAAACCCAGGTGTCCGATACCCCGTTTTCCGTCTGGGTCGACAGTGTGGACCCGGACACGCGCCGCACCGAGGCCCGGATGCTGGACGCACTGTTCCGTGAGGTGACGGGGTACGATCCGCAGGTCTGGACCGGTGGCATCGTGGGCTATGGTGCCTATGACTACACCTATGCGTCGGGTCGGTCGGGCACCTGGATGGCGACCGGATTTGCCCCGCGCAAGGCGAAGCTGAGCATCTATATCATGCCCGGTTACACGGATTTCGGGCCGATCCTTGACCGGTTGGGGCCGCATGCCAAGGGCAAGTCCTGTCTTTACATCACCCGATTGGCGCGTGTGGACATGTCCGTTCTGGGGGAACTTGTCGTCGCGGGCCTGCACGATCTGGCCACCCGTTGGCCCGTGCGGGACCGCGCATAACTGGACAAGTTGCGGCCCCTGTGACAAGGCAGGCGCAACCTTCGGAGACACCCATGACCACCACCCGCTTTGCCCCATCGCCCACGGGCTATATCCATGTCGGCAACCTGCGCACCGCGCTGATGAATTACCTGATTGCCCGCAAGGCGGGCGGCACCTTTATCCTGCGCATTGACGACACCGACCCCGAGCGGTCGAAGGAAGAATATGTTGACGCGATCAAGCAGGACCTGGAATGGCTGGGCCTGCATTGGGACCGGGTCGAGCGGCAGTCTGACCGTCTGGACCGGTATGCCGCCGCGGCCGACAAGCTGCGCGAGATCGGCCGGTTCTACGAGGCGTTCGAGACGCCGACCGAGCTGGATCTGAAGCGCAAGAAGCAGCTGAACATGGGCAAGCCGCCGGTCTATGACCGCGCTGCGCTTGCGCTGAGCGATGCAGAAAAGGCCGCGCTGCGGGCCGAACGCGGACAAGGGGTCTGGCGGTTCAAGCTGGATCACACGCGGATCGAGTGGACCGATGGCATCATTGGCGATGTCAGCATCGATGCCGCCAGCGTGTCCGACCCGGTCCTGATCCGCGGCGACGGACAGGTGCTGTACACCATCGCCTCGGTTGTGGACGACACGGAAATGGGCGTGACGCATGTCGTGCGCGGGTCCGATCACGTGACCAACACCGCGACCCAGATCCAGATCATCGCGGCATTGGGCGGCACAGCCCCCCATTTTGCCCACCATTCCCTGCTGACCGGCCCACAGGGCGAGGCCTTGTCCAAACGTCTGGGCACGCTGGCCCTGCGCGATTTGCGCGAGAACGGGGTCGAACCGATGGCGGTGCTGAGCCTGCTGGCGCGGTTGGGGTCGTCCGACCCGGTGGAATTGCGCATGGACATGGAAAGCCTGATCGACGGCTTTGAGGTGGGTCGCTTCGGCACCGCGCCGACCAAGTTCGACGCGGCCGATATCGACCCGTTGACGGCCCGCTATCTACAGGCGCTGCCGGTGGCCTCTGTTCAATCCGATCTGGATGCCGCCGGTGTGCCCGCTGATCAGCAAGAGGCGTTCTGGTCCGTCATTCGTGAAAACATCCACACCCGCGCCGACATCGCCACGTGGTGGGAGCTGTGCCGCGACGGGGCGGATCCGGTGATCGAGGATGACGACGCGGCCTTCGTGGCCGAAGCCATGGCGATGCTGCCTGACGCGCCCTTTGATGCAGAGACCTGGGCCACCTGGACCGGAGCCGTGAAAGCGGCGACGGGGCGCAAGGGGCGGGGGTTGTTCATGCCGCTGCGGCTGGCGCTGACGGGGCAACGGCACGGGCCCGACATGGCGTCACTGATGCCGCTTTTGCAGGTTGTGAAGGCGCGCCCCTGATGTCGGCGGGGGGCGCTTGTGCAGGGCGGCCCTCCGGGGGGAGTTTTTCTGGCAAGATGAAGAGAGCCGGTGATGGCTGAGGCGCAGGCGAAGTTTCTGTCGGGGTCGCTCTTGCGCCATGTGACGGTGATGTCGCTGACCTCGACCGTCGGGTTGATGGCGGTGTTTCTGGTCGATTTCATCGACATGGTGTTCATCTCGATGCTGGGAAAGGCCGAACTCGCCGCGGCCGTGGGCTATGCCGGGGCGATCCTGTTCTTCACGACGTCCTTTTCCATCGGGATGGCGATCGCCGTGGGCGCATTGGTGGCGCGCGATCTGGGCGCGGGGGAGTCCGATCGCGCGCGGGTGCGCAGTGCGCATGGGCTGGCCTACGGCATCGGGTTTGGCGTGCTGTTTTCTGCCTTTGTCTGGTGGAACATTCCGACCTTTGTGCGCTGGATCGGGGCGCAGGGAGAGACGGCGGCGTTGGCCGAGGGCTATCTTGCCATCATCATCCCGTCCCTGCCGTTTCTGGTGGTTGGCATGATGGGCAGCGGCATTCTGCGTGCCCATGGGGATGCGCGCCGGGCCATGATGGCGACCATCTGGGGGGGCGGCGTGAACGCGGTGCTGGACCCGATCCTGATCTTTGGGCTGGGGCTGGACCTGACCGGGGCGGCGCTGGCTTCGGTTGCCGCGCGCGTTGCCATCGCAACCACCGCGCTGTTGCCGATCCTGCGGCATCACGGTGGCCTGCCGCGCCCGGATCTTCGGGGCATGCTGGGCGATCTGCGGCCCCTGGTGACCATCGGGTTTCCGGCCATCCTGACCCAGTTCGCAACGCCGGTCGGTCAGGCCATCGTCACGCGTTCCATGGCGCAATACGGGCTTGAGGCGGTGGCGGGCATGGCCATTGTCGGGCGGCTCATGCCGCTGTCCTTTGCCGTGATCTTTGCGCTCTCGGGCGCCGTTGGCCCAATCCTTGGCCAGAACTTTGGCGCGGGCCGCCACGACCGCGTGCGCGCGGGCTTCAATGCCGCGCTGATCTTTGCGGGAACAGTGATCTTCGTGATCGCAGGAGCGCTTTTTGTACTGCGGGGGCCCATCGCCGACCTTTTCGCGGCCACCGGGTTGACCCGCGACCTGGTGTTTCTGTTTTGCGGGCCGCTTGCGCTGCTCTTTTTCTTCAACGGAGTGCTGTTTGTCGCAAACGCGGCATTCAACAACCTGGGCCACCCGTTCTATTCCACAGGTATGAATTGGGGCCGCAACACGGTCGCCATGATCCCGTTGGTCTGGATCGGTGCACAGCTGTTTGGCGCGCCCGGCGTCCTGATCGGTCAGGCGCTGGCGGGCGTCGTGTTCGGCTGTTTGTCGTGGGTGCTGGCCCTGCGCGTCATTGGAGCCGAAGGCGGGGCCGTCACCCGCGACAGGTTTGATCGTGAAGGGCGGCTTCTGTCCCTATTGAACCTGCGCAAGTAGGCGATCCGTCAGTGCCTGTTCCTGCGGCGAAAGCCGTTGCGCACGCGGGTAGAGCGGCGCGCCACGGTCATCGTGCACCGGTGTGTCCCACCCGTCTGTCGTGTCAAAGAAATGTTCTGCCCCGGCCTGTCCGAATTCGCGGACAAACCCCTGCACCACCACGTCGAGGTAACTCAGCAGGATGCGGTAATCGCCGCCCGGGCGCTGCGCCGTGTGCGGCACCTGGTAGACCGCGATGTCCGCGGCGTCCGCGCTGTGTGCCACCGCGTCTGTGGCGCTGATCCGGGTGTACCCGGTTTCGCGCAGGTCCAGCGCGGCCCAGTCCGCGCCCGGCACCGACGCGATCAGGCCGTCAATGCTGTGCCCCGGCGCCTCGTGTACCGACAGGAACACGACATCGCGCAGGGCCGTGCGGACCCAGACCCGGCGCCAACCGTTCAGTGTGGCGGGTTGCGCATGGGGATAGGTATGGGTGGCGCGGTTGACGAGGCTGCCATACCCAAAGAACCAGGGCGTCATGTGTCCGACAGCAAATCGGCAAAATGCGTGGCGGCGGTGTCCCAAACGGCGTCGGATGCGGCGGCCAGCAGATAGCCGGTGCTGACCGTTGCGGTATAGTCCGACCCGTCCAGCATCGCGGCCTTGCCACCCGCCTGCTGGCAGATCAGCACACCGGCCGCATGGTCCCAGCTGTTGAGGTGACCGGACAGGACAAAGTCCACCGCGCCGGTTGCCAGCATCCGGTATTCATGGGCCGAACAGCGCAAGCTGCCCACATAGGCCACTGCGCCGACCTTGGTCCACATCAGGGCGCGGTCGGCGGGCGGCATCAACCTGATATGGGCGTATCCCGCCAGCGCATCGAGCGGCTTGTCCGGGGCCGTGTGAATGCGGCGTGTCCGGCCCGTTTGGGTGTGCCAGGTGGCCGGGCTGGTGTTGTCGGCCATCACCAGATCGTCGCCCACCGGGTCATAGATCAGGCCAAAGACCGGCTGCCCGAACCGGCATACGGACACCATCGTCCCAAACAGGGGCATGCCCTTGGCAAAGTTCCATGTGCCGTCGACCGGATCGATGATGAAGGACAGTTCGGCCTCGCCCACGCCGTCCAGCAGGTCCGGTTTGGCGGACACGGCTTCTTCCCCGATCACCAGCGCGTGGGGAAAGGCCATTTGCAGCCCGCGTGTGATCATCGCCTCGGCGGCGATGTCCGCTTGGGTCACTAGATCGTTTTCATCTTTCTTCTGATCAATCTCGCCTGCGTCGAGGCGGCGAAAGCGTGGCATGATCTCTGCCCGCGCGGCGCGGCGGATCAGGTTGATGATCTGGGTTTTCTGGGCCTGCGTCAGGGGCGCCGTGACGGGCATAGGCAACTGGGTGGTCATCGCGGGATCCTTGATTCCATTGCTTGCCACAGGTCTGCCATGCCTTGCTGCACTGCCGCAACGGGACTTATTCGCGCCCCCGCAGCACCTGCGCGGGCCGGGCGGCCAACGGACCCCAGGCAAAGGCAAGGCCCGCCAGCAAGGTCGCCGTCACGCCGCCAATCACGATGGCCAGGGCCGACGGCCAGATAACCGTGAAATCCGTGTCCATGATGTAATAGCTGACGGCCCATCCGCCCGCGATACCCGCCGCCAGCGCGACGGCCCCCGCCCCAAGGCCCAACAGGGCCGAGCGGGTGGCAAAGCTGATCAGGATGCGCCTGCGGGTGGCCCCCAGCGTTTTCAGCACCGCCGCTTCATAGGTGCGGGCCTGGGTGCCTGCCGCTGCCGCGCCGATCAGGACAAGGAACCCGGTCAACAGGGTCGCAGCCGCACCATAGGAGGTGGCGGCGGCCAGACCCGCAAGCACCTCGCTGACCCGGTCGATGGCGTCGCGCACACGGATGGCGGTCACGTTGGGATAGGCGTTGGCGATGTCGCGCAGGATCTGTGTTTCTGCCCCTTCCGTCGCATAGACGGTCGAGATGAAGGTATGCGGCGCCCCCGCCAGAGCCGACGGGTTCATGGACAGGATGAACCCGATGCCTGCCGTCGAAAAATCGACCTCGCGGAAGGATGTGATGGTGCCGGTGATGTCACGGCCCAGGATATTGATCGTCATGCTGTCGCCGATGGACAGCCCCATCTCTTCTGCCTCTTCCGCGGCAAAGCTGATCTGGGGCGGACCGGCATAGTCTGCGGGCCACCAGTTGCCTTCGGTGATGCGGGTGTTTTCCGAGGGCCTCTCGGAGTAGGTGATGCCCCGGTCTCCGGACAGGACCCAATGGTCGCCTGCCACGTCGGCGGCCCGCTGGCCGTTGATTTGGGTGATGATGCCGCGCAGCATCGGCGCACTGTCGACGCGGCTGACGGCGGGGTCGTTTTCCAACCGCTCGGCATAGCCCTGCATCTGGTCGCGCTGGATATCGACAAAGAAATAGCTGGGCGCGATGTCCGGCAGGTTGCCGGTGATGGCGTTGCGCAGGTTGCCGTCGATCTGGCCCACGGCGGCCAGCACCGACAGGCCCAGACCCAGGGAAAGGACCACGGATGCGGCGCCCTCGCGGGTGCCGGATATGGCCCCGAGCGCCCACCGCAGGGCGGGGCGGCCGCGCGCGCGGGGGGCCGCGTGGCGCGACACCCACCGGATCAGCGTGGCGGCCAGGGCCAGCAGTCCAAGGGCAAAGGCGATCCCGCCCGACGTCCAAAGTGTCAGCCACCATGTACCCGAGAACAGCCCCGCAAGGCCGATCAGTGCAACCAGCCCCAGGCCGATCCAGAAAAGATACCCGATCCGCGGCAACAGCCGGGCCTTGTCCAGCGCATCGCGGAACAGGGTGGCGGCCCGCACGTCTTCGGCCCGGGCCAGCGGCCACAGCGTAAACACAAAGGCGGTCAGCAGGCCGTAGATCGCGGCCTCGATCAGCGGGGCGGAATAGATCGTGAAACTGGCGGGAATGGGCAGGCGCGCTTCGATGATGGGCGCGAGGGCCAGCGGGGCGACCGCACCCAGGGCCAGGCCAAGGGCAATGCCCACCAGGGACAGGACCCCGATCTGGATGAAATAGGTCTGGAAAATCGTGCTTCGCTCGGCACCCAAGGTGCGCAGGGTGGCGATGACGCTGGTCTTGCCCGCAAGATAGGCGCGGACCGCAGCCGACACGCCGACGCCGCCGACGGCCAGACCCGACAGACCCACAAGCACCAGAAAGGCGCCCAGACGGTCCACGAATTCCGCCACACCCGGCGCGCCGTTGCGCGCATCGGTCCAGCGCATGCCGGTCGCCTCGAACCGGTCGCGCGCCCGGGTTTCAAGCGTGGCCAGGTCAACGCCTTCGGGCAGATCAAGCCGGTATTTCGAGTTGAACAGCGTGCCGGGCGCCAACAGCTGCGCGTTTTCAAGCGCCGTGCGCAGGACGATCGTGCGGGGCCCAAGGCCAAAGCCACCCGCCGCGCTGTCAGGTTCGCGCACCAGTGTTGCCATGAGAACAAAGTCCTGCGTGCCAAGGCGGAAGGTGTCGCCCACCGACAGGCCCAGCCGGTCGATCAACGCGCGCTCCATCACGGCGCCCGGCAGGCCATCACGACCCGACAGGGCGTCGGGCAGCGGTACATCGGGCGACAGTTCAACCGCGCCGATCAAAGGGTACGCGCTGTCGACGGCCTTGATCTGGGTCAGGCCGCGCTCGGTTTCTTCGTTGCGGGTGACCACCGCCATGGACCGGAAATCGGCAATCTCGGACACGGCCCCGGCGACGCTGCCCATCCACGCCCGCTCGTCCTCGCTGGCAAAGCGGTAGGTGAAATCAAGCTCGGCATCGCCGCCAAGCAAGGCCGCCCCCTCGCGCGCCAGTCCGGCCTCGATGGCGGAGCGGACCGACCCAACGGTGGCAATGGCGGCGACGCCCAGGGCGAGACAGGCCAGAAAGATGCGAAACCCGCGCAGACCGCCACGCAATTCACGTCGGGCAAAACGGGCAGAGGTGGCAAGGGTCATTCTGCGGCGGCCCGTGCGGGCGGCTGGATCCGGCCATCGGCCAGACGGATCACGCGGTCACACCGCGCGGCCAGATCGGGGGCATGGGTGACCAGGACCAGCGTGGCCCCGTGCCTGTCGCGCAGGGCGAAAAGCAAGTCCATGATCGCCTGCCCATTGGCACCATCAAGGTTGCCGGTGGGTTCATCGGCCAACAGGATCTCGGGCCGCGTGACCAATGCGCGCGCCAGCGCCACACGCTGCTGTTCGCCGCCCGACATCTGGCTGGGGTAATGTCCTGCGCGATGGGCCAGACCCACGGCCTCCAACTCTGCGCCCGCCCTGTCAAAGGCATCGCGCGCCCCGGCCAGTTCCAGTGGCGTCGCCACATTTTCCAGCGCCGTCATGGTCGGGATCAGGTGAAAGCTCTGGAACACCACGCCCATATGCCCGCGCCGAAAACGGGCCAGGGCGTCTTCGTTCATCGCGGTCAGGTCCTGGCCCAGGGCCGCAACCGTGCCACCTGTTGCACGTTCCAGCCCGCCCATGACCATCAGCAACGAGGATTTGCCCGACCCGGACGGGCCGACAAGGCCCACGGTCTCGCCCTTTGCCACATCCAGGGTAATCCCGTGCAGGATATCGACCCGCCCGGCATTGCCATCGAGGCTGAGTGCCGCATTATTCAGGGACAGGACTGGATCGGACATCGCGGCGCGCCTTTATTGTCGTCTACGAGGTCATATGGAGATCGGATCAGCATGGGCAAGGTAACAGGTGCAATTGTCTTTTCCCTGTGGTCGGGTGTTGCGTCTGCCGAGACGGTGACCATTGCCGCGCTGGGCGACAGCCTGACCCAGGGCTTCGGTCTGCCGATCGAGCAGGGGTTCGTCCCGCAGCTTGAAGGGTGGATGGAAGGCCGGGGCCACGATGTGGACATCATCAACGCCGGTGTGTCGGGCGACACGACCCAGGGCGGGCTCAGCCGGGTGGGCTGGACCCTGACGCCCGAGGTGGACGCATTGATCGTGACGCTGGGCGGCAACGACCTGCTGCGGGGGATTGGCCCGGAGGTCAGCCGCGCCAATCTGGAAGGGATCGTGCAAGCCGCGACCGATGCGGGTGTCGAGGTGTTGGTCGTGGGTATGCAGGCCCCCGGCAATTACGGCCCGGACTACAAGCAGGCTTTTGATGCGATGTATCCCGAAATCGCCGAGGCCTATGGGACGCTCTACCTCGACAGTTTCTTTGC
Organism: uncultured Tateyamaria sp.; assembly: GCF_947503465.1. Lineage (NCBI taxonomy): Bacteria > Pseudomonadati > Pseudomonadota > Alphaproteobacteria > Rhodobacterales > Roseobacteraceae > Tateyamaria > uncultured Tateyamaria sp. The sequence goes on along the minus strand of NZ_CANNDN010000001.1, from coordinate 1,895,341 downwards.
GGGCCTTGGCGGTCCGGGCACGGACCCCGCAGCGGTGCGGGCGTTCATGCAGGCCGATGGCATCCATCCCAACGCCGATGGCGTGGCGCGTATCGTCGAGGGCCTTGGCCCCAGCGTCGAGGCGCTGATTGCGCGGGTCGACTAGCGGTGCCGGGGCGGTTCTTCTTTACAGACCCGCTGTCGGACCTGACCGGGGCGCTGGGTGTCCCCGCGGGGACAGTGGGCAACGAACCGGCCCGCCAGAACATCGCACCCGGGCAGGAGATCATCGTGTTTGACGGCGCATTGACGCGCATGCGCTGGGGCATTGTGCCCGTGGGACGGGTGAACGCGCGGGGCAGGCCGGTCATGGAACAGATCATCAATGCCCGGTCCGAAACGGTGTTCGACAAGACCGCGTTCGACGGCGTGGGCCGCGCCGTGATCCCGGTCAATGGCTGGTACGAATGGACCGGCGAGACACGCAAGAAGACGGCCTGGCGGATCGCGCCCAGGGGCGGCGGGTTCCTGTACTTTGCGGCGATCACGGATGTGTGGACGGCGCCGGGCGGATTGACCGTCCCGCAAGTGGCGGCGGTGACGTGCGCGCCGAACGCGGACGTGAAACCCATCCACCACCGGATGGGCGTCTTGCTTGAGGCCGGCGATCTCGGGACATGGATGGGCGATGATCTTGACGCCGCAAAGGCGCTGATGGTGCCCTGGCCGAAGGGACGGTTGCAGATCGAAGAGGCAACCGGTGTGAACTGGGACGGCCCGTGACCCAAATGCCGCTTGTCAGCGACACCATTTTTCAGGGGCTCTGCCCCGTCGCTGTCGCGACTCCCCGTCGTATTTCGGGTCGGAAGAAGCCAGGGCAGTCCGGCGCCCCTGTCGCGATGCGGCGCCCAGTCTTCTGTGTTTCAACCAGCCCCCGCCGGAGGCTGTGGCGGGTGCAAAAGGAAAGGGCGGCGCACCGTGAAGTGCACCGCCCCGAAACTGGATATCGCTGGTGGCTTAGGCCAGCGCGATGTTCACGGCGCTTTCGCGTCCGTCACGGCCGGCTTCGAGGTCAAATGTGACCTTCTGGTTGTCGGCCAGGCCTGTAAGGCCCGAACGCTCGACTGCCGAGATGTGAACAAAAATGTCCTTGCCGCCCGATTCCGGGGCGATAAAGCCGTAGCCTTTGGTGGTGTTGAACCATTTGACGGTGCCGTTTGCCATCGTCGGTACTCCTAAAATGTGCTGCCCGCGGCATGCGGCAGCCTTGGCGCTGTCATAAGATCGAAGTGACTGAGCCGAAAGGAGCAGTGGGTCGATAGATGAGGTAGCAGGGCGAGATATGGCATTGTTTCGCTTCATTGCAAGGTTTTAAGGGTGCTTTTCCCGATTCCGGCGGCCTGCCGCTTCTTTGTGCAGGTGACGGTATTCTCACGGGCAAACACTTTTTTACCAGTTGATAAAATTTTGTACCTGTGAGACCGTTTCAGGCGAATGATTGTTGCGATGGAGCGGACATGACGCAATCTCCTTTCTCACCGGGTGTCGCGGCGGGCCGCCTGGATGCGGATGCGCTGGCGGAGAATTTTTCGGACCTGCACCCGGCGCTTGACCCCCACGAAGCGCTGGTTGCGGCGGATCGCTGCTATTTCTGCCATGACGCGCCCTGCGTGACCGCATGTCCGACCGATATCGACATTCCGCTGTTCATCCGCCAGATCGCAACCGGCACGCCGGATGCAGCGGCCAAGACGATCCTCAGCCAGAATATCATGGGCGGCATGTGCGCCCGTGTCTGCCCGACAGAGACCCTGTGCGAAGAAGCCTGCGTGCGCGAAATGGCGGAAGGCAAGCCGGTCAAGATCGGGCAATTGCAACGCTACGCAACCGATCACCTGCAGCAGCAGGGTGTGCACCCGTTCTCCCGTGCTGCGGTCACTGGTAAGACAGTGGCCGTGGTGGGGGCCGGGCCTGCGGGCTTGTCCTGTGCCCACCGGCTGGCGATGCTGGGCCACGATGTCACCGTCTATGATGCCCGGCCCAAGCCCGGCGGTCTGAACGAATACGGGATTGCGGCCTACAAGACGCCCGACGGCTTCGCGCAGGCCGAGGTGGATTGGCTGATGCAGATCGGTGGCATCACGATTGAACACGGGACCGCGCTGGGCATTGACGTGACCCTTGATCAGCTCAAGGCCGATTTCGATGCGGTTTTCCTTGGTATGGGGCTTGGCGGTGTGAATGCGCTCTCCGTGGATGGGGGTGACAAGGATGGCGTGCGTGATGCTGTCGATTTCATCGCGGACCTCCGGCAGGCCGATGACATGCGGGCATTGCCCGTGGGGCGTGACGTCGTGGTGATCGGCGGCGGCATGACGGCGGTGGATGCGGCGGTGCAATCCAGGCTGCTGGGGGCGTTGAACGTGACGCTGGCCTATCGTCGGGGCCGCGACCGCATGAATGCCAGCGTATTCGAGCAGGACCTCGCCGCGTCCAGGGGTGTGCGGATCATGACGAACGTGGTGCCCAGGGCGCTGCATGGCAACGGTGCGGTGCGCGAGATCGAATTCGAGTATGTAAACCCGGACATGACCGGCACGGGCGAGACGGTGCGCATCCCGGCCGACCAGGTCTTGCGCGCCATTGGTCAGACACTGGATGGCGCAGCGCTGCCTGATCTGGATGGCGGCAAGATTGCGGTGACAGGGGCCGGGCGGACATCCGTCGCGGGTGTCTGGGCCGGGGGCGATTGCGCCGCGGGCGGCGATGATCTGACCGTGACGGCCGTGGCCGAGGGGCGCGACGCGGCCATGGACATTCATGCAAGCCTGATGGGCTGAGCATAGGGAGAGAACGATGGCAAACCTGCAAAGTGACTTCGTCGGGATCAAATCCCCCAATCCGTTCTGGCTCGCTTCGGCCCCGCCCACGGACAAGGAATACAATGTGCGCCGCGCGTTCGAGGCCGGGTGGGGCGGTGTCGTCTGGAAGACGCTGGGGTCCGAAGGCCCGCCCGTCGTCAACGTGAACGGCCCGCGCTATGGCGCGATCTATGGCGCGGACCGCCGTCTGCTGGGCCTCAACAACATCGAATTGATCACCGACCGCGACCTTTACACCAATCTCGAAGAGATCAGGCGCGTCAAGGCCGACTATCCGGACCGCGCCGTCATCGTGTCGATCATGGTGCCCTGCGAGGAGGAGGCGTGGAAAGCCATCCTGCCGCTGGTGGAGGATACCGGGGCCGACGGGATCGAACTGAACTTTGGCTGTCCCCACGGGATGAGCGAACGGGGCATGGGGTCGGCCGTGGGGCAGGTGCCCGAATACATCGAAATGGTCACCCGCTGGTGCAAGCAATACTATTCCAAGCCTGTCATCGTGAAGTTGACGCCCAACATCACCGACATTCGCAAGCCGGCGGCGGCGGCGCATGCGGGTGGGGCGGATGCGGTCAGCCTGATCAACACGATCAATTCGATCACCTCTGTGAACCTTGACACGATGTCGCCCGAACCGTCGATCGATGGGCAGGGGTCGCATGGCGGCTATTGCGGCCCTGCGGTCAAGCCGATTGCGATGTCGATGGTGTCCGAGATTGCGCGCAACCCCGAGACGCATGGCCTGCCCATCTCGGGCATCGGCGGCATCACGACGTGGCGTGACGCGGCAGAGTTCATCACGCTGGGCTGTGGCAACGTGCAGGTGTGTACGGCGGCGATGACCTATGGCTTCAAGATCGTGCAGGAGATGATCAGCGGGCTGTCGGACTGGATGGATCAGAAGGGCCACGCGTGCATTGATGATTTCAGGGGCGCCGCGGTCCCGAACGTGACGGACTGGCAGTACCTGAACCTGAACTACGTGGCCAAGGCCAAGATCAACCAGGACCTGTGTATTTCCTGCGGGCGCTGTTTCGCGGCCTGCGAGGACACCTCGCATCAGGCGATTTCCATGTCCGACGACCGTGTGTTCGAGGTGATCGATGCGGAATGCGTGGCCTGCAACCTGTGTGTGAACGTGTGCCCGGTTGAAAACTGCATCACGATGGAAGAGATGGCGGCCGGCCAGACCGACCCGCGCACGGGCAAGGTGGTTGATCCGGACTATGCCAACTGGACCACGCACCCGAACAACCCGGCCGCCACCGCCGCCGAGTAGGGGGTTAGACAGGCGTGCCTTCGGTTTCGACCGGGCCCGCCTGTTCCTGTTGCGCAGTTGGTGCGGACAGGGTGGTGTGTTCAACGGGCGTGTTCACCGCTTCGATCAGCAATTCCAGCCTCTGCTGTTGCTGCGCGGCTTCGGCCATGCGACGGGCATCCGCCTCGATCTGGTCCGGCGTTTCGGCCACTGCGGCCTGCACGACGGATTGCGCCGTCGATCCTTCGCCTTGCAGGGCGACCCTGGCCGCCTCTGTCTCTGGATTGCTTGGCGGTGCCGCGGCACTGGCGGGTATGTCGCCCGCGCCGGTTGCCGGGGCCGGTGCGGCTGTGTCCTGTGTCTGGGTTGCGTTGCCGGACTGCGCGGCGGTGCTGTCCTGACTTTCGTTGGCATTGGTTTGCGCGGCGCTGTCGTCCGGTTGTGTCCGATTGCTTGATTGTTGAACCGGTTGCGCGCTGCCTCCGCCGCCACCGATGATCGATAAGATACTCATGTTCCACTCATAGGCTTGCGCCCTCACCCGCAGAGGGTTCTGACGGGCAAAGCTGAACAGGGCGTTAACAGCCAGGTTCAACCGGTAACGCCGGTTGCCAAGGTGTTAACGCGGTGCAGGTGTGAGCAGTTTGGTAAACAGGTCCTGCAAAAAGGCGTCCGCACCGGGGGCGGCCTCGTCACTGCGCATCAGGACACCGACCTGGACCGCGAAATCCGCATAGTGCTGCGTGGTGGCCCAGATCGAGAAGATCAGGTGGCGCGGATCGACCGGCGCCAGCTTGCCTGCGTCCATCCAGGCCTGAATGACGGCGCATTTTTCATCGAACAGCGGTTTCAGGTCGGCCTCGAGATGGGGCAGCATGCGCGGCGCGCCCTGGATGATCTCGCCTGCAAACAGGCGGCTTTGGCGGGGCAGTTCGCGGGCCATGTCCAGCTTGCGCTGCACATAATCCAGCAATTCGGTAAGCGGATCACCCGCGGCATCCATTTCGACCAGCGGGTCCAGCCACGTTTCCATCAACTGGTTGAGCAAGGTCACGTGGATCTCTTCCTTGCCGCCGAAATAGTAAAGGATGTTGGGTTTCGAAAGGCCTGCCGCCTCGGCGATCTGGTCCAGCGTCGCCCCGCGATAGCCATGGGCCGAAAACACGTCCAGCGCGGCATCCAGGATCAGGCTGCGGTTGCGCAGCTGAATACGGCTTGGCTTTTTCTCGGTGCCATCGGGCATGGGATCGGTCCTTTGGGTCTGCTGCAAGTCTAGGCAGATGCGTGTCGCTTGGGCAATTCTGTTCAAAGCAGTTCTTGACAGAAATGGGTTGGCTGGCAATCGTGGCTTTACCAATTGGTCAAAAAGTGAACGGCCATCGGCAAGAGGGGACATCACATGGCGGCACCGGGGGAAAACCTGCGGATCAACGGCGAGCGGTTGTGGGACAGCCTGATGGAGATGGCCAGGATCGGCCCCGGTGTGGCAGGCGGAAACAACCGCCAGACGCTGACGGATGAAGATGCCGAGGGCCGCGCGCTGTTCCAGTCCTGGTGCGAGGCGGCAGGCTGCACCATGGGCCTTGACCAGATGGGCAACATGTTTGCCCGGCGCGAAGGGACCGACCCCGATGCGCTGCCCGTATATGTCGGATCGCATTTGGATACCCAACCCACCGGGGGAAAATATGATGGGGTTCTGGGTGTGCTTGGCGGGCTGGAGATCATTCGCACGCTGAACGACCTGGATGTGAAGACAAAGCATCCGATCGTAGTGACCAACTTCACCAACGAGGAAGGCACACGCTACGCCCCGGCCATGCTGTCGTCGGGCGTATTCGCGGGTATTCATACGCAGGACTGGGCCTATGACCGCGTCGACGCGGAGGGCAAGACCTTCGGCGACGAGTTGGCGCGCATCGGCTGGCGCGGGGACGAGGAGGTGGGCGCGCGCAAGATGCACGCATTTTTCGAGTTGCACATCGAACAGGGTCCGATCCTGGAGGCCGAGGGCAAGGATATCGGCGTCGTCACCCACGGGCAGGGCCTGTCGTGGACGCAGGTGACGATTGAGGGCAAGGACAGCCACACCGGCTCGACCCCCATGCCCATGCGCAAGAATGCGGGTCTGGGCATGGCGCGGGTGCTGGAAAAGGTCGACGAGATCGCGTGGTCCCACGCCCCCCACGCCGTGGGCGCGGCGGGGCATATCGACGTCTACCCGAACTCGCGCAACGTGATCCCGGGCAAGGTGGTGTTCACCGTCGATCTGCGGTCGCCGGATCTGAGCGTGATCGAGGACATGGAAGCGCGGTTGCGCAGCGAAGGGCAGAAGATCGCGGACGAGATGGGGCTGGCCATCAGCTTCGAGAAGGTGGGCGGGTTCGATCCGGTCGCCTTTGACGAGGGCTGCGTGAGTGCGGTGCGGTCGGCGGCGGAGCGGTTGGGATACTCGCATCAGAACATCATTTCGGGCGCGGGCCACGATGCGTGCTGGATCAACCAGGTGGCGCCGACGGCGATGGTGATGTGCCCCTGCGTCGACGGGCTGAGCCACAACGAGGCCGAGGAGATTTCGAAGGAGTGGGCCGCGGCGGGGGCCGATGTGCTGATGCACGCGGTGGTCGAGACGGCGGAGATCGTCGGGTGAGGTTTTCCCTGATGAAAAACCGGTGGCGATTGTCGGAAAAATCGCGCTGCGGGTGGCGGATGTGATTGATCCGGACCTGAGCCTGGCCGATCGCATCGCCGACCTTGTCGCGACCGAAGCGCTGGATGCGCCGCGCGGCACCGAAGCCGAGCGGGCGATCGTGCAGGCGTTCGAGGACGCGCTGGTGCAGCCCTTTGAGACAACCGTCAATTTCAGCGGCGGCATCACGCAACGCTGCTGGACCGTGACGCGCAGCGATGGCGCCTATCGCGTGGTATACTTGCCCCGCGCGGGGTATTTTTCGCTGTGCGTGGAGAGTGATTTCGGGCCTTTGGACATTGGCGTGCATGGGCCGGCGTTGGGGTGTTTTGCATCTGTTTGACTGGGGCTCTGCCCCAGACCCCGGGATATTTCTAGCCGAAAGAAGAGGCTGAGACAGGAGAGATGACATGACCAAGGTGATCAAGGGCGGGATGGTCTGCACGGCGGATCGGACGTGGAAAGCGGACGTGCTGGTCGAGGGCGAGACCATCAAGCAGATTGGCGAGGATTTGTCGGGCGACGAGTATATCGACGCGGAGGGCGCATACGTGATCCCTGGCGGGATCGACCCGCACACGCATCTGGAGATGCCGTTCATGGGGACGACCGCCGCGGAGACATTCGAGTCCGGCACCTGGGCCGCCGCCGTGGGGGGCACCACGATGATCGTGGATTTCTGCCTGCCGGGGGCTGACGGGTCCATCAAGAACGCGATCAACGAATGGCATCGCAAATCCGCGCCGCAGATCTGTTCCGATGTCGGCTATCACATGGCCATCACCGGCTGGGACGAGAATATCTTTGACGAGATGAAGGATGCCGTCGACATGGGCGTCAATTCCTTCAAGCATTTCATGGCCTACAAGGGGGCCCTGATGATCGAGGACGACGAGATGTTCGCGTCCTTCAAGCGCTGTGCCGAGTTGGGTGCGCTGCCCATGGTCCATGCCGAAAACGGCGACCTGGTGGCCGAGATGCAGCAGAAGTATTTCGATCAGGGGATCACGGGGCCGGAGGGTCATGCCTATAGCCGTCCGCCCGAGTTCGAGGGCGAGGCGGCGAACCGCGCCATCACAATCGCGGATGCGGCCGGCGTGCCCCTTTATATCGTGCACGTGTCCTGCGAGCAGGCGCATGAGGCGATCCGGCGGGCGCGGCAGAAGGGCATGCGCGTCTATGGCGAGCCGCTGATCCAGTTCCTGACGCTGGATGAGGGCGAGTATTTCAACAAAGATTGGGACCACGCGGCGCGCCGGGTGATGTCGCCGCCCTTCCGGTCGAAGGATCACCAGGACTCGCTTTGGGCCGGGTTGCAGGCCGGGTCGTTGCAGGTGGTGGCGACGGATCATGCGGCCTTCAACACCGACCAGAAGCGCGCGGGCCGGGATGATTTCCGCATCATCCCCAACGGGTCCAACGGGTTGGAGGAACGGCTTGCCGTGCTGTGGACCGAAGGGGTGGAGACGGGGCGGCTGACGCCGAACGAATTTGTTGCCGTCACCTCGACCAATGTGGCGAAGATCCTGAACATATATCCGAAGAAGGGTGCGCTGGTGGAAGGGGCGGATGCGGACATCGTGGTGTGGGATCCGAAGATCACGAAGACGATTTCGCCCGCGAACCACCATTCGGTGCTGGATTACAACGTGTTCGAAGGGTTCGAGGTGCGGGCGCAGTCGCGCTACACGTTGAGCCGGGGTGAGGTGATCTGGGCCTGGGGTCAGAATTCGCAGCCCGCGCCCGGTCGGGGCAAGTTCGTGCCGCGGCCTGCGTTTGCGAGCGCCTCGGTGGCGCTGTCGAAGTGGAAGGCGCTGACGGCGCCCAAGATGATCGAACGCGATCCGTTGAACATTCCGGCGGGGATTTAAGTGGACCAACGACAGGTCAATTACAGCAAACAACTCAAAGGAATGAGGCGTGGATTTGCTGCGGTAGCTGTTCTGGTCACAGCGATTCTTGCCGGAGGTTGGTGGGCACCACTTTGGCAAGTGTGGGTTTGCGCTCCAATCCTTTACTTCTTGGGTCACCTTTCCGGCGTTTGGGTTGATCGGGACCTCGATTGGGATCGCACATACAACAATTCAGACGAGCCTTAAGCGTGCGGAAAAAAAGCGATTCCCCGGTAGTTGGCGCTACCAATTTGGACCTGACCTTCGAAACAAACGACGGCCCGGTGCACGCCCTCAAGGGCGTGTCTCTGGACATCGAGAAGGGGGATTTCGTGTCGTTCATCGGCCCTTCCGGTTGTGGCAAGACGACGTTCCTGCGCTGCATGGCGGATCTGGAAACACCTACAGGCGGTACCATCACCGTGAACGGCACCAGCCCGGAGGAGGCCCGGAAGGCCCGCGCCTATGGTTATGTATTTCAGGCGGCGGGCCTTTACCCATGGCGGACCATCGGTGGCAACATCGCACTGCCGCTGGAGATCATGGGATATTCGAAGTCCGAACAGGCTGAGCGCGTGGCGCGGACGCTGGAACTGGTGGAGCTGTCGGGATTCGAGAAGAAGTTTCCTTGGCAGTTGTCGGGAGGTATGCAGCAGCGCGCCTCCATTGCCCGCGCCTTGGCCTTTGATGCCGACATTTTGCTGATGGACGAACCCTTTGGCGCGCTGGACGAGATTGTGCGCGACCACCTGAACGAGCAGCTTTTGCAGCTCTGGGCGCGTACGGAGAAGACAATCGCCTTTGTCACCCACTCGATCCCCGAGGCAGTGTACCTGTCGACGCGCATCGTCGTCATGTCCCCACGTCCGGGCCGCATCACGGATGTGATCGAAAGCACGCTGCCCCGCGAGCGGCCACTCGACATCCGAGAAAGCCCCGAATTCCTTGAGATCGCGCACCGGGTGCGCGACGGGCTGCGGGCAGGGCATGCCTATGACTGACGCAATGCCTTCACCGGCGCGGGAGGCGCTCATGAACCACCTCCCGCTACCGAACCGCATTGAGGTTGAGGGCGCGGCCACCCCCGTCTTCATCGTTCACGGTCATCGGCATGCCTGCCTGTACCGTGTCGACAGACCACACCAAATTCCTTTCATTGTTCTTAAAATATGCAAAAACCTGCGCCGGATCACGGGCGTTGCGTTTGCATATTTGTGGAACAATGAAACACGTAGGTGCGCATGATGCGGTCGGTCCTGCCAGTTCTGACCGTCTTGGCCGTGATTGTCGGCATCTGGTATCTGGCCGTCGCCCCCATGAATGTCAGGGTCGCGTTGGATCAGGCGGAGCGGGCCGGTGAGGTCGTGGTGCCCGAAGGGTCGGTGCCGCGGCGCGGGGTGTCCGTCTGGCGGCTGATGATCGACAATTCGGATCATGTGGGTCTGGGCTATGCGCTGGAGCGTCCGCGCTTGCCGACACCGGGGCAGGTGGGTCGGGAGGTGTGGAAGACCACCGGAGAGATGGTGCAAAAGGGGCGGCCCTTTTCCAAGCGGGGGCTGATCTATCACGGGTGGATCACCTTGCAGTCCACCTTGTGGGGCTTTGCGCTGGGCACCGCGCTGGGCATTGTCGGGGCAGTGGCGATTGTCTATTCGCGCACCGCACAGCTTAGCCTGATGCCCTGGGCCATCATAAGCCAGACCATTCCCATCGTTGCACTGGCCCCCATGATCATCGTGCTGTCCAGCCAGGTCGGCATAGAAGAGCGGGGGGTGCCCAAGGCGATCATCTCGGCCTACTTGTGTTTCTTTCCGGTGCTGGTCGGGATGGTGAAAGGGTTGCGCGCGCCGCAGCCTGCGCAGCTTGACCTGCTGCGGACCTATAACGCGACGGGACTGCAAAGCTTTCTGCGTCTGCGCCTGCCTGCGTCCGTGCCGTACCTCTTCACATCGCTCAAGGTGGGCATCGCTGCGGCACTTGTCGGCACCATCGTGGGTGAATTGCCAACAGGGGCCATTTCGGGGCTTGGCGCGCGCATTCTGATCGGCGACCAGTTCGGGACGCCGCTGGCCATCTGGTCGGCGCTGTTCGCCGCCGCCGTTCTGGCCGGGGCGCTGGTCACCCTGCTTGACCTGATCCAGCGCGTCACGCTCAGGCGCATGGGGATGGCGCAATGATGTGGCTGGCCCTTGCACTTCTGGTCTGGTTGGGCGGTTGGGCCCTGAACGTCTGGTTGGCCGGCCGCCGCGACAGCCGCGCGATCCGCATCATTGTGCCGGTCGTTTTCGGTCTGACGCTGTTGTCGGTGTGGGAGGCGCTGGTGCGCGGCTTTGGCGTCTCACCCGTGATCCTGCCCGCGCCGTCGGTTGTTGTGCAAACCTTTGCCGCGTCGACCGATCTGCTGTGGATCGATTTCCAGCAGACCGTGGTCAAGGGCGCGCTGCGCGGCTTTGCTATCGGGGCCAGTGCGGCCTTCGTCGCGGCGATCCTGATCGACCGATCCCGATTCCTGACACGCGGCCTTTTGCCCATCGGCAATTTCGTGGCGGCGCTTCCCATCGTGGGCATTGCACCGATCATGGTGAACTGGTTCGGCTTTGACTGGCAGTCCAAGGCGGCCGTGGTCGTGGTCATGGTGTTCTTCCCCATCCTCGTGAACACGGTGCAGGGGTTGAACGAGGCAAGTGCCATGCAGCGCGACCTGATGCGCACCTATGCGGCGAGCTACTGGCAAACCCTGCTCCGTCTGCGCCTGCCCGCGGCCATGCCGTTTGTCTTCAACGGCCTGAAAATTGCAACCACGCTGGCGCTGATCGGGGCCATCGTTGCCGAATATTTCGGCTCTCCCACGCGCGGGATGGGATTCCGCATCTCGACCGGCGTGGGAAGCTTGAGCATCGACCTTGTCTGGGCTGAGATCGCCGTGGCCGCTTTGGCGGGAACGGCATTCTATGGCATCGTGGCATGGATCGAAAAACGGGTGACTTTTTGGCACCCATCACAACGCGGATAACAAAACCAACCTCGGAGGGTATCATGAAGATCAAAGCAACTCTGGCAGCACTGTCGCTGACCGCAACGGGCGCATGGGCGGCGGATGACGTCACACTGCAACTGAAATGGGTCACGCAGGCGCAGTTCGCGGGCTACTACGTCGCGCTGGAAAAGGGGTTCTACGACGAAGAGGACCTGAACGTCACCATCAAGCCCGGCGGCCCCGATATCGCGCCCACGCAGGTCCTGGCCGGCGGCGGAGCCGACGTCACGGTCGAATGGATGCCCGCGGCCCTTGCCGCCCGGGAAAAGGGCCTGCCGATGGTCAACATCGCGCAACCCTTCAAGTCCTCCGGCATGATGCTGACCTGCCGAAAGGATGCGGGCGTTGAAACGACCGACGACTTCCCCGGCAAGACGCTGGGCGTCTGGTTCTTCGGCAACGAATTCCCGTTCCTGTCGTGGATGAGCCAGCTCGAGATCCCCACCGACGGATCGGACGCAGGCGTCGAAGTGCTGAAACAGGGTTTCAACGTCGATCCGATCCTGAACGGGCAGGCGGCCTGCGTGTCCACGATGACCTATAATGAATACTGGCAGGTCATCGATGCGGGCCTGACACCCGAGGACCTGACCGTGTTCAAATACGAGGACAACGGCGTCGCCACGCTCGAAGACGGGCTTTACGTGCTGGAAGAAAACCTCGAAGACCCGGCGTTCGAGGACAAGATGGTCCGTTTTGTCCGCGCCTCGATGAAAGGCTGGAAATACGCCGAGGAGAACCCGGACGAAGCCGCCGAAATCGTGCTGGAATATGACGAAACCGGTGCCCAGACCGAAAAGCACCAGAAGCGGATGATGGGCGAGGTCGCGAAGCTGACCGCCGGGTCCAACGGCGCGCTGGAGCCTGCGGATTACGAACGCACGGTGGCGTCGCTGTTGTCGGGCGGGTCGGACCCGGTGATCTCTGCCGCGCCGACAGGCGCCTGGACGCACCAGATCACGGACAAGGCGCTGAATTAAAAACGGTTTTTACCGGATCGGTACGGGCCAGCCTTTGGGCTGGCCTTTTTTGTCGCATATGCTGGATATGCGCGGGTTTCGCCCCATCTTGTTGCCAAATCAGGGAGTGCGCACCACATGACACGTATGGAAAATCTGCAACCAAACCTCGAAGAGCAAGAGCGCCTGGACGCGCGGTACCAGGCCGCGATGGCGTCGATCCAGCGCGAGAAGGTGGCGCGGGAAAAGAGCGGCTACGTGGTGATGTCAGCGGCGATGAACTATGGCGAAGGGTCGCTGGGTGATGGGCTGTTCGGCAAGGTGAGCCACGCGGCCAAGCTGTTTATGATCGCGTTCGCGTTTGGGCTGCCGGTGGTGCTGGTTTGGGCGTATTTGCTTTGATCTGAGCGACCTTTAATTTGGAAGGGCCGCTGTTTAGGCGGCCTTTTTTGTGCCCTGCGCAGACGCCCCGCGTCTGTGCCGCCCCCGACCGCCCCCATGGGCGGGGGCGACGTTGTCACCCCCGGGGCTTGCGCCCTCTGCGGCCTCAAACGCTCCACTGGAGCGTTTGCCAGACGGCCTCCGACCCGCGGTCTTGGGATTCAAAAGCGATCACGGATGTAGTCGTTGAAGAAGCCGCCTTTGGATGGTGCTGCAAGAAAGGCTTCATAGATAGCTTTTGGCACTCCGAAGTAGTCGTATCGTCCGCTTTGGCGAAACCAAATCGATAGAGTTCCGTTGGACCAGTCGATTTGGGAAATCGCTGACGAGTTTACGTATGGCATGTTTTTTGCCTCTGTAGATGTGGGAACGAAAAAGGGCGGACCGATGGCCCGCCCCCTCAGTTCACGCGTGTTGGATCAACTTCCACGTGACCGCCTGCCGGTTGTACGGCGGCATCACGTTGCCCTTCGCAATCGGTGCCGTGGTGGAGGGCGTTGACATTGCCTTCCACACGCCACTTTCAGGGCATTTTTCGCCAGTGCGGGCTGTTGTTCCAATGGGTGCACGTGTTTTGTTCTGAGTAAGCATTGAGCTTCTCCTTGCTAAGTTTCAGTTATAGCAAGAGCGATCCCAAACACGACTTCAAGACACGCCCCTGCTGTCGGCAGCCTGACTCGCTGCCGGAGGCATGTCAACTAGATTTTGATCGAACAATGAACGCTACCGCTATCTACGGTGTATCACCCCAATATCCCCCCACTTTCACACTGACTAATACAAAAAACCCCCACCGACAATCGGCAGGGGCTTTTCGTTCTCGACACAGCGTGTCTTGAAGTCGTGTGTTGTTAAAATGACTCTTGACACGACAGTTATCAAGAGTCCTTTTTGCCACAGTTGTTGTGCGACGGTCAAAATGTTGTGGATAAAGTAGGGATGTTCACAATATGTGCTCACACTTGTCCACAGCCGCAAAAAATTAGCAAAACTTTGCGCGCTGCTGTCGTGAAGCACAGTTGGTTCTTTCTCTGGTAAGACTTGTACCAATTGTTGCGTATTGATGCTCAATACCAACAACAAACAGACAAACTGGCCGCCCGTCGAACTATAAAAACTACTCCAACCGGGTGCCGCTACGCGCGTTTGCTGTGCAAACACTCTTTCGCGCACGCCTTGAACCCAAAAGCCTGCACAAGAAATTCGTCCGCTTAGCGGACGAATTTCTTGTGCTTGAGCCTTTTGGGTTCAAGGGCATCCGGCCCAAGCCGCCGCTTCTTGTCTTCCTCGTAGTCCTCGAAATTCCCCTCGAACCACTCCACATGCGCGTCCCCTTCGAACGCCAGGATATGCGTGCAGATCCGGTCCAGGAAAAACCGGTCGTGCGAAATCACAACCGCGCACCCGGCAAAATCCACCAAGGCGTCTTCCAGCGCCCGCAGCGTCTCCACGTCCAGGTCGTTGGTCGGCTCGTCCAGCAGGAGCACATTGCCACCCTCTTTCAACAGCCGCGCCATGTGCACGCGGTTGCGTTCCCCACCTGACAGCAGCGACACCTTCTTTTGCTGGTCGCCACCCTTGAAGTTGAAGGACGAGCAATAGGCGCGCGAATTCACCTGCGCGTCGCCCAACTCGATCACCTCGGCGCCGCCGGAAATCGCTTCCCAGACCGTATCCCCAGCCGCCAGATCGTCGCGCGACTGGTCGACATAGGACAGGTGCACCGTGTCCCCCAACTCAATGGTCCCGGCGTCGGGCGTTTCCTGCCCGGTCAGCATCTTGAACAGGGTCGACTTGCCCGCGCCGTTGGGGCCGATGACCCCCACAATCGCGCCGGGCGGCAGCGAAAACTCCAGCCCCTCGACCAGCAGCTTGTCGCCCATCGCCTTGGTCAGGCCCGACACGTCGATCACCTTGGACCCAAGGCGCTGCCCGTTCGGGATGACGATCTGGGCGCGCGTCAGCTTCTCGCGCTCGGACTGTTCGGCCATCTCGTTATAGGCGTTGATCCGGGCCTTGGACTTGGCCTGCCGCGCCTTGGCGCCCTGGCGCATCCATTCCAACTCGCGCTCCAGCGTCTTCTGGCGGCTCTTGTCCTCGCGCGCTTCCTGCTCCAGCCGCTTGGCCTTCTGCTCCAGCCAGGCCGAATAATTCCCCTCGTAGGGAATGCCGCGGCCGCGATCCAGTTCCAGAATCCACCCGGTGATGTCATCCAGGAAATACCGGTCGTGGGTCACGATCAGGATCGTACCCTTGTAGTCGATGAGGTGCTGTTGCAGCCACGCGATGGTCTCGGCATCCAGGTGGTTGGTCGGCTCGTCGAGCAGCAGCATCTCGGGCGCTTCCAAAAGCAGCTTGCACAGCGCCACACGGCGGGCCTCACCCCCCGACAGGGTCGTCACATCCGCATCATCGGGCGGGCACCGCAGCGCCTCCATCGACACGTCGATCTGGCTGTCCAGGTCCCACAGGTTCTCTGCATCGATCTGGTCCTGCAGCGCGGCCATCTCATCCGCCGTCTCGTCGGAATAGTTCATGGCCAGATCGTTGTAGCGGTCCAGAATGGCCTTCTTCTCGGCCACGCCCAGCATCACGTTCTCGCGCACGGTCAAGGCGGGATCAAGCTGCGGCTCCTGCGGCAGATAGCCGACCTTGGCGCCCTCGGCGGCCCACGCCTCGCCGGTGAAATCCTTGTCCATGCCGGCCATGATCTTCATCAGCGTGGACTTGCCCGCGCCGTTCACGCCGACCACACCGATCTTCACACCGGGCAGGAAATTCAGGTGGATATTCTCAAAGCATTTCTTGCCCCCGGGATAGGTCTTGGACACACCCGACATGTGATAGACATATTGATAGGCCGCCATGGCATCCTCCCGGAAAAAACTGTGCAGGTTCGTCTACAAGGCGCAGGGCCAAAGGGCAATGCGCCGCCGCTCTCGGAAATGCCATTTGGTGATGCGGCCGGACTCGTGTTAGCGGTGACAGACGAAACCTACGGAAGTGTCTGACATGCGGCGGTTTATCCTGCTTGCAGCTTGTTTCATCCTCGGCGGCTGTGCGGTCGGCATCGGCCTTGCCCCGCCACCGAACCTCTACCGGGGGGGGCTGAATTACCCCGATGATCTGGTGCCCGAGGTCTGGCGCACCGCCGAGCCCAAGATTTTCTATATGACCGACCGTCTGCCGAACGACGCCAACTATGGTGCGGCGCGATCGGATTCGATGGCCTTCGGCGCCGCGACGGTCAAATTCGGGCGCGACCTGGACTGGCCAGAGCTGCTCGAACGTACACGCGCGGATTCCGATCAGAACATTTCGACCCTGTGGGTGCCCGAATTCGAAGAAGTCGTACGCTTCGAAGCGACACCACTGCCCTATTCCCGTTTTGACGGCGCGCTGCGGCATCTGCCCGAGGCGCTTGAAGTCTATGGAGAACAAACCGCAAGGTTCCAGGCGATCATCGCGGACGAAATCCGCCAGACCGGCAATCGAAGTGTCCTTGTCTTTGTGCACGGCTTCAACAGCGAGTTCGAGGACAGCCTGACGACGCTTGCCAACATGTGGCATTTCGCGGGGCGTGAATCCGTGCCCATTTCCTTCACCTGGCCCGCAGGCAACGGGATCGGCCCGCTGGGGTACTTCCGCGACCGCGATGCGGGCGTGTTTTCGGTCCACCATACCAAGGAATTCCTGCGCATGCTGGCGCAGATGCCCGAGGTCGATAGCATCGACATCATTGCCCACTCGCGCGGCACGGATGTGGTGACAACCGCCCTGCGCGAATTGATGATCGAAGCACGCGGTGCCGGGATACACCCGAAACTGATGCTCAAGACCGGGACGCTGATCATGGCGGCGCCGGACCTTGACGTCGACATCGTGCGGCAACGGCTGCAAGCCGAACGGTTCTCGGAATCCTTCGAACAGATCAATCTCTACATCAACCCGAATGACGGGGCCTTGCGCCTGTCGGCCTACCTGACACGGTCCACCCGGCTGGGCGCGCTCCAGAACGAGGATTTCCGCGAAGGTGAACTCGAACGGTTGCGCAAAGAGGCGTTGGTGCATTTCATTCGGGTCGAACAGGTGCGGGGCGGATTTGGGCACGCCTATTTCCGGGACAATCCGGCGGTCCTGTCGGATGTGGTGCTGGCCTTGCGCACACGTGCCTTTCCGGGCGGGACATTGCGCCCGCTGGATCAGGACGGCGATGGTGTCTGGGTGCTGCACCCGAACTACCCGCTCGAACGGTTGCCCAACCTTGCCGATATCGGGCTCGAGGCCCGGGCGGCCCGCCGCGACGAAAGATGAGCGACCTGCATGACATGATGGCGCGCTGGGCGCAGCCCGGCGTCGTGGACTGGATCGGGGTCCGACCTGCGCGGGCGGCCGACATCCAGGTCCTGGACCGGGCCGACATCACCGAAAGCGGCATCGACGGCGACAGGGGGCGCAAGGGCAAACGCGCCGTCACGCTGATCCAGGCCGAACACCTGCCCGCCATTGCCTCCTGCCTTGGACGGGACCGCATCGACCCCACCCTGCTGCGGCGCAACATCATGGTGCGGGGGCTCAACCTCAATGGTCTCAAGGGACGCACGGTGCAGGTCGGCAGCGCCGTCCTGCAGGTGACAACGATCTGCGCGCCCTGCAGCCTGATGGAACGGCTGATGGGCCACGGGGGCTATGCGGCGATGCGGGGCCATGGCGGATGGTGCGCCGACGTGGTGACACCCGGTGCCGTCGCCCTGGGCGATGCCGTGACGCCACTTGATTGACAAGGGGCCCGCTTTGGCGTCCCGTCCCCCGACCTGACACAACCGGACCAGCTTGTGACGCACACACCCTTCCCCATGGCACGACCGGGCCAGATCATCGGCCTTCTGGGCGGGTCCTTCGATCCGGCCCATGACGGCCATGTGCATATCACGCGCGAGGCGATGAAACGGTTCGGACTGACCCATGTGTGGTGGCTGGTGTCGCCGGGCAATCCGCTGAAGGCCAAGGGCCCCGCCCCGCTGGCAACGCGCATGGACCGTGCCCGCACGCTCATGCAGCACCCCCGCGTGACGGTCACGGATGTCGAGGCGCGGCTTGGCACGCGCTATACCGCCGAAACGCTCAGCCTTTTGATGCAACGGTGCCCCGGCGTGCGGTTTGTCTGGCTGATGGGGGCCGACAACCTCGCGCAGTTCCACCGCTGGCAGGATTGGACGTGGATCATGGAAAACGTGCCCGTGGGTGTTCTGGCCCGCCCCGGTGACCGCATTTCGGCCCGGATGAGCCCGGCGGCACGGCTCTATCGGCATCACCGGATCTCGGGGCGGGCAAGCCAGCTGCTTGGCCGTGCCGATCCGCCTGCGTGGTGTTTTGTGAATGTCGCGATGACGGCGCAATCCTCGACCGCGATCCGGGCACAGGGCAGATGGCGCACGTCTTCGGATTTGTGATCTGAAGCGGCTTGTTTGCCCGCCAAAGCTGCGCTTACATGCCGCCATGTTGCGCACGATTTCCAGACGTTACTTTCTTGCTGCTCTTGCAGGTACGACAGCCACATCGGCCCTTGCGGCGCCGCCCGCGGCGTCGTTGCGGCCACAGGTCCGTGGCGGCGACCATTTCAAGAAGGCGGTGGCCGACCCGCAGGCCATCGTTGCACAGGCCAAGCTGGGCGGGCAGGTCAGCTATGCGGTGGCCGACGCCAGGACGGGGGCCAAGCTGGAAGGCGGGAATGCCAGGGTCGGCGCGCCACCCGCGTCCGTGGCCAAGGCGGTCACGGCGCTCTACGCGCTCGACATCCTGGGGCCGACGCACAGGTTTGCAACGCGGATCATCGCGACAGGCGGCGTGTCGGGCGGCGTTGTGCAGGGGGATCTTGTGCTGGTGGGCGGTGGCGACCCGACGCTTGACACCAATGCGCTGGCGGACATGGCGGCCGCGCTCAAGGCCCGCGGCATCCGCGAGGTGCGCGGGGCCTTCAAGGTGGCCGATGGCATGTTCCCGCAGGTGCCCACGATCGACAAGGACCAGCCCGACCACGTGGGCTACAGCCCCGCGCTGTCGGGCATCGCGCTGAACTTCAACCGCGTGCATTTCGAATGGAAACGGCAGGGCGGGCGCTATGCCGTGACAATGGATGCCCGCACGGAACGGTACCGCCCGGCGGTGGCGATGGCACGGATGCAGGTCACGGAACGGCGCGCGCCGACCTACACCTATTCCGACGGGGGCCGCACCGACACCTGGACCGTTGCGCGTGGCGCGCTGGGCAATGGCGGCGCCCGCTGGCTGCCGGTGCGCAAGCCGGGGCTGTATGCGGGCGACGTGTTCCAGACGCTCGCCCGGTCGCAGGGCATCGTACTGAAGAACCCGACGGTCGTCAGCCGCACGCCCCAAGGCACCACGCTGGTACAACATCAAAGCGATGACCTGCGCACGATCCTGCGGGCCATGTTGCGCTTTTCCACCAATATCACGGCGGAAATGGTGGGCATGGCCGCGACCGCCAAACGGGCGGGGCGCCCGTCCTCCCTGCGCGCTTCGGCGTCCGAGATGAACCGCTGGGCCAAGGCGGCGCTGGGCACGCCGAACATGCGGCTGGTCGATCATTCGGGCCTTGGCGGGTCCAGCGAGATGACAGCCGACGACATGGTGGCGGCGCTGGTCAAAGCCCGGCAAAGCAACGTGTTGCGCCCGATCCTGAAACCGATCCCCATGCTGGATGCGAACCGCCGCGCGATCAAGAACCACCCCATCGAGGTGCACGCCAAGACGGGCACCCTGAACTTCGTATCGGGACTGGCGGGTTACATGACGGCACGGGACGGCACCGAATTGGCCTTTGCCATCTTCGCCGCGGACGAGGCGACACGCAGCCGCATTTCGCGTGCGGAACGCGAACGCCCCCAGGGCGCGCGCAGCTGGAACCGGCGCGCCAAGGCAATGCAGCAGAAACTGATCGAACGCTGGGGCGCGGTCTACGGCAGCTAGGCTGGGGCGCTGCCCCAGACCCCGTCGTATTTTCAGTCGGAAGAAGATCAGGCCGCGTTCTTCATCCGGCTCAGATCAATGATGTCGGCCGTTGCCTGCGCGGTCGCCGCCGACAGGGTCCAGCCCAGATGCCCATGCCCGGTGTTGTAATAGACCCCCGGCTTGGCACCCGGACCCACCTTGGGCATCATCGACGGCAACATCGGCCGCAGGCCCGCCCAGGGCACGCAATGTTCGGTCGAGACGTCGGGAAAGAACGCCTCGCACCATTCCCGCAGGGGCCGGATCCGGTCATCGCGGATATCCAGGTTGAAGCCGTTGAACTCTGCCGTCCCCGCAATGCGGAACCGCCCCTTGCCCAGCCGCGAGGTCACGATCTTCGCCTCGTCATCCAAAAGGCTCACCCAAGGTGCTGCGGCCTGGCTTTGGGCGTCATCCAGGGTCACGGTGATGGAATAGCCCTTGACCGGATAGATGTTCACCCGGTCGCCCAGTTCGGACGCAATGGCGCGGCTGCCGACACCGGCACACACGACAATACCGTCGAACGCCTGGCTTTCCGAAACCCCCGCATCGTCCCAGGTCAGGCGCACGCCTGCACCGGTATGGGTGATGTCGGTCACGTTGCTCTTGTAATGAAACGCGGTCCCCATCCGGGCACAGCCATCGCTCAGCGCGCGGGTATAGCGGTGGATGTCGCCGGTGAAATCGCTCTCGGTGTAAAAACCGCCGAGGGTGTCGGCCTTCAGCGCAGGCTCCAGCCGCTGCACCTCATCCGCCGACACCTCGCGCCGCTCCAGACCCGCCCGCTCCAGCAGGGCGTTCACGCGGCGGGCATGATCGAACTCGGACTGCTTGCGGTACACATGCAGGATGCCGCGCTGTTCCATGTCGAAATCGGCACCCACTTCGCGGGCAAACGCCAACAGGTGTTCGCGCGCCGCAATGGCCAGGCGCGCCGTCTCGATGGTGTTGCGCTCGTAATCGGGAATGTTGCCCATGAACTCGGCCATCCAGGACAGCTTGTGCCAGCTGGGCGCGGGGTTCACGAGCAACGGGGCGTCGGATTTCATCATCCACTTCAACCCCTTGAAGATGGTGCCCCAGCGGGTCCACACCTCGGCGTTGCTGGCCGACAACTGCCCGCCATTGGCAAAGGACGTCTCCATCGCGGCATAGCGGTTGCGGTCAAACACGCTGACGGCATAGCCGCGGCGGGCCAGGGCATAAGCGGTTGTGATGCCGGTGATACCGGCACCGATCACGGCAATATGGGTCATTCGGGGGTCCTCCCACGATCACGGCGATGATACGGATACAGTCCCGCACCACGCGGGCCTGCATCCCCATCTGTCGCGAGACCTGAGAGCTTCACGGCCCTGTCCTTAGGGGGCCGCTTTCTCCTTCGGTGGGCCGGATGCCATGAGGTCCGACCACTCTCCAGATCGTCGCATGTGTCGTCCCGGGTGATCCCGGGTTGGACGCGGCCGGCACGGTTCGTGGTGCCTGAGAGTTTCCGGGGCGTTGCTCCTTCGGCGGCGGGCACGCGGCCCGCTCTCTCCCATGTCGACCTCTGCGACTGGGCTTCACATAGGAAACACGCCCGAGTCGCGCAAAGGGTTTGTCACAGGCCGCACGACGTCGTGTCCGGCTGTCATCTTTCTGTCACGCTGGCGGGCACACCACGTTGCCGAACCGGTCAAAGTCCATGGCCGGGTTGACCCAGACAAGGGAACTGTCCGGGTCATTCGCATCACCTCGGTACACACGGTTGTCCACGAGGGTCTCGCATTCGGCAATCGTGCCCACGGCCTCGGCCACATCGGCGACAGGCACGCTTTTCATGCCCTGCCGGTCCTGCCACGCGCGGATCATCGCGTTGGTGATGCACCCGGGCGTGCGTGCGCCCAACTGGCACCGCGCGGCGGACCGGTCGCGCATGAAGATGGTGGCGTGGTCGTCCAGGGACGGCAGGGAACTGTCGGCGCCAACGGGAATGGGCGCATTGACAAAGGCCGCATAGGGGGATCGCACCGCGCGCAGGTCAATGTCGCACGTGTCTCCCGCGGCAAAGCAGGCCTGGGCCAGTTGCTCCAGTTGGTCCAGCGCAACCAATGCGACATCCTGGGCATCCTCGACCTGCCGAAAGGCTGCCGCGTCGGTCAACGCGACCAGTTCGACGGCACAGGTTTCGGCGCAGACACGTACCGGCGCCGCGTATCCGCCGCGGTCGGCCAGTGCGACGGTCAGGTCGTCGTACAATGTCTCGTACGCCCCCATCAGGGCCGCAAGATCCTCGTGTTCGTCCAGATCCGATTGGCGGGCGTCGGCGGCGGGGTAGTTTGCCAATGCCTCATACGGGCTGATCGAGATTTCGAACAGCTTGCCCGCGTCGCGCGCTGCGGTGGCAAGTTTGCGGATGCGGGCGATGGCCTGATCGGCGTCGGCGGGCAGGTCGCTGTCGGCCAGCGGATCGGGGGCAACCGCCGGTTGGTCTTCTTCGTCGGTTCCGGCGTTGACCGGCACGGGCGTGGACTGCGTGGCTGATCCCCCCTCCTGGAAAAACGTCAGATCGCGCTCATAGCTGCTGGATGACGCGGTCTGGTCCGATCCCGCCGCGACCGACGCTTTCTGCCCCCAGCCCTCGCCCGTGACCGAGGCGCGCATGGTCTCGCGCTCTTCCTTGCTCGAGGTTTTGACGACAGACACCAGATAGGCCCGCGCGCCGCTGACCGCGGCGGACACGTATCCGTCGCCGCATATGCGCCGGAACGCGTCGGGGTCCGATGCCGCCAGCGCCGCGGCCTGATCTGTCAGGCTGACGGCGGGGCCGACGGCCTCGGGGGCGGGGGCCCCTGTCACCTGCGTCTCGGCGGGCGCGGTGTCGGTCACCAGATCGGGCGGGGCCACGTACACGCTGTCGTTCAACACCTCGGCGCGCACCACATAGGTGACGCTCATCGACGTGATCTTCGAGTTTTTCGAGATCGACGCCTTGCCATCCACCTTGGCGCCAAAGGCACGGACGGTTGTGGATGCCGACACGTCCATTGCCTTCGCCAACGTATAGCTGTCCGACACTTCGCGGATGGTGATGTTGCTGGTCTGCGCACCACCGCTGCCTTCCGAAAACAGGATGCACTCCGTCGGGATCGCCTCGCCGCGCTGCTCGCTCCATCCCCACCCCAGCTTGACCACGTCGGGGGCCGCCACCGCAAAGCTGCCGGGAATGTCGCTGCGTCCGCTGGACCGGGTCGACAGGGATGGCGCCGACGCAAAGGACAGGTCCATCGCGTCGCCCGTCTGCTCGGATTGGGCGCCCGCCAGGGCGGGGGCCAGGCCCAGGGCGATGGCAAGGGCGGTCCGGATCGAATGGTGCATGAAAGATAGTCCCACTTTATGTCTACGATTGGGTGTCTGCGCCGCGAAACGCTCCGTCGCCGGAGACACCAAAAATCGGTTGCAGATAAATAGCTTACGGCAAAAAACGCGCACAGGTCAAAACACTGTCGCCGGCCAAGGACGGCGGACCCGTTGACCATAGGTCAACCCTTGCCATCGGATCAAGAATTTCGACGCGCCTGCCTGCACCGCAATGGCGGCGCCACGGCTACAGCCTGCGTGTCAAACTGCCATAGGCGATCTCAAGGGCTTCGATCGCCAGCTCGTCCTTCTCGGTCTCGAAGGTGCCAACCGACAATTTGACCGGATAGGCATGGGTCAGCAACCACGACGCACGCGTCTGGCCCTCGGGGTCGATCAGGTCGATGGCGACGTTTCCGGGGGTGATGGGCTTGCCCAGGCTGTCCTCAAGGACGTCGCGTATCCAGACCGCCGTAGGATCCGAGCGTGGCAGGACACCGCGCCTTATCACGACATTCGCCTGTTCCGCTGTCCTGGGCAGCTGATGGTCAAAGCGGTTTTCACCGCCTTCCTGCACGGTCTGAACGTCCAGCGCCGTGGCCAGGCCCGTCACCTCCTGCACCAGAAAGCCGTCGGACGCGCCGACCGGGATCACACGGAAAACAAACGCTGGCGTATGGTGCGGGAGGTCCGACATGGCGGGCTACAACGTCAGATGTCGCGCCCGCGCACCGCGTTCGATGGCCGCTGCGTGCAAACGGTCGATGTTCAGCTCGTACCGGATTTCCTCCAGCAGACGCAGTTCCGCCTCTTCCAAGGTTCCGTCCGCCGCGGCCACGTCACAGGCCAGCGCATAGGCCGTCTCGAACAGCCGCTCGGGCAGGGCCTCGCGGATCAGGCCAAACAGGGCGTCCAGCCCGTCTTCCTGTTCGAACAGGTCAAACACCATCTGCGCCATGCGGTTCAGCCGGTCCAGATCGTAGCCCGCAAAGACGGGCAGGTTGTTCACGGCCGAGTTGATCTTGACCAGTTCGGCGGTGCGGATGTCCTCGTCCGAGGCGGACACGGCGATCATCATTGCGACCAGCGCGTCCTGTGCGGTCAGGGAAAGGTTCGTGTCTGCCATGTCGGTCATCCTTATGGGGTGCTTCACTCCTCAATATTGACGGCAAAGGCAGCCCGCAATAGGTAGCGCCGGGATTGTCCCCGCGGGGACAGCGCCACAGGGCCGCGCATTGGGCGCAGGCCACCACTTGGGACCATACGAGATGTCGAGTTTCCGTGACGCCGCGATGACGAGCAAAGCCTGGCCGTTCGAAGAGGCGCGCCGCTTGCTCAAACGCTATGAAAAGGCGCCGCCGGAAAAGGGTTATGTCCTGTTCGAGACGGGCTATGGCCCCTCGGGCCTGCCCCATATCGGCACGTTCGGAGAGGTGGCCCGCACCACCATGGTGCGCCGCGCGTTCGAGGCGATCTCGGACATCCCGACCAAGCTGATCTGTTTCTCGGATGATCTGGATGGCATGCGCAAGGTGCCCGGCAACGTGCCGAACCCCGACACGCTTCAGGAATACCTGCAGATGCCGCTGACATCGGTGCCCGATCCGTTCGAAACCCATGAAAGTTTCGGCCATCACAACAACGCCATGCTGCGCCGGTTCCTCGATACGTTCGGGTTCGAATACGAGTTCATCTCGGCCCGCGACTTCTATCGCACCGGAAAGTTCGATGAGATCCTGCTGCGCTGTGCGGAGAAATACGATGATCTGATGAAGATCATGCTGAAGTCGTTGCGCGAGGAACGCCAGCAGACCTACTCGATCTTCCTGCCGATCCATCCCGACACCGGCCGCGTTCTGTACGTGCCCATGAAACATGTGGATGCGGCGAACGGCACGGTCACCTTTGACGATCCCGATGGGGGCGAGATGACCCTGCCTGTCACCGGCGGCAACGTGAAATTGCAGTGGAAGCCCGACTTTGGGGCGCGCTGGGCGGCGCTGGGTGTCGACTTCGAGATGTATGGCAAGGAACACGCCACCAACGAAAAGATCTATGACGCGATCTGTCGGGCGCTGGGGGCGCAGCCGCCCAATCACTTCAGCTACGAGCTGTTTCTCGATGATCAGGGGCAGAAGATTTCGAAGTCATCCGGCAACGGGGTCAGCATTGATGAATGGCTGACCTATGCCAGCACGGAATCGCTGTCGTATTTCATGTACCAGAAGCCCAAGACGGCGAAACGCATGTTCTTCGACGTCATCCCCAGGGCCGTGGACGAGTATCACCAGCAACTGCGCGCCTATCCCGGTCAGGACGACACGGGCAAGGCGGCCAACCCGGTCTGGCACATCCATGCGGGCGACGTGCCGGAAAGCGATATGGTCGTGGCCTTTGCGATGCTCCTCAACCTCGCCTCGGTCAGCCAGGCCGAGGACAAGGACAAGCTCTGGGGCTTCATCCGCCGCTACGCGCCCGACACGGGACCCGAGACGCATCCGGGCATGGACACGGCGGTGGGGCACGCGGTGCGGTACTACAACGACTTCGTCAAGCCGGCCAAGGTGTACCGCCTGCCCACGGACGCCGAACGCGAGGCGCTGGAGGCGTTGAAGGCCGAACTGGACGCCTATGACGGACCAATCGAGGACGAGGCATTGCAGTCGGTTGTCTATGCCGTCGGGCGGGATCGGTTTGATCCGTTGCGCGGCTGGTTCACGGCGCTGTACGAAGTGCTTCTGGGGGCCTCGCAAGGTCCCCGGTTTGGCGGGTTCATCGCGCTTTATGGCGTGGCCGAGACGACCGCGTTGATCGAACAGGCCCTTGCCGGAGAGCTTGTGGACTGATCTGTCCCCGCGGGGACAGCCTGCTCTGGCAGGTCACTGAAAATTCATCACTTTGTGAAAGCCAAGCGGGATCAACCGCTTGGCGCTTGCACGGTGGGGTCAGGGAAATTTAACCGTCCATCCGGCAAACTGGTGCGCGAAGGCAGGCGGCGATGTATTCCCTGGAAAATCTGCCCTGCGGGGAGGTTCCGGGTGAACCGGAGAAGCGACGATCCGCGCGCCCGGGATCGCGGGTCCAGCCGCGTGTTCCGGTGGTGCCCGGTCGGTGGCGTTTGCCGGTTTTCCCCGATGCGCTAGCTTGTTTCGCAGCGACAAGGAGGACACAGATGCGCAAATGGATGATGGGGGCCGTTTTGGCCCTGGGCCTGGCCGGTGCCGCGATGGCGCAGGAGACCGAGATCGAAGATGTGATCGGCAGCCAGATCGAAGCCTTCAAGATGGATGATTTTGCGCAGGCCTTTACCTATGCCGCGCCCAACATCCGCGGAATTTTCGGCACGCCCGAGAATTTTGGTCGCATGGTCACCCAAGGCTATCCGATGGTGTGGCGGCCTGCGGACGTGACCTATCTGGACCTGCGCGAAGAGGCGGGGCGGTTTGTGCAGACGGTGCGGATTGAAGACGCGCAAGGCGGGGTGCATTTCCTGGCCTATGCGATGATCGAGACGGCCGATGGCTGGAAGATCGGCGGGGTGCAGATTTTGGAAGCGCCCGGTGTCAGCGCATGAGGGCGTGATGAGAACGGGCGGCGTGCAGGGATCGCGGGGCCGCCGGACCTAGAATTTATTGTGCGTCTGCCTTGTGAGGCAACCTCATTGCGAGGGACGTCGCCGGGGCCTGTTGGTCTGGGTGTTTGCTGGGGGTGTGGGATGTCTGGTTTGCGGACAAACCGTGAATTCGAAGCAGGAGCGGCAATGGCTGGTAATAACAACCGCTCAGCGCAGGCTACGTGTTTCAGACTTTTCAAGTATACTATCCATAATCTGGCTAACCGAGACGGCATCGGCAATCTCCAGTATTGGGTTTTCTCGGTTTCGCAGCGCCTCTAAGGCCGCCCGGAAGCCGTCTGCGGGTGTTGGCATCTGACCATCGTGGAGGACGGTCACATTATCAGGCGGGTAACGAAGCAAAACCCGCCCGCCATTGAGACTAATCTCTCCATGTTCGCAAATAAGTTGCGCTGTCAGCATAACTTCGGGTGCTTCTGCGCTGGCCCATACGTGAACGAGAGCGCCATGCGCCGATGTAAGCGTTGCCTGCCCTTGGCTATCGAAATTTTGATTGAGGCCGCCATACCCTGGTCCAACCTTATCCAGTACACACGACGTAGCACGGAGCGGCCCTAAGATTGCAAGCGCTGCGTCGACCAGATGGATCGCGAGGTCGGTGAAGGCGCCACCACCCATACGCTCAATAGCAATATGAGCTGGCCAGTGTCGTAACCAACCCTCTGATAAACCCGGATGCGCAAAAGCGAAGCGAGCAAAGCGGATGTTGCCAATTTCAGGGCTTTTGCTGGCATCAACGAGTGTTTTGAGCGCAGTGGAGTGGCGTAGGAAAAAGCCGACTTCGACGCGCTTGCCCGCACTGCTGAGCATTTGGCCAATGCCGTCAGCGCGATCACCGTCTAACCCAAGTGGCTTTTCAATGAAAACCGCTGGTGATGAGAGACGCGCGCACACCTCGTCGTGAGATTGGATATCGGTCAGTACAACGGCCAGGTCATGTGGCGGAAGCTCCTCCTGCCTATCAAAGATAGGCGGCAAATCTGTCAGGAGATTGAGTGTCTCAACGTCGACACGAGCCACGCCAACCATCTCAACCCAAGGCAAGTCCCGGCAAACCGATAGATAGTCAGGCGTGTGAACGTGGGACGTACCGATAAAAGCAATGCGCATGCACGGATCATAGGCCGCCCGTTCGATGATGTCTCGTGGAAGCTGACATTTGCGCACCGCGCAGCATCAGTCGAAGAGGGCTCAAAGCCGACCCTAGCCGCGGAGCGGAGATTATCTGGAACTGCGCTCGGACCCGGCATGTATCAGGTCCGGCGCAGGCTTGGCTGGTGCAGCGCTGCTCTAGTCGCGGCGGAAGTGGGATTTCCACTTTTGGTCTGCCCGCACCTGTTTGGCATAAGCGCGGTCCAGCCGGGCCATTTTCGCGACGACAATCGCGATGGCGAGTGTGATGTTCAAGATGATGAGCAAAGAAATGAAGGTGTCCATGAGGTGATCCAAGCGCGTAGGTTTGCGCGCTTTAACCTAGGGCGTATTGACAGAATGTCGCACCACGTTCACGAAAACATGTAGACGATTGTGCGGGTTTACCGGATCACGAACACAGATTGCGTGGCATGGCGCGCCACGCGGGCGGCGTTGGGTCCGATCAGGTAGTCCTTCAGTTCGGGCCGGTGGGCGCCCACCACGATGGCGTCGATGTCCAGGCGGTTGGCCGTGCGGATGATCTGGTCGTAGACCGTGCCTTCGGCCACGTGGATCTGATGTGCGACTTCGGCCGGGATGGTTGTGCTGGCCCAGCGTTCCAGTTCCGCCCGCGCGGCGGCCAGCGCATTCTGCATGCTGTCCGCGGCCATGGACGCGCCGACGATCGCCATGCCTGTGTCCGGCACAACGTTCAGCAGGTGCAGCGTGGCCGCTTCGGCGCGGGCCATGGCGATGGCGGCCTGGGCGCTGCGGGCGGAGCCTTCGGGTGCGTTGACGTCGACCGCCAGGAGGAGCGTTTTGAACATCGTGGGTCCCCTTAGAAGGCCGGTTGGGTGGCGCGGCGGCGTTGGATCAGGACCAGCCCGCCCAAGAGCAGCAGCGCCGGGATGAAGAAGAGTTCCTTGGGCAGCCGGTCGTTTTCGATCTGCACCTGGGTGATCTGCACCGGGCTGTCGCCGTAGAAGTCGTATTCGTTCCCGAGGCTTTCGAAGAAGGGTGTGCCGGGGAAGGGTTCGTCCATAGCGAGGATGTCGCCGTCTTGCAGGAGGGCCAGCCCCTGTGCGTCCAGCGCCCCGGTTGCGTCACCGTTGATGGCGGGCAGGGTGATGGTGGTGGGCCTGAGTTGGCCGCTGTCGAAGTCCGGGCCCTCGACCACGATCCGCAGTTCCCTGTCCGTCTCGGCATTGGCCATGAGTTCGAGTGCGGCGGGACCGGAGGCGGTTTGGTATTTCTCGCTGACCTGGTCGAGCAGGTAGTCGGGCCGGAACAGCATGAAGGCGATCACCAGCAGCGCCACCGTTTCCCAGGCTTTGCTTTTGGCGATGAAGTAGCCCTGGGTTGCCGCCGCGAAGAGCAGCATGGCAATGAGGGATATGAAGAACACGAGGATTGCCTTGGCAAAGCCCACGTCGATCAGCAGCAGGTCGGTGTTGAAGATGAAGAGGAACGGCAGGAGCGCCGTGCGGATGTCGTAGGCAAAGCCCTGGACCCCTGTCTTGATCGGGTCGCCGCGTGAGATGGCCGCCGCCGCGTAGGCGGCAAGGCCGACCGGGGGCGTGTCATCCGCGAGGATGCCGAAGTAGAACACGAACAGGTGCACCGCGATCAGGGGGAAGATGTAGCCCGCGGACGCGCCCACGGTGAGGATCACCGGGGCCATGAGCGAGGACACGACGATGTAGTTGGCCGTGGTGGGCAGGCCCATGCCGAGGATCAGCGACATGATGGCGACGAGGATCAGGAGGATCCAGATGTTGCCGCCTGCGATCACCTCGACCACCTGGCCGATGACCTGGTGCGCACCCGTCAGGCTGATCGTGCCGACGATGACGCCTGCAGCGCCCGTCGCGACGCCGATGCCGATCATGTTGCGCGCGCCGAGGATCAGCCCCTCGATAAAGTCGCGCCAGCCTGCGACGGTGGCGTGGCTGAATGCCTCGCCCCGGAACAGCGCCTTGAGCGGGCGGTGGGTGAGTGCGACGATGATCATGAAGATCGTGGCCCAGAAGGCCGAGAGCGACGGCGACAGCCGGTCGAGGCTGTCGGTGCGCACCATGAGGTTCCACACGAGGATGAAGATCGGGAGAGAGAAGTAGGCACCGCCGAGGAGTGTGGGTGTGAGCCTGGGGGCTTCGAGTTCACCGTCCGGATCGTCCATCGCCACATCCGGGTAGCGGGAGGCGAAGTAGACGAGCGCGAGGTAGAGGAGGGCAACGACGACAATTGCGCCGTAGACGCTTTCGGTCATGAAGGTGTCGAGCACGTTGCGCAGGCCGATCATCAGGAAGGTGCAGGCCCCAAGAAAGATGAACCCGGACAGGAAGAGGATCAGGATGAGGACCGGGCCGATGTGGCGGCCTGCCTTTTTCAGGCCCTGCATCTGCATCTTCAACGCTTCGAGGTGCACGATGTAGAGCAGCGCGATGTAGCTGATGACCGCAGGCAGGAAGGCGTGCTTGACCACGTCGATGTAGGGGATGTTGACATATTCGACCATGAGGAAGGCGGCCGCCCCCATCACGGGCGGCGTCAGCTGGCCGTTGGTGGACGACGCCACCTCGACCGCGCCGGCCTTTTCCGCCGGGAAGCCGATGCGCTTCATCAGCGGGATGGTGAAGGTGCCCGTGGTCACGGTGTTCGAGATGGACGAGCCGGAGATCATGCCGGTGAGCATCGACGACAGCACCGATGCCTTGGCCGGGCCGCCGCGCAGGGCACCCAGAAGGGCGATGGCCACCTTGATGAACCATGACCCGCCGCCTGCGCGGTCGAGTAGTGCGCCGAAGAGGACAAAAAGGAAGATCATGGACGTGGAGACGCCCAAGGCGACGCCGAACACGCCTTCGGTCTGCATCCAGTAGTGGCCGAGGGCCTTTGACAGGGATGCGCCGCCATAGTTCGTGATTTCGCGTGCCCATTCGGAATAGCCGCCGAAGAAGGCAAACGCGATGAAGGCGGACGCGATGATGACGAGGGGCAGACCGAGGGACCGGTAGACGGCGACCAACAGGACGATCATGCCGATGGAGGACATGACGATGTCGGATGTGCTCCAGAGGCCGGGGCGATCTGCAATCTCGAACCGGAAGACGACAAGATACAGGCAGGAACTGACCCCGAGTATGATCAGCGCCCAGTCATAAAGCGGGATGCGGTCGCGGGGGGAGGATTTGAACAGCGGAAAGGCGAGCGTTGCCAGCATGATGGCGAAGGCGAGGTGCACGAAGCGGGCCTGGGCTACGATATTGGCGAAGATGCCCACGCCGGTGGCCTGCGCCACGATGCCGGGGACCTGGGACGCGATGTAAAGCTGGAACAGGGACCATGCGATGCATGTGCCGATGATCAGCTTGGCCTGCCATGCGGCAGAGGGGGTGCGTGCGCCGGTGTCGGCCTCGGCCACCAGATCGTCGGCGGATGGTGCGGCTGTGTTCTGATCGGTCATGATGGGTCCCCCGCGCGGGCTTTATGCACCCGTCTGCTGTCTGTCGTCATGAAATGTGAAACGCCCGAAGCGATGGCTCCGGGCGTTTGCAAGGTCTGGATTAGTCCATCAGACCCAGTTCTTTGTAAGCGCGTTCCGCACCGGGGTGCAGTGGTGCGCTCAGGCCGTCCTGAACCATCTGGGCCGGGTCCAGATTGGCAAATGCCGGGTGCAGGCCGCGGAAATCGTCAATGTTTTCCATGACCGCCTTGGCGACGACGTACACCGTGTCTTCGGGCACGCTGGCAGAGGTGACAAAGGTGGCACCCACACCGAAGGTGGTCGTGTCGCCGTCCGTGCCCGCATACATGCCGCCGGGAATCGTCGCCACGCGATAGAACGGGTTGTCCGCGACAAGCTGGTCGATGGGCGCGCCGGTGACGGAGACAAGTTTCACGTCACAGGTTGTCGACGCTTCCTTGATCGCTGCGGCAGGGTGACCGATGGTGTAGATCATCGCGTCGATGTTGCCGTCGCAAATCTCCTTGGCCATTTCGGAGCCCTTGAACTCGGTCGCCAGAGCGAAGTCGTCCATGCCCATGCCGAAGGCTGCCATGACAACCTCCATCGTGGCGCGCTGACCGGAGCCTGCGTTGCCGACATTGACGCGCTTGCCCTTCAGGCCTTCGAAGCTGTCGATGCCGCTGTCACTGCGCACGACAAGCGTGAAGGGTTCGGGGTGGACCGACATCACGGCGCGGATATCGGGGAAGGCCGCGTCGCCCTCGAATTTCGAGGTGCCGTTGAACGCGTGGTGCTGCCAGTCGGACTGGGCCACGCCGAACTCAAGTTCGCCCGCCTTGATCGTGTTGATGTTGTAGACCGAACCGCCCGTCGATTCCACGGCGCAGCGGATGCCGTGTTCCTTGCGGTCCCGGTTCACCAGACGGCAGATTGCACCGCCCGTGGGGTAGTACACGCCGGTCACGCCGCCGGTGCCGATCGAGATGAATTCCTGCGCGGTGGCGATGGGCGCTGTCATCAGCGCGCCCGCGACAACCGCGGCACCCAGTTTTAGTTTTGCAAACATAGATGGTTTCTCCCAAATTTTTGGTGTGACGTGGCCCGGTTGGTGTCCGGGCACTTGGTTTGGTGCATACACCCTGTGCAAGAATCCGGGCGGGTGCAACCTTTGCGCGCCAAAAATGAGACGCACGGCGCGCGCGGGGGCTTTTCCGGGCTGAAAAATCGCGACATTCTGCTGTGGCGCGCGGCCTGTGTCCGCGCCTGCAAGGATGACCGGACCATGAGCCATGTTTTCCCCCGCAATTCAAAGGCCCCGCCACCGATGGTGGCGCGCGGTCAGGGGCCGTATCTGTATGACACGACGGGAAAATCCTATCTCAATTGTGGTGATGCGGCGGTGTCCTGTCTGGGTCATGGGGATCCTCATGTGACCGGCGCCATCACGGCACAGCTGGATCAGGTGGCCTTTGCCCACACGGGGTTCTTTACCTCGGACCCTGCGGAACGGTTGGCGGAGCGGTTGGTGGCGGCGGCCCCGGAGGGGTTGGACCGGGTGTATGTCGTGTCCGGCGGGTCAGAGGCGATGGAGTCGGCCCTGAAGTTGGCGCGCCAATACGTGATCGAGAGTGGGCAACCGACACGGACCCGCGTGATTGCCCGCCGCCAGAGTTATCACGGCAACACGTTGGGTGCGTTGGCCACCGGCGGGAACGCGGCGCGGCGTGCGCCATTTGATCCGCTGCTGATGGAGGTGAGCCATGTGTCGCCTTGTTATGCCTATCGCGGGCAGGCGGAGGGGGAGCCCGATGCGGTCTATGTCGACCGGCTGATTGCCGAGCTGGAGGCCGAGATTGACGCGCTGGGTCCGGAGACGGTTCTGGCCTTTGTCGCCGAGCCTGTCGTGGGTGCGACGCTGGGGGCGGTGCCACCTGTCGCGGATTACTTTGCCCGGGTGCGCGAGGTCTGTGACCGGCATGGTATCCTGCTGATCTTTGACGAGGTGATGTGCGGGATGGGCCGCACGGGCACAATGTTTGCCGCCGAGCATTACGGGGCCGTGCCCGACATCTGTGCCATCGCGAAGGGGTTGGGCGCGGGGTACCAGCCCATTGGTGCGATGATGTGTTCGGCGCGCATTCACGACACGATCCGGGACGGGTCGGGCTTTTTCCAGCATGGGCATACCTATCTGGGCCATCCGGTGGCCTGTGCGGCCGCCCTGGCCGTGCTGGAGCGGTTGCTGGATGATCGCGTTCTGGATCGGGTCACGCCTGTGGGCGAGGCGCTGCACGATGCGCTGGCCGATCGGTTCGGGCAGCATGCGCATGTGGGTGACATCCGGGGCGTGGGCCTGTTTCGCGCCATCGAACTGGTGCGGGACCGGGGGACAAAAGCGCCCTTTGACCCGGCTGACAAGGTGCATGCCCGCCTGAAGGCCGCGGCATTCGAGGCCGGGCTGATCTGTTATCCGATGGGCGGAACCGTGGACGGCACCCAGGGCGACCACGTGTTGCTGGCCCCGCCTTTCATCCTGGAGGACGCACAGGTGGGCGAACTAGTGGACAAGCTGGACCGTGCCATGCAGGCCGTGTTCGCCTGACCCCTATTCCGCCGCGTGCACCTTCGGTTTGGGTTCGGTGTCGTGATCTTCGTGCAGGGGGCGCAGGCCTGTGATCAGCCGCGCGCCCTTGGAGAAGGTCAGGTACGACCAGAACCAGTTCATCGCGACGAAGACCGGGTTGCGTACGCCGATCAGGAAGTAGATGTGCGCGACGCCCCAAAGCCACCATGCCACAAAGCCCGACAGGCGGATGCTGCCGAAGTCGATGACGGCGGCGTGCCGTCCGATGGTGGCAAGGTTGCCTGCATGGCGGTAGCGGAAGGGTTTGGTATGTTTGCGCCCGGCGGTCAGTGCCGCGATGCGCTTGCCCACGAACTTGCCGCCTTGCTTGGCTGCGGGCGCGATGCCGGGCACATCAAGCCCGTCTTTCCACGGCACCTGCGCCGCGTCGCCGATCACGTAGACATTGGGCGCATCCGGCAGGCTGAGGTCCGGGTTCACCGGCACGCGGCCCGTGCGGTCGGTGGCGGCGTCGAGCCAGCGGCCCACATTCTTGACGGCCACGCCCGCGCCCCAGACCTTGGTGGCGCAGGGGATGAACTGGTCGGGCAGTTGAACGCCGTCTTCGCAGATGTCTTCGACCCGCGTGTCGACCATCACCTCGACGCCCAGCTTTTCCAGTGATTTCTGGGCCTTGGTCGACAGTTTCTCGGGGAACGCCTTGAGCAGGCGGTCGCCCGCTTCGATCAGGATGACGCGGGCGTCGCGGGAGTTGATCCGGTGGAAGTCCGCCGCGAGCGCGTGGTTGGCAAGTTCGGCGATGGCGCCTGCCATCTCCACCCCGGTGGGGCCGCCACCGACCACGACAAATGTCAGCTGGCGGCGCTGTTCGGCGTCGGAGTTCGAGATTTCGGCCCGTTCGAAGGCCATGAGCACCTGTTTGCGGATCTCGGTTGCGTCGATGATGCGCTTGAGGCCGGGGGCGTGCTTTTCCCATTCGTCCCGCCCGAAGTAGGAGTGGTGCGCGCCGGAGGCCACGATCAGGTGGTCATAGTCGAACTGCCCTTCTTCGGTGATGACCTTTTGCGCGGTCTTGTCCACGTCCAGCACTTCGGTCAGGGCCACCGTCACGTTCTGCTGGTTCGAGAAGATGCCCCGGATGGGCCAGGCGACGTCAGCAGGCGACAGGTCAGCGGTGGCAACCTGATACAGCAGCGGCTGAAACAGGTGGTAGTTGCGCCGGTCGATCACCTTGATGTCCACGGGCGCGTTTTTCAGCGCGCGGGCGGCGGCAAGGCCACCGAAGCCTGCGCCGATGATGACGACCTTGGGGCGGGTTTGCTTGACCTTTGACATGGGCGACCTCGCTGCGGTTGCAAAGGATATGCTGCGTTTGCACATAGCATAGGTCGGTGCGGCCCATCGATTATTCCACATTCGGGTCAAAGGACGTGAACGGCTGTAACATTTGGCGGTCCGTTGCGCCCCCGCCATGTGCGCCGCACGGTCCTGTCGGCCCCCGTTAACCCCTTGTTGATACTTCCCTTGCCCGCGACGACCGGCCCCCAGGGCCCGTTCGGATTGACTGCGAAAGACGGGCTGAAGTGGCCCCTTTGAGAAGGGATGAATGGATGAACAAGGCAATTACTGAAGGTGTTGTGCTGATGCCCCCCGCCTTTGCGGAGGGTTTGAACGTCTGGTCAAGCGGGGACGGTACGCCGGGGTCCGACACCTATCAGAACGCGCCCAATGCAGCGGTTGTGTTTGCGGATCAGGATTTTGGTAGCTGCCTTGAGCTGCAAAAGACGTCAAACACGACGCGCGTCCGTTACATGGGCGAAACACCCCTGTTGCCTGGCTGCTATGTCCGCGTGACCGTGCGCATCAAGGCGATCAGCGGCAGTTTTCCGTCTGTCCGCATTGCCGGTTTTGCCGCGCGCGCAAACGGGCAGGCCGTTTCCGGTGTCGATACCGCTGCGGACAGCGTGACCCTGACAAGTTACGGCGACGTCGTCGAAGTGTCCGCCATCATCGGTGCCGGCAACCGGTCGGGTGTGGACCTGGTTTGGGGAACCGGCGCGGCATACGCGCATTTCGGCCTGGACCTGACCGGTCCCAATGGCGGCATCGTGCGTATCGATGACATTGTCATCGAAGACATCACATCCGTCTTTTTGCGCGACCTGCTGGCCGTTGTCGATGTGCGCGACTTTGGTGCAGTCGGGGATGGCACCACCGATGACAGCGACGCCTTTGACGCGGCCAATGCAGCCGCCAATGGCCGCACCATCCTGGTGCCCGAGGGCGTGTTCCGCCTGAACAAGGATGTCGCGTTTGAGGAACTGGTGAAGTTCGAAGGCACGATCAGCATGCCCGACGACAAGATGCTGCTGCTGCGCAAGAGCTATGATCTGCCGACCTATATCGAGGCCTTTGGCGACGAGGTTCTGGCCTTCAAGAAGGCGTTTCAGGCATTGCTGAACAGTTCGGACCACGAGAGCCTTGATCTGGGTGGCCGCCGCATCGCGGTGTTCGAGCCCATCGACATGCAGGCCGCCGTGCCCAACCGCGACCAGTTCAACACCCGCCGCGTCATCCGCAATGGTCAGTTCGAGGCGCAGGGCGACAACTGGAATACGCAGACCGTCACCAGCCAGGCTACCTATTCGGCGTCCAATGGCCGGACGTTGACCAATGTCACCAACATCGCAAACGTCCCGGTGGGTGCGCATGTCACTGCCAATGGTGTGGGCCGCGAGATCTATGTCCGCAGCAAGAATGTGGGTGCGGGCACCATCGAATTGAACGCCCCGCCGTTCGACGCTGACGGCACGCAGACCTACACGTTCCGCCGTTTTGACTATCTGATCGACCTGAGCGGCTTTTCCAAGTTGTCGAAGTTCAACATGTCGAACATCGAGTTCCAGTGTAACGACAAGTGTTCGGGCATCATGCTGGCCCCGGCCGGTCCGACCTTTGAATTGCAGGAATGTTTTATCAGCCGTCCCAAGGATCGTGGTCTGACGTCCATCGGTGGTGGGTGCCAGGGTATCCTGATCGACCGCTGTCAGTTCCTGTCCGCCGAAGAGGCCGAAAACGTCGCTGATCGCACGTCCATCGGGTTCAACGTGAATTCGAATGACGCCAAGATCCGCGATTGCCGTGCCACGCAATTCCGCCACTTCATGCTGCTGGCCGGGCAGAACCACCTGATCAAGGGCAATCACTTTTTCCAGGGCGACGGTGTGGCCGACGGGTTCCGTACAGCGGGCATTGTCCTGCAGGACAGTTATACCGCCAGCGTGGTGACCGGGAACTATATCGACAACTGCTTTGTCGAATGGACCAACGAACGGGACCCCACGCCCCAGTTCACGACCGGGTTTTCCTTCAGTTCCTTCAGCCTGACCGACAACGTGTTCCTGTCGGGCGACGTGGCCCCCTGGTTCAGCTATCTGGTGGTCAAGCCGCACGGGTCCGGCCATTTCCTGAACGGCATCACCGTGACCGGCAACCGGTTCCGGTCCATCAACGGCAGCATCGACCGGGCCGAGCGCGTCGACACCAGCTTTGCCGATCTGGATTACAACCGGAACCGGTCTGTGTGGTACAAGGGCAATTCGTATCACAATGTGAGCGAGCATGCCGAGAACCCGCTGCTGGTGGAGCATAGCCAGGCGACCAACACCCGCACGTGGACCGTTGGCACCGCCAAGAAGCTGCCCTTTGAAGGCTTCTGCCAGTTTGTGGATTCCGTCATGTTGACGGGCGATCTGCGCAACAACGCGAACCAGCGCCGGTACGAGGCCCCTGTGGGTCGTGGTCGGATTGGTCCCAACGAGGATTCATTTTCGCTGGAGTTCAGCGAGGATATGCGCGGGTCCGTCCGGGCATTTGTCCGGATGGACAAGGATTGATCCAAGGCGTCTAGAACGACCGCCACACGCCAATCTTGAGGGCGAAGGTTCCATCTTCGCCCTCGATCCCGATCAGGAAGCTGGGCGCTTTGGGCTTGGGCTGCCAGATCAGCGAAGGGGCCAGTTTTGTTGTCACCGTCCCGTCCGTTTCGCTGACAAACACCTGCATCATCACCTTGAAACGATCGTTCAGCGTCAGGCCGACGGTTGTGTCCAGCTTGTAGGTGTCGGGGCCGTCATCTATGGCCCATTCGACCGCGCCGTCGAGGGCCAGCCATCCGTACCGGTCCCATGCCTTGATCCCGCGCCCATAGCTGAGCCCGGTCAGCAACAGAGGCTCCATTTCGCCCCCGAAGGTGCCGCCGATCCCCAACGTGTAGGCCAGTTTGTATTCCCGATCTTTTGTTGGGATGGGTTTGCGGGCAAAGACGAATGCGGTGCCGTCGCCGATCTGTCCGGAGGTCATGTCCACATCGACCTTGGCCCCCAGCGTCAGTTTCGGTCGCACGCCATATTCGAAAAAGAGCGTCCCATCGAGCTGGCCTGCGTCGTCATAGACGGCGCTTTGGGACAGGAACCCTTCCTTGTGCGGCTTCAACCATGCCCCCGCGTGGGTAACCTGTGCCCAGAACATGCAGACGATCATCATGGCGGTGCGCATCGCACGGGTCCTGACAGGGGTTAACGAGGCATGACCATGGGCTGATCTTGGTTAACAATTGATTAGTGCGCGGGTGGTGCAGGACTTTTTGCCACGCGCCCCTGCGGGCGGCGAATGGCACGCCTATATCTGGGGGGAGCCATTAACGGAGAGATGCCCATGCAATGCCCCATTGACGGAACGCCCCTTGTCATCACCGACCGCAGCGGGGTCGAGATTGACTATTGCCCGCAATGTCGCGGGGTGTGGCTGGACCGGGGTGAGCTGGACAAGATCATCGAGCGTGCAGCGGCCTACAGCCCGCCGCCCCCGCCGCCTCAAGCGACCGCGCAACCCCAGCGCGGCTATGATGAACGCGGGCATGATCCACGCCGGAAGAAGAAAAAGGGGATGGGCGATCTGCTGGGCGATATCTTTGATTTCTAGAGGTCGCCCGGCCCCAGTTTGAATGCCTTGCCGAAGCCCCCGTTCAAGAGGCCGGTATCGACGGTGAACCTGACAAAACGGAAATCGGTGAACCCGGCATAAAGCGTGGCCTTGGGTCGCGCGGCAAGATAGTGCGCGCGCAATTGAGCGTCTTGTGCGTGTGGGATGAACCTGGCGGTGCAGTGCAGTGTCAGCCGCGGGTGGGTCAGCGGATCGCCCTTGTCGGCGGGCTCGCCCACCAGCAGGGCGCAGGCGGGTTGGTTGACCAGTGCCGCCGTATGGGTCGACAGATCGGAGATCAGCGACACAGGTGTTCCGTCCGTGTCGGTTGCCAGCGCAATGCGTGTGACCGAAGGATGACCTGTTTGCGGATCCGTGACGGCCAGCGCCGCAAAGGTCGCATCATCAACAAGCTGCCGCGCCGTGGCGCGGGCGTCGTCATCCGGTGTCCGGAATGGGTCTGTCATGCGATGGGGGCGGTGGCGCAGGCGCGGAACTTCTGTACCTCTGGCGCTGCGCCATCGAGCGACAGTGTGACGGCGGCGGTTTGGGTGAAAGCGGTGGCGGTGCTGTTGAATTCGATCCCGTCCAGGACGTTGCCGAACCCTGCATCTGTGACCGTCAGCGTTTGTGCGTCCATGCTGTGCCGCGTGGTCGAGATCGTGTTGGGCTGCGCGCCGTCAAAGCGGATCGAGAACGCGGGTGCGCTGGGCCAGCCATCGGCGTTGGTGATCGCAATCGCATAAAGTGCCGTAGCGTGGTCATAGGTCACCGCGACCTCGGCCCGGGCCTCGCTGTGGGCCAGGGTGCAGACGGGGGTCGGGGTGAATTCCCACGCGTGGGCGGGGGCGGCGACAAGGGCAAGAAGGGTCAAAATACGCATGCCGGGATGGTAGTGCTGTTTGTGTCCGGGTACACGCCTTGTGCGAATATGCTTGTGCTTTGTGCCGGAAGCTGTCAGGCCAGCCTCGCATAGCTATTCTACTCGATGTTCTGATTTTCCTCACGGCGACCAGTCTCTCGATCATGACGACTAGGCCGGACCGCTGCATGTCGCGAGCGGTATTTTCTGAAGGAAGACATCACATGGCCAATGGCACAGTGAAATGGTTCAACGCCACCAAAGGTTTCGGTTTCATCGCCCCCGAGGGCGGCAGCAAGGACGTGTTTGTGCACATCTCGTCCGTTGAGCGTTCGGGCCTGACGGGTCTGGCGGACAACCAGAAGGTCACGTTTGACCTGGAAGCCGGTCGTGACGGGCGCGAAAGCGCGGTCAACATCGCCCTGGTGTGAGCGGGTGGCGGGGTGAGCCCCGCCTGACGGTTTGAGATTTGGCGCGGCGCTCGAAAGAGGGCCGCGTTTTGCGTTTCGCGGGGTTTCGCGCGCGAAACCTTGTTTGTTATCAAATGGTTAAGTTGTGGCAGATCATGTGGGGGCCGGTCGGGGACACACATGGGATGGGTTGCGCGATGTGCGCTTTGTGCGTGCGGTGGGGTCGGTGAAAGACGGTGTGGGCCGGGCTGCGGAACAGGTTGTGAGGTGTTTTGCAGGGTGGGCAATCTGCCCACCGTATGGCGCGATTGGTTATGGGGGAGGGTGGGCAGATTGCAAGCGTTGGGATATGACCGATCCGAATGACAGGTGGGCACATTGCCCACCCTACGATTATGTAGGTTTTGCAGATGGCGCTTAGAGAAGATCTTGAGTTGCTTCGTGACGACGTGCGCGAATTGGCCAGTGATAAAGACGCTACAATTGATCCGCTCAGGTTGTCCGCTGAGTTAGATAGGATCGTATCAAACTCAGACGCCTCAAAAGAGCATGTATGGCGCAAATACAATCGTAGGATGGAACTCTGGAAAGAAGCTCGGCTGGAGATGATGCGAGCTGTGATTACCTTCGGCCAAGGAGCGATCAGAACCTTAGTATTGGTAAATGGAGCTGCCGCGATTGCCGTGCTTACCTTTTTGGGTAGCTACACTGAGCAGGGAGATGAGTTATTCAGACTTCTGACGAAGGCATTGCTACTTTTTGCCTTTGGAGTTGTTGCTGCATCACTAGTCGCAGGTTTCGCTTATCTTGCTCAATTGCTGTATGACTCGAACTCAAAACGGTTAGAAAAAGTTGGGTTTGCCTTTCACGTTCTTTCTGTGTTGATTGCCGCCACCGGCTTAGCTCTATTTGTCGCAGGTCTTTTGTCGGCCTATCAAGGCTTTCTAACGCAAGTCTAGGGTTGGCGTTCCATCTACCGCTTCCGCCGCTTCACATTCCCACCGCGTTGCCCGGCCCGCCCTGCCGTTGAGCGCCCCGATGCCTTCTGCGCATCATCCACGGCCTTCTCGAGCGCATATTGCCGCGCCAGCGGATCATCCGCGACGACCAGATCGACCGTTTCCAGCCGTTTGACCTCATCCCGCAACCGCGCGGCTTCCTCGAACTCGAGGTTCTCGGCCGCCTTGCGCATGTCGGCGCGCAGGCCGTCGAGGACGGCTTGCAGGTTGCCGCCCGCCAATGGGGCGTCGATCTGGGCAGTGACGCGGTTCATGTCGACGTCGCCCTTGTAGAGGCCCGCCAGCACGTCCTCGACATTCTTTTTCACCGTCTCGGGCGTGATCCCGTGTTCCTCGTTATAGGCCATCTGCTTGGCGCGGCGGCGGTTGGTTTCGGCCAATGCGCGTTCCATGGAGCCTGTGATCTTGTCGGCATACATGATCACGCGGCCATCGGCGTTTCTTGCCGCCCGTCCGATGGTCTGGACGAGGGACGTCTCGGACCGCAGGAACCCTTCCTTATCCGCGTCGAGGATCGCGACAAGGCCGCATTCGGGGATGTCGAGCCCCTCGCGCAGCAGGTTGATGCCGATCAGCACGTCGAAGGCGCCCAAGCGCAGGTCGCGCAGGATTTCGATCCGTTCCAGCGTGTCGATGTCGGAGTGCATGTAGCGGACGCGGATGCCCTGTTCGTGCATGTATTCGGTGAGGTCTTCGGCCATCCGTTTCGTGAGCGTGGTGCAGAGCGTGCGCATGCCCTGTTTGGCGACCTTTTGGACCTCGTCCAGCAGGTCATCGACCTGCATCTCGACCGGGCGGATTTCGACGGGCGGGTCCAGAAGGCCGGTGGGGCGGATGACCTGTTCGGTGAAGACGCCGCCGGTCTGTTCGATTTCCCATGCCGCTGGCGTGGCGGAGACGAAGACGGATTGCGGGCGCATGGCGTCCCATTCCTCGAATTTCAGGGGGCGGTTGTCCATGCAGCTTGGGAGCCGGAAGCCGTGTTCGGCCAGCGTGAACTTGCGCCGGTAGTCGCCCTTGTACATGCCGCCGATCTGGGGGACGGAGACGTGGGATTCATCCGCAAAGACGATGGCGTTGTCGGGGATGAATTCGAACAGGGTGGGGGGTGGCTCCCCCGGGGCGCGGCCCGTGAGGTAGCGGGAATAGTTTTCGATGCCGTTGCAGACGCCGGTGGCTTCGAGCATTTCGAGGTCGAAATTGGTGCGCTGTTCGAGCCGTTGCGCTTCGAGCAGCTTGCCCTCGC
This sequence comes from uncultured Tateyamaria sp., assembly GCF_947503465.1. Taxonomy (NCBI): domain Bacteria; kingdom Pseudomonadati; phylum Pseudomonadota; class Alphaproteobacteria; order Rhodobacterales; family Roseobacteraceae; genus Tateyamaria; species uncultured Tateyamaria sp. The sequence continues at coordinate 1,852,510 of NZ_CANNDN010000001.1, read as the reverse complement.
CCACCAGTTGGTCGAGGCGGATTTTCAGCTCTTTCTTGATGCCGATGATGGCCTGGTTCATCGTGGGCTTGGGTGTGACGTAGTGCGAGTTGGCGTAGACGCGGATGTGGTCGAGCGTGTCGCATTTTTCACCCGTGAGCGGGTCAAATTCGGTGATGGATTCCAGTTCCTCGCCGAAGAAGGACAGCTTCCAGGCGCGGTCTTCGAGGTGGGCGGGGAAGATTTCGAGCGAGTCGCCGCGCACGCGGAAGGAGCCGCGCTGGAAGGCGTGGTCGTTGCGCTTGTATTGCTGGGCGACGAGGTCCGCGATGACCTGGCGCTGGTCGTATTCCTTGCCGGTCTTGAGGTCCTGCGTCATGGCCCCGTAGGTTTCGACCGACCCGATGCCGTAGATGCACGAGACGGAGGCGACGATGATCACGTCGTCACGTTCCAGCAGCGCCCGCGTGGCGGAGTGGCGCATGCGGTCGATCTGTTCGTTGATCTGGCTTTCTTTCTCGATGTAGGTGTCGGACCGGGCGACATAGGCTTCGGGCTGGTAGTAGTCGTAGTAGCTGACGAAGTATTCGACGGCGTTGTCGGGGAAGAAGCCCTTGAATTCGCCATAGAGCTGCGCGGCGAGCGTCTTGTTGGGGGCAAGGATGATGGCCGGGCGCTGGGTTTCCTCGATCACCTTGGCCATGGTGTAGGTCTTGCCCGTGCCGGTGGCGCCCAGCAGGACCTGGTCGCGATCGCCGTCCAGAACCCCCTGGGCCAGTTCCCTGATCGCCGTGGGCTGGTCACCCGCCGGTTGGAATTCGGTGTTCATCACCAGTTGCTTGCCGCCTTCCAGCTTCAGCCGGGTGCGGACATCCTCGGCCGGGTTGGCGAGGTAGGTGACGGGTTCGGAGGAATCGGTATGTGCGTAGGCCATGCCTCGTTATCTGTTGCGTGTGCCCCGTGATGCAAGGGGGGCTGCTGTCAGTGCGTGGCAGGAGCGGGGCCTTACGCCGTGATCAGGCCCGATCGTTCCAAAGCCGACGCAGGCCAGTCGGTGATCTGATCGGGGTCCGTCACGACGATTTCCGGGCGGCCTGTGTCATTGTCGGGAAACATCTTGGTCGGCCCGGTGACATAGGCATAGGACCGGCGCGGCGTGCCCTCGCCATCCGGGCGGTACCGGGTCAGGATCAGGTTCATGATGTCCTGCGCCTGATCGGAGTTCCCGTTGGGAATGAACAGCTGGTACGGCTGTGCCAGACTGCCGGTGCGAAAGACGACGTGATCGCCCGACACGGGCGAGAAATCGCGTAATTCCATGAACACGGTGGTTTCGCCGCGCGCCTTGGCTATTTCGACCAGCCGATCATAGTCGAGGCGTGTGTTGAACAGGTTGACCTCGGGCGCGCGGCGCTTGATCTCGCGGTACCCTTCGATGATGCGCGCGCGCAGGTCCCACCACGTGCCAAGGGCCGCGTAATCGCGCAGGACCGAGCCGTTGTTTGCGATCTGGTCCCAGATCCCCAGTTTGTGGGCCTGCGCCGCGCGTTCGGCGGCGGCATAGCGGGTGTGGAGCGTCGAAAACTGCGCGTACCCGTATTTCTGGAAATAGGGCGACAGGCCTTCGCGGATCATCAGTTCCTGAAAGTCGGTGCCGTCCTCAAGCTGGAGGTAGCACAGCAAACGCCCGAAATTGCCACGGTACTTGGCGATGGCGTCGTCCCGGTCTTCGTTGCCGGGCAGGATCACGGTGACGGTGTCGCCGGGCGTGATCAGTTCCTTTGCCCGGTCCGACGCGGCATGGCCCAGCGGCGTGACGGGCTTTGTCCCGGCGTTCACCTCTTCGGTGTCTAGGCTGAGGATCCGCAAGCTTTCGCTTTTGTCGTCCCCGTCGTTCAGAAAAACGCGGACGGTGTCGCCGTCCACGACGCGGTCCACTTTGGCGGTGAATGATGTTCCTGGCACAATCCTGCCCTCTCTGCTGAAAATACGCGTATAGGGTGAACCCAGGACGTAACGGATGCATGACGCTTACATGGCTGTGGGTGCGTGCAGGTCCATGGGGGTGTCCAGCCCCTTTAGCACCTCGGTGCTGACCCGGCGCGTGGGCAGCCCGGCGATCCGGGCGACCGGGTCCGATATCAGGACGGGTTCGTTCAGCCGTCCGCAAAAGGCTTCGACCCGCGATGCGATGTTGACCGATTGCCCCAACACGGTGAAGTCCAGCCGTTCGCGCGCGCCGACATTGCCATAAAGCAGCGCGCCATAGTGAATGCCCGTGCCGAAGGGGACCTGCAATTCGGCCAGTGCCGCGATCCCCAGCGCCGCATGCGCCGCGCTGATGGCCTGCCTGCACGCTTCGACCTTGCCGTCCGGGCTGCCATCCGAGGGGAACAGCGCCAGCACCCCGTCACCCAGGAATTTGAGGATTTCTCCGCCATTGTTGTCGATGGCGTCGGACATGACTTCGAAATACCTGTTGGCGATGTCCAGCACCTGGTCCGGTGGTTCCGTTGCATTCAGCGCCGTCCAGCCGCGGATGTCCGAGAACAGGATTGCCGCCTCGATTGTTTCGATGTCGCCGCGGGTGATTTGCCCGTCCAGCACCCGTTGCCCCGTGCGCGGACCCAGATAGCTTTTGGCAATGGCGGTGGCCTTGTAGTGCTGGGCATAGGATTCGATGACCGGGGCCAAGGCATCGGCAAGGCGGGTCATCTGGGCAATGTCGTGATCGGTGAACCCCTTGGGATGTGCCGTGCCATAGGCCACGACCCCACCCATAGGCGCGTGCGCGAAGGTGATCGGCAGGCCAAAATATTCGACGATGCCTTGGGCCTTCATCTCGTGCAGGACGCGGTGCGCATCCGTGTCCAGCGGACCATCCAGACGCAGGCGCAGCGGCTCTTGCGTGGTTCTGATCGTGGCAAGCGGGCTGCCGATATAGCCGCTGCGCTGTTCCATGCCATGGGCTGTCTGGACCGCAACGATGTTGTCGGGATCAGCGTCCCAGATCGTACTGATGGCGGTGACCAGCGGATGTACGGTGCGCATGGCGAACCTGACCCGCTGAAGCGGTGCACCACCTTCGTGCAGACGCGTGCCGAGGGCCTGAAACATGGCGTTGATGTCCGGCATGTACCGCCCTTCGGTCAGGACCCAGTCGATATGCGGTTGCGCGTGCCATGTCATAGCGCACGATATGGCGCGGTCGGGCGTTGTTGCAATTCGGGCGTGCGGGTCTTCAGGTGGCCGGATGCCCGCGAAACCGGTTCCAGCGCTGTTTGCAGACGTCCAGCCCCGTGTCGATCCACACGCTCAGCCCCACGGCGAGGACCACCGACATGCCATGCACCATGGCATAGTTCAGCCCGCGCGACGTGGGCCACGACAGGTGGTGCACGGTCAGCACATAGGCCGATCCGCCCGCGCAGGATGCGGCAACAATCGCCAGGATGGGCCAATGCCGGTGTTGGTTCCTGAGCGCCAGGATGACCCCGAACAGGCAGGCCAGCACCGGAACCAGAAGCAGGCTGAGCGACGTCATGATACCCGTCGCACGGTCACTGTTCACGCCGGGCTTGCCCAAAATGCTTTCGGTCAACCCGTAGCCGCCCGCCAGCAGCAGTGTCATGACACACATGGCCGCCCCCCACCGGATACGCCCGAACCGCGACCAGGCATGGCGGCTTTCGGGCATCCAGGGGATGGCAAGCATCGCAGCCCACATGGGCGGCAGCGTCACAACCGAATACGCCTTGAGAATGTAGGGCGGGTCTGTGTCCGTGCTGAGGGTGTCATAAGCCGCCTCGAGGCCGAGGGCCGCCACAAGACCGGTCAGGCCTATGGCCACCATGCGCCCATAGATCATGCTGATGTTGCGGGCCGATACGGCGCTGCCCTTGGCCAGAATGGGCCCCAGCATCAGCACCGCGACCACGCCCCAGATGTAAAGTTCGGTCAGGACGGCCTTGGGCACCGGTACGTAACGGTCGCCGACGCTGAGTTCGAGGATCGAGAACAGTGCCCCGGCCAGCACCCCGATGGCGGCCCCCATCCCGTCGCGCAGCGACACGGTGCCCCGCCCGATCGCATAGGCGGTGATCCCGATCGCGAAAAAGCCACCAATCGCCAGCCCCCCGACCCGGGCTGTGACAAAGGCGGTGGCCGTCTTGCTGTCGCAGCTGTCAAGCGCACATCCGATCCACTGACCGAGGTTCTGCGACTTGTCGACAAGGAATGTGCTGAAAAACACGCCAAGGATCAGCAGGCCAGACACCTGCAACGTGGCGTTTGGCGGGCGGTCGCGGTCCGGTGTGCGTCTGTCATCCGTCATCTGCGCGACGTTAGGATGGCCCCGGTGCGCAAACAAGCTGTGACCGGGTTGAGACAATTCGCATCTTGCGAGGGCGCGCGGAATTCCCGATACAGAGCACAGCCAGATCAGGAGCCATGCCATGCGTGCACGCATCTATCAGCCTGCCAAGACCGCGATGTCGTCGGGGACCGCCAAGACCAAGCATTGGGTGCTGGAATTTGCCCCGGCCTCGGCCCGGTCGGTGGATCCGCTGATGGGGTGGACGTCGTCCTCGGACACGCAGGCCCAGGTCCGCATGTCCTTTGACACCAAGGAGGCGGCGCTGGACTATGCCAAGGAACACGGCATCGACGCGCACGTCCAGGAGCCGAACCGGCGCAAGACCAATATCCGCGCCGGCGGGTATGGCGAGAATTTTGCCACGAACCGCCGTGGGGCGTGGACCCACTGATGGCGGGTGCGGTGCACACGCCTGCGGGCGGCGGCGCACCAAATGATGCCTTCGGGTTGTCACGCCGCATCCATGTTCAGGGCAATGCCCACATTCCGTCGGTCTGGGAAGAGGACATTCCCGAGGGCGCAGGCCCGCCGCGTCACATCCACACCAACGCCGCCGAAGTGTTTGTCGTGCTGCGGGGGCGTTTGCTGTTCGAAGCGGACGGGCATCAATTCCATGCCGATGCGGGTGACACCGTTGTGATCCCCATGGGCACGGTTCACGCGTTCAAGGGCGCGGCACCCGAAGGATCGGTTGCCCTGATCACCTTGTCGCCTGGTGGCGGGGAAGGCCTGTTCGTGGCGGCGACCGACCGCGGTCTGGGCCCGCAGTCCGACCCTGCCGACATAGCCGCACTGGGTGCCGAATTCGATGTCACCTTTGCGGGGCCACCCCTGTGAGCGCTGTGCTGTCCGTTGCCCGCGCCACGCTTGATCAAGCGGATATCGTGGCGCTGCTTGGGCGTCATTTCGAACTGATGCGGTCATCTTCACCGGCCGAAAGCTGCCATGTCATGGAACCGGGCGCGCTTCTTGAGCGTGAGGCTGTCCTTTACGCCGCGCGGGACGGGCAAACCCTGTTGGGCGTTGGCGCGCTGACCTTGATCGGACCCCAGCATGGAGAGTTGAAGTCCATGCACACCGCCGCCGAGGCGCGGGGGCGCGGCGTGGCCCGCGCCATTTTGCAGGCGCTGATGGACCATGCGCGTGATCATGGCGTGACGCGGCTCAGTCTTGAAACGGGCACGGCGGACCTTTTTGCGCCGGCCCGTGCGCTCTATGCGGCCCACGGCTTTGCCACATGCCCGCCTTTCGGGAATTACACGGTCGATCCGCTGAGCGTTTTCATGACCCGTACGCTCTGAACCCTTGCCCTGTGCCCCGCGCTGCGGCATGACAGGGCCAGCGGTCCCTTAGCTCAACTGGATAGAGCAGCTGACTTCTAATCAGCAGGTTGAGGGTTCGAGTCCTTCAGGGATCGCCAGGCTTTGCCAGTCATCACAAAGTTCTGGCTGCGCGTACGTTCCTGTTGCACAATCCACCATTATTTTCTGACAAATTTTTGGCATTTGCGAGGTTGTTTAATTGGATCAACAGACACGCGAAGAAATAGAGAAGTATCTGGAGCGACGCGATGAAGGCTTTGTGTCGCAGCAAAAGCTGGCGATAAAGGAGGAAGTCGAAGCCGAGCTTGCGAAACGCGATACCGAGCGACGCGGTCGCCTACAACTGATCGGTGCGTTGGGTGGGGTTTCCATTCTGGCGCTTGGAGGTCTCGCTTACGAAAACATCGAAGCGACCGCGGGCCGTGCCGCAAGTGCATCTGTTGCAACCGCTGTCGAAAAGGTGAGTGCCGCAGAGCAAAAGCTCAATGAAACGGCTGAAAAATTTGAAGATTTGCGCCAACAGATCGGCAATTCGGCGACGCTTGTCGACGATACGCGCGTGGAAGTGCGGACATTGCTGGCGCAAGTCGACGAAGCGTTAAGCCGCGTGAACGCAACGCAGGGCGGGGTCGGTGTTGGTGGTCAGTTGATCCAGATCGTTCGGGATCTGGAGGAAATCAAATTGCAACTTGCCCAAGCCGAGCGGATCCAACCAAGTTTGCCACAACCCCAACCCCAACCGGGAACCGGTGACACATTGGATGAAATCTTCCCAAGTGGAGGCCAACCTTGAGACATTTTTGGGTAGCATTGACACTTTGTGCCTTGCCATTTGCAAGTCACGCGCAGGGCACTTGCGCATCCGATCTGGCGACTACGTCACGGGCAAGCGATATCATCGAGTGTATGCAGGCGCTCGAAGAGCGGCAGACTCGAACCATCCAATCTCTGCAGTCGGTGATCAGTGAACTGAAAACCGAAATTGTGCAGGCGCAGCGTCGCGCCTCGGTTCTGGTGCCTACCGGTCTTGTTGCAGCTTTCGATACGCCGAGAGGATGTCCCAGCGGCTGGAGCACCTTTCGAGAGGGATCAGGGCGCGTGATTGTGGGGTCTGGGCGAGGGAATTTTGACGAGAACGAAGAATTCCTAAGCGCGCGCCAACTGTCCGAAAAGGGCGGCGCCGAGCAAGTGATCCTGACCCGGGACATGGTTCCGGTCGGCCCCTTGGTGGTGCGGTCGGACACAAGCGACGCAGTGACAGGCGATGGCCTGCTGCGATTGCTCAAGGAACAAACGATCAGAAGTACGTCCATTTCGCAGTGGGCGCTGCGCTTGCCTGCAGAAGATGCTGGCGTGGATGCGCCCGAAGCAGTGCCGCACAACAACATGCCGCCGTTTGTCGTTTTGCATCTTTGCCGAAAGGAATGACGCCGGTTTGGGCCGCTTGGAGTGATGGGGTGGCCCGCACCTTTGCCCCTTGCTACCAGCCTACAGCGCGTCCCGCGCGATCAGTGTGGCAAGGTCCAGCACCGTTTGGGCGCGCGCTTGCGCAACCGCCGACGGGTCGCCCTCGGGCAGGGGCGTGGTCAGATCGAACAGATGCGCGTGATCGCGTCTGCGTCCGTCAAGGTCCACTACGAAATACTGCCCCGACAACCGCAATGCCCCGGCGCCTACGATCAGGTCTTCGACCCGCACCTCGACCCGTGCGGCGGGGAAGCCGTCGAATGGCCATGGATCGGACGCGACCCGCGCGCCGGTGATTTCGGCCAAGTGCCGCGACAGCGCCAACGTCATCGCGCGCGTTGGTTCGTCCGCCCACAAAGTGTCCGACAGCACCAGGACGCCGGCGTCCGATGACGTCACCTCGTTTCGGGCAGCGTAGGCGGGCAGCGATACCTCCGACACTTCGATGCTGGAAAACCGGGTCGGGATACGGTCCTGCGCCACCAGTTTGGGCGAGGCGATGAACTGGTCGGGGCTGCTGCAGGCCGTTGCAATGCAAAGGGCCAGAAGGCCAAGGGCGTGTCGCATGTCTATCGTCCTAGCAGAAGGGAATTGGGATTGCGTTCGATGGTGCGGGCAAGGTCGGTCAGTGCCTTTGCTGCCCGTTCGATCTCGCGCAGGGCCGTCAGGGTTTCGCGGGAAAAGGCCGAACCTTCGCCGTAGTCGCGCAACGTGCCTTGCGCCTGGGACAGCGTGCTGTTGAGGCGGTCGGCAAGTGCGGGCAATTCGCCTGCCGCGCTTTCGATGGCCGCCGCCGCCTGGCGGGCCGAAGACAGCGTGGCGTTCGTGTTCTCGATGACGCCACCCGCCCGCAGTTCTGCCAGCGCGGCCTCTGCCTCGTTCAAGGCGCTGGCGAGTGCGGTGGGCAATTGCGCGTCGCTGGTGTCGCCAAGAAGCTGCCGGGCCGAGGCAAGCACTGCTTCGAGTTCACGGGCGAGCGTGTCGAGCTCGACGTTCTCTGCCTGGGCGGCGATCCGGTCCAGCCGTTCCACAACGGACGGCAGGCCCGACACGGCATCTTCGACGGCGGTGGCCGCCTCGCTGGTGTCCACAAGTGCGGTGCTGAGCAGATCGGCGGTGTCGGCCTCGGTCAGGTTGGTCAGGACCGTTGTCAATTCGTCAAAGGCCTGCGTGACAGAGGCGGGCATGGCGCGCATCTGGTCCGAGGCGAGCAGCGTTTCCGCCTCGCGCGCGAAGCTGCTGGCCCGATCGACAAGAACGTCCAGGGGCAGGGCATTGGCCCGGTCCACGAAGTCCGCGATGCGCGAGGTCAGGTCCGGCAGCCCGGCGAGTGCTGCGTCCGCCTCTGCCGCAGCGGCCCCCACCTGATCCACAGCCGCCAACAGCCGGTCGACGGTCTGCGCGTCGCGTATGTCCGCCAACAGCCCGCGCAGATCGCCGCTCGCGGCCTGCACGTCGGCCATGATCGCGCGCAGGTCTTCAGGCAGCGCCTGCACCTCGTCCGAACTGATCACGCCCCGCGCATCCGACAGAAGGCCGAGGATTTCGGCGGGCGTTTCGCGCACCTCTTCGCTGGCGACCAGCAGCGTCGCGTTGTCCAGAAAGCGGATGGCACTGTCGAGCAATTCTTCGATGGGCAGGGCGTTGACGCGTTCGAACACGCCTTCGGCAGTGACGGACACATCCGCCACTTCGCCTTCGGTGACAGGAAAGATCGGGAACGGATCGCCTGTGCGGTCGATCGTCGCCGCCACGGCATCCGGGTCGGTCAGCAATTCGATCTTGAGGCCCCCGGCAAGGATCGATGCGGTCACAAGACGGGCCCGCAGCCCCTCGGCCACGCGGGCGTCCAGGAAATCCAGCGCCTGCGCCCGGTCGAGATCGGCGTCGAGGCCAAAGCGCGATGTGTTGATTTCGACCGTGGACAACAGGCGCACCCGGGCGTCCCCGAAACGGTCGGGATCCACGATGCCGGACACGTTCGCGACCCGCCCGATGCGCACGCCGCGCCACTCTACGTCGGCATCTGCCGTCAGCCCGCTGACATTGTCGTCAAACATCATGGTCAGCCGCAGGGCCTGGCCGCTGCTGCCTTCGAAGACGGAGTTGCGCGCGGCCGCCTCGTCCGGGTGTACTTCGTAGACAAGCCCTTCGCGCACGGGCTGCCCGCCCGATACCAGCGTGCCAAAGGTGATCCCGCCGGAAATGAGCGAGGCGACAGAGGAGAAGTCAAGCGACGCGCCCGAGGCACCGACCGACAGGCTGAAGCCGGAGGTGTCCCAGAACCGGGTCGCCGTTGTGACCAGCTGGTCATGGGGTTCATAGATGATCGCCTGGGCCGTGACCCACTGGCCGTTGACCGAGATTGTCGTGGCACCCAGCCGTCCCACCTCGATCCCCTTGAACAGGATGGGGGTGTTTTCCGACAGGCCCGCCGCCCGGGTCGACCGCAGTTCGATCAGCGTCCCGGCGCGGTACGTGGTGACAAGCGGCGCCCGGTCGCTCGCCATGTGTTCCGTGACAAGGCCGCCCGGATCCGTGTCCCACGTCCCTTCGATGTAGACGCCCGACAGCACGGTCTCCAGGCCGGTCACGCCGCTGGTGGTCACCTCGGGCCGGACGATCCAGAAGGCGGCGCCATCATCGACAAAGGGGGCCACGGTCTTGTCCAGCCGCACCTCGACCAGCACCTGCGACAGGTCCTGGTTAAAGCCGATATCCTCGACCAGGCCCACGGGCACATTGCGAAACCGGACTTCGGTTTCGTCCGGCAGGATACCGGCCGCGTCGTCAAAGACGATCTGCACCAAGGGACCTTGATCATTGTAGGATTGAAGGCCCACCCAAACGGCCGTGAGCAGGGCCGCCACAGGCACCAGCCATACCCATTGCGCCCCACCCCAAGGGCGGCGCGGGGTGTGCTGTTCGGATTGAATGTCGGGGATATCGGAACTCAAACCGGACTTGCCTTCTGTTGCGTGTCGATGCGGTCCCAGATCAGACGGGGATCAAAGCTTTGGGCCGACAGCATCGTAAAAATAACCGACAACGCAAAAGTCAGCGCCGCCACACCCGGCGTGATCGACGCCGCGACGTTCAATTGCACCAACGAACACAGGATCGCCACCACAAACACGTCAATCATGGACCAGCGCCCGATATATTCGACAACCTCGTAGAGGATGTATTGGCGCCGCGCGGGCCAGCGCGCCCGGCGCCGCACCGCAAGCGCGAGATACGCGATGGCAAAGAACTTGCCCAGCGGGATCACGACCGATGCCAGAAGGATGATCAGGGCCACGCCAAATGACCCATGTGCCGCAATCTCAAGCGCGCCAGCGATGATCGTGTCTTCGGAGGTGTGCAGCAGGGTGCGGGTTTTCAGCATGGGATAGATGTTGGCGGGGATGTAGGCGATCACACCGGCCGCCCACCAGGCCCAGACCTTGTGCAGGCTTTGGTCATCGCGGGATCGCAGCGTGTTGCCGCAGGTGCCGCAATGGGACTGGCCCGAGGGCCAGACCCGCGCGCATTCCCGGCAGCACACCAGCCCCTTGTCCCGCGCGGTTACGGTCATCGTTCCAGTGCCTTCCACACCGACCAGCGGCACATCACCATGTTCTGCACCGCCATCAGCACCACCACCGCGACAAACATCCAGAACGCGGGGCCCAATTCGACCCGCGCCAGGTCCGTCAGCTTGATCAGGGACACCGCACAGCCGACCAGAAAGATTTCGGCCATGGACCAGGGGCGCATGGCCTCGCTCAGGCGGAACAGGTGTCTGGCCCCGGGCCATGGGGGGCGATCAAGGACCAGCGGGGTCAGCGTGTACAGCGTCAGAACGAGCCGGGCGAGTGGCAGCGCGATGATCAGGGCAACAACCGCAAGCGACAGGGCAAACAGCGGACCGCCGTAAAAGGCCAGAGCCGCATCCACGATGGTGGCGGCGTTGCTGAACCCCAGCCGCCGGATTTCGATGAACGGCAGAAAAAGGGCCGCGATCACCAGGATGGTGGACGCCAGCGCAGAGCTGATGATGATCAGTCCCGCATCGCGCCGCCGGGTGAACAAGCGCGTGTGACACCGGGTGCAACGGGCCTGATCGCCCTTGCGCACCGTGCCAACCCGATACAGCGCATCGCATTTCGGGCAGGCGATCAGGGTCTTTGTGTCGATGTCGCCGGGCAGCTGCATGGGCTGACAATAGTTGAGACGGGGGTGGCAGCAACCGATTTCGCGCCGCCCCCCTCCGGAACTAGCCGATGACGTCGTCCCTTGGCAGGCGAATGGCACCATGTCCCACGCGCGTGGGGGATGGATGCCCATGCAACGCAAACGGGTGGTCCCGGACGGCCTGCGCCGTCCAATCGCGTGCTGTGCCCGACTGGTCATGGATCGCCTGGCCCGCCAGGCGGGCCACCTGTGGCGACGCAACGCTGGTGCCTGCCTGACGCACCCAGGACCCGCTGCGCGACCCGGCCGAGATCACGCCACGGCGCACAAGGCTGTCGTCACCCTTGGCCGTCAGGTCCGGCCCGTCCCGGGCTGGCACCGGGCCGTTCGGCGATGGGTTGAGCGGTCCGGCGGCAGAGTAATCTGAAACGATCGCCTCCTGTTCGGTATAGGCGGCGACGACCACCGGTGATGCGCCGCAGGCAAACCCGCTGAGGGTCCCGGCGCGGCGCACCGGGCTTTTGCTGTGGGGCGGATCAACGGCCAAGGGCGCCCCGAACCGATCAAAGCGCTTGTAGTCGGGGTTCGACAGAAAGGCCTGCCGCCCGCCGGTGATCTGCCCGGGCAGGGTTTCATCCCGCCGCACCCAGACGTGGATCGGGTCCCTTGGTGCCTCGGCATGCCGTTTGATCGTGATCTTCCATGTCCCTGCGGGGGCCAGGTCAGATGTCTCCGACAGGTTGGCGGTTGGGTTGCTGGACAGTGTCACCAGCCCGCGCTGGGTGTGCCCGCCCACATATTGATAGGCCAACCATGCAATTCGCTGTCCCTGTTTGTTGACCAGTGCCGCATGTTCGCCGGGCCGGGTTTCGATGACACCGACGTCCATGTCGAACGGGGCCTGCACGGTGATGGTGGCAAAATTCGGTTGCGCGTCCTGTGCGCTGACCGGCAGCCAGATCTGCGTGTGGGTCGGCGTCCGGTCATCCGGCTGTACCGTCAGATCAAGCGTTGTCGCCCCGTCATGGTCGGTTTCGCCGTCGTCGATGGCGTGCAGCCGTTCGAGGTTGGCATTGCCCGCAGGCAGTATCAGCCACGCCTTTTGTGATCCACCGTCGGTCAGGGACGCCGCACGCTGGAGCGTGTTTTCGTCGGTTTCATGCAGCAACGCGCTGTCCCGAACGCCCTCTTGCCCAAAGTAATGGTTGAACATGGATGCGAAGATGCCGGTGCCATCATGCGGCCCGCCGGTATTGCCATAGGAAAAGTTGAACACCACGGGCACCGGTGCGCCCGTCCGGGTGCGAAACCGGCGCGCCTGTTTCACCAGGATATGGAAGGCAAGGTAAAGCACCGGCACGCTGTCCAGTCCGGTTGTGTCCGCCACGATCCGCGATGGCAGGGCCGCGCAGATGATCGGATGGGTCTGGGCGTCTTCGGCCATGGTGCGACCCGCCGCCAGCGCCATCACGTGCGTGCCATGCGACCGGCGCAGGGCCACGGTGGAAAATACACCCCTGGCAAAGTCGAGTTGCCCGGATTTCTGATAGAACAGATCCTCGTCCAGCACGCCGTCAAACGTGCAATCGGCCAAAAGCGTATCGATCTTGTCCTTGGTCAGGTCGCGCCCGATGCTGGTGCCGCCGCCGGGCAGCGGTTCGGCTTCGAAGATGCGTGCATGGTGGATGCGGGTCGCTGTTGCGCCGCTGCGGAACAGCTCGTGCGCAATTCCGATACCGTCATCGACGACGGCCTGGATCACGGCATCATCGTCGACGATCACCTCTGGCAGGTCGCGGGCGCGGGCACCCCGGTCAAGAAACCGCGCAGGCACCGACGCGCCCAGCAGTACCGAGGCAATGTTCAGGTCACTGGCCCGGTCATTGAGGTGATCGGCCAGCCGGGTGCGGGCATAAATGGCCACGGGCTGCAGCGGGCGTACCGCGCTGCGGTCGGTTGCATCATAGGCCGCGGGGATCAGCAGGTCATCCGCGAACGCCTGCAACAGCAGTTCGAACTGGTCGATGCTGATGCCTTCCAGCTCGACCAGGACCGACCACCACACGTCCTCCCGGTCATCGGCAAAGTGGTGACCTTCGCGCGACAGCCGGAAATAGGTGATGTGATCGATGATGTCCGCGGCGTCCGGTTCGGGGTTGGGGATCCAGCGTGCCATGGTCCGCCCCTATGCCCCGCCGCCCAGGTCGCGCCACTCGTCCAGCGCTTTGTTCCACAGCCAGGTCAGGGCGGGCGCGGGGCCTTCGCAATCGGGGGCGCTGTGATGGTGGGTGCGCAGCCACACACCGCGATCCGACACAGCCTCGTCCGCCATCGCGTTGCCTTCAGCGCTGTAGATCTGGTGCCAGTCGAAATCCTGCTCGGGGTCGAAATTGGGCGTGTCGAGCGTGGCGGACGTCCAGCCACCGCCATGGCACATCGCGTGGACATGATCGGCCAGGGTCAGGCCCAATGTCGCGCCCGCCACACTGTCGATCGGAAAATGCACGCCGGCAACGGTGCGGTTGGTGGCGATGCGCGCGGCCTGCCGCATCAGCATGCTGCCCCAATAGGCCTTGTCGTTGTATTGCGGCGCGTCGCTTTCGATCAGCAGCTTCCACAGGATGCGGGCCATCAGGAACGCCTCGGTCGCGTGGCCGCTGGGCAGTGTTCCATGCGTTGGCGTTGGAATCATGGGCTGGACCTGCGGCGAGAATTCAATGGGCCGCTTGACGGCCAGCGCGTATTTGGTGCGCTGGATAACGGGCAACGCGAATGTCAGCGCCGTGTACAGCAATTCGATCGTGTGCGGCGTCCGCTCGGCATTCAGGAAATTCACGGACCCGAAGAAGGCGGTGGGAACGCCGATCTGAGACAGGATTTCGGCCGCACGATCCGGGCGAATGCGCGCATACCCGGATACGAGACTAAGCTGCGTGGACAGTTGCTCGACCGTGGGTGCGGTCATTTCCACCATTTCGCTGTAGGTGACCTTGCGTCGACGGCCATCCCGTTCGGATGTGCGGCGCCACAAGGTCGTCACCGGCAGCGTGCCGTCGGTATCGACGGTCAGGTCCACGCTTGGCGCCAGTTCGGCCTGGAAAATGGCGGCGCGCACGCTTTTGGCCAGGCGGGGCAGGTTTTCCGGGCTGTCCACGACACCAGCCGCCGGCGGTGTGATGTGGTCGATCTGCGTGCCGACAATGCCGTCGCGGTTGGTGATCAGCGCCTCGCCCAGCAAAGGGCCCTCGTTTCCGCCTGCGGCCAGCGCGTTGTTGCTGCCCAGTGCGTTCAAGGCGTTTAACGCGTTGAGTGCATTCAGCGCATTCAAGGCATTCAATGCGTTCTCTGGTCCAATGCTCATTCTTCATACTCCCTTTAATGAATGTCCCGGCACTAATCCGGAATCCCGATGCTGCGCAGTTTTTCGGCGGCCGAACGCCCCAGTTCGTAGCCGGAACTGGGCGAGTTCCTGAGCCAACTGCTGACACGCATGTTCGGATGCAGGCGCAACAGTTCCTTGCCGGTGTCGCGGGCATCTTCCAATTGACCCGCGCCAACCTGTGCAATCGCAAGTGTTCGCAACGTGGACACATGTGTTCTGTTGAGACGCCGGGATTCCTTGGCAAGTGTTACGGCCCGGCCAAAGTCCTTGGCGGCGATGTTTGCCGCCGCTGCTTGGGCCAGAAAGAAAAAGCGATGGGGATGGAACGGTGACAGGTGCAGGGCGCGTTCCGTGTCGCGCTTGCCTTCGGCGCCCATGTCACGAAAGGCAGAGAACATGCCCCGCAAGGCCAGCCCCTGCGCATCATTGGGGTTCAGCGCCAGTGCAGCGTCATAGCGGGCTTGCGCCTCGTCCAGACGATGTTGCAGATGCGCCAGCACCTGCCCTTCGCACACCAGGGCCATGGTGTGATCGGGTTCGATATCCAGCGCGCGGGCGGTAAAATCCAGCGCGGCGCGCGCTTCGTGGCGGGGATCTTCTGCCCATCCCTGCACGGTGCGCAACACATGCCAGCGCGCCAGCCACGCCAGCGGTGTGGGATGCTCGGGGGCTTTTTCGGTCACATATTCAAGGTAGTTCTGCGCCCGGTTGAAATCGCCGGGCGAAAACCGGTGCATCAGGCCAACCGCACCGTGCAGGACACTGAACAGCTTGAGGTCCGTCAAAGGTGTTGACCGGGTGCGCCGGACTTCGTTGATCATGATGGCGCGGCGGATGTGGGTCACAATCCGGTCGATCGTGTCCGTGTCATGCATCCATTCAACCGAATCAAGGGCCATCCGGTCCGACCACAGCACAGTCTGGCGGTCCGTTTCCGCGAATTCGATCAGCAGCAGCACCTTGTTGTCGCGTTCGAACACGCTGCCGGAGATGATGAAATCCGCGTTCAGCATCGACCCCACGTTCTGCAACGAATTGGGGCCGCCAGACAGGTTAAGCGTCGACAGGCGCGAAATGACGTTCATGTCTTCGGACCTGCTGATGGCGGCTGCGATCTCGTCTCCGACAAACGCGCTGATCAGTGTGCCATGGCCGTTGTCGGGCTGTGTTCGGAAAGGCAACACCGCCAGGGTCGGCAGCACGTCGCGCGGGTCAAGCTCGGGCACGATGATGCCTGTCTGCGCAGGCGTATTGTCAGGGTGCAGCGGTGACGCTGGCAGCGGTGCGGATCGTGCCGTTTCCGGTTCAATGACCTCCGGCACGGGGGTCCCGGTCAAAACAAATCCACGCTTGGGCACGGTCTTGAGAATGACGCGATCCGCGTCGCCAATGGCGCGCCGAATGTCGAGGATACATTGCGTCAGGCTGTCATCCGTGACCGAAACGTCAGGCCAGACCTCGGCGATCAACTCTTCTCGTGTTGCGAGTGTGCCAAGGGCCCCCACGAGATACTTCAAAACCAGTGCGGACTGGGACCGCAACAGGATATCTTCGCCACATGACGTGACAATGCGATCCGTGGCCACGTCATAAAGCGCGTCGCCCAATCGAATATGCGCAGCCGCAAAACCGTTCATTTTCAGTGCCGTCGGCGCCTTCCCCCTGGTGTCGCCAGCCGCACCCACACCCACCGTATGGTCCTGTGTGCGCTTGCCTACCGCATGCGCGCACAAAACCCCGCGCATTGGCGCAAGATCGCCCGATACGCGCGTCCGAGGCAACGGCCACGACTGGTTACGCGACCTATAGTAGTGATCAACAGAGGTTCGGCATAGCACAATCATCCCTCGTGCAGCCGTAAGAACAGGGATTTGTCTTTGGTGCTGACGCAGCTTAGTTTTTCCAGCGTGATGGATTGGGTCGTGCGCACCGAGCGGGCAGTGATGACAAGATCGCTGGCACCCTGGCACATATGGCTGGGCAGCACCGCGTCGTCAATCATGATGCCGATCATGTGCGGGCATCCGATCCGCGTCATGACCAGCCATCCGGATGTACCGATCTGTGCCTGGACAAGGCTGTCGTCACCGACGGCACGGGGCAGGGACGCAACCATGTCCGTCAATTCCTCAAGATGAACGAGGCTGGTATCGCACAGCGGCAGAACAGGGGCGAAGTTGGTCGGGTTGGTCCAGTGGCGGCTGATGGAAAACGTGGGCCGGCCTGCCACGGACGTACAGAACATCCAGTGGGTTTTCAGGGGGCGCCCGTCCTTCGAAATCGCCGTGCAGGTATAGGTTGCTCCGACATGCACCTCCCGGAATTCGTTCCAGTCATCAAGTTCGAGCGTGTAGTAGGTTTGACCGGCAAAGAAACCGGCCTCGTATTTGCCTGAGCTGGCCTTGCCCACCGCATCCACTTCAAGCGGTACACCCCGGTAGTATGGAAACACTCGGATCTCTCGGATCGTCTCGTTTCGCGCAGTTATCATGGTCACGTCGTTCCGAGCCTTTCACGTGTCTTGCATGCGGGCCCGCACTTGGGCCGCACGAGATACAGTCTGCAAAAGGTGCACGGCCAAAGGCCTGAAACTTTTCCGAAATATTTCCGAAATGTCGCGTGAGCCAGAAATCACAACTATTTCGGGAATGTTTCAGGACTTCGATCCGCCTGTCCTGCCAGCCTGTCCTTGGCGCTTCTGCCACCCAAAGGAATTTTCCTGGGGGGAACCGCTCGGACACGAGCATCATTTTTGACAGAGCTTAGAGGACATCAAAATGACCCAAGACATCGCACAAATCAAAAAGGCCTATTATGACAGCCTTGCCAAGAAGGCGGACGGCCCGGTTCAAAAGGCACTGAACATCCAAAACTGGTCGCCTGTCGACAGCGCCGGCATGGGCGATCTGTTCTGGTACTGGAACAACGCGGCCATCTTCAACACGGATACGTGGAACCAGTTCAACAACGTGATGCAGTACAATCCGGACGGCTATTTGCAGACAACCGACGGCACTGCGCTGAATACCGCGTTGTTCAACCTGTACCTTGCCATGGCGTACGAACTGACCGCGGCAGATCAGGCGGCCCTGAACAAGGCCAACACCAATGCTGCGGGCATTCTGAACACAGTTGTGGGCGACTACACATCGATGTTTGGCGCCATCCCCGCGGCCAATAGCGGAACCGCCGGGGCCAAGCTGCTTTACGTGACAGAGCAGATCATGTCCTGGGGTGATCAGGGCCTGACGCTAGCCACGTTCCGCACCTCGACCAACCCGACATCGCTGTTGCCCAACGCGCCGCTTGGATCGGCCAAGCTTATCAGCGATTTCATGACCTACCTGTCGCAAACGGATGCCGCCGCATCGGTTCAGAACGCGGTCAACAGCTACAACGGTCAGATCAAGCAAAGCGCCAAGAACCTGAGCCCGACACCGGCACAAGTGAAAAAGGGCTGGATGTCCGCCGCTGACGTGACGGGCGCGACGTCGATCCTGCCGTATCTCGATATTGCAGAGGCGACCAGCACCATCCAGAACGGCCTGAACGGCAGCCAGGGCTTCGACATCGCGATGTCCGTGACCAAGGTGGACCAATCGACGTCCAAAGTGTCGGTCGAAGGTGGCGCGGGCGTGTCCGGCTGGATCGACTGGTTCCACATCGGGGCCGGTGCCAGCGCCAGCTACAACGCGTTCTCGTTCGACAGCAACGTCACGCAGGTGGACATCAGCCTGTCCTTCAAGGGCGTGACCAAGTTCACCCCGCAACTGTCGGCCAGCGCCTATGACATCGGTACAGGCACCGGCTGGTGGAACCCTTCGCTGATCAAGGCGGCGGCCAACCACGATCCGAATGTCAGCGGCGTGGGCTTCACCACACCCCAGAACTACAACTTTGCCGAAAACGGTGACTTTGGGGTGCTGGACGTACTGGCGATCTGTGACCTGCCGACGATCACCATGGTGTTCCACAACGCGGATGAACAGTCGTTCCAGTCCCACTTCTCGCAGGAATCGCACTGGAGCGTCAGCTTCCTTGGCATCCCGCTGGGTGGTGGATCGCAAAGCTACGAAAGCTCGGTCTACAAGTACGACAAGACCGCAGGCACCGTTACGGTGACCATGACACCTCCGCCTGCTGTCATTCCGGGCAACATCATGACATCCCAGGCCTATGTGATCGGTGCCGATTGCGCATGGCCCGGCGCCAAGTAAGGTAACCAGTACCTGGCCCACCCGGCGATCCTGAGGTGATTGCCGGGTGGGTTTTGCTATGCTGGGGTGGCACACGGGACGAAAACGCGAGGTGGGCACATGCAAGACCCCTATGGCGCTTTCAGGCGGGACCTTGTGTCGTCCTTGCGCCTGTCGGCCCAGGCCGCGCGCAAACTGGCACCTGTCAGTGGGCCATCCGGCCAGACCACACAGGTTGATCCGGTGGATTACGTGCCGCTCGACACCTCGGGGGTCGGGGATTTTCCGTGGGAGTGGAACAACCTCGGGACGTTCAACGCCGAGACGTGGAATTTCCTGAACACCATTGCATCGAAAACCAGTCGTGGGGCCATTCGGCTGACCGCCGGGTTCACCACCTGGTACTTCAACATCATCAGCGCCACCGCGTATCTTTGGACGGACAAGGATCAGGCCGATGTGAACAAGCACCTGATTGCCGCCCGCATGGCGCAGGGGCAACTGATCAACACCTACCAGTCGATGTTCGCCCCGATTAGCCCGGCAGACAAGCAAACCGCGGCCACAGCGCTGGGCGCGTCGACCGTCAGCAACCTGACTTACGTGGTTGACTACCAGATCGCCTTCCGCTGGAGCGGGCGCGAAGCCGCCGGTCTGCCGCCACTCACCGCCTCGGAAATTCGGTCAGGCCCGCTGGCGTCCTTGTTTGCGCACGCGCCGACCAATGCACAGCAGACCTTTTTGCCCACGCTCAAGGCGGCGCTGGGCCATGAACAGGACTGGGCACGCCAGATCGACAGGCTGTGGAACCTGTCGCGGTCCATCCGGGACGCGGCGGCCAACACCCAAGCCCCGGATGTCGCAAATCACAGCGGCATGTACACGGTGGACCGCACCGGCAACACCGTCGTGCGGCACAGCTTTGCCGTCTCGCCCCCGGTCGAAGACATCCGCAGTCAATTGTCATCATCGGCAACGATCGAGGTGACCTTTTCCGCCAAGCGCACCGCGAAAGGACAGACGGTTGTGAACATGGCAGGCAAGCCAGCGGCATCCGTCCCGGCCGGGGTGGTGTCGGTGGCCCCGAACAAGGGTGCGGCGCGCGACCTCTTTGCCCATGACGGTTCAGGCGACAGGGCAGAGGTCAAGATCATCTATCATGGCCCCGCTGAGATCACCGTTGCCGCGACCCCGTTTGCCCAGGCGGACCCCGACACGACAACCGGCTGGTATTTTGAACATCCCATTGTGCAGGCCGCGACCAATCAGGCATTGAACGTGCCGCGTGGCTACCATTTCCAGATCCCGGTGGGCGGCGGCCACGGGCTTGGCGCCAATGTCGGCACCGTGCAAAAGCTGCTGGTCTGCCGGGCCGTGACCTTGCAGGTTGTGTACCCCAAGGGCGATCTGGGCCGCCTGTCCAAAAGCGTGCCAACGGGCAGCAAGACAAGCGCCAGCCTGATGGGCGAGGTGCACCTGAAAAGCTCGGCCCACCAGTCTGTCAAAACACAGGTACAAACTGATCAGAAGTCGGGCGCGCCCAGCCTTGTCTTGACTGCGGGGCCGCCGGGCGATGCCGACACGCCGGGCCCGCGTGCGCATGTCATCGGGGCCCGCGTGACCCATCCGTTTCCCAAAATTGCCACCGCCCTGCAAAAGGCACGCCCGCCGCCTCCCACGCCCCATTCCGGCGCGCAATTCGGACTGGAAGGCGGCGCAGTTGCCGCCCCTGCAACAGGCGGCGCGCTTGTCGCCCTGTACGAACGCGCATTTGGCGATATCACGCCCGCCCAACTGGCGGCGGTGCAAGCGCCTGACCCGCTGGCCTTTGTCCTGCACCATGTCCTTGGCCTGGACTGGAGCGGTCGGGGCCGTGCAAACAAGCCCGCGCTCACGTTGGCCGAGATGCGGGGCGCCCGTAACTTGCGCAGCCTGTTCCCCGAGATGCCGCTTGCAGGGGCAGAAGTGCTGACGGAACTGCACGCCTATCTCAGCGCATCCAACCCGCCCTGACCCTGTGCGCGCGGGTCAGCCCGTGGGCCCGAAGGTCTCGAAATGGATATGTGCGTCGGGTACGCCCGCGGCCTCCAACCCTGTGCGCAGATCCGACAGAAAGGGCGCAGGCCCGCAAAGCATGTAATGCGCATCGCTTCCTGCATTCAGGTCCATCAGCGTGTCGGTCGTGATGCGACCTGTGCCGTCAAAATCAGTGCCTCGTATGTCCGTGGGACCGGGCTGGCTGTACAGGATGCGCCGCGTCAGGTTGGGGCGATTGCGCACCAATGTGTTCACCTCTGATGCCAGGGCGTGTTGGGCGCGATTCCGTGCGCCATGTACAAACCAGACCGGCCGGTCAGAGCCGTCTGTGGCCAACGCATGCAGCGCGGCCACCATCGGCGTCAGACCCACGCCAGCGCTGACGAGGACAAGGGGGCAAGTGCTGCGGGGCATGACAAAGTTGCCCGATGGCGAACGGGCACGTACGCTGTCGCCGACCTGGACGGTGTCGTGCAGGTGCCGGGATGCAAGGCCCAGCCCCTCGCGCTTGATGCTGAGGCGGTAGTGATCCGCACCGGGTGCACCAGACAGCGAATAACTGCGGCGTGTCACGTCAGACTGGCCGGGAATGTCCAGCAGGACGGGCAGGTGCTGGCCCGGCTCGAACCGAGGCAGCGGCCTGCCGTCGGGCGCGGCCAGGTGGAATGATGTGATGTCAGCGCTTTCCGCGATCTTGTCCGTCACGATCAGGTCCAGATCGGCACTTTTGTCCGTGTGCCATCGCAGGGACAGGGCAGCGGGCCGTTCCAGCACCGCTTCGACCGCGACATTGATCATGCGCAAGGCATTTGGGTCGTCGCCACGGATGGGCGTCCAGTCGATGGATGCCCGTCCTGTCAGATGCAAGAGGCCACCCGTGTCAAAGTCGACAAAGACAAGTCCGATGCGCGGATTTTCCATCAGGTTGCCGATGGTGTTGAAGAAATTGTTGCCTGCATAATCCGGAATACGCAGATGGGCGGCGTCCACGACCTGTACAAAACCGGGTGCGCCACCCCGGTGTGACGCATCATGGCCATTCGATGCGTTTCTGGTCCCGTCATGGTGTCCGGTGCTGACAAACATCGTATCTGCCGCCCGAATACGCGCGATCTGCGCATCATTCAGCGTTTTCGTGCGTGTTGCCCGCATGGTTGTCCCCGCGGGGACACGCTGCCAGGTGCGTTCGTGGATGTATTGGGGGCAATTGCCAAAGCTCTGGCTGACCTCGATGACAAGGCCTGCGCCGCGTCTGCGGAGATAACCGTTCATGCGATTGCGACGGCGCGTTTCCAGTTCGATGCCCAGCATGCCGATGTCGGTTCCCGCGGCGAAGGCATCCGCCAGGGGATCCTGATCGTCGGGTGCCGCGCTTACTGTCAGGGTGCCGGGGTCCGGGGACTGCACAAATCCGTCGGGGCCGTCCAGCAGGGTCGCCCATGGCCATCCATCGGCATCCGCCCCGGCCAGCACCAGAAAGGGAAGCTGTTCGAAAAAGGCGCGGTGCTGGTCGGGCATGAAAGGCCGAATGAACCCCGATGCCCATGTGGGCACATCAGGCTTTCCCGCGCGCCGCTGCGCCTTAATCTCGCCTGCGTGAAAGGGGGAAGCTGCGTCTGGCATCGGGGTGTCCTTTTGCGTGGGGGCCGGTTCAGGCGGCGTCGGGGACAGGGGACCGAGCCATGCCGACAAAATTCGGCTGACCTTCGATCCGGGTGATCCAGGTCCGGATGCGCGGGTAGGGCGCCAGGCTGACCCCGCCTTCGGGTGCGTGCGCCGTGTAGCTGTAGGCCGCGACGTCGGCGACGGTGAGGCGCTCCCCGACCAGGTATGTGCGATCCTGCAACGCGGTATCCATGACCTTGAACAGGGCGTGTGCCCGGGCCTGTGCCGCTGCATGGTCGAGGCCTGCGCCAAACACCGTGACCAGCCGCGCGGCCGCCGGGCCGGACGCGATCTCGCCCGCGGCGATGGACAGCCAGCGCTGGATGTGCGCCTTCTCAACCGGTGTCTTGCCGGTCCACTTGGCGTCATCGCCATAGGTGCCGACGAGGTAGGCAAGGATGCCATTCGAATCCGACAGAACGGTGCCGTTGTCGTCGATGGCAGGCACCTGGCCCAGCGGGCTGAGCTTGAGGTAGTCCGGGGCCTTGTGCGCGCCGTTCGCCATGTCCAGATCAACTGTTTCATAGGGCACGTCCAGAAACGACATCATGAGTTCGACCCGGTGGCAGTGGCCGGATTTCGGGTTGCGGTAAAGTTTGATGGGGGCAGTCATTGGCGTGGTCCTTTCTTGAGGTCAAAAGCCGAAGTCGCTGAGCGAGGGGTGATCGTCGGGGCGGCGGCCCAGGGGCCAGTGGAACTTGCGGTCTGCCTCGGCAATGGGGTGTTCGTTGATGCTGGCGTGGCGGTGGGCCATCAGACCGTCTGCATCGAATTCCCAGTTTTCGTTGCCATAGGCGCGGTACCAGGTGCCGCTGTCGTCGTGGTATTCATAGGCATAACGGACGGCGATGCGGGCACCGTCAAAGGCCCACATGTCCTTGATCAGGCGGTAGTCGAGTTCCCGGGCCCACTTGCGGGTCAGAAAGGCCGCGATCTCGGCCCGACCCGTGATGAATTCGGCACGGTTGCGCCATCGGCTGTCGGGTGTGTAAGCCAACGCGACCCGCGTCGGATCGCGGCTGTTCCAGCCATCTTCGGCCAGACGCACCTTGGTTGCTGCGGTGTCGGCGGTGAAGGGCGGCAGGGGCGGGCGTTGGTCGGTATCAGTCATGGCTTGGCCTTCTTGCGGTCCGAATTTTCCTTGTAGGGAAGACTTAGATTGCCTTGCAAAACGAATGAATATGCTGAATGTAAAAGTTATTATTTTGAAAATTGGAGGTAATAGGTGCGATGGACAGGTTGCAAAGCCTGCAGGTCTTCGTTGCCGTCGCCGAGGCCGAGAGCTTTGCCGCCGGTGCGCGCGCGGTGGGGCTGAGCGCGCCGTCTGCAACGCGCGGTGTGAATGCGCTGGAGGACCGGCTGGGCGCGCGCCTGTTCACGCGGACCACACGGCGTGTGCGCCTGACCGATGTCGGGCAGACCTATCTTGAAGACGCGCGCCACGTGCTGGCCCAATTGCAGGCCGCGGACGAGGCGGCGGCCGGTGCAGCGATCACCCCGGTGGGACAGTTGCGTATCACCTGTTCCAATGAATTCGGGCGAATCTACGTGGCGCCGGTGTTGACTGAATTCCTTGATACCTATCCGGATGTGCGGGCCGATGTGGTGATGGTCGACCGCATCGTGAACATGGTCGAAGAAGGGTTTGATGTGGCTGTTCGGCTGGGCGCGTTGCCGTCGTCGGGCCTGTCTGCGGTGCGCGTTGGGCAGGTGCGCCGGATCGTGTGCGCCACGCCTGGCTATCTTGCGCGGGCAGGCACGCCGCAGGTCCCGGCGGACCTAAAGGGTCATCGCATCGTTTCGGCCGGTCGGGTCAGTCCGGTCACGGATTGGCGGTTTGGTCGCGACCAGCAACACGCGGTCCGGGTGCGCCCGCGGCTGAGCATGAGCAGCGTGGCCGCCGCGATCGCAGTGGCCAGGCAAGGTTGGGGGCTGGTGCGTGTGCTGTCCTATCAGGTGGGTCCGGACCTGGTGGACGGGACATTGCAGACCGTCCTGGAAGAGTTCGAGCCCGACCCGCTGCCCATCCACCTGGTGCATGTGGAAGGGCGTCGCGCACCCGCGAAGGTGCGCGCCTTTGTCGATTTCGCCAAGGACCGGTTGCGGGCGGTGTCCGTCTTGAACTAGGCCGCCGGATCCGGGGTCAGGACGGCAACGGCAAACCGTTCTTGCCCATCCGTGAACCGGGTCGCCACGGACCAGCCCGCCTGCGCCGCCATGGTCGCAAGACTGTCGGCCGTATATTTGCGCGCAGCACTGATGTGGATGGGTTCGCCTGCTGCAAAGGCGACCACCTGTCCGCCCAGCGACACGGATTGCGCGCGGCGGGAGACAAGGTGCATGTCGATCCGGGCCAGATCGGGGTCCCAACTGGCCCGATAGGCGAATGCATCCAGATCGAAATCCGCCCCCGCCTCGCGGTTCAGACGTTCAAGGATGTTGGTGATGAAGGTTGCCGTGACGCCCTGTGCATCGTCGTAGGCGGCAACCAGATCGCGCGTGTCCTTGACCAGGTCGACGCCAAGGATGAAGGCGCGTGTGTCCGTCCATGCCCGGACCCCGGCCAGCAGCGCCTGCGCCCGTTCGGGCACGAGGTTGCCAATGGTCGAGCCGGGAAAAAATGCGACCTTGGCCGTCTGCTCCAGGCTGGTCGGGAGGTCCACAGGTCGGGTGAAGTCCGCCACCACCGGCAGGATGTCGAGTGTCGGATAGCGCAGGCGCAAATCGTCTGACGTCTCGAACAGAAAGTCGCGCGAGATGTCGATGGGCACATACGCACCGAAATGGGCACCGGCGTCCAGCACCGTGCGTGTCTTGACCGACGCGCCCGAGCCCAGTTCGACCAGGGCACCGCCCTGCGGGACCAAAGCGGCAAGCGCGGCTGCATTGTCGCGCAGGATGCCTGCCTCGGTCCGGGTGGGGTAGTATTCGGGCAGCGTCGTGATCTGTTCAAACAAGGCGCTGCCGCGATGATCATAGAGCCATTTCGGGCTGAGCGACTTTTCCGGTTGCGTCAGTCCCGCCAGCGCATCGGCAATCAGCGCATCGGTGTCCGATGGCGATGTGGCGGGCAGTTGCAGGGTGCCATCCATCACGACACGTCCCGCGCCAGGCGCAGCCCCAGCATCTGCCAGCGTTGGTGCGGGTAGAAGAAGGTTCGGTACGTCGCGCGCATCTGTTCGCGCGGGGTTGCGCAGGATCCGCCCCGCAGCACCCGCTGGTTCACCATGAACTTGCCATTGTATTCGCCCAAGGCCCCCTCGGGGGGGCGAAAGCCGGGATAGGGGGCAAAGTCGGACGCGGTCCATTCCCAAACGTCTCCCCAGATGCCGGGGCCGGGCAGGGGACGCAGCGCGCCGGTGTTCTGTGCGTCCCCCATCAGGTTGCCACGGATCGCCGTGTCCCGAAAGGCAAGCTCGTGTTCCGCCTCGGTCGGCAGGCGGCCCCCGGCCCAGCGGGCAAAGGCGTCCGCCTCGTAATAGCTGACATGCACCACGGGCGCATCGAGCGCGACAGGTTGCGGTCCACGCAGCGTATAGGTCCACCACTGTCCGTCCTGTTGCCACCAATAAAGTGGATGCGCCCAGTCTTCGCGCTGTGCGACGGCATGTCCTTCCATCAGCCAGAGCCGCGTGTCGCCATAGCCGCCGTCATTCATGAATTCGATCCAGTCGCGGTTGGTCACGGGCCGGTCGGCAATGTCGAAAGGGTTGAGATAGGTCTTGTGCCGCGGCCCTTCGCAATCATATGCAAAGCCCGGATCATCATGCCCGATCTCGACCAGCCCACCGTCGTGGCGGCTGTAGGTCAGGGGGACCTGGGCCGTGACAGGCAGCGGTTCGGGGTCCTTGTAGACAGGCAGCAGCGGATTGAAGCTGAGCCCGTGCAGGAGGTCCGTGACCAGCAGTTCCTGGTGCTGCATCTCGTGATGGCACCCCAGTTCGACGAGGCCTGCGATGTCGTCGCTGTCGTCGCGGTTGGCGGTCAGCAGATCGGCAAGGCTGTCTTCGACATGGGCGCGGTAGGCAGACACATCATCCACGCCGGGCCGCGATACGAGCCCGCGTTTGTCCCGCGCGTGCCGCGGCCCGGCTTGCACGTAATACGAGTTGAACAGGACCGCGAACCTGTCATCCGGGGAGGCATAGTCCGGCACACGGGGTTTCAGGATGAATTCCTCGAAAAACCAGGTGGTGTGCGCGAGGTGCCATTTCGCGGGCGAGGCGTCTTCCATGCTTTGCAGCATCATGTCTTCGGCCGACAACGGGGCGGCAAGCGCATTGGTGCGCGCGCGGGTGCGTGAAAACAGGTCCAGGGCCTCGTTTGGCGCGAGGGAGGCGGAAAGGGCAGGCATGGGGGGAAATCTCCTTGGGGCGGGACGAGGACCAAGATGGCATGTGCGCCCCTAACGATGTGGGTTCGGAACAGGGTCAGACCACAGGGGCACACGCGAAAGTGTAGCGCGCCGAAAATTGGTGCGATGCAGCGAATAGTCAGACAAGGTGGATCGCAAACGATCCGTGGTATGGGGGCGTCGATGAACTGGGACCAGATGCGCATTCTGTTGGCGATCCATCGGGCGGGCAGCCTGCGGGGGGCGGCCAGCGATCTGCGCGTGAACCATGCAACAGTGGCGCGTGCGTTACAGGGGGCAGAGCAGAGCCTGGGCACGCGCCTGTTCGACCGGTCTGCGCGGGGGTTGACCCTGACCCAACCCGGCGAGCTGCTGTTGCCCCATGCCGAAGAGATGGAGCGCCGGATGCTGGAGGTGCAGCGCCGGTTGACGGGGCTCGACTCTGTCCCCAGCGGGACGGTGCGTGTCAGCCTGCCGCCGTCCTTCGGGCACCGGTTCTTTGTGGCGGTGCTGGCGGAGTTCACGGCACTCTACCCAGACATTCGCATCGATGTGGTGGCGACGAACCGGATTTCGGACCTGTCGCGGCAGGAGGCGGATGTGTCCGTGCGCGCGGCCAACAGCATTGACGAGGATCTGGTGGGCCGCCGGGTCGTGGATTACGTCAACGCGGCGTTTGCCACGCCGGATTACATTGCCGACCATCCCGATCTGACCGCGTCGCAAGGGGCGGGTGCCCATTGGATCGGGTGGGGTGGAGACGACACCTGGATTGCGCAAACGCCCCTGCCCAAGGCCACGCCGCGCCACACCCTGCCCGAGATTTTCATGCAGGCCGAAGCGGCGGCTGCGGGCCTTGGCATGGCGTGGGTGCCTGCCTTTCTTGCGGACACGCATCCGAAACTTGTGCGCGTGCCCGATGTGCCCGTGGGGCCGGGCCGCGGCATCTGGATTTTGTTGCACGGTGATCTGCGCCACAGCGCGCGGGTGCGAGCCTTTGTCGATTTCATTTGCGACTGGATCGTGGCGCGGCGGCCGATGTTCACGTCCTGAGCGTTACCGCGTCGGGACGGTGCGGGCGCGATCCCCGGACAGGGCTGCGGCGCTGTTTTTCCCGTCTGCCGGGCGCAAGAGCGACGCGCGCTGGCCCTGGGCGTCGGGCACCAGCACGGCGCGGCGGGCCACAAAGCGTCCGGTGTAGGGCCCGAAATAGATGGCGCGGTCCTGTGCGAAACCGCCCAGTTGCAGGCGCTGGTCAAAACTGTGGCCCAAACCGGCCAGGCGGAAGCCGGGTGCGGTGTCCACGGTTTCAAGATATCCTTCAACCGCAAGCTGCCGCAGGGTATTGCCCCCCTCGCGGAACCGCCCGAAGCGCAATGTGGTGACCTGCAACGTGCCATGGGTGAACTGCCCCTTGGCGACCACGAACTGGCCTGCGATCAGGCTTTGTCCATTTGGGGGCGTGATCGGTGTCCGGCCGACACGCCATCCGTCTGCGCTTGATCCTGCAAGAACGCCCGACACGACATCCACATCAGACACCGCCGATTGCAAGAGGCTGTTGCGCACCGTGCCATCCGCCTGCCACAGGCCACTGACGGTCACCCGTTCACCCACACGGCGGGCGGCCGCATCTGACAGGCCCGGAACGGGCGTGCTGTTGACCGAGTATCCGGGCCCCTGCCGCAGAAGAACGCCGGTCAGTGGATCATCGATGTCGATCCGCCGCGCCTCGAACCGGCCCAGCCGCGCGCGGGCCAACAGGGTCAGGGTGCGCCCCGGCACCAGCACACTGTCGCTGACCCGGTTATTGGCTGCAAAGATGCGGGTTGCAGGCGTCACCTCGACCCGCAGGCCGTTGATCAGAACGCTGCCGCTGCCGGTCATCAGACCCACGATGCCGGTCCCGCCTATTCCACCTTCGAACGGGTCATCGCCCAGTTGCGCAGACGGAATGGCCGGGGCACATGCCGTCAAAGCGGTGCCGCCCAAGAGCCCAAGCATGTGCCGTTTGGTCAGCTGTGTCACGTGTCCGGGGCCTCTTCTTCTGTCTTTGCATCGGCAGCGGTGTCTTCGCGATAGAAATAGATGCCCAGCCGGTAGCGTTGTCGAGGACCATCCGTATCCGCATTGTCACGGTGCAGCGCGCTGGACTGTCGGTTCAGATCCTCAAGCAGGGTTTGTGCCTTGGTGCGGGCTGCAGCCTCGATCTGGTCCAACGCCTCGGGTGGGAGTTGGTTGTAAAACACCGCGCGTTCAAAGAAGGGCGGCGTGTCGGCCAGCAGGTTTTCGGTTGCCGCGGCCAGGTGATCCCCCACATTGGCGGCAAAGAACGCCTCCTTGCCTCCAGTGTCGCCGGTGCCCACCACCGCTTCGGGCCGCAGTTCCAGCACACCATCGGATGTTTCGGACACCAGCCCGGCATTCAGCAGTTCATCAAGGACGGTGCGGGGGCGCACATCGCGGCTGACCGACCGGACGAGGGATTCGAAATCCGGCCCCGTGTCCGATTGCCGAGGCAGTGGAATGGGCGCAGTTCCATCCGTGAAGTCCGGCGCGGACGTCCATTGACCGATGACCGTGGCCAGCAAGGTGCTTTTCCGGCGGGTCTGCCGCGAACCGTCGTCTTCCGCACGGAAGGTGCGGATGTCCTTGCGGTGCACGCCCGTCAACATGGCAATGCGGCTGTCAGTCAAAGGTTTGTCATCAAGGCGAAACAAGTCTTCGGCCACTTCGACATAGACCCGTTTCAGCAGGCTGTAGATGACGGGTGCCGTCAGCCCACGGGCGATCATCGTGCGCACCAGAGGGCGCAATAACCCCCTGAGAACACGCAAAAATGCGTCTGATGCGCTGGACTGCTCGCCTCTTGCCATGCTCAGAGGATACTGCGCGTGGAATTTTTTTCCACGCAAATCCTTGATTTTTGCCGGTGCTGCGTCACTTCGTCATCCGTGGGAAATATTCCCACACAACGAAAAGGCCCCGCGCCGTACTTTCAGGAGACACATGATGAAACGCCGTTCCTTTATGAAGATGACCGCCGTCGGCGCGGCCCTTGCCACGCTTGGTGCCTGCGCCGAGATGAACACGCAGCCCGACATCGTCGACACAGCAATCGCCGCCGGGTCGTTCAACACCCTTGTCGCCGCCGTTCAGGCCGCCGATCTGGTCGATACGCTGAAAAGCCCGGGTCCCTTCACCGTCTTCGCCCCCACGGATGACGCCTTTGCCGCGCTGCCTGCGGGCACCGTCGAAAACCTGCTGAAGCCGGAAAACAAGGATCAACTGGTCAGCATCCTGACCTATCACGTGCTGCCCGGACAGACCCTGTCATCGGACCTTGCAGGCCAGCGCCTGAGCGTCGCGACCGTGAACGGTGCTAATGTGCACATTGACGGCCGCAATGGTGTGAAAGTCGAAAAATCCAACGTGATCCAGGCCGACATTCTGGCGTCGAACGGTGTGATCCACGTGATTGATCGGGTCCTTATTCCCTGATCTTCCCCCCAGTTTTTCAGGGTTGATGATCCGCCGTTTCCGCAAGACGGTGAGTCATCAGGCGCGGTGGCTTCGGTTTCTGACCGGGGCCGCCGTTTGCTTTTGCAAAGCGCTGCCTTGCGCGCGATGCTGGCGGGGTGCATCGCAGAAAAAGGCCCAGCCATGACATTCACAACCCGTCCCGAATTGACCGGCACGTTCGGCATGGTCGCCTCGACCCACTGGATTGCATCCGCCGTGGGTATGAAGCTGCTGGAAGCGGGCGGCTCTGCCTTTGATGCCGCGGCTGGGATGGGTTTTACGCTGAATGTGGTCGAGCCGCACCTGAACGGGCCGCTGGGGGACATGCCCGCCCTGATCCGTGTGGCGGGCGAGGCGCCGACCGCCCTGTGCGGGCAGGGTGTTGCGCCCGCAGGGGCCACCGTCAGCCACTACCGTGACCAGGGGCTTGAGATGATCCCCGGTTCCGGCCTGCTGGCCACCGTTGTGCCGGGGGCGTTCGACGCCTGGATGCTGATGTTGCGCGACCATGGGCGTCTGCCATTGCGGGCCGTGTTGGAACCGGCCATTCACTATGCCCGCCATGGGCATCCCCTGTTGCCCCGCGTTGCGGCCACAATTGCAGCCCAGGCCGCCTTTTTTGCGCAGGAATGGCCCAGCTCGGCCGCGGTGTGGACCCCCGGTGGGCGCGCCCCGCAGCCCGGTGCCCTGTTCCGCAATCCGGCGCTGGCCGACTTCTGGTCGCGTCTGCTGCAGACGGCAGAGACCGAAACCGGCCGCGTGGCCCAGATCGAGGCCGCCCGGCGCGCCTTTTCCAGCGGATTCGTGGCCGAGGCCATCGACCGTTTCCTGGCGGACGCCTGTCTGATGGACGGGGCCGGCGCGCGCCGCAAGGGCGTGTTGACCGGTCATGACATGGCAACGTGGCGCGCCAGTTACGAGCCGCCGGTGTCCGTATCGCACCACGGATGGGACGTATTCAAATGCGGCGCCTGGAGCCAGGGGCCCGTTCTTTTGCAATGTCTCCAGATGCTGCGCAATGATCCGATTGCAGAGATGGATCCGGTTGGCCCCGAGTTTGTTCACCTTGCCACCGAAGCGTTGAAACGCGCCTTTGCAGATCGCGATACCTATCTTGGTGATCCGCTGCATGCCGATGTGCCGCTGGACCGCTT
Organism: uncultured Tateyamaria sp.; assembly: GCF_947503465.1. NCBI lineage: Bacteria > Pseudomonadati > Pseudomonadota > Alphaproteobacteria > Rhodobacterales > Roseobacteraceae > Tateyamaria > uncultured Tateyamaria sp. The sequence continues at coordinate 1,820,881 of NZ_CANNDN010000001.1, read as the reverse complement.
GCTGTCCGAGGCGCATGCCGATGCCCACAGGGCGGATATCGGCGAAACCGCGTCGCTGAATGACCGCCCCGGTGTCATTGCAGGGTTCGAAGGGCAGGTGGCTGCCTATCATGCGCGGATCGCGCGGGGTGCCGTGGCGTCGGCCGGGGTCGGAGGGGGCGAACCGACCATGGCGCATCTTGCGAACCGCAAGGGCGATACAGTGCACATCGATGTGGTGGACCGCTGGGGCAACATGGTGTCCGCCACCCCATCCGGCGGCTGGTTGCAGTCCAACCCGGTTGTGCCGGACTTGGGTGTGCCGCTGAACACGCGGGCCCAGATGTTCTGGCTGGACGAGGGCCTGCCCACGACGCTGGCCCCCGGTCGGCGTCCCCGCACCACGCTTTCCCCGTCGCTGGCCGTGCACACGGACGGCGATGCGCTGGCCTTTGGCACGCCGGGCGGTGACCAGCAGGACCAGTGGCAATTGGTTTTCTTCCTGCGCCATGTGCATCATGGCCTGAATCTGCAAGAGGCCATCGACGCACCGCTGTTCCACACGGCGCATCTGCAAGGCAGCTTTTATCCGCGCGACCTGCGGCCCGGTCACCTGATGGTCGAGCCGCATTTCCCCAAATCCACGCGTGATGCATTGCGCGCGCAGGGGCACGGCTTGGAAGTGGCCGAACCCTGGACCGTCGGACGCCTGAGTGCGGCACGACACCAATCGGACGGTGTGATGCGGGCGGCGGCGACGCCGCGTCTGATGCAGGCCTATGCGATTGGTCGGTGACGGCGCGGACCCCGCCCGTCAGGCCACCTGACGCCCCAGGCTGAACACCTCGCGGGCCGCGACAACGCCGTCAGCATGCGAAAACCGCACAAGATCGGCGCGCTGTCCCACTGCGATCTCGCCCCGATCCCCAAGGCCAACGGCCCGCGCCGGCGTGCGAGTGACCGTTGCAAGACCGCGCGCCATATCGCCCCAGAGCGCGCCCAACTGCACCGCAGACATCAGCAACGCCGCAGGCACATAGTCCGAGGACAGGATGTCCAGAAGATCCCGCTCTGCCAGGTCCTGCGCGGCGACATTGCCGGAATGCGACCCGCCGCGCACCAGGTTGGGGGCACCCATGATAATGGCGATACCTTCGGCGCGGCACACCTCGGCTGCCTCGATCGTTGTCGGGAATTCGGCCACCGCAACCCCGTGACCGGACGACACCCGCACCTGGGGGGCGGTCGTGTCGTCATGGCTGGCCAGCACAGCCCCCAACCGACCGGCCTCGGCCACGGCGGCCGCTTCGTGCCGAGCGCCCAAACGGTCCTGCAAGCCCTGCAACTTGACCACGTGATCCGCGAATTCCTGTTCGGTCAGGTTGTTCTTGCCCATCACGTAGGCCTTCATCTTCGTAATGTCCCGAAACTGTCTTTGCCCTGGCGTGTGATCCATCAGGCTGACGATGCCCACGCGGTCTTCCGGTGTGAATTCGGCCAGCTCTTCGATAAGCGTTTCCGAACAGATTTCGGCCCGCAGGTGCAGGAAATGGCTGATCTTCAGCACACCCTGCGCCCGCATCGCCAACAGTTCCGATGACAGGGCGCGCGCGTATTTCACGTACCGCCCCTTGCCCGATGGGATCGATCCAACCCGCATCGCGTCGAACACGGTCGTGATCCCCGTGCCCGCCAATTCGCGGTCATGCGCCAGGATCGCCGGCCCATGGGGCCACGGCACCTTTGGTCGGGGCGAGATGTGCCGTTCAAGGTTGTCGGTGTGCAGTTCGATCAGGCCCGGCGCGACATAGTCACCCCCACAATCAAGCGCACCAGGCGGAACCGTGCGGCCGTGCCCGATGTCGGCGATATGCCCGTCCCTCAGGACAATGTGACCTATGCGCACCTCATCCGGCAGGACAAGCTGGGCGTTGGCGAGGATCGTGTCTTGTGTCATGTGCTTGTCATCTCGGACTGGAAAGGGGTGGACGATGTTCACGCGCTACGCTGTCTACTACACGCCCGAAACGGGCACGCCCTTGGCCCGGTTCGGCGCGGCCTGGCTGGGCTGGGACAGCGCCAGCGGTTCTGTCTGCGCGCACCCTGAGGTGCCGGACCTGCCGATCGGCGAAATCACGCAGACGCCCCGCAAATACGGCTTTCACGGCACCATCAAGCCGCCCTTCCGCCTGGCACAGGGACAGGACGTGGACGCGTTGCACGATGCGCTGGCGAATCTGTGTGCCCGGTCCGCGCCCGTGGTGCTGGACGGCTTGCACCTGGCCCGGCTGGGCCGCTTTCTTGCGCTTGTTCCCGCGGGCGACCCAAGCGCGCTGGGCACTCTCGCCGCGCGCGCGGTTCAGGAGCTGGACGGGTTCCGTGCGCCCCCCTCCGATGCAGAGTTGACCAAGCGCCGTGCCGCGCGTTTGTCGCCTGCGCAGGACGCACATCTGCTGCGCTGGGGCTATCCTTATGTCCTCGACCAGTTCCGGTTCCACCTGACGCTGTCGGGCAAGCTGGACCCCGGCACCGCTGCACAGGCAGAGACGGCGCTGACCCCGATGCTGGCGCGGCTTGATCTGGCGCCGTACCGGATCACCGGTTTGACCTTGTTGGGCGAGGATCACGCGGGCATGTTCCATCAGATCCATCGCTATGCCCTGACCGGGTAAAGCGCAGCCAGCGCCGCGTGCACCGTGTCTGCCAATGCGCCGGAATTGTCGATCCGCGTGACGGCAAGCCCTTGGGGCAGGTCCGTGTCGGCGCGTGCAAGGCGGCGTGCGATATCGGCCCGGGTTTCGCGACCCCGCGCGGTCAGCCGACCGGCCAATATGTCAGCGTCCGCGGTCAGGGAAATCACGGCCATACCCGGGAAACGGGCCTGCGCCAGCGACAGCACCTTGCGCGACAGGTTGGCCAGCATGTCCTGACCCGCATCCAACGAGGTGTGGACAGCCTTGGGAACACCGTAGGACAGCCCATGCGCGGACCATGACAGCGCAAACGCGCCGTTTCGGTGCAGGGTTTCGAATTCGGACGGGGTGACGGCGTCAAACACCTCGCCGCCCGAGGTCGCAGGGCGGGTGATCACCCGCCGGACAAGGGCAAGGCGCGGCTCGGCTGCGGCCATCGCCTCCATCACCGTGTCCTTGCCGACACCGGACGGCCCCACCACCGCGATCAATCGCCCGGTCATGCGGCATGCCTTGGCGTGAAGGCGCTGACGTCAACCTCGCGGTCGCAGACCTGTGCCCGGGCCTCGGCGTCATGGAAGATGCCGACAATCGCCGCGCCCCGGGCCTTGGCCTGCTCGATCAGGGACAGCACAACCGCGCGGTTGGTGGCATCCAGGCTGGCAGTGGGTTCGTCCAGCAGCAGGGCGGGATAATCATGGGCAAATCCGCGCGCGATGTTCACGCGCTGTTGCTCGCCACCGGAAAACGTCGTGGGGCTCAGCGTCCACAACCGCTCGGGAATGTTCAGTTCGGCCAGCAGCGTACGGGCCCGCGCCTCGGCCCGGGGGGCGTCGACCCCGATGGCGCGCAGCGGCTCTGCCACGACATCCAGCGTCGGCACACGCGGCACCACGCGCAGGAATTGGCTGACATATCCCAGCGTGTCGCGGCGCAGGCCGAGGATGTCGCGCGGTGCCGCCGACGCGACATCGACATCGCCCACCAGGATCCGACCGGCCTGCGCCGTGTAATTGCCGTAGATCATCCGCATCAGGGTCGACTTGCCGGCCCCCGATGCGCCCACAAGGGCCACGCATTCACCCGGTGCCACGCGCAGGTGCGCGCCCCGCATCACGGGGATCACGGCACTGCCCTGATTGTGCAGGACAAAGGATTTTGCAACTTCACTGACTTCAATCATGTTCAGATCTTCTTCTGACCAAAAATACGACGGGGGTCTGGGGGCTGGCCCCCAGGGCTCACGCTTGCAACACACTCGACACCAGCAATTGGGAATAGGCGTGTTGCGGATCGTCCAGCACCTGATCGGTCAAACCCGCCTCGACCACGTACCCATCTTTCATCACCATCAACCGATCCGCCAGCAGGCGCACCACGGCCAGATCATGGGTGACGATGATGGCACTCAGACCCATCTCGCGCACCAGTCCGCGCAGCAGGTCAAGCAGCCGCGCCTGCACCGACACGTCCAGCCCGCCGGTGGGTTCGTCCATGAACACAAGCCGCGGACCCGTCACCAGGTTGCGCGCAATCTGCAGACGCTGCTGCATACCGCCGGAAAACTGGCTGGGGCGGTCATCAATGCGGTCGGCCGCGATCTCGACGCGGTCCAGCCAGGTGATCGCCTGTTCCCGGATATCGCCATAGCGCCGCGCGCCCACGGCCATCAGCCGTTCGCCCACATTGCCGCCTGCGCTGACATTCATGCGCAGCCCGTCGCGTGCATGCTGGTGCACAAAGGCCCAGTCGGTCCGTCCCAGCATGCGCCGTTCCGGTTCGCTCATGGTGACGGTGTCGCGCAGGCCATCCGCGCGGGTGTTGAACATGACGCGGCCCGTGTCGCAGGGCTGGTGCCCGGCCATGCAGTTCAGCAACGTGGACTTGCCCGATCCGCTTTCGCCGACAATGCCCATCACCTCGCCCGGGTAGAGGTCAAAGCTCACATCGGCGCAGCCGATGCGCTGCCCGTAGAACTTCGACAGCCCCTCGACCTTCAACAGCGGGCTCATGCCGCGTCCTCCTCCGATGGGGTTCCTTGCGCGCCCACGTGACCTGCCGCGCGCCGGGACTGGCAGTAATCGGTGTCCGAACACATGAACATGCGCCCGCCCGCGTCATCGACGATCAATTCGTCCAGGTAACTGTCCGTGGCGCCACACAGCCCGCAGGCGTGGTCGGCCTTGGTGGCCTCGAAAGGATAATCCTCGAAATCCAGGCTGACGACCTGCGTGTAGGGCGGCAACGCATAGATGCGCTGTTCGCGCCCGGCACCAAACAGCTGGATGGCGGCCATTCCCAGCTTGGGGTTGTCGAATTTCGGGATCGGGGACGGGTCCATGACATAGCGCCCCTCGACCTTGACCGGATAGGCGTAGGATGTCGCGATCGCCCCATGTGCGCTGATGTCTTCGTACAGTTTCACATGCATCAGCCCATAGTCTTCCAGCGCGTGCATCTTGCGGGTCTCGACCTCGGACGGTTCAAGAAAGCGCAGCGGTTCGGGGATCGGCACCTGATAGACAAGGATCTGATCGTCCGTCAGCGGTTCCTCGGGGATGCGGTGGCGGGTCTGGATCACCGTCGCCGCGCTGGTTGCCTCGGTTGTCTCGACCCCCGCGGTGCGCTCGAAAAAGCGGCGGATGGACACCGCGTTGGTGGTATCATCCGCGCCCTGGTCAATCACCTTGAACACGTCATCCGCGGTCATCACCGCCGCCGACACCTGGACGCCACCTGTCCCCCAGCCATAAGGCATCGGCATCTCGCGGCTGGCAAAGGGCACCTGGTAGCCCGGAATGGCCAACCCTTTCAGGATCGCGCGGCGGATCATCCTCTTGGTCTGTTCATCCAGATAGGCAAAGTTGTAGTCGGTCATGCTCTTGCCCCATTGTTTGCGTAACGGTCGCGACCATGAGCGACGCGAACCAAATCCTGACGTATTCCATCATCGGCGCGATCGTCGTCTTTGCCGTCCTGCGGGAAATGGCCGCCACGTGCCTGCCCGCATCGCACTGGATCAACCAGGTCCTGCACAGCAAAGACGGCGGCTCCGGTGGCAGTGGCGACGGCGGCTTCTGGGACTGCGACGGCGATGGTGGCGACTAAGGTCATTCCGCTGCCTCCTGTTGCGCATGTCCCATCGCCTCGCGGCGCAGCTTGCGGATCAGTTCCAGTTCCGACTGGAAATCGACATAGTGCGGCAGTTTGATATGTTCGAGGAAGCCTGTCGCCTGGATGTTGTCCGCGTGATACAGTACAAATTCCGCGTCCTGCGCCGGTGCGCCCACATTGTCTTCGCCCAGTTCTTCCCAGCGCAGCGCCCGATCAACCAGCGCCATCGAAATCGCCTTGCGCTCCGACATGCCAAACACCAGACCATAGCCCCGCGTGAATTGCGGCGGTTCGGTTTTCGAGCCCTGGAACTGGTTCACGGTTTCGCACTCCGTCAGCTCGACCTCGCCCAGGTCGATGGCGAAACCAAGCTCGGGAATATCCATCTCGACCGCACAGGTCCCGATGCGCAACTCGGCAACAAAGGCGTGGTTGCGCGCGTACCCGCGCTGGGTCGAATAAGCCATGCCAAGTATGAACCCCTCGTCCCCGCGTGTCAGCGATTGCAGGCGCAGGGACCGTTCCGCCGGCAATTCAAGCGGTTCGCGGGTCAGATCCGGCGGTACATCCGCGCCTTCGGGTTCGGGCTGGATCAGGTCCTCGCGGTCCAGAAACGACATGATATGCGGTTTGGGGGCCGGCGCATCATCGCGTGAGGGCGCGGCGGGCACCTCGCCATCGGCGGCCAGTTTGAAGTCCAGAAGACGGTGCGTGTAGTCGAATGTGGGCCCCAGAACCTGACCGCCCGGGGCGTCCTTGAACGTTGCCGAAACGCGCCTGTCACAGGCCATGGCACCGGTGTCAAGCGGCCTCGATCCGCCAAAACGCGGCAGCGTGGTGCGATAGGCCCGCACCAGAAAGACGGCCTCGATCAGATCACCACGCGCCTGCTTGATGGCAAGCGCCGCCAGATCCGGATCATAGAGCGACCCTTCCGCCATCACGCGGTTCACCGCCAGCGTCAACTGCCCCTTGATCTGATCCACCGACATCTCTGCCACATCCGTGGGTCCGCGCCGTTCCTCGGCCAGCCAGGCATGGGCCGCATCAATGGCCTTTTCCCCACCTTTCACCGCTACATACATCTCAGGTCACCTTTGTGCTGCGGGGCAGGGCCGCAATCCGCGTCCCGCATGTGAACAGAAAATCAAGGCCAAGCGGAAACCGCGCGGCGTTGCGCTGAAACAGCACTCGGTCCGGCAGGTTAAGCGCGGCGGTGTCCTTGATCCCGGGGCCGGTCAGGGTTGCGCCCGCGGTGTGCAGGGTCTCCATTTCGACAATCACGGTGGCCGAACGGTCGGGATATTCGGCCGTTCCCAGCGGCAAGGGGGCAAGGTCGATGGCGTCCCATGGGCCCAGAACGAAATGGGCGTCACCCGCCCCGACCAGCCGGGCACCGGTATGGAAGGCGATCCAGTCGCGCACGGCGTCGGTGTCATGCCCGCCAGCGAGGTGAATGCCCGTATCGGGGTCGCACAGGGTGGCAATCACCGTGCTGGCCGCGACCGACAGCGGTGCGGGGGCGATGGCGCCACCGGTTTCGAGGATGCGCCCGGGCCGCGCCATCGCCTGCATGATGCTGCGGAACGCTTCGGCACTTTGATGGGGCGGATCTGCAAATCCACCGCCCAGGGGTGTGTGATCCATCAGTCCTCTCCGCGTACCATGGTGAAAAAGTCGACTTTTGTCGCGGCCGCCTTGGCGGCGCGCACGGCCTTGCGGGTGTCGTGGGCATCCCGCAGCGGGGCAATGATGGCGTCATTGACGGCCGCTGCCCGGTCGGTCTGCATCAGCGCATCGGTCAACGCCGCGTGCAGGGCATGATCCTTGCTCCGGCCTTGCACATACCCGTGCCCGACCTCGCCCGATGTCAGGCGAACAGAACAGCGCGTGACCGTCATTTCCCCCAGATTGAACGGCGCGCCGACGGCCCCGGCGCGCCCCCGCACCATGACGGCCCCGATTTCGGGTGCGCGCAGCACAGTGTGATCCGGGGCATAACCGGCCCGTGTCCACAGGTCGGCAACAGCGTCGGCGGGTGCCTTTGCCAGCACCGACAGCCAGGCCTTGCGCGCCGCATTCGGGTCTGTTGATCCGTCCATCTATACACCTTGTGAAGTTGTCGAGATTACTATACAACTAGACAAATAATAGGCGAGTCGGTGCGGCGCGTCCATCTGTGTGTTGTGAAAGTTTCGTGACGGAGGCCAGCATCATGGCACGCACGCCGATCTGGAGGTCCATAGCCGACACGCTGTCGGGAGAGATTGCCGACGGCCATTATCGCCCCGGTGACAAGCTGCCGACCGAGGCGCAGTTGGCCGCGCGCTTTGGCGTCAATCGCCACACCGTCCGACACGCGCTGTCGGCACTGGTCGAAACGGGCACCATTCACACGCGGCGCGGGGCGGGGGCCTTTGTGGCGCAAACCCCCACCGACTATCCAATTGGCAAGCGTGTGCGGTTTCACCAGAACCTGCGCGCGGCGGGGCGCACGCCAGCCAAACAGGTACTGTCGGTCACGACCCGCCTGGCCAGCCCCGACGAACGTGACGCGCTGGCGCTCGATGCCACCGCACAGGTCCATGCCTATGACGGGCTCAGCTTAGCCGACGAATACCCCATCGCGCTCTTTCGCTCGGTCTTTCCGGCGGAGCCCTTTCCGACGCTGCCCGCCGCGCTGGCAGCGTCCGCGTCCGTCACCGCCGCGCTGCGGGCCGAGGGCGTGTCCGATTATACGCGGGCCTGGACCCGGTTGACGGCCAAGTCTGCCACCGCGACACAAGCGCTGCACCTGCGCATTGCCGAAGGCGCGCCGATATTGCGCAGCGTGGGCCTGAATGTGGATGCCGACGGGCGGCCCGTAGAACTGGGACGGACATGGTTTGCCGGCGACCGCGTGACCCTGACCCTGGCCGAAGATGTGTGAAACATTTGTGATGTCACGGCGGTGACATATCCACAGGCTACCGTCACCAAACAAAACAACTTTGGCGCGTACTGGTTCGAGCACACAGATGGCATCACCCATACCTGAACTCTGCATGATTGGCGCCCGCACATTGCAAGACGGGGCGATGACAGGCAGCCCCCTGTCCGTGGCAAACGGCAAGATCGTGGATGCGGCCGCAACCCAGCTTGATCTGTCGGGGTACCTGGTCATGCCGGGGATCATCGACCTGCATGGCGACGCGTTCGAACATCACATGGCGCCCCGCCCGTCGGCTCCGTTTCCCTTCCTGACAGGCCTTGTCGGCACCGATCGGGATGCAGCCGCCAACGGCGTGACAACCGCCTGGATGGCGCAAAGCTGGAGCTGGGAAGGTGGGCATCGCGGTCCCGACTATGCCGAAGGGTTTCTGGCGGCCCATGCGGCGTTCCGCCCCCGGATGCAGACGGACCTGCGTGTTCAGATCCGGTGCGAGACCCATACCAGCGACCTTGAGGAGCGTCTGATCGCTGCCATCCGTGCGTATGGAATCGACTATGTGATCTTCAACAACCACCTGGACGAGGCCGCTGAACTGGCGGCGGAACGTCCGGAACAGTTCGTGTTCTGGGCGCAGAAATCGGGACGCAGCGCGGACGAACATATGGCGCGCGTGCAGGCGGCCAAGGCGCGCGACAAGGACGTGCCGCGCTATCTGTGCAACCTGGCCTCGACCTTTGACAGATTGGGCGTGACCTACGGCAGTCACGACGACCACGATGCGGCCACGCGTGAACGGTATTCGATGATCGGCGCAAAGGTGTGTGAATTCCCGACCTCGATGAAGGCCGCGGTTGTGGCACGGACCTGGGGTGATCCGATCCTGATGGGCGCGCCCAATGTGGTCCGGGGCGGCAGCCAGTCGGGCAATGTCTCGGCGCTGGTCCTGATTGCCGAAGGGGCCTGCGATGCACTGGTCTCGGACTACTACTATCCGGCGCTGGCCGAAGCGGCCTTTGCCCTGTCGGACAAAAGGCTGATGGATTTGCCGGCCGCGTGGCAGATTATCTCGACCCGACCCGCACAGATCATGGGGCTGGGCGACCGGGGCAGCCTTGATATCGGAAAGCGCGCGGACCTGGCGATCATCAATGCAGACACGCGTCAGGTCGAAGGCACGATGGTGGCGGGGTGTTGGACCCATCTGTGCGGCACGCTTGCCAGCCGTGTGTGCGACCTGCGCACACCGATGTCGGTGGCTGCAGAGTAACGGTGCCGGGCCGCGAACAGGCGGTTTCATCGCTGCCTCTTTGGCCAAGTGTCTGACCTGACTGAACAGTTCCGAAGATGCGGGATGGTGAAGAGACGGTCCTACCACGCGCGGCGGCCGCCATGCCGGACCGTCACAAAACCTTCGCCAGAATGATACATTTCCGATTCCTGCGCTGCGCATACAACGCCCGAACATGCCGGGGGACAGGATGCTCAGGATCGATAAGCTGACCAAAGCGTTTGGCCAGAACGTTGCCGTGGACGCGGCAACGCTGGACATCGAAAAGCCGCAGATGATCGGCATTATCGGACGCTCTGGCGCAGGCAAGTCGACGCTGTTGCGCATGCTGAACCGGCTGACCGATCACAGTTCGGGCGCCATCCATTTCGAAGGGCAGGAGATCACGGCGCTGAAAGGGGCCGACAAGCGCGCGTGGCAAAGCCAATGCGCCATGATTTTCCAGCAATTCAACCTGGTGCCGCGCATGGATGTTGTCAGCAACGTGCTGCACGGCACCCTCAATCGCCGGTCGACCTTGGCGACGCTGTTCAACCTGTACCCGACCGACGACATCCACCGCGCCATCGACATCCTGGACCGGCTCGGCATCGCCGAACACGCCCCCAAACGGGCCGAGGCGCTGTCGGGCGGACAGCAGCAGCGCGTCGCCATCGCGCGCGCCCTGATGCAGGATCCCAAGATCATCCTGGCGGATGAACCCATCGCATCGCTTGACCCGATGAACGCCCAAGTGGTGATGCAGGCGCTGCGCCGCATCCACGAGGAAGATGGCCGCATGGTCATCTGCAACCTGCACACGCTCGACACCGCGCGCCGCTATTGCGACCGGGTGATCGGCATGCGCGCGGGGCGCATCGTGTTCGACGCGACCCCCGACAAGCTCACGACAGACATGGCCCGCGAGATCTATGGCGCGGGCGAAGAGTTTTCCGAAAGCGCCACCTCGACCGAGATCGAGACACTGGACGCCCAGGAAAAAGCCAAGATGGAGGCCGAGGCCTACGTCTGACCTTTCACGCCCCGTCCGATCGAGGCGGGGTTCTTTCGTTCCAACGGAGAGACACATGAAAAAGATCATCGCTGCCGCTTTGGCAACAACCGCGCTCACCACTGCCGCCATGGCGGACGGCCACGCGATCACCGAGTTCCGCATCGGCCTGCTGGGCGGCGAAAACGCCCAGGACCGCCTGAACTCGAACGAGTGCCTGCGCGCCTATACCGAGGAAGCGCTGGGTGTTGAAACCAAGCTGTTCGCCCCCGCCGACTATGCCGGTGTGATCCAGGGCCTCGTGGGCGGCACGCTGGACATGGCGTGGCTGGGTGCCTCGTCCTACGCGGCGACCTACCTGCAGAACCCCGACGCGGTCGAGCCCGTTCTGGTCAAGATCAACCTCGATGGCTCCTACGGCTACCACTCGATCGGCTTTGCCCGCGCCGACAGCGGCATCACCAACCTCGACGAGATGGAAGGCAAGGTGTTCGGCTTCGGTGACCCGAACTCGACATCCGGCTACCTGATCCCCTCCATCGAGATCCCGCAGGAATCGGACGAGATCACCATGGACTCCGGTGACTATTTCGGCGAAGTGAAATTCACCGGCGGCCACGAACAAACCATCGTCGCGGTCAATAACGGCGACATCGACGCCGGTGTGACCTGGGCCGACGGCCAGGGCAACTGGGAAGACGGCTACAACTCGGGCGCACTGCGCAAGGCCGTGGATGCGGGCCTGGTGGACATGAACGACCTGGTCCAGATCTGGAAATCCAAGCCCATCCCCGAAGGCCCCATCGTGCTGCGCAAGGACCTGCCGCAGGACGTCAAGGACACCATGATCGCGCTGGTCGACAACATGTTCGACACCGACAAGGACTGCACCTACTCCATCTCGGCCGGTGAATCGCTGGGCTTCGACCCGATCACCCACGAGGCGTACGTGTCCGTGATCGAAGCGCGCAAAGCCAAATCCAACTGATTTCAGCACGCATCTGCCGGGTCCCCTGTCTCAGGGGGCCCGGTCATTTATTGGGGGTAGGGGCATGGCAGAAACAACGGCGGGTCCGCGCGATCTGGGCGGTATTCACGAAGAATACATGGCGCTGACACGGCAAAAGCGGCTGTATTCCCTTGTGCTTCTCATCCTTTTCATCGCGCTTATGGTGGCCGGCTTTTCCGTTGCGGGTGACCGCAACGCCGGCTCGTTCTGGAGCGGGATCGACAATTTCTTTGACTACCCGTCGGAACTGGTGATCGAAGCCAGCGGCAAGCTGGCCGAGTTTCCCGGCCATTTCGTAAGCTTCTTTCCCGCCTTGATCGAGACGGTGAACATCGCCGCCGCGGCGACGTTGCTGGGCGCTCTGGCCGCGATTTTCCTGTCCCTGCTGTCGACGCGCGGGATGGCGCGGTTCCCGGCCCTGATCCCCGTCTTTCGCCGCCTCATGGACATCAGCCGCGCGATTCCCGAAATCGTCGTGGCGCTGGTTCTGATCTTCATACTCGGCGGTGGCCCGGTGCCCGCAATGATCGCCATCGCCATCCACACCGCCGGTGCCCTGGGCAAGCTGTTTTCGGAAGTGAACGAGAACGCAGACCTCAAACCGCTCGACGGCCTTGCGTCTGTCGGGGCCACGTGGGGGCAGAAAATGGCCCTTGGCATCGTGCCGCAGGTCGCGCCCAACTGGCTCAGCTACGCGCTGCTCAGGTTCGAGATCAACGTGCGCGCCTCGGCCATCCTCGGCTTCGTCGGCGCGGGCGGCCTGGGCTACGAACTCAAGAACGCCATCAGTTGGGGCCAGGGCCGCTATGACGAGGCGGCGGCGATCTTCCTTCTGCTCTTCATCACCATCGTGGTGATCGACCAGACCTCAAGCCATTACCGCGATCGCCTGACCCACGGGTCCAAATCGGAGCGCCGCCAATGACCATGCTCGACACCGCCGACCTCAAGGGCAGCGCCGACCGGATCATGTCGCGCAAGCGGATGATGAGCTTTGTCCTGCCCGCCCTCGTGCTCGCCTACCTGACATACGTGTTCTTTGCGTTCGGCGTGCCCGAACTGCTGCAAAAGGCCAGCGGCGACAACGCGCGCGCCCTTGTGGCCGACACGTACAGCCACAAGGTGCACGTGACGCGCGACAACCGCTCGGGCGACGTCAGCGTCGCCATCGAAGGCGAGAACAAGGGCAGCTATCCCGACGGGGAAAGCCCGGACTGGGTCACCCTGGGCGACCGGACGGTCATCGATCTGGGGGATGGGCACGTCGTGACCTACCTGCCCGACAACAATGGCGTGACCTATGACGTGCCGGGCTATGGGCTGATGACCTTCGAGGTGTCGCGCAGTCAAGGCGTCATCCAGAACTACCCTAGCGACGAGATCCCCGAATGGATCAATGCCTCGAAAAACCGTGTGGCGATCACGACGGATGCCGGTCGCCTGTCGATCACCCGGAACCGCACAGAGGTGTTTCGGTACTTCGTCGGGTGGGAGCTGTTCTTTTTCACCCTCGACAGCCCCTATCACGGCATGGGGGTTGGCGAGGTGCTGGCCCGCGCATTCGGCGGCGAAGCCCAGGCCATCGCACAGGACTTCTGGACCAACAAGATGTGGCGGCACGGCGACGTGGCCTGGGCCATATTCGAAACGATCCTGATGGCCTTTCTGGGCACGATGGGCGGGGCCATTGTCGCGTTGCCGCTGGCCTTCCTGGCCGCGCGCAACTTTGCCCCCTTGGTGGCTGTGCGCATGGCGACCCGGCGGCTGTTCGATTTCATCCGCGGGGTGGATGCCCTGATCTGGACGATCATCCTGTCGCGCGCCTTCGGTCTTGGTCCGCTGACCGGCGCTCTGGCGATCCTGATCACGGACACCGGTACGTTCGGCAAACTGTTTTCCGAGGCATTGGAAAACGTCGACAAGAAACAGATCGAAGGAGTCCAATCGACCGGGGCCAAACCGTTGCAGAGGTACCGCTTCGGGGTCATCCCGCAGATCACCCCGGTGCTGATCTCCCAGGTTCTGTACTTCCTCGAATCGAACACCCGGTCCGCCACCGTTATCGGCGCGATCACCGGCGGCGGCATCGGCTTGTTGCTGACACAGGCCATCATCACCCAGAAGGACTGGGAAGAGGTCTCGTATTACATCGTGCTGATCATCATCATGGTGGTGTTCATGGACTGGGTGTCGGGCCTGTTGCGGCGCAAGCTGATCCTGGGCGGCGAAGGCGGTCGGTAACCCGCCACCCGCTCAGCACCCCGTGCCTGCGGTGCAACACAAAACGCGTGTCTGTCTGGGCATGGTGCGCGGTCGGTCTGACGTGATGCACTATGCCCCCGACCGAGGCGGCGATTGCTGCTTCGCACGGTCGGACGGCACCCGACGCTGTTCCGCTGCTGCGTCGAATTGGCTGCCACACGTCGCGTAGCCGGTGCTGCGCCGGGTCAGGTGGCGCACCGCACGTCCGCTGCACCAAACGTGCATCGACACATCAACGGGACCATGTAGTGCTGCCGGAGAGAATTGACCTCTCGCACGCGGCGTGGCCCGTAAGGGGCGCGCGTCAGTCGAGACCCGGTGTTGGCCAGCGGGAGTGCGGGTTTTTTTCGGGCAGTGCAAAGGTGGTGCTGCTGGAGAGAATTGACCTCTCGCACTCAGCGTGGCCCGCGAGGGGCGCGCGTCAGTCGAGACTAGGCGCTGGCCAGGGGAGCGTGGGTTTTTCGGGCAGTGCAAAGGTGGTGCTGCTGGAGAGAATTGAACTCTCGACCTCTCCCTTACCAAGGGAGTGCTCTACCTCTGAGCTACAGCAGCGCCGTGCGCGGCGGGATAGACCCAAATGCACCCCCATGCAAGCCCATTCTGGACGCCAAATGCGCCCTGCGCTACAGAAGCGCCATGGCAGAGAAACCCCCATCCAAATCGAAAGCCGCCGAAGACCGGGAGGCGCGGTTGAAAGCTGCGCTGAAGGCCAATATGGCCAAGCGCAAGGCCCAGGCCCGCGCGCGCGGAGGGGCAGAAAAACCGAAAGGGCAGGACGATGGATAGCATTCTGGTCAAGGGCGGCGGACCGCTCAACGGACAGATCCCGATTGCGGGGGCCAAGAACGCGTGCCTGACGCTGATGCCGGCGACCTTGCTCAGTGATGAACCGCTCACGCTGACCAATGCGCCGCGTTTGTCGGATATCAAGACGATGACACAGCTGCTGGCCTCGCTGGGCGCCGAGGTCACGTCGTTGCAGGACGGCAAGGTGCTGGCGATGTCGACCCACGGCGACATCAACACCCGCGCTGACTATGACATTGTGCGCAAGATGCGGGCCTCGAACCTCGTGCTCGGGCCCCTGCTCGCGCGCGAAGGGCACGCCGAAGTGTCGTTGCCCGGCGGCTGCGCCATCGGCGCGCGACCCATGGATATCCACACCGACGGGCTGGCCAAGATGGGGGCAGAGATCGACCTGCGCGACGGGTACCTGCACGCCAGGGCGATCGGCGGCACGCTGAAGGGTGCGGTGATCGATTTCCCCTTCGCCTCTGTGGGGGCGACCGAAAACATCATGATGGCTGCGACGCTTGCCAAGGGCACGACCGTCATCAACAACGCCGCGCGCGAACCCGAGATCGTGGACCTTGCCACGTGCCTGCGGGCCATGGGCGCACAGATCGAGGGCGATGGCACGCCGTCCATCACCATCCAGGGTGTGGACAGGCTGCACGGCGCCACCCACCGGGTGGTCACGGACCGGATCGAATTGGGCACCTATATGCTGGCCCCTGCCATCTGCGGCGGCGAGGTCGAGTTGCTGGGCGGCAGGATCGACCTCGTGGGCGCGTTCTGCGAAAAGCTGGACGCCGCCGGCATCAGCGTCGCGGAAACGGAAAACGGCCTCAAGGTCGCGCGCAAGAACGGGCGGATCCGGGCGGTGGACGTCACAACCGAACCGTTCCCGGGGTTTCCCACGGACCTGCAGGCCCAGATGATGGCGCTGCTCTGCACCGCCGAAGGCACCTCGGTGCTGGAAGAGAAAATCTTTGAAAACCGGTTCATGCACGCGCCCGAACTGGTCCGCATGGGGGCCGAGATCGAAGTGCACGGCGGTACCGCAACGGTCACAGGTGTTGACACGCTGAAAGGGGCGCCCGTGATGGCGACGGACCTGCGCGCCAGTGTCAGCCTGATCCTTGCCGGTCTGGCGGCGACGGGCGAAACGCGCGTTGCACGGGTCTATCATCTGGACCGCGGGTATGAACATGTGGTGCGCAAGCTGTCGGGCGTGGGTGCCAATATCGAACGGATCGCGGGGGATTGATGGAAGACGCACGGTTTGAAGACGGGCGCGAGGCGCCGCTGAATCTGGGTGCATTGGACGGCGATGACCTGCAAATCATCTCGTCGCTGGTACAGGATGCGGTGTTCCCGGTCACGGAAATGACCTGGGACCGCAAGGCGCGCCGCTTTGGCCTCCTGCTGAACCGCTTTCGATGGGAAGACGGGGGCAAGGGCCGCCACGCGCCGGAACGGGTGCAGGCCGTACTCGCCTTTGACACGGTGCTCGCGGTCGCGACGCAGGGCGTGGACCGGTCCGACAGGGACGTGATCCTGTCGCTCTTGTCCGTCACGTTCGAGGCGGGCGCGGACGGGGCAGGGGACATCCTGCTGACGCTGGCAGGCGACGGCGCGATCCGCCTGTCGGTCGAGGCGATCGAGGCGACGCTCAAGGACGTGACGAAACCCTACGTGGCCCCTTCGAAATCCGTGCCAAAGCACGATGACTGACCCGCTGATCCGCGCGGCGACGCCGGACGATGTCCATATCTGGCGCGCTTTGCGGATGGATGGGATCATGCGGCATCCGCAGGCCTTTATCGTCTCGGCCGAGGAAGCGGCGGCAGTGCCCGTCGAAGAGGATGCCGTGCGGCTGTCCAATGGCGACCGGTTTCTGGCCTATCTGGACGACGTCCCTGTTGGCCTGATCGGCCTGAACCGCCATGGCGTGCCGCGCGCCGCGCATCGCGGAGAAATCGGACCGCTCTACGTGGTGCCCGGCGCCCGCGGTCAAGGGATTGCGGACAGGCTGCTGATGGCGGTTCTGGACGCCGCGCAAGGGCTGGGCATCTGGCAACTGGAACTGTCGGTCTACGTGGAAAACGCGCCCGCGATCGCCCTGTACACGCGCCACGGATTTGAACTGGCCGGAAAGATACCCAACGCGATTGCCGGTGCCGACGGGTTCGAGGATGACCTGATCATGATCCGCATCCTTGCAACGCCCTGACGCAGGCGGCGCGCACAGAACTGCACCTTGTGCATCGCCGCCTTGAGACCCCCTCGCCGGCCCGCTATGTCCCCGACAGACGGAGAAATGCCAATGCCCCAGTTCCTCGACCATTCCGACGCCGATTTCGAAGCCCAATTCGCGGCCCTGCTGACTGCCAAGCGCGAAGACAGCCCGGATGTGGATGCCGCCGTGGCCGAGATCATCGCCGATGTGCGGGCACGGGGGGACGCGGCGGTCATCGACCTGACCAAGAGGTTCGACCGGATCAGTTTGACCCCGGACACGTTGCGCATCACTGCCGACGAAGTCGCGCAAGCCACCACCAAGGTCAGCGCCGAGGACCGCGCAGCCCTTGAACTGGCCGCGGCGCGCATCCGCGCCTATCACACGCGGCAGTTGCCGGAAGATGCGCAATGGACGGATGATGCGGGCGCGACGCTGGGCTGGCGCTGGACGCCGGTGTCTGCGGCGGGGCTCTATGTGCCGGGCGGGCTGGCCAGCTATCCGTCCTCGGTGCTGATGAATGCAATTCCAGCCAAGGTCGCGGGCGTTGGCCGTCTTGCCATCACCGTGCCCACCCCGGACGGGGTGATCAACCCGCTGGTGCTGTTGGCGGCTCAAATCTCGGGCGTCGACGAAATCTACCGCATCGGCGGGGCGCAAGCGGTGGCGGCGCTGGCCTATGGCACGGATACGATCCGGCCGGTGGACAAGATCACCGGCCCCGGCAACGCCTTTGTCGCGGCCGCGAAACGGCGCGTCTTTGGCAAGGTGGGCATCGACATGATTGCCGGTCCGTCCGAAATCCTGGTCATCGCCGATGCGGACAACGACCCGGATTGGATCGCCCTTGACCTGCTCAGCCAGGCCGAACATGACAAAAGCGCGCAATCGCTGCTGATCACCACCGATCCCGCCTTTGGCCGCGCCGTGGCACAGGCGGTGGAGGCGCGCCTCGAAACCCTCGAACGGCGTGCCATCGCCGGGGCCAGCTGGCGTGACTTCGGTGCGATCATCACGGTGCCGGATCTGGACGTCGCCGCGACCCTGACGGACCGCATCGCACCCGAACATCTGGAACTGTGCGTCGCCGATCCCGTGCGCCTGTCCGAGCGGATCACCCACGCGGGCGCGATCTTTCTCGGGCCGTGGACGCCCGAAGCGATTGGCGACTATATCGGCGGCCCCAATCATGTCCTGCCCACCGCCCGCTCGGCCCGGTTCTCCTCCGGCCTGTCGGTCATGGATTTCGTGAAGCGCACGACCTTGGCCCGGATGACCCCGGATGCCCTGCGCGCCATCGGGCCCGGGGCCGAACGGCTGGCCGCGTCCGAAAGCCTCGAGGCACACGGCCTGTCCGTGACCGCCCGTCTGCGCAAGCTGAACGGGTAGGACCGGGGGCCAGCCCCCGGACCCCCGGGATATTTCCGGCCGGAAGAAATGGGGGCGCCTGCGCCCAGAAAACCGGCGCGCAGCATTGTGTTGCCCTGCGCCAGCCCCTAAGCATTGCGCAACATTGTTTCGTTGCCAAAGGCCCTTGTTGCCATGACCCGTATTGCCCGCATCACCCTGGACGATGCCAACCTGCCCCCGCCCACGCCCGAGATCGAGCAGGAGCGCAAGGTGGCGATGTTTGACCTGCTTGAGGACAACACCTTTGTCCTGCCGTCGCGCGACGACCGCCCCGTGCCTGCGGGGCCCTATCACGTGGGCCTGTCGATCCGCGACAAGCGCCTTGTGTTTGATGTTGCGACCGAGGCGGACGAAAAGGCCGCCGAGTTTCATCTGTCCCTTGGGCCCTTCCGTCAGGTGGTGAAGGACTATTTCCAGATCTGCGAAAGCTATTTCGAAGCGGTCAAGAAGCTGCCGCCCAGCCAGATCGAAACCATCGACATGGCCCGCCGCGGCATCCACAACGAGGGCAGCCGGGTGCTGCAAGAGCGGCTGGAGGGCAAGGCCGAGGTCGACACCGACACCGCCCGCCGCCTCTTTACCTTGATCTGTGTGCTGCATTTCGGGGGATAGATGACGCAAGCGCTGCCGCAATCCATCCTGTTTTGCTGCGATCACAACGCGGTGCGGTCCCCCATGGCCGAAGGGATCATGAAGAAGTTCTACGGCACCGGCACCTATGTCCAGTCCGTGGGCGTCAAGAACGACATGGAGATCGACGGCTTTTCCATCGCGGTCTGCCAGGAACTGGGCGTCGAGCTGAGCCGCCACCGCTCGCGCAGCTTTGACGAGATGGAGGAGTGGGGGGACGACCTGTCGTCCTTTGACCTGGTGGTGGCGCTCAGCCCCGCCAGCCAGCGCCGCGCGCTCGAGTTGACCCGCTATTATCACCTTGAGGTGGAATACTGGCCCATCCTTGATCCAACGGGGCTGGGCGAAACCCGCGAGGCCAAGCTGGAAAGCTACCGCGCCGCGCGCGACCAGATCATCACCCGCCTTACCGACAGGTGGGGCGCCGCCAGGGACACCGCCTGATGCAGATCGTGACCGCGTATTTCGAGGCCTTCAACACCGGCGATGTGGACGGGATGCTGGCCTGCCTGACCGACGATGTGGCCCACCATGTGAACGAGGGCGGCATACGCAGGGGCAAGGACCAGTTCCGGGCCTTTTGCACGCATATGAACCGCTGCTATGCCGAAGCGCTGACGGATATGGTTGTTCTGGTGTCCCAGGACGCACAGCGCGCCGCCGCCGAATACATCGTGAACGGCACCTACCTGGAAACCGACGCAGGATTGCCCGATGCCTCGGGGCAGACATACCGCCTGCCCGCCGGCTCCTTCTTTGACATCCGGGACGGGAAAATCGCGCGGGTGACGACCTATTACAACCTCGCCGACTGGATCAGACAGGTTCGCCGATGAAGGTCGACCTGCTGACTGGCCCGGACATCACGGATGCGTTGGATGATGTGGCCAGGCTGCGGCTGGCGGTGTTTCGGGATTGGCCCTATCTGTACGAGGGCGATTTCAACTACGAACGGCGCTACCTCGAAGTCTACGAACAAAGCAGCCGGGCCATCATCGCGGCCGTCTATGACGGCGACTGGATGGTGGGGGCCGCAACCGCGGCGCCGCTCTCGGAACACGCGGATGCGTTCTTTGCGGCCTTCGCGGGCACGACGATCAACATCGATACGTGCTTTTACTGCGGCGAAAGCGTCCTGTTGCCCCGGTTCCGGGGGCAGGGGGTCGGACACGCCTTCTTCGACGCGCGCGAGGCGCACGCCTGGTCGCTTGGCTACACCCAGATGTGCTTTGCCTCGGTGGTGCGCCCGCCGGATCATCCGATGCGCCCGACGGCCTACCGGTCGCTCGAACCGTTCTGGGAAGGACGCGGATACAAACGCATGCCGGGCGTGATCGCGCATTTCTCCTGGAAGGATGTCGACCAGGGGGCCGAGACGGAAAAGCCCCTGCAATTCTGGATCAAGGACCTCTAGCTCAGGTGCATTGCCGGGCTGCGCTGTCGCTGTAGTCCTTCCAGCGGGTCCAGAACCGTTCGTCGATGGCGCGGTCGGACTGGCGCACCTCCTGGGCCTGCTGCGGGTTGCTGAAGAACCCTGCGCCCCGGTTCTGGTCACTGCTGGTCAGCGACTGGTTCGCCACCGCCTGCACACAGCCACAGCGCGCCCGGCTGGCCTGTGACCGGCCCGCGCCGCGGCACGCGGAATAGATGGGACCGGTCGCAAACAGGACCGGTGCGGCCGCCACGGCCCGCTGGCTTGAATAGGACGTCCCGCCGCCACATGCGGTCAGCCCCAGCGCCGCCGCCCCGGCAATCAATGTCTTAGAGAATGTCATATCTCCGCTCGCCTCTGCTCTGGCGGGTTTGCCCGCTCTGATGTGCAGGTAATATGCCGGAAACCGGGCACAAGGGCAATTCACGAACCAGCGCGCGGCCCCAAAGGGGCTGCGCGCGTCGCCCCGGCAGAGTATCGGGGTAGCCGATGCGCGAGAGGGGCCAGCGTCGGAAAATGCGCTACACCGCCGATCCACCGCCCCGACATTTGACCAGTCGCGCCCGTCTGGCTATGACCTTGTGCAAAATGATCGGAGAGCAGACATGACCCGCACCCGCCTGATCTTGATGGCCGTCCTTGCCGCCACGGCTCTGACCGCTTGCGAAACGGCCAAAGGCTTCGGCCGCGACATCACCCGCGCCGCAGACGCGGTGGATCGGGCGATCTGAGCGTGCCGCCATAGGCGGCGCGCGTCCCCCCCGACAGGGTATCGGCGCAGCCGATGCACGAGAGGGAAAGGCGCAGGTTCCCCCGCCGCCCTGGTCAAGGCGCGCGCCCCAACGCCCAGGCCGTAGGGTGCGCATTCACTGCGCACCGCAATGCTGTCAATCAACGCCGAAACGCTGACCCGCGCGGCAGATGTGACCGTAGGGTGGGGTTCCACCCCGCCGTGTAAATTCGATAACCCGATCCAACCGCCATTCTACACACCCCGGCGCGGAATCAAGGCCGCAGGCCGCCGCGCATCGACAGGCCCTCCCGCGGCCTGTCGATTTGGCCGATCCTGGCACACAGGTGAAACGGAAGATGTACTTGGCAGCCATAAAGCGCTGCTGCACAAAGGTTGGATCGACAGCCTAGGGCCTGCCGATGCGCGGCTAGTCAATATGAAGACCATTTGAGGCGTCTTCACTCGATTTATTCATCTTCAAGGTCTGGAAAACGTAAACGGAACTCGTCAGGGACAATCACTTGATCATCACCCTGAAACTGAGACACCAAGAACTCCAACTCTTCAACGCTGTCCTTCCAGCGCTGCTCCAAACTGAATTCGTCATCGGAAACCGTCATCAGCGCCAAACCGATTGCGGACAAAATACCCCCGGCGAACAATGCGCCTGATTTTCCATACCAAGGCTTCTTGCGAAGTTCCTCTATGTTTGCGAGGGCCGATTTCAAATCCCGCTTAAGCTGTTCGTTTTCTGCCCGAAGCCGTCCAACTTCCAACGCGAGGGCGGTATCAGCATTTGGAACTGATGGCCCCTTTTCGAGGATGTCATAAATACGTTGTGCCGTTTCAGGCATGTTGCTGAGTGATTCAACGAACTGAATACGCTCGTTCGGTCGAGCCATCGACGAAAATGCCTCAAGACGCAGGGAAACCGCTTCGGACATTGCGGTCATACTCGCTTGAACAAAACGCGCGCGGTCGAAGAGTGGAAGAACATTGTCGACCGGTACGTGTTCTGGTTCGATGTCAGACATGTTTTCGGCTTGGCGCGCCTCAATCTCCCGGATCGCCTCGGCAACCTTCGCCAACGCACCTTCGCCCTCCCAAAGCTCATCCGGCAGCTTCGCCACTTCAATCGCAAGGTCCCAGTCGCGGAACGTGCCCTCCCACATCTGACTGTACCAGCGGTGCCAGAACGCCCAATCGGCATCGCTGCTCAGAAAGGTCAGCCAGATGTCGTGTGCCGAAATCAGTGCCGATGGAATATCCACACCTGACCAGACCGGGCGCTCAAGCAACTGCTTTTCTGAAAGATCAGCGTCAGCTGCGGCGGCGGAGTGAGCAGTGAAGCGGGCGGCGGAGTCTGCAAAGTAGGCGGCGGAGTCGGCAGAGTGGGTGGCGGAGCGGGCGGCGGAGTCGGCAGAGCGGGCGGCGGAGTCGGCAGAGTGGGTGGCGGAGCCGGCAGAGTGGGCGGCGGAGTGGGCGGCGGAGTCGGCGGAGCGGGCGGCGGAGTCTGCAAAGTAGGCGGCGGAGCGGGCGGCGGAGTGAGCGGAGTGGGCGGCGGTACGCCTTAAGTCCTCCACATCTGCGGGTCGTCCCACGCCGCGTCCCGCGGATGAGAGAGTTGCGCGCAGCGCGGCCAGGGCAAGCCTTTCCTTCACTTCAGCTCCCAACAAGCCGATGGTCGCCATTACGCGCAAAGCGGCCCGGCCGGACATAAGACAGCGCTTTTCCGACGTTTGTTGTTCGAACCAAGCCGCGGCCGCTGCAAGATCGGAAAAATCAACGTCAGCCATGTAGCAAATTCATTCGCACAAAAATCAACATTTCCACAGGCCCTGCCATCCACGGCCAACCATGGCATCGCCCTGCCACATCCGCAAACGCACATTCCGTGTTGGCCGCGAACCCACCCCCCATTAACCCAACCGTAACAAACCACACCGCACGCTCCGTTAACCCGCCCTCCCGTGCACAACCGGTGTACGGACGGTGCACAGCATGTGCACGCCCTGTGCACCCCCGTTTCTCCATGAAACACGGGCGTTAACCCTCGATTCCCCACGTCACCGCGCAACACCCCACCGCGCGTTGCGCGGCGCGGCTCTCAGGCCCATTGACCAACCCCGAAATCCCCTACATATCCCACCCATGACACCGCTCTCACATATCCGCAATTTCTCCATCGTCGCCCATATCGACCACGGGAAATCGACCCTCGCCGACCGGCTGATCCAGTCCACTAACACCGTGGCCGACCGGGACATGAAGGAACAGCTGCTCGACAGCATGGATATCGAACGCGAACGCGGCATCACCATCAAGGCCAACACCGTCCGCATCGACTACACCGCGCAGGATGGCGAGCAGTACGTGCTGAACCTGATCGACACCCCCGGCCACGTCGACTTCGCCTACGAGGTCAGCCGCTCCATGCGCGCCGTCGAAGGCTCGCTTCTGGTGGTGGATTCAACGCAAGGGGTCGAGGCGCAGACGCTGGCCAACGTCTACCAGGCCATCGACGCGGACCACGAAATTGTCCCCGTTTTCAACAAGATCGACCTGCCTGCCAGCGATATCGACCGCGTCGCCGAACAGGTCGAGGATGTCATCGGCATCGACGCCTCGGGCGCCATCGCCGTGTCGGCCAAGACGGGCCAGGGCATCGCCGAAACGCTCGAGGCCATCGTCACCCAACTGCCCGCGCCCAAGGGCAATCCGGACGCCGATCTCAAGGCCATGCTGGTCGACAGCTGGTACGACAGCTATCTCGGCGTCATCGTCCTGATCCGCGTCATCGACGGGCGGCTCAAGAAGGGCGAGAGGATCAAATTCCTGTCCAACAAGACCGTCCACCACGTGGACCGCGTCGGCGTCTTCCGCCCGCAGATGGAAATGGTGGACAGCCTCGGCCCCGGCGAGATCGGGTTCCTCACCGCCTCGATCAAGCAGGTCCGCGACACCCGCGTCGGCGACACCATCACGCATGAACGCAAGGACGTCGAACCGCTCCCCGGCTTCAAGCCCGCGCAACCGGTTGTTTTCTGCGGTCTTTTCCCCGTCGACAGCGCCGAGTTCGAAGACCTCCGCGACGCCATCGACAAGCTGGCCCTGAACGACGCGTCGTTCTCGTTCGAAATGGAAACCTCCGCCGCCCTCGGTTTCGGCTTCCGCTGCGGCTTCCTCGGCCTGCTGCACCTCGAAGTGATCCGCGACCGGATCGAGCGGGAATACGGCATCGAATTGATCACCACCGCGCCGTCGGTCATCTACCACGTCCACATGCGCGACGGCACGATGATGGAACTGCACAACCCCGCCGACATGCCCGACCTGTCGGTCGTGGACCACATGCAGGAACCGCGGATCAAGGCCACGATCCTCGTGCCCGACGACTACCTGGGCGATGTGCTGAAACTCTGCCAGGACCGGCGCGGGATACAGGAGGATCTGACCTATGCCGGCACCCGCGCGATGGTCGTCTATGACCTGCCGCTGAACGAGGTGGTGTTCGACTTCTACGACCGGCTGAAATCGGTGACCAAGGGCTATGCGTCCTTCGACTACCAACTGACGGGCTATCGGCAGGACAATCTGGTCAAGATGTCGATCCTCGTGAACGACGAACCGGTCGATGCGCTGTCGATCATGGTCCACCGCGACCGGGCCGAGATGCGCGGGCGCGCCATGGTCGAAAAGCTGAAGGACCTGATCCCCCGCCACATGTTCAAGATCCCGATCCAGGCGGCGATCGGCGGCAAGGTCATCGCGCGCGAGACGCTATCCGCGATGCGCAAGGACGTGACGGCCAAATGCTACGGCGGGGATGCGACGCGGAAGCGCAAGCTGCTGGACAAGCAGAAGGCGGGGAAGAAGAAGATGCGTCAGTTCGGGAAGGTGGATATCCCGCAAGAGGCGTTTATTTCGGCACTGAAGATGGATGGGTGAGCGCCTGTCCGGGCGTTAGCCCGGCAAACGCTCCAGTGGAGCGTTTGAGGTGCGAACGGGCGGAGCCCCGGATAGTCCATATCGGGCGGAAATGGAAGCAGTGCGCGAAAGTCGTATCGCGCAGCGATGCGCGTAGCGGCACCGGGTTGGGGTGTCGCGCTTTTGGGGTTTAAGGTGGATGGGAAGAAAACCGTACTCAGAAAGAATCAGAAATTTGCCTGTCTCTGACAGGATAGAGCGGGCAAAATCAATCACTAAAGAACTGACTTACAGAGTGCTAGACGTGATTGACCTTCACGAAGCCAACAAAATCATCGTATTCAGCGACAAGCTAGCTAAGCAAGTCCCAAAATCATACGCCGCAAGCGCGTTCGCGGTATTTCAGAATGCAATGTATACTTCTGAAGTAATTAAGTGCATCGCGTTATGGGATCGAGCTGATGACAACGTGATTTCCATACCAACTGTGGTCGAGTTGATTGATGATACTGGCGTACTTTCTGCGCTTGTGGACGAGACACGGTCAGCATATATGGCGCTCAAGCCACGCTCTTTAAACCCCAGCAATGATCCCGGTATTCAAAAAGCAATTGATGAGGCGACAATTCGCACTCAAAATAAAATAGCGGAGGATCAAGCAAATAAAGCACATGCTGGACTCGCGGGTGCGCTCAAAGAATCGAGAGAAATTATTGACCGAGAGCAAACAAACTCAATCAAGAACCTTCGTGATCACTTGGCGCACCACTTAACTCATACTAGAAGGGAGCAAAGTTCTATCGTCCCGAAAATGAAATATGGTGACGAAAAACATCTGTTGAAAGTATCTATTCAGGTAGTTCAAGATCTTTATTGTTGGGTGAATGGGGCAAGCTTTGATATAGGGGGTGATTGCGTGGATTATGCAAAAGTCTGCGCGGAAGAGCTTTGGGGGAATTGCAAATTTTCAATTCCAACCAGGTAATAGAGCAAAGGGCGCTATTTCACTCCACCGATCGGCACGGCACTGGCGGGGTGAAACCCCGCCCTGCGCCCCCAAACCCATCCCCCACCCGAAACCACACATCCCAATGCACACTTGAAAACAGCTGCGCCTCGGGCTATTCCACAACCCCATGCTTCACCGGGTTCACCCCACCATTGCATGTCCAACCACATCGGCAAGCCGAAACTCCACCCGACGGATTGGCACGCCTCCTCCCGGTCCTCGTCGCCTGCGACACCGGCCACCTTGGCAACCCGCTCACCCTGCCAGCCCGTGCCATCGGCGCTGCCGCATCGAACGCCGTCTATGACGCAAGGCGCGACCGGGTGGCCGTCTATCTGTCCCGCCACCGGAACACCCTGACCGATCCGGTCATCCAGGCCGGGGTGTGGCAGAGTGCGCCGGTGCCGCCGGGGGCGCAGGCAAAGGTTCTTGGCGACATTGCTGCGCTTCCAGACGGACCCGAATGGATCGAGCAAGCGACCGTTATTGTCATGGTCCACCACTCGTGTGCACACCGGTCAACCCCGGCTCCGATCCATGGCCCGCCACTGGGCATAGCTCTCATCCGTCATCCCCAGCGCCGGCCACATGTGCCCCGGCTGCGTCATCACCTCGGTCGAAACCCAGCGCGACCGTTCATTGATGGCCGCAATTGTCCGGTCGCAGGCAACCATCGCCCGGTGAAAGCTCTCGACCGGGTTCAGCCCCACGGCGCGGTGCAGCACCGCTTCGTCGCGCATCGGGATCACCACGCCGCGCGGGTGCCCGTGCTGGAACAGCCACAGGTGGCCCATCTCTTCGTGGACGAATTTCATTTCTGTCCCCAGGTGCTTTCGGAAGTCGGAATACGAAATTTTGCGAATTTCGGTGGCCATGATGTCGCGCCCTTTGGTCGGTGTCGGGGTGTGTACGAAACGGCGCCTGTTTTGTACGACCCTGTGGATTCGTCCCGAAACGGGCTGGAATCAGCGGTCTGGACTCGTACGAAACGGGCGGCAATTGGTACGATTCTCTGTCTAAACGGTTCCGGTCAGGCCCGGGTGAACGCCACGTGCGCCGTTTGAACCCGATTTTTACAAATCCGTTACAGGTCACCGAATCTGACCCGTGTTAACCTTTGGGCGTTGCACGGTTTTTCGGGCTTTTCCCCCACTTATCCCCAAGGAATCCTCACGTGAAATCAACAGCTTATCCCCAGAAAACTTTGCTGTTGAGGCATTTTTTGTTTGCCTGAAGCGGTCGTTGTCGCCCAACCTTGGGTCACCGGCGCAGAGTTCCTTGAACAAAGCGGTGGACGCAAAGGCCCCGGTGGCCACGGGACGCGAAAGATGGATCGCAAGATTTAGGTTTCGCATCAACGGGTTACTGGATGCAGGTCGGATCGTGTGGCTTCGAAAGGGGCGTGGCGAACGGGCGGTATCAGCAGGGTCGATGCGGGGGGCGGTTTGGCGCAAGTCGGATTGCCTTGGCGGTTGGCGGTAACGCCACCTGCAAGCTGGGCCAAATGTCGCCCTCTGGGGGGATGATGAGGTTCAACGAGGCGTCAGGGTGTGTCCTCGGGCACGGCACGGATTTCGGTTCGCGCACCTGGCGCCTTTCGCTTGTCTAGGACACTTCACCGCGCAACAGACCAACATCGGCACGGGGTGTCGCCGCGCCGATGCGCACCGGGGCGACGGGCTTGGCACCGTACCCCATGGCCGCCACCACGGCGCTGTGTTCGGCGTTCAGTGTGCCGGCTTTTTCACAAGACCTGCCACAAGCAAAAGGCGCGGGGCATTGCTGCCGCCGCGCCATCTGTCCCACCTCGGACAGAACCCCTAGTGCCCGAAGGCCGAGTTGGGCATCCAGTCGGGTGCACCCTGGCCCGCACGCATATGCAGGCATGCCGTGCCCACACGCTGGAAGTAAGTGATGTCGACCGGGTACCAGCCCGCTTGCGGCACCTCGACCTGTACGGCACGCGTTTCAAAGCATTTTTGCCGCCCGTCGAAATACCCGACCGTCTGGCCACCCACCTTGGCATCCAGGCCGTCATTGGTCAGAAAGTCGATGTTATAGGTGCCGGCGGCATCGAATTTGACATAGCCGGAGATGCCCGCCACCACGTGGTGCGCTTGCTTGGATGTCAGCGTTTTGTCCCCGTCCGACGTATCGCGATAGTCGAGGCCCTTGAGCGCCGGCCCGGCCGTGGCCCGTTTCAGGGCGCGGTTGGCCTGGTTCAGGCTTTTGACATCTGGCGGGTAGGCGTATTTGACAGCCAATCCGGGTTTCAAACCCGAAGGTTGCGGATTGGCTGGGGTCAGTTTCAGGGGGGCGGCGAAGGTGGCTGTTGCCAGCACAAGCGCCGTGGCGGCCAAAGCGGCCGTCTTCAACATCTTCATCATATACTCCCGTTGGACCCGACCGCTTGTGGCGCGGTCGTTGAATCACCGCGAGTGTACGTGGCAGTGCCAGCCGGTGACAACAGGACAGTCGGGAAATGTGATCAAACTACACCTTTCGGTAGAAGAGATACCGATCCGGTGCGATCGTATCCGGCCCGGTGATCTGGTCGAACCCGACCAGCGGTTGTTGCGACAGGATCAGGCCGCCGGGTTGCATCACCGCCGCGATCAGAGGGCTCAGCCGCTTGCCCTCTTCAACGTCCTTCTCCTTGATGCCAAAGCCAAAGTCGTAATGGGCCAGAATGATCCTGCGGTTGGCTGCAGCCATCCTCTGCAGCATCGGTTCCGCCTCGCCTTCGAGAAAATCCTGTTCGGGCGGCACGCAGCTTGGGTGGCATTTCAGGATGCGGTCGATGACCCAGATACGCCGGTCGGGCAATTCCTGGCGCAGGTGATCATAGGTCCGCCCGTTCCCCAATCCCATCTCAAGGACATCGCCGTCCAGGTCGGCCACCTTGGCCGCCGCCCAGTTGATCCCGTCGATCTGTGCGGTCAATCGGCGTCGCATGGATTCCAGTCTGCTCATCTTATGTCGTCTCCATCGTCCACGGCCGTGCGCCGCCAGACAGCATTTCGTGTAGAAAACCTGTTGTAAAAGCCCAGATCGCAGGGGTGTGAACCAGGTGGTGTGTCAAAAGCCCGAACGGTTCCGTGGCGTCCTCGGCTCCGTGTCGCCGTGCGGACAGATGCGCACAGGCCGTCGCGATCACTGCATCCGGCTCCACCAGGTCGCGGGTGCCCTTCCACCAGATCGGGTCGATATGGGTGTTGATCTGCGCAAGGCCCGGTGCCGCCTCGGCACGGGCACGTGGGCCGAACGTCGATACAGCGGTGTATCCCTGGTCCGCCAGACCAGACAGCAGCGCGGGCTGTATGCGGTTCCAGGGGGGCACGAACATCGGCCGCACGCCCGCACCAAACAGGGCCAACATGCGGTCCAGCGCGCGGGCGCTGTCCTGCGCCAGACCGGGCCGTTCGGTCAAAAACTCGTTCTTCTTTTCGCGCGGCCCGCTGTGATCATGATGGGCCCAGCCATGTACCAGCGGGATCAACCGCTGCCCGTCCATACGGTCGGCAAGGGCAGGCGTGGCGTGGGCCGGGATCACGGCCATATGCACGGACAGTCCAACCCGCTGCGCGATCGTCTCAAGATGGTCCAGCGGTTCTGTCGGCGCGATGGCATCATCGTCGCGCCACCAGAACGGCACAACCACCGCGTCGCGTCGGCAGGCGGCCAATTCGGTCCGCAAGGGGGTCCAGTCAATCTGCATCGCCGCTCCCTTCGCGCAGGCGATGCACAATGTCCACCGTGCGGGCGGCGCCGTCCATTCCAGCGACGCGTGGCGCGCGGCGGGGGGCCTGTGCCAACGCGGCCACGGCATCGGCCAGCGCCGCGCCGGACAGGTCCGACTGCTTCAATACGGCAATACCGGGCAGCGTTGCGAGGGCGCGGGCACGCAACCCCTGTTCCACCTCGCCCCCGTCGTCAAAGGGGACCAGCACGGCGGGCACGCCGGTCTGCAAGACATCCAGCGCCGTGTTGTACCCGCACATCGACACCGACGCGTGCGCGCGGGCCAGCAGGTCGCGGAAATCAGGGCGCGGGCCTTCAACCGTCACATGCGCAGGCGCCTGTCGGGCATACCTGTCCCGTCGCGCCTGCGCCCCACCCACAAGCAACCGCCAGGGTCGGGACGGGTCATGGGACGCCGCCGCGCAGGCCGCGTCAAACACCGCATCGCCAACCGATCCCCCCCCGGCGCTGACAAGGATGTCGTCGCCTCGCCTCGTGGCAGGTGTCGGGGGGGCAGGGGCCACAAACCCGGTGTACTCCAACTTGGCACGCAGCATGTCGGACACGGGCCAGCTGGCGTCCAGGGGCACAACCTCTGCATCCGAATGCACCAGAACACGGTCGTAGAAACCGGCGACAAGAGCGTCTGCAAAGGCTACCTTGGCCGGTTTCGACGGCGGCGCCAGAATGTCCCGGACCGAGGATACCACCAAGGGCGGCGTCGGCCGGGCAGACATGGCTTCCAACAGCGCCTGAAATTCCCGCTTGAGGGACCGACGCCCAAAGGGGAACAATTCGGTGATCAGAACGTCAGGATCAGCGGCCATGGCGTGCCGGATCAACTCCGCCGCCCGCCGGTCAAGATAGGGCGCGTCTGCCGTCGTTCCGTCCCCGATTAACAGGTTGGAAAAGTCCACACCGTTTGATCGCAGGGGCGGCAGCTGGACAAAAGTCATGCCATCCGTATCGAAATGCGGCACCGGGCCACCCCCGCTCAGGATGGTTACGCCATCCCCCGCGGCGGCAAAGGCACGGCCCAGTGTCAGCGCGCGGGCCAGATGCCCCGTGCCCAGCAGATGTGTGACGACAATCACAACCCGCATCAGCGCAGCTCCAACCGCACCGGTGCCGGGTCCAGGGTCAGCGAGGACTCCTTGATGTGCAGTACAAACAGGCGGTTGCGCTTGATCTGAAAGGGGGCGGGGCCGTCAAAATTCCAGCCTGTCGCCATGGCAAGCAGCACGCGCATCGTCCCGATGTGGCAGACAGCAACCGTGTCCCGGCGCAGGCCGGTCACCCAGGGTTGCAACCGGTCGCGCAGGGCGGCGGGGGGTTCGCCTTGGGGCGGGCAATACGCCCAGCCCCAATCCTCGATGTGGCGGAACCCGCTGGTGTCATCGGCGGCGAGTGTCGCGCCATGCTGACCTTCCCAAGCGCCCCAGTTCATCTCGATCAACGCAGGTTCGATGTCGGGCGCGCGGCCGCTGATCAGCTGGGCGGTCTCAACGGCGCGGCGCAGCGGGCTCGACACCAGATCCGCGCCGTTCCAAGCGGCGGGAAGACGCAATTTGGACAACGCATCATACGCGTCCTCGTCCAGCGGAATGTCGCTGCGCCCCTGCAACCGCCCGGTGCGGTTCCATGACGTGTGACCATGACGCAAAAGGGCCAGCCGGATCATGTCGCGGCCTCGATGGCCTGACGCAGGACCGTGGCAGCGGTTGGCAAAAGGTGCTGCGCACTGACCATGTCGCGCGCTTCCGCCCCCGCTGTTTCGACCAAAGCAGGATCTTGCAGATACGCAGTCAGGCGCGCGGCCATGGCGTCCGCTCCATCGGGCACGGCGGGCTGAATGCCCGACACCACATCGCGCACCCCCGGCCTGTCCTGCGCCACAACGGGCAGGCCCGCCGCTTGCGCCTCGAGATAGGCATAGCCAAACGCCTCGTTCACACCTGGCCAGAACAACAGCCGTGCCGTGGCATAGCGTTCGTTCAGCGCGTCAGATGTCAACGCGCCCAGCAGCCGGACCCGGTCACCGAAAGGGGCCATCAGCCGCGTCACCCCGGCCTGCGCTGGCCCGTCGCCGGCAATATCAAGGTGCCACGCGATATCCGGATCAAGGCGGGCAAGGGTCTCTGCGATCAACTGGTAGGACGCGAGCTTGTCTCCGGGGCGCATCATCCCCACGCTCAGCATGGCACCGCTGTGGTCGGACTGTTCGGGCAGGTCAGCACGCTGCAGGAACGGGCGCAGATGGGTCAGGACCTGTTGGTCCGGTGCGTCGCGGCGCAGGGTTTCGGCATCGCGGTGGGTCACGAAAAGGATGGTATGGGCCTGATCGCTGGCCGCTTCGGCGGCTTCGGCAAAGCGGGCCCAGGGGCCGGTCAGACGCTTGGCCGCGCGGGTGCTTTCCACCTGAAGGTAGGGAAGGCCCAAGGCGTTGCAGACCGCTGGCCCGATCAGGTCCGGGCCTTTGTAATAGTTGTGATATGTCAGCCAGCAGCGCCAGTTCTTGCTGTCCGGGCGCGCCAGGATGCGGTCGACCTCTGCCTGAGACCGGCGCATCAGGTCATCCTGGACCTGCCTGTCGCCGACGCCATCATAGATGCGCAGGTCCGACGCGATACAGGCCGTGTATCCGGCATGTTCAAGGGCGGCGATCAACGCACGCGCCATGGTGCGGTCCCCCGAAGGGACCGGGTGGTCGGGGGCCTTGAGGGGGGCGTAGAACGCGACAGTCACGCGGGCCCCATGATGCCGCGCAGGCGTTTCGCCAGATGGGTGATGCCGGGCTGCATCGTGAAGTCGGCATGCAGTCTTGTGTGGGCGGCCTCGGCCAGACGCGGGCCAAGGGCGGGGTCGCGTGCAATGTCGATCATCGCTTGGGCCAGGTGCTCTGGCGCATCGTCGCGCAGCATCCCGTGCACGCCGTCGTCGATGAATTCGGGGATGGCGGACACCGGCGTGCTGAGGATCGGCAGCTTCTGACTTGCGGCTTCCATCAACACGTTCGGCAGGCCGTCGCGGTCCCCATCTGCCGCGATGCGGCTGGGCAGAACAAACAGGTGCGCGGCGCGCATCGCCTCGATCACCTCGGGCTGGTCGCAGGCCCCGCGCCAGGTGATCCGGTCCGACACGCTCAGTCGGGCGGCATGGTCCTGCATCTGCCGTTTCAACGCGCCGCCGCCGATATGGGTCCAGTGCCAATCCAGGTCCAGCGGCAGCAGTGCCAGCGCCTCAAGCAGCCGGTCAAAGCCTTTCTTTTCCACCAGCCTGCCCACCGACACCATTTGGAACGGGTCCGCGGGTCCGCGCGGCGCGCGGTCGGGGGCAGGGGGAAAACGCCCAAGGTCCAATCCGTGATAGACAAGGTCGACCGGCGTGTCCTGCGCCAGATCGTTCAGGTGCGTCGCCCCGAATGCGGTGCAGGTCGCGCCAAAGGCGGCCCCCGCCGTCGCGGCATCCAGCTTTTCACGCAACTCCCACTCGGGCGAGGTCCAGATATCCTTGGCATGGGCGGAAAAAGACCACGGTAGACCGCGTATCATCGCCGCATAACGCGCGACCGAGGACGGCGTGTGCAGGAAATGAGCGTAAAGCGCGGTGGTGCCTGCGGGCAATTCACGGGCCATCACACAGGCCTGCCCGAAACGGCGCACCCGGTTGCGGGTCCGGTCGCGGGCCAGATCGCGCAGGAACTGCGCCATCGCCCGCCAGAACCCGGCCCCGCCCATCGTGGACAGCACGGCCCGGACGACACGCACGGGTTCATCGCGCAGGTACTCGGGCAAGTAGTGCACCTGCGCGGCCAGGCGGTCATGCAGGGGATGGGTCTTGGTGTCCGTGGGATGGCGCAGGGACCAGATGGCGAAATCCAAACCGGCCTCTTCCAAAGCCACCAGTTCCTGGGCGATGAACGTCTCGGACAAACGGGGCCAGCCCTTGACCGCAATGGCAAGCCGAGGAGGCGTGGACGTCATTCTGCGGCGTCGGTCAGCGGTTGCTGCATCAGGGCGCGGGCGCGGGAAATGACCACGTCCAGCCCGTCCAGCAACCCATCCGCACCGGCTTCGGACGGGCGCTGCTGATGCGGCAGGGCGCGAATGGCGTCCACCATGGCTTCGGTTGTCAGCCCGTCCCGGAACCGGTCCAGATTGCGGACCAATCCCAGTTCCTCGGCCCGGTGGGCGCGAATCCACTGCTCCAGACGTGGTTCGGTCCGGGGGACAATCACGGCGCGCTGGTCAAACGACAACAGCTCGCAAAACGTGTTGTAGCCACCCATGCAGATCACACCCTGGGCCGCGGCGAACAGGGGCTCGATCTTGCTGTCAAAGCCGGTGGATGTGACGCGGCCGCCAAGGGCGTCGACGCGCGTCTCGAACTTCTCGCGCACTTCGCCCGACAGGAACGGGCCGTAGACCAGCACGGCATGCGGGCCAAGATCGGGATCATGCTCGTATGCGGACAGAACCAGATCAACCATGGCCGCCCCATCACCGCCCCCGCCCGGGGTCACCAGGATATAGGGCGTGTCGGGCACATCTGCAGGATCCACGATGCTGCGGCGCAAATAGCCGGTCCAGACGGTGCGGTCGCGCGCCTGATCGGACAGGGGCAAGCCCTGCGTCGGGTCATAGACGGACCGCGGCCCATAGACCCAGATCTCGTCGTAAAAGGCCTCCGTCGCTTCGACCGCACCCTTGCGGGCCCACTCGGCGGCCAACACATCGGGTTCGTCCAGCACATCGCGCAGGCCCAGAACCAGCCGGGTCTGAGTGCGGGCACGCAAGCGCTGCAAGGTCTCGGACAATTCGCCGCGAAAGCCGGTGGGCTCCTTGTCCACGATCAGCAAATCCGGCTCGTAGTGCGCGATGGTCGAGGCGATCAGGGCGGACCGCAACGACGTGGTGGCGTCGATATCCATGCCGCTGGTCTGACTGACATAGGTGCCATCGGCCAGCTTCTTGACGCCGGGCAGGCGCACATGGTCCACGGCGGGCGGAAAGGTAAAGCGGCCCGCCACGGGGCTGCCGGTCAGGATGATGGCGCTTTCGGCCACACCCGATTGGGTCAAGGCAGATGCCAGGGCGCGGCTGCGGCGCAGATGGCCCAGGCCGAATGTGTCATGGCTGTACAGCACGACACGGCCGGGGCGTGCGCCCAGCGACATTGGCGAAGAAGGTGCGTTTTTGCCCATATTCGTCGTCTCTTACCCCTGCCCTTGCGGACAGTACCACCCCTGGCGCGCTCAGAATCCCTCAAAGCCGTATAGCACAGAGTTTGCACGACCCAACCTCACAAGAGCCGCGTTTCCGTGCAAAA
Source organism: uncultured Tateyamaria sp. (assembly GCF_947503465.1). Taxonomy (NCBI): domain Bacteria; kingdom Pseudomonadati; phylum Pseudomonadota; class Alphaproteobacteria; order Rhodobacterales; family Roseobacteraceae; genus Tateyamaria; species uncultured Tateyamaria sp. The sequence continues at coordinate 1,785,381 of NZ_CANNDN010000001.1, read as the reverse complement.
CCCATGGCACGTGTTACCGCTATCGCAAAATTCGGGCAGTTTGTAAAAGGCACGCGAAAGCCGTTGATCGCGCGCATTCAATTCCAGGTGGTTACAATTGTCATGCCGGGCCGGGTGGCGTAGCGTCATCTGACTCTGACAGTGCTGCGGTTTCGCATTATGACACATTCCCTATTTCACCGTCTGGCGGCGCTTTTCCTCTGCTGTGCGCTTTGTCTGCCAGGGGCGGTGCACGCCCAGGGATTGGGCAGCCTGCTGCCCGGCGGCGGGGCGACCACCAGTGAAAACGACCTGTCCCAGGCGGTGGAATCCGCTGCGCAAAACGGTGTCAGTGTCATTGTGATCGACAGCGATGGCCGGGTGATCACACAAGCCGGGTCATCGTCTGCACCGCAATCAGAGCCCGGCAGTGGAACAACGCTGATGGCCATTCAGGACGATGCGGTGGCGTTCCGCACGGCGCTGGTGGACCGACTCTTGAACCTGCCCACGGCCTTTAACGAGGTGATCTACATCCTGCGGGCCACCAGCCCCGACGGCACGATCTTTGCCTATGTGCAGGCCTTGTTCATCAGTCTGGCACTGTTTGCGGCCGGGATGGTGTTTGAATCCCAGATCTTCGGCAAGCGGATCGCCAAGCGATTTGTGGTGGCCCGCATTCAGCAGAACCCGGAAGGCTATGTCGAAAAGATGCCCTTTTTGGTGTTTCGCTTTGTTCTTGGGGTGGTGGGCACGCTGGTGTCGATGGCGGTGGCCTATGTGCTGGGTTTTCTCATCTTCGGCCCGCTCGAAGACTCCGCCATGCAATTCACCGTCACGCTGATCAATATCGGCTATTTCCTGGCACGTGTCGTGGCCGGGGTGTGGCGGATGATCCTGTCACCATACCTGCCGCAATATCGCATCCCGCTGCTGAATGACCGGGATGCGCGGCGGTTGCATCTGTGGCTGTCGGGTGTGGCGGCGTTCAGCTTCTTTGCCATCCTGTTTGGCGTCTGGATCGAAGAGCTGGGCCTGAACAACGAAGTCTATGTGTTCCTCTTTTCGCTGCTCAGCCTGTTCGTGATGTTCCTCAACATCGTTCTGGTCACGGTGAACGGTCGCGCGATCACCGGTGCGATCCTGAATGGCAAATCCGCCGCCGACGCGACCTGGGTGCTGCGCAGCCTGGCGCGGGTCTGGGCGCCTCTGGCGGTGCTGTACTTCCTGTTTGCGTGGGGCGAACAGACCTACCACCTGGTCATTGGCGATCCGTTGGGTGTGCCGCTGCTGGCCGCCGCGTGGGGCATTCTGACCACAATCATCGTTGTCTACGGCGTGATCAATTTCTTCATCGAACGCAGCTTTGCCCGCGCGCGCCTGGTGCGCGAGCACAACGTGGTGGTCGATGCCGAACTGGACCCCGACCCGGAGCCCCCGCAGGTCCATTCCGGTCCACGGATCACAACATTCGAAGGTCTGGCGCAACGGGTTGCGGGCATCCTTGCCTTTGTCGCGGGGATCTATGCATTTGTCACGATCTGGAGCCCGCAAACCCCGGTGATGGGCGAAAGCTGGACCGATCGTCTGCTCGACATCATCGTGATCCTGTTCATCGGATACATCATCTACAACACGTTCCGGATCTGGATCGACGACAAGATCCGCGAAGAACAGGGCGACATGCAAGAGGTCGAACTGGGTGATGAAGGTGGTGGGTCCTCGGCCTCGCGCCTTGCGACGCTGCTGCCGCTCTTTCGTAATTTTGTCCTGATTGTCATCGTGGTGACGATGCTTCTGATCATGCTGATGCAATTGGGGATCAATGTGGGACCGCTCTTTGCCGGTGCGGGCATCGTAGGTGTGGCCGTTGGCTTTGGCTCGCAATCGCTGGTGCGCGACATCTTTTCCGGGGCCTTCTTCCTGTTCGATGATGCGTTCCGCAAGGGTGAATACATCGATGTGGGCGGCGTGAAGGGGACGGTGGAAAACATCAGCGTCCGCAGCTTTCAGCTGCGCCACCACCTGGGCGCGCTGCACACGATCCCCTTCGGCGAGATCCAGGTGCTGACCAACTATTCCCGCGACTGGGTCATCATGAAGCTGCCCCTGCGCGTGACCTACGACACGGATGTGGAAAAGGTGCGCAAACTGATCAAGACCTTGGGTGTGGACCTGCTGGATGATCCCGTCATCGGTGAAAACTTCATCCAGCCCCTGAAGTCGCAGGGCGTGATCGAAATGCAGGACAGCGCCATGATCATCCGGGTCAAGTTCATGACCAAGCCGGGGGATCAGTGGCTGGTGCGCAAGAAGGTCTACGAGGAGATACGCGCGCTCTTTGAACGCGAGGGCATCAAATTCGCTCACCGCGAGGTGACGGTGCGCCTTGCAGACGGTCAGAAAGCCCAGGATTTGACGGATGAGGACCGCAAGGCGATCACCGCGGCGGCGCAGGCCTCGCTGGAGGAAGACATGCTGGAAGACGCGGCGGACTTCGCGGACGACCGATAATGCCTCTCGACACCCGTCGCGAAAGAGCATAGGCGCGCAGGCTTGGTGACCGCACCGCCCCAATGACAGGACACATCCCGTGATCGCTCCCCTTCAGGCCGCGCTGACCGCGCGCGGCTATACCGACCTGACGCCCGTGCAGACTGCCGTGACCGACCCCGACCTTGCCGGCGCGGACCTGCTGGTGTCGGCCCAGACCGGATCGGGCAAGACCGTTGGTTTCGGTCTGGCCCTCGGCCCCACCTTGCTGGGCGACGAGCCGCTGTTTGAGCTGGCGGATGCGCCCCTGGCCCTGATCATCGCGCCGACGCGCGAACTGGCAATGCAGGTCAAGCGCGAACTTGGCTGGCTCTACGCCGAGACGGGTGTGGTCATGGCATCCTGCGTCGGCGGGATGGACATGCGCGATGAACGCCGCGCGCTGGCCCGCGGTGCCCATATCGTCGTGGCCACGCCGGGCCGCTTGCGCGACCATATCATGCGCGGATCCATCGATCTGACCGCCATCCGTGGCGTGGTTCTCGACGAGGCGGACGAGATGCTGGACCTCGGCTTTCGCGAGGACCTGGAGTTCATACTGGGCGAATGCCCCGACAGCCGCCGCACGTTGATGTTCTCGGCCACCGTGCCCGCGCAGATCGCACGGCTGGCCAAAACCTACCAGCGTGACGCCGTGCGCATCACGACCACCACGGGCGAAAGCCAGCATGCCGATATTACCTATCAGGCGATGACGGTGGCCAATCACGACGCCGAAAACGCGATCATCAACATCCTGCGCTTTCACGAGGCCCCCAATGCCATCGTGTTCTGCAATACGCGCGCCATGGTCAACCGCGTCACCACGCGGCTTTCGAACCGTGGATTTCCGGTTGTGGCCCTGTCGGGCGAGTTGACCCAGTCCGAACGCACCAATGCGCTGCAGGCCATGCGCGACGGGCGCGCGCGGGTCTGCGTGGCAACCGACGTGGCAGCACGCGGGATCGACCTGCCGAACCTCGATCTGGTGGTACATGCCGAACTGCCTTCGAACCACGAAACGCTGTTGCACCGTTCGGGCCGGACAGGCCGCGCGGGGCGCAAGGGCACCAGCGCCCTGATCGTCACGGCCAAGGTGCGGTCCAAGGCGCTGCGCATCCTCAAGGGCGCGAAACTGGAAGCCGAATGGATCGACGCACCGTCGGCCGATGCCGTGCGCGCGCAGGACGAAGTGCGGTTATTGAGCGATCCGATCTGGACCGATCCGGTGACCGAGGGCGAGGCGGACATGGTCGCAAAGCTCTCCGCGCAATTCTCGGCGGACCAGCTTGCCGCCGCCCTGCTGCGCATCCACGGTCTGCGCCATTCAGCGCCAGAGCACCTGTCGCCGGTGACGGGCGACACGGCCCCCAAGGCGCGCGCGCCCTTCGGGCCCAGTGTCTGGTTCTCGGTCACGGGCGGGCGCGATCAGGGGGTCGAGGTGCGGCGTCTTCTGCCCATCCTGTGCAATGCGGGTGACATCACCAAGGACGATATCGGCGCGATCCGCATCACCGGCGACACCTCCTTTGTGGAGCTGAAGGCCGACAGCGCCGATGGCTTCGTGCGCGCGCTGGGCGCGGGGATGCAGGTCGAGGGTGGCGCAACGGTGACCCGGCTCGATCACGTGCCCGCGGCGGCAAGCCAGCCGAAACCACGCTTTGCCCCGAAACCTTCGGGCAAACGGGTCCGGGACGACATGCGCCCCGCGAAACCAAGGGGTGACACCAAGCCCGTCGATTGGAACGATGACCCCGCGCCCCGCCCGCGCAAACCCAAACCGGGTGACGCGCCCAAGGGCAAACCGCGACACGCCAAGGCGCCCTCCACCCTCGAAAAGGCGATCAAGGACGGCAGTGTGACGACACCGAAAAAGCCGCGCCACAAGGCCAGCGGCAAGGGCAAGCCGACCAGTGGTGCCCCGAAGGCCGGCAAGTTCAGCAGCAAGAAGAACAAGGCCCGGCGCGCCGCGGCGCAGGGTGGCGGTCAGCCACCCCGACGCAAAGCGTAAACCGGTTCAGGACGTGTAGGGATCCAGACTATCGCGCAGGCCATCGCCCAGAAAGTTGAACGCCAGCACCACGATGATGATCGGCAGCATCGGGATGGCAGTCCACGGATAGATCTCGATGGATGCCAGGTTCTGCGCGTCGTTCAGCATCACGCCCCAGGACACCGCAGGCGCCCGCAGGCCCAGGCCCAGGAACGACAGCGCCGTCTCGCCCAGGATCATCGCGGGGATCGACAATGTGGCCGAGGCAATCAGGTGTGACATGAAATTCGGCAACAAATGCCGCCGGATCACGCGGGACGGTCTTGCCCCCATCATCTCTGCCGCGCGCACATATTCCTCCTCTCTCAACGAGAGGAACTTACTTCGGACCGCCCGCGCCAGGCCCGGCCAATCCAGAAGGCCGAGGATGATGGAGATGATGAAAAAGACGGACACCGGCCCCCAATTCGATGGCACCGCAGCGGACAGCGCCAGCCAAAGGGGCAGTTCCGGCAACGACCGCAGGATTTCGATGGCGCGGTTGACCACCCAGTCAACCCAACCGCCAAAGTAACCGGCAATGGCGCCAAACCCGATACCAAGAACAAACGACACGGTGATGCCGATCAGGCCCACGGTCAGCGACAGTTGCGCGCCATAGGAAATGCGTGAAAACACGTCACGCCCCAGGCGGTCCGACCCAAAGATGAACACCGTCGCCCCTTCGGGCGCGCAGAACAGGTGGCGGTCGGCAGGGATCAGAAAGAACAGCTTGTATTCCGTCCGCTCACAAAAGAACTGCAACGGCATCGGGCGGGAGGTGTCGGTTTCGTACACCCACTGAAAGTTCTCCAGATCGGCCTGCCCGGTTGTCGGATAGACAAACGGACCGATGAAATCGCCCTCGTGCCAGAACTTGATGGCCTGGGGCGGGTGGTACAGATGATCGGCGCTGCGTTCATTGGGCGTATAGGGCGAGATGAACCCGGCGAATGGGATCGCCATATACGCCAACAGCAGGAAGATGCCCGAGATCAGGCCCAGCCTGTGCTTGCGGAACTTGCGCCAGACCAGAATCCAGTTGGGCGCATCCATGTCCGACCGCTCGGGCGCGGACAGGTCCACATTCGGGTCATAGGGCGCGTCATCGATATAGCGGCCGTCGGGCAGGGTGCTCATGGTCTTATCCTTCCCGTGCGCCGTAGCGGATGCGCGGATCCAGCAGGACCAGCAAGAGGTCCGAGACCATCGTGCCGATCAGCGTCAGCAGCGCCACGAACATCAGAACGAAGGCGGCCAGGAACTGATCCTGCGACTTGAGCGCCGTCAAAAGCGCAGGCCCGATGGTTTGCAAGCCCAGCACCACCGACACCAGGACCGACCCCGACACCATGGCGGGCAGCAGGTTGCCGATATCGGCCACAAACGGGTTGAACGCCATGCGCAGCGGATACTTGGTCAGCAGCCGCGAAGGGGCCAATCCCTTGGCCATACCCGTCTCGACGTAGGGTTTTGACAATTCGTCCAGCATGTTGGCGCGCAGGCGCTGCATCATGGCGGCCGCACCGGATGTGCCGATGACAAAGGTCGGCACGATCAGGTGGACCAGAACACTTTGCACCTTGGCAAGGCTCATGGGCTCCCCCTCGAACTCGGGCGCCATCAGCCCGCCGATGGGCAGGCCCAGATACTTGTGGCCGTAGTAGAACAGCATCAACGCCAAAAGGAAGTTGGGCGTTGCAAGGCCCAGATAGCCGATAAAGGCCGTGGTGTAGTCAACCCATGTGGCCGACCGGGCCGCGGCCAGCACGCCAAGGGGCAGGGCGACCATGTAGACAAACAGGACCGCCGCCAGGTTCACCAGAACCGTCAGCCACAGCGCGTCGCCCACAATATCGGCAACAGGGGCGTCAAATTCAAAGGACCATCCGAAATCGCCCTGCAACAGGCCGGAAAACCCCTGCGGGCCGGGGGCAACGCCGACCCAGATCAGGTATTGCTGCCACAAGGGTCGGTCGAGGGCGTATTCGGTCCGCAGGAACTCGGCCTTGGCGACGCCTTCGGCCTGACCGGTGGCGCGCAGTTCTGCAATCTGGTTCGACAGGTAGTCACCCGGCGGCAGGTTGATGATGATGAAGATCAGCATCGACACCACGATCAAGGTCAGGATCATCGTCAGCAGCCGGTAGGCTGCATAGCGGATGAACATCATTCGCGCACCTGCGCGATCTGTTCGTCATCCGAGAAGAAGAATTCGTCGACCCGGTGCACGCCGAAATGCGCGCCGGGGTCCCAGGCCCACTTGCCCTGTTCCGGCACGTTGCGCAGGCGGTCCGACACGACGACGGGCTGCGGTGCCTCGCTCAGGATGCCGATGCCGAACTGGTTGTCGGCGTGAATCTCAAGCATTTCACGCCAGATGGCGGTACGCTCCTGCCGGTCATCGGTGCGTTGCCAGGCCTTGCTCAGCTCCATCAGGCGCTCGGCCTCGGGCATGTCGATGGGTTCTCCCGCCGATCCGTGGGTCTGGTAATGCTGTCCCCATTTCGGCCAGGCAAAGAACACCTGGTCCGTCGGGGCCAGATAGGTGGGCGGCGTGTTGGGGCCGGGAATGCCGTTGTCCCAGCCGTACCAGACCGAGGCCATGGTCACCCCGGAAAAAACGCGGTTGCGCAGGATGTCACGATCCAGCGGCCGCATGATCAGCTTGATGCCGATGTCCCGCCACGTATCGGTGATGATGGCAAGCGCGTTCTCGACCTCTTGCCGTTCGCCCGCAGTCTCGATCACGAATTCCATCGGGCGGCCATCCGGCAGCAGGCGTGTGCCCGAGGCATCGCGCCTGTCCAGGCCCATCTGGTCCAGCATCAGGTTCGCGGTATCGGGATCGTAAATGGCCCACTGCGTCAGATTTGCGGGGTCAAACAGCGGGCTCTTGGCCAGGGCGGTCATGCCGCCTTCCTTGCCCAGCCCGAAATAGAGGGCCCGGTTGATCATGCGCCGGTCGATGCCCAGCGACAGGGCGCGGCGGAAGCGGGCGTCGCGCATGACCTCGCGCCAGACCGGATCGGCAAAGTTGAGGTTGGGATAGATGGCGATCTGGCTGGCGGCCCCGTTGGACCACAGGTAGGTGCGGTAAGGCGCACCATCGGCCTCGCCCTTTTTCAGGATGGATGTGTCGCGGAAATCAAGGCCGCGGGCCTGCAGGTCGCTTTCGCCCGCATTCGCCTTGGCCGCGACCAGGCCCGAACCCACGATGTCCATCTCGACCACGTCGATATAGGGCAGGTGCGTGCCGCGCGCGTCGATGCGATGGAAATAGGGGTTGCGCACGAACAGATGCCGCATCGCCGCCCCGGTCGAGGCGGGCTTCCACGGTTGCAAGGTGGGCAGTTCGTGGTTGTCGAACTTGTACATGTTATCAAGCTTGTTGTGCAACGGGGCCCAGCCGCGCACGCGCTTGGCGTCGATCATCTCTTCCATCTGCTCCATGGTGTTGAAGTCGACATGGAACTGCTTGAGGTAATGCGCCGGGCGATAGATGAAGGGCGGGCTGGCCTGGGCCAGCGATTGCAGGAAATTCGGGTTCGCGCGGGGAAATTCGACAACAACGGTCACGTCGTCGGGAAAGGTCATGGTGGCGATGTCGTCCCCCATGCGCATGACCTCGGGCGGGCCATTCGGGCTCAGTTCCGCGTTCTGGGCCACATGATCCCACCAGTACTGAAAATCGGCCGAGGTAAAGGGCGCGCCATCGGACCAGCGGTGCCCGGGGCGCAGATGCAGGGTAAAGATGCGGCCCGCCTCCACCTCCACATCGCGCAGGATGTCGGGTTGCAACTCGTACTCATGGTCATAGCCCACCAGCCGGGCGTAGCCGTACACGACCATCTGGCGCACGTCCTTGGTGCGCGTGACCATGGTGCGCAATGTGCCGCCCTGGGTGCCGAACTGGCGGCCCTTGGCCTCAAGATCGACAACCAGCGGTGTATCGGGGATACGGTCAACCGCCGCGTCCATCTGGCCCTTCTTCACCTCCGGGGCCCAGAATTCACTTTCCTGAACAATGGGTTGGGCAAAAACGGGCAGGGCCATCAGCCCCGCCACGAACAGGGCAGTCAATCGGGTCACTCTAGACATGGCAGCGCACCTTGTGTCCGGGTTCGATCTGAATGAGGTCGGGGGCATCCACGCCCTCGAAGCGAAACATGTCCGGCCAGGAACCGGAGGATCCCGCACCCTGGGCCACCTGGGCCAGATCAATGGGGCGGCGCACATCCGGTTCCGGTTGGGCCGCGATCAGGGCCTTGGTATATGGGTGGCGCGGATTGTAAAACAAGGTCTGCGGGGGGGCCTGTTCGACCACCACACCCTGCCGCATCACCGCCACCTCATCCGCGATCCGGGCAACGACGGCCAGATCGTGGCTGATGAACAGGTAACTCAACCCCATCCCGTCGCGAATGCGCTCCAGCAGGGACAGGATCTGCTCTTGCACCGACACATCCAGGGCGGATGTCGGCTCGTCACAGACCAGCAGAACCGGGTCCAGTGTCAGGGCGCGGGCAATGGACAGACGCTGGCGCTGACCGCCGGAAAAGGCGTGCGGATACCGCTTGAGCATATCGGGATCAAGGCCGACCCATCGCAACATCTCGGCGGCCTTGTCGCGGCGCGCCATCTTGCTGCCGATACGGTGAATTTCCATCGGCTCGGTCAACGCCTCCTGCACGCGCATGCGCGGGGACAGCGACGAATAGGGGTCCTGAAACACCATCTGGGCCTGCCGCTGAAAGGCGACCTTCTGGGCGCGGCTCAACTGGTTGATGCAGACGGGATCGGCCCTCGGGTCGGCACGAAACAGCACCTCGGACCCGGCGTCGGGAACCTCGGCCCCCAACGCAATGCGCGCGCAGGTCGTCTTGCCCGACCCGCTTTCACCGACCACGGCCAATGTCTTGCCACGGGGCAGTTTCAGGGTGACGTCAACACAGGCATGCACCTGTTTCTTGGCCCGCCAGCCACCGGCGCGCACGGTATAGGTCTTGGACACGCCGTTCAGTTCCAGGATCAGATCCTCCTGCGGTATCGGATCGACCGGTTTCGGGTCCTTGGGAATCATCGGGGCGGCGGCAAACAGCTTTTGGGTATAGCCGTGGCCGGGCTCTCCCAGAACGGCAGGGGCAGGTCCGCTTTCCATGACGTGGCCCTTGTTCATCACCACGACACTGTCGGCCATGTTGGCAACAACACCCAGATCATGGGTGACAAGGATCATTGCCATGCCGGTGTCGCGTTGCAGGTCCTTCATCAGGCCCAGCACCTGCGCCTGCGTGGTCACATCCAGCGCCGTCGTCGGTTCATCGGCGATCAGCAGATCGGGCTTGGCCACCATCGCCATCGCGATCATGGCGCGCTGGCGCATGCCGCCCGACATCTCGAACGGGTAGGCGCGAAAGGCACGCTCGGGATCGGCAAAACCGACACGCTCGAACGTGGCAAGCACGTCGCGCTTGGCTTCGGCGGCGGTCATGTCCCGGTGCAGGGTCAGAACTTCGGACACCTGATTGCCGATGCGGTGCAACGGCGACAGGGATCGCATCGGCTCCTGAAAGATCATCGAAATCCGGTCCCCCCGAATGTCGCGGATCTGGCGATGCGGCAGGGTCAGCAAATCCTTGCGCGACGCACCGGTGCCAAAGATGACCTCGCCCTGACGCAGCTGCGCCGTCTTGGGCAGGATGCGCAGAACCGACCGGCAGGTCAGCGTCTTGCCTGACCCGCTTTCGCCGACAAGGGCCAGCGTTTCACCACTGTCGACGGAAAAATTGACACCCGCCACAACAGGCGGGGCTTTGCCAAACCCGATCGACAGGTCTTTCACGTCCAGAAGCGGGGCCATTCAAGGTCCTTTGTTAGCGCGCACAGGCTGATACCACTCAACCCGATTTCCTTTGTCACGTCCATACACGGGAAAGTCGCGGAAATGTGCTGTCGTTCCATCACGTTTTGCCCCATCTAGGGTAAAAACAAAGGAAACGATCATGCAACAAAGCCGCCTTGACCTGTTTGTCGACCGCATGGTGTCCCAGCGTGCGTGCCTGGATCACGCGGCTGCGCTGATCGCGGATATGCCGGGACCGGTCTTTGAACTGGGCTTGGGCAACGGGCGGACATATCATCATATGTGTCATATCATGCCTGAACGTGACATTTACGTGTTTGAACGGGCCGTTGCCTCGCATCCCGACAGCACGCCGCCGGACGACAGGGTTCTGCTGGGCGATGTTTTTGACACGCTGCCCGAGGCGCAGCGGCGTTTTGGCCCTACGGCTGTTCTGATCCATGCCGATCTGGGCGGCCACAACCGGAAAAAGAACGATATCTTTGCGCAAAACGTATCGCCCGTGATCGAACCGCTGTTGGCGGTGGGCGGTCTGATGGTGTCTTCGGACAAGATGTATTTCGACCACCTGGTCGAACAGGCTCTGCCCGACGGTGCGGTGCATGGGCGCTGCTTCATCTATCGCCGCGACGTTTGACCGGCGACCGGCCTGGCTGAAATCGACCCTTCGGGGAGAGTTTATTCGGCAAGATGAAGAGCGGATCAGCGCCCAAGTGACGTTGCGGCGCATGTCGAAGTGCTTGCCCTTTTTCTGTGCACGCCTAGGCTGAACCCTGCGCCAGGTGGAGGAGCCTGCGCGGATGTCATGCACGGGCGGAGGGACCATGAGCGACAAGATTGCCTATTCACGCGAGGGCGATATCGCCGTTCTGACCGTTCAAAATCCGCCTGTGAATGCGTTGAGCCATGCCGTGCGCCAGGGCCTGTGGGACCGCATGGACCAGGCCGAGGCCAACGACGGCGTCCGCGCTGTCCTGATCGTGGGCGACGGGCGCGCCTTCTTTGCAGGCGCCGACATCACCGAATTTGGCAAGCCGCCGCTCGAGCCGCATCTGCCCGACCTGATCAACCGGATCGAGGCGTCGCCGCTGCTGGTGGTGGCGTCGATGCACGGTGTGTCGCTGGGCGGCGGGCTTGAGGTGGCGTTGGGCTGTCATTACCGAATTGCCGTGCCCTCCGCCAAGGTGGGCCTGCCCGAAGTGCATCTTGGGCTGATCCCGGGGGCCGGAGGCACACAGCGTCTGCCACGTCTGACGGGGGTCGAGGCGGCGCTGGATGTGATGACCACGGGCCGCCACATCGGTGCGGGCAAGGCACATGATCTGGGCATCATTGATGTCGTCAGGGATGGCGACCAGGTGCACAACGGCCTGGCCTACACGCAGAAGCTGCTGGATCAGGGCGCGTCGCGCCGCCCCGTGTCCGAGATGGCGCCACCCGCCGCCATCGATTGGGATGCCGCGTTTGAGGCGATCCTGGCCAGGGGGCGCGGCCAGATTTCCCCTGCCTGGTGTGTGCGTGCGGTGCAGGCATCGGTCGAAAAACCCTTTGCCGAGGGGCTGAAAGCCGAGCGCCAGATATTCTACGACCTCATGCAGACCGATCAGCGCCAGGGCATGATCCACGCGTTCTTTTCCGAACGGGCCGTCAGCACCCTGCCCGAGTTGAAGGACGTCAAACCCCGCGCCGTGCAGCATATCGGCGTTATCGGCGGCGGCACCATGGGGGCAGGGATTGCCACGGCGGCCTTGCTCGCCGGGCTCGAGGTCACCCTGCTGGAAATGAGCGCCGAGGCCGGCCAAGCCGCCCGCGACCGCATCGAACGCAACCTGTCGGGTGCCGTCAAGCGCGGCAAGATCACCCCCACCCAGCACGATCAGATCCTGACCCACACGCTGGTCGTCGTGACCAACTATGACAGGCTGAGCGATGCTGACCTGGTGATCGAGGCCGTGTTCGAGGACATGGACGTCAAGAAACAGGTCTTTGCCCAGCTTGACCGCGTCTGCAAGCCGGGCGCGATCCTTGCCTCCAACACCTCCTACTTGGACATCGACGCCATCGCGGCGACCACCTCGCGCCCCGGCGATGTGCTGGGCCTGCACTTCTTCTCTCCCGCCCACGTCATGAAGCTGCTTGAGGTGGTGGTCGGCGACAAAACCGCGCCCGAGGTCACGGCGACCGGCTTTGCGCTGGGCAAGATGCTGAAGAAAATCAGCGTCCGCGCGGGCGTCTGCGACGGCTTCATCGGCAACCGTATCCTTGCCACCTACCGGCAGGCCGCCGACCAGATGATCCTCGACGGCGCGTCCCCCTACGACATCGACGCGGCCCTCGAAGAATTCGGCTTTGCCATGGGCCCCTTCGCGGTGGCCGACCTTGCCGGGCTCGACATCGGCTGGGCCGTGCGCAAACGCAAACGCGCCGAGGGGCACGCCCCCAAACGCGACGCAACTTATGCCGACACGCTCTGCGAACAGGGCCATTTCGGCCAGAAGACGGGCAAGGGGTACTACGACTATGCCGCAGGCAACAAGGCCCGCGTGCCCAACCCAGACGTGTTGCCGATGATCGAAGCCGACCGCGCACGGCTGGGCATCACGCCACGCGCCTTCACGCACGAGGAAATCGTGCGCCGCTACATGGCCGCCATGGTGAACGAAAGCGCAAAGGTCGTCGGCGAAGGCATCGCGCGCCGCCCGCTCGACGTCGATATGACACTGCTCTTCGGCTACGGCTTCCCGCGCTACCGGGGTGGCCCGCTCAAATGGGCGGACATCGTCGGCCTCGAACCGCTGCTGAACGACATCAAATCCTACGCCACCGAAGACCCCGACTTCTGGGCCCCCGCGCCCCTCTTGGAACAACTGGTGGCGGCGGACAAAACCTTCGATGACCTGAACAAAAAGGGCTGAGATATGGACCTGAGCTACTCCCCCGACGAACACGCCTTCCAAAACGAAGTGCGGCAATTCCTGGCTGACGAACTGCCCGCAGACATCGCCGAAAAGGTCCGCCTGGACACGGACCTGACCAAGGACGACATGGAACGCTGGCACGCGATCCTGAACAATCGTGGCTGGCTGGCGCAGAACTGGCCCAAGGCATTTGGCGGCGCCGAATGGTCTGCGGTCCAACGACATATCTACGACACCGAAGCCGCCGACGCCAACGCCCCCCGCATCGTGCCGTTCGGTCTCTCGATGCTCGGCCCCGTCCTGCAAAAATTCGGATCGAAAGAGCAACAAGACCACTGGCTGCCCCGTATCCTCGACGGCACCGACTGGTGGTGCCAGGGCTATTCCGAACCCGGCGCAGGCTCCGACCTCGCCTCGCTGAAAACCAGGGCGGTGCGGGACGGCGACCACTATATCGTCAACGGCCAGAAGACATGGACGACGCTGGGGCAATTCGCCAACATGATCTTCTGCCTTGTCCGTACGGACCCGGATGCCAAACAGCAGGAAGGGATCAGCTTCCTGCTCATCGACATGGACACACCCGGGGTCGAGGTGCGGCCCATCATCCTGCTCGACGGCTGTCACGAGGTGAACGAGGTCTGGTTCACGGATGTGCGGGTTCCCGCCTCCAACCTCGTGGGCGAGGAAAACAAGGGCTGGACCTATGCCAAGTACCTGCTCACCCACGAACGCACCGGCCTTGGCGGCGTCGGGTTCTCCCAGGCGGGTCTCAAGACGGTCAAACGCATCGCCAAGGCCGCCAATCACAACGGCAAACCGCTGATCGAAAACCCCCATTTTGCCGCGCGCGTCGCACAGGTGGAAATTGACCTGCACGCCATGGCCACCACAAATCTGCGCATCATCTCGCAGGCTGCAGCGGGCGAGGCACCGGGGCTGGAAGCGTCCATGCTCAAGGTCAAAGGGTCCATTATCCGACAGGAAATCAACGACCTGGCGCGTCGCGCCGTCGGCCCCTATGCCATGCCCTTCGCCTCCGAAGCGGTGGAAGGGGCCAATGACCGCATTCCCGACCCGCTCGACGCGGGGCCCGTTGCAGGGCAATACTTCAACAATCGCAAGCTCTCGATCTTCGGTGGCTCCAACGAAATCCAACGCGGCATCATCGCCAAAGTGACCATGAGCGGAGGCGCATGATGGACTTCAACCTCACCGAAGAACGGCAGATGCTGCAAGACACGTTGCGGCGCTACCTGCGGGAACAGTACGGCACCGCACGGCGGAACGAAATCCTCGCCTCGGACACCGGGTTCTCGCCCGACATCTGGGTGGAACTGGCGGACCTCGGCGTCCTCGGCGCGCTGTTCACCGAGGACATGGGCGGCTTTGGCGGCGCAGGGTTCGACATCGCCGTGGTGTTCGAGGAACTGGGCCGGGCAGGCGTCGTCGAACCCATCCTCGACAGCGCACTTTTCGGCGGTCGCCTCCTCGCAGCGGCGGGCAAGACGGACCTCGTCGAACAGGTGATTGGCGGTGCGCTGCACCTTGCCGTCGCCCACGGCGAACCCGACAGCCGCTATGACCTCGACCACGTGAACACCACCGCGAATGACAACGCACTCACAGGCCGCAAGGCCGTCGTGATGAACGCCGAAGCCGCCGATCACCTGATCGTTTCGGCCAAGGACGGCGATACAATCGCGCTTTACCTCGTGAACAAGGATGCGACAGGTCTGGACATCCAGGGCTACCCCCTCCTTGCCGGGGGCCGCGCCGCCGAGGTCACGCTGGACAACACGCCCGGCGAGCCGCTTGGCCTGACGCTCACCGACTATGAGGCCGCCAACCGCCTCGCCCTTATCGCACAATGCGCCGAAGCGCTGGGTGCCATGGAAACCGCCACCGCGCTCACCAAGGACTATCTGATGACGCGCAAGCAATTCGGGCGGCCCATCGGCACCTTCCAGGCGCTTGCCCACCGCATGGCGGATCTGTTGATCGAGCTGGAACAGGCGCGCTCTGCCGTGATCAACGCCGCCGGCTATATCGACGACGCGCGCGCGGACATGCATCTGTCGGCCTCGAAAAACCTGATTGGTCGCATCGGCCGTCTGGTGGCCGAGGAAGCGATCCAGATGCATGGCGGCATCGCCATGACGCAGGAATACGAACTGGCCCATATCGCCAAGCGCATCGTCATGGCCGACCACCGGTTCGGCGACACTGACTACCACCTGGAGCGGTTCATTGCCCTCTCTGCCGCCTGAAGGGCCGGGGATCATCCGCGACGAGACGGGTGCGCAAACGCTGCTGGGCTATGTCGTGGACATCCGCGAAGCGGACGGCGTGTCGCGCTGCTGGCTCGACATCGGCGCGCAGCATGGCAACCGCCACGGCGGGCTGCATGGGGGCATCATGTCCGCGATGCTCGACAACGCCATGGGCTTTGCCGCCGCGCGGACCGGCAATGACGATGGCAGCAGCAAGGTGGCGACCCTGACAATGACGACCAACTACCTCGCCCCCGCCAGTGGCGGAGTGGTGGTCGCCACGGGCGAGGTCGCAGGCGGCGGACGCAGCACCATCTTTACCGAAGGGCGGCTTGAGGACGAAAGCGGCACCGTCCTTGCCACGTCCACGGGCGTCTACAAGCGGGTCCGGGGTGGATAGCGTCTATGACCTCCTTGCCCATCAGGTGGCAACCCGGCCCGATGCGCTGGCCTTGGAAGATGTCACAGGCGCGCGCCTGACCTATGCAGACCTGAGCACCGCCGCAGGCGAGATTGCCGAAGTGCTGAAAACCAAGGGCATCGAACAAGGCGACCGCGTCATGATCGTGTCCGAGAATTGCGCCGCCAAGGTCGCGGCCCTCTTTGCCACATGGGCCTTGGGGGCCATCGCCGTTCCGGTGAATGCCCGCCAGACCGCCGCCGAAATCGACCGCGTCGATGCCCATGCCGCGCCCAAGGCAGTGTTCTTCACCACACAGATCTCGCCAGACGCGAAAAAGCACAGCATCACCGCACAGAAAAAAATCGCAGATTTAGACGCCAGCACCATATCCGGCATATGGGGAGAGATATCGCTACACTGTCCCCGCGGGGACAGTTTCCCCAGGGACAGCGACGTTGCCGTCCTCCTTTATACCACCGGCACCACGGGCGATCCCAAGGGCGTCATGCTCACCCATGCCAACGTCCGCTTCGGCGGCAAGACCAGCGCCGAGTTGCGCGGCATGACCCACGACGACCTCATCTATGGCGTGCTGCCCACCACGCACGTGTTCGGGTTGTGTTCGGTCGTCGTCGCTGCCATCCACGCCGGTGCGCCCGTGCGTCTGGTGCCGCGCTTTGTCGTGGCGGATGTTTTCGACGCGCTCCGCGACGGCATCACCCTCTTCTCCGCCGTGCCGCAAATGCACGCGCTTCTGATGGCCCACGCCAAGGCGCTTGGCGAGACAGCACTCGGTTCCAGAACGCTTCGCTACGTGTCCTCGGGTGCTGCACCACTGGACCCAACTTGGAAACGCGAGGCCGAGGCGTTTTATGGCGTCGCGATCCAGAACGGCTATGGCATGACCGAGAGCACCGCAGGAACTGCGGCGACGCGGAACGTGCTTGGGGACCCCGACACGTCCGTCGGACCTGCGTTGCCGGGGATCGAGATCGCCATTGATGAGCGTGTTCCGGGGGGTGAAGTCCTGACCCGCGGACCGCATGTGATGAAAGGGTATTTTCGAAATCCCGATGAGACCGCGAAGGTGCTGAGCGATGATGGCTGGTTGCGCACAGGGGACCTCGGGCAGATTGATGAGGCTGGCAAGCTGCACATTCTGGGGCGCGCAAAAGAGTTGATCATTCACGGGGGGTTCAACGTATTCCCGCCCGAGGTGGAGGCTGCGCTCAACGACCATCCGGACGTCGTGCAGGCGGCTGTGGTCGGGCGCGCCGTGGGGGGGGACGAAGAGGTGCTGGCCTTTGTTCAGGTTCCGGACGGAAGCGTATTGATGGAGAATGACCTGCGCGACTTCGTCAAGGGACGGCTGGCCGGGTACAAGCGGCCTGCGCGCTACGTGTTGGCTTCGCACTTGCCTGCGGCGCCAACCGGCAAGATCCTCAAGCACAAGCTGATCGAGACCTTTGCGGAGCAGTTGGTCTGACGCACAGGCGCGCGGCGCGTGTCCCGGTCCGCTTTCTGTTCAGGAACGCTGTTACGTCCAGACCCCCTCCGCTGCGGCGCGGATGTTGCGGATGTTGTCACCGTAAGGGGCAGGATCGCTGACGGAGCCGCCCCGGAAGACGGCGGAGCCTGCGACCAGCACGTCTGCGCCTGCCCTGGCCACGATCGGCGCAGTTGTCGGGTCCACGCCGCCGTCGATTTCGACATGCACAGGGCGGTCGCCGATCATGGCGCGCAACGCTTTGATCTTGTTCGACATATCGATGAACTTCTGACCGCCGAAGCCGGGGTTCACCGTCATCACGCAGACCAGGTCGACCATGTCCATCACCTCTTCCACCGCCGCGGCGGGGGTGCCGGGGTTGAGGGCCACACCCGCTTTCATGCCCGCGCCCCGGATGGCTTGCAGCGTGCGGTGGATGTGGGGCCCGGCCTCGACATGGGCGGTGAGCACGTCAGCGCCTGCATCCGCAAAGGCATCGATATAGGGATCGACGGGCGCGATCATCAGATGGACATCCATCACGCCCTTGATATGGGGGCGGATCGCCGCGCAGGTGGCTGGACCGAAGGTTATGTTCGGCACGAAATGGCCGTCCATGACATCGACATGGATCCAGTCCGCGCCCTGGTCGCAGGCAGCGGCGCATTCCGCGCCGAAATTGGCGAAGTCAGCGGCGAGGATGGAGGGGGCGATCTTGATCGAGCGGTCGAAGGGCATGGGCGCTGTCCTTTGTCTGGTGTCCGGCCCCTATACTATCTGTCCGGGATGGCGGAAAGGGCAGGTGCCTCCGGCGGGCATATTTGAGGAACAATGAAGATGTGCCGTTTCGCGCGTGAGGTCCGGGCGGTTTCTGAGGGGCGTACATCATAATTAGTTTGACAATTGAATTAATGGGCGCAAGGGTGGGGATCAGGGAGGATGTCGATGTATCTCGGACTTGATCTGGGCACGTCGGGTGTGAAAGCGCTGCTGGTCGATGGCGACGGGCATGCGGTCGGCGGTGCCGATGCCACCTATGACGTGTCGAACCCGGCCGCGGGTTGGAGCGAGCAGGACCCTGACGACTGGGTGCGGGGCGTAGGCACCGCGTTGGCCGCGCTGCGGGCCAGGCATCCGGCTGCGTATGGTGCTGTGCGCGCCCTGTCCTTTTCGGGTCACATGCACGGGGCGGTCATGGTTGACGCAGATGGCGCTGTGCTGCGCCCCTGCATTCTGTGGAATGACACGCGCAGCCATGCCGAGGCATCCGCCATGGATGCCGACCCGGTGGCGCGCGCCATCAGCGGCAATATCGTGTTCCCGGGATTTACCGCGCCCAAACTGGCCTGGGTCGCAGTGCATGAGCCCGAGATCTTTGCCCGGGTGGCGCGGGTCATGTTGCCCAAGGATTACCTGTTGTGGTGGCTGACAGGCCGCTTTGCCACGGAGATGTCGGATGCGGCGGGCACTGCGTGGCTGGATGTGGGCGCGCGGGATTGGTCGGAGGACCTTTTGGCGCTGGGCGGACTGCGCCGGGACCAGATGCCGGACCTTCTGGAGGGCACCGACGTCGTGGGCGAGGTGCAGCCGGCCCGTGCCGATCTGGGCCTGCCTGCGGGGTGCAAGGTGGTGGCCGGGGGCGCGGACAATGCGGTGGCCGCGTGCGGCGTGGGCGCGTTGGGCGAAGGCGATGGTTTCGTGTCCCTCGGGACGTCGGGCGTCGTGCTGGCAGGGCGCGATCGCTATGCGCCGGATGCGGCAACGGCTGTTCACACCTTTTGCCACGCCGTGCCCGGGCGGTGGTACCAGATGGGTGTGGTGTTGGCCGCGACAGACAGCCTGAACTGGTTGAGCCGGGTCACGGGGCAAGGCGCAGGCGATTTGTCCGCTGCGTTGGGTGATACGCTGCATGCGCCGGGGGATGTGAAATTCTATCCCTACCTGTCGGGCGAACGGACGCCCCATAATGATGCCGCTGTGCGGGGCGGGCTGACGGGGCTGGATGTCGCCACGGGCCCGCAGGACCTGACCCGGGCTGTCATGGCCGGTGTCAGCTTTGCCTTGCGTGACAGTTTCGAGGCCCTGAAAGCCACCGGTGCGCAGCTGTCATCGGCCCTTGCCATCGGGGGTGGCAGCCGGTCGGAGTACTGGACGCGCATGCTGGCCACGACCCTGAACATTCCGCTGGAACGCCCGGACGAGGGTGCCTTTGGCGCCGCCCTGGGCGCTGCGCGCATCGCGATGTGCGGTGACACGGGCGCGGACCCCGGCACCGTGATGACAAAACCCCCGGTCGTTGATGTGATAACCCCGCAGGCGGACCTGATTGCCGCCTATGACGACGCCTATTCTGCCTTTGCAGGCGCTTACTCCAAACTGAAAGCCATGCCATGACCACTGGATTCTTTGACGCCGTCCCGCCCGCCACCTTCGAGGGACCGGACAGCACCAACCCGATGGCCTTCCGCCACTACAACTCCGACGCGGTGGTGATGGGCAAGCGCATGGAGGATCATCTGCGCTTTGCCGTCGCCTATTGGCATTCCCTTGCTTGGGAGGGGGGTGATCCGTTTGGCGGGCAGACGTTCATTCGCCCCTGGCATCCGCAGGACGATATGGGGCGGGCCAAGATGAAGGCCGATGTCGCCTTCGAGATGTTCGAGCGGTTGGGTGTGCCGTTCTTTTGTTGGCATGATGCGGATATCCGGCCGGAGGGGGCGACGTTTGCAGAAAGCCTGGATCGGCTGAACGAGATCACCGATTACTTCGGGCCCAAGATGGAAGCGACCGGGGTGGGGTGTTTGTGGGGGACCGCCAACATGTTCAGCCACCGTCGCTGGATGGCGGGCGCGTCAACCAACCCGGACCCGGATGTCTTTGCCTATGCTGCCGCCACCGTGAAAGGGTGCATGGATGCGACCCGGAAGCTGGGCGGCCAGAACTATGTCCTGTGGGGCGGGCGCGAGGGGTACGAGACCTTGCTGAACACCGACATGGGCCGGGAGCTGGACCATATGGGCCGGTTCCTGTCCATGGTGGTCGAGTACAAGCACAAGATCGGGTTTGAGGGCCAGATCCTTGTCGAGCCGAAGCCGCAGGAGCCCAGCAAGCATCAGTATGATTTCGATGCGGCGACCTGTGTCGGATTTTTGCGCAAATATGGCCTTGAGGGCGAGGTGAAGCTGAACCTGGAGCAGGGCCATGCCATTCTGGCCGGACATTCGTTCGAGCACGAGATTGCGGTGGCCGCATCGGAAGGGATGCTGGGGTCCATCGACATGAACCGCAACGACTACCAGTCGGGGTGGGACACGGACCAGTTCCCCAACAATGTGCCCGAGGTGGCGCTGTGTTACTACCACATCCTGAAGGCCGGGGGGCTTGGCCTGGGTGGTACGAATTTCGACGCCAAGCTGCGCCGCCAGTCGTTGGATGCCGAGGATTTGATCGCCGCCCATGTGGGCGCCATGGACATCTGTGCGCGGGGGTTGAAAGCTGCGGCGGCGATGATCGAGGATGGTGGATTGGACGACGCCTTGGCGGCCCGCTATGCCGGGTGGGGGACCGCCGAGGCGCAGGCCATGCTGAAGAGCGATCTTGCGACGATTTCGGATCGTGTCATTGCCGAGGGGATCGCGCCGCAGCCCCATTCGGGCCGGCAGGAGATTTTGGAGAACTATGTTTCGCGTTTTGTGTAAGGCGCTTGTTTTGGCGGTGATGGCGGCCCCGGTGTGGGCCGCCGATTTGCCGTTCGAAGAGCCCGTGTTTCCAGACGTGAACAGCGCGCAGGTCGAATTGGGCCGGTTGCTGTTCTATGATCCGATCCTGTCTGGGTCGAAGACGGTTAGCTGTGCGACCTGTCACCATCCGAGGTTCGCGACAGGCGACGGGGTGTCGCTGGGTCTGGGCGATGGCGCGACGGGCCTGGGGCCGGACCGCGTGGCCGATCCCGAGAACCTGCCGGAACAGCGCATTCCGCGCAACGCGCCGCCGCTGTTCAATCTGGGCGCGACAGAATTCACCGTGTTCTTCCACGATGGCCGGTTGGAGGTGGACGCAAGCCGCCCGTCGGGCATCCGCACGCCCCTGGGCGCGGAGATGGAGGCGGGCTTTGCCTCGGCCCTGTCGGCGCAATCCATGTTCCCGGTGCTGTCGGCGGACGAAATGGCGGGGCACTACAGCGAAAACGAGATTGCCCAGGCCGTGCGGCAGGGGCTGATCACCGGCACCGGCGGCGCGTGGGACCTGCTGTCGCGACGGATCGCGGCAATCCCGGACTACCGCGCGCGGTTTGACAGCGTGATCGGGGACGACCCCATCCATTTCACGGACATTTCCGACGCGGTGGCCGCCTTCCTCGATTTCGAATGGCGCGGTGTGGCCAGCCCGTTTGACCTTTATCTGCGCAACGGAACCGAAATGGATCCGGCGGCCATGCGCGGTATGGACCTGTTTTACGGCAAGGCGGGGTGCGCCGATTGCCATTCGGGCCGGTTCCAGACCGACCACGGCTTTCATGCCATTGCCATGCCGCAGATCGGACCGGGCAAGGCCGCCCGGTTTGAAAGCCATGCACAGGACACGGGGCGGATGCGGGTCACCGGAGACCCAGAAGACGCCTATGCGTTTCGCACGCCGCCCCTGCGCAATGTCGCGCAGACGGCGCCGTACGGTCACAGCGGGGCCTATGCCACGCTGAAAGGCGTGGTGCAGCACCACCTTGATCCGGTTGCCAGCTTGCGCAATTACGACATCGGTCAGGCCGTGATGCCCGGGTTTCAGGCCGACGACATGCGGGTGCTGAGCGATGAGGACGAGCTGAACGCCATCGCCGCTGCCAACGACCTGGCCCCGACCGCGCTGTCGGAGAACGAGGTGGACGACATTCTCGCCTTTCTCAACGCGCTGACCGATCCACAAAGCATCCGCGGCGCGCTGGGCATTCCGTCCGCGGTGCCCAGCGGGCTGCCGATCGACAAATGAGTGCGCTTCTTCTGACCAGAAATACGACGGGGTGAGGCGCGCATGCGCCGAGGGGCAGCGCCCCTACCGCCGCAAGACAACGGGTGCACCGGCTGCCACATCTTGCCAACCGCTCCACGCCGCATGCGGCCACCGCACGCGCAGACGCACCGTTTGCGCCGCGCCCAACCCAAAGTGCTGCGGCCCGGCAACGCCGCCCGCATGCCCGCCCCCAACGGTCACTTCGCGGGACTGAACGGCACCCCCGTCATCCACCTCGATCCACGCGCCCACGGCCTGCGTGTTCGGGGCAGGCTGCGACAGGGAAACAGACAGCCAGTTTCCGTCCGTTCGGGTCACGTTCTGCCAGATCTCCAACGGGGCGCGCCGGTTGACGACCGCCAGATCCAGCAACCCATCGCCGTTGAAGTCCACCAGCGCGGCCCCGCGCCCCCGATGCAGCGACGCAACGCCCGCGATGTCACCTGCCTCGGCAAAGCTGCCATCGGCCTGCGCGATCAACAGGTTGTTCGGGTCCTCCATCGCATTGCCGGGCATTTGCTGAACATTGCCCTTGGCAATGAAGGCATCGTCCCGCCCGTCATTGTTCACGTCGCCAAAGGCGATGTGCCAGCCCGTGGACGGGCGGCCATCATCGCCCAGATAGGGCCGATGCGCCGCCGTACCCATGTCGAAGGGGACGTCCTGAAAACCGGGGCCATCGCCGATCTGCCTCATCAGCCGCTGGTCGCCCATGGAAGACAGGTACACTTCGTCCCGCCCGTCGCGATCCAGATCGCGGGTTGCGATACCCATGCCCCACAGCGTGTGCCGCGCCCATCCATCCGCTTCGGTGTAAAGCCGTGGCACAGGGTCCATCGCCCACATCTGCTCTTCTCCGTCGCGCACATAATAGTGCCGGTCATTGGACACGCGCAGGTCAGCCCGCCCGTTGCGCGCCCAATCGGTGAACAGCAATGACAGGGCACAATGCCCCGGCACCAGTTCGGTGACGGCATAGGTCGGCCCGTCGGGACGCCACAGATGGTTGATGTCACACGCCTCGAACGGGCCATCGGGGTCGCTGCGGTCCACATAGTGACCAAAGGCGAGGGTGGGGGCGGACGCGCCCCTCTCCCAGGTGGCGGAAAACGCCGTGCTCCACCGGTTGTCAAAGCGGTAGGGCAACGGCTCGAACGTGCAATCGCCGCGTCCGCGCAGGATCTGATCGGGGCCAACGCGCAGCATCACCAGATCAAGATGCCCGTCATTGTCGATATCAAGCGGATAGGCCCCCGTCGTGCCCCGTATATCCAAGCCGGTATCGGCCACCGGTTCAAATGCCACCGTATCTTCGGACACGTTCCGAAGCAGAAGCGGAGGATTGGTGCCGCCCGCGGCCACCAGATCGGGGCGGGCATCGCCGTTGCAATCAAGCACGGCCAGACCGCCGCCCACGAAATGTTCCCATCCGCCATCATAGATGTGCAGAGGCACGTCCACGGGTGTGAAGGACGGCGTCCCCGCCAGGGCCGGGTGCGCGATCCCGAGGAGCAGCGCGACGAGGCCCCGCCCCAGGTCGGGGAGTTTGAATGATCTGTGTGCGTCACGCATCTTCCAGTGCCTCCACGGCAGTGTCCTGGACAAATTCCAACGCATGGGCCGCGCCCCCCCGCGCCCACATCAGGTTGTCCCATTTGTGCACAACCACCTCCGGGGCAGGCTTGTCGATTTCCACGATACTTTTGCGCATCTGCTCTATGACGGTGTCGGCATAGAGGTGGTCGAACTGCATCTGCTCGCCCGCAAGGATCACCAGTTCCGGGTCAAAGATATTGACGAGGTTCGCGAGCCCCATGGCAAACATCTTGCCCGCGCGGTCCACCACGGTGCGCGCCGTCGGATCGCCTGCCTTGGCTGCGGTCAGCACCGCGGATACCGCCTGGTTCGTCGGGGTGGTCAGGTTCATGCCACCGACGCTTGATGCTTCGCGCACAAGCGCATAGTCGGCCACGTAGGCCTCGAGGCATCCGCGCTGGCCACAGCGGCACAATGCGCCGTCCAGGTGCACTTTGGTGTGCCCGAATTCGGCCCCGCACCCGCGGGTGCCGCGATAGAGCTGCCCCCCCAGGACCATGCCCATGCCGACACCGCTTTCAATTGTGATCACGATGAAATCGGAATGGGATTTGCCCATGCCGAAGGTCAATTCGGCAATGGCCACCAGGTTTGCATCATTGTCGAGATAGACCTCGATCCCCAATGCGTCGCGCAGCACGTCCCCGAAGGCCACGTTGCGCTGGTCCAGCGATGGCGACCAGTAGACCAGCCCGTGATCGGCATCGACGACGCCCGCAAGACCAACGCCCGCAGCCGAAATGTCGGCCACCGTCCGGCCCGCCTTGCTTGCCAGGTCAGACAGCCCGTTACGAATGTGCAGTGCCAGGTCCTGGGGCGCCAGCCGCCCTGCGGGTATTGCCGCTTCGTGGTCGGCCACGTCGACGCCGTCGAAATCCATCAGCACCAGCGAGATCGAGCTGTTCGAGACCTTGAGCCCGGCAATCAGGTGGGCGTCGCCCGCCACCTTCAAATCGACCCTCGGGCGCCCCCGGGCCGATTCGTCGCTGCGTGATTCGCGTGGCACCTCTTCGATCAGTCCGCCACGCAGGAGGTCCGCCGTGACCGAGGTGACCGTGGCCCGGCTGATGCCAGTCCGCTCTGCCAGATCGATGCGCGGAACCGGTCCGCGTTGGGAAATCTCGCGCAGAAGCAGCCGCCTGCTTTCGACCTTTTGGTGACCGAATGCCATGATTTTATTCTCTTTTTTCCTCCCGCCGCGCCGCAGTACCTGCGCCCCGACATCGTGATGATGGCGGTTTTTTTGAAAGCTGTCCAATTTAATTTGCTTTTCGAATTTAAGTCGCTAACAATGGGACACCCGCTGCACGAACCATGACGGCGGGCATGTCTTTGGGAGGACACTTATGAAACGACGCACGCTTTTGGGCGCCCTCGCGGCTGCCACCATGCTTACTTCGCCGGTTCTGGCCGACGGTCACGCGGTGACCGTGGGTGTGAGCTGGTCCAACTTCCAGGAAGAGCGCTGGAAAACCGACGAGGCCGCGATCAAGGCCGCGCTGGACGCCGCCGGCGCCACCTACATTTCCGCCGACGCGCAATCGTCCTCGGCCAAGCAGCTGGCAGACATCGAATCGCTGATCGCCCAGGGCGCGGACGCGCTGATCATCCTGGCGCAGGACGCCTCGTCCGTTGGTCCGGCTGTCCAGGCCGCAGCCGACGAAGACATTCCGGTCGTCGCCTATGACCGTCTGATCGAAGACGCGCGCGCCTTCTACCTGACGTTCGACAACGTCGAAGTGGGCCGGATGCAGGCCCGTGCCGTGCTGGAAGCACAGCCCACGGGCAACTACGTGATGATCAAGGGTTCGCCCACCGACCCCAACGCCGACTTCCTGCGTGGCGGTCAGCAAGAGGTGTTGCAAGCGGCGATCGACGCCGGTGACATCACCATCGTCGGCGAAGCCTACACCGATGGCTGGGTGCCTGCGAACGCGCAGCGCAACATGGAACAGATCCTGACCACCAACGACAACAAGGTCGACGCCGTTGTCGCCTCGAATGACGGCACCGCGGGTGGTGTTGTGGCTGCGCTGACCGCGCAAGGCATGGAAGGCATCGCTGTCTCCGGCCAGGATGGTGACCACGCCGCGCTGAACCGCGTTGCCACCGGCACACAGACCGTGTCCGTCTGGAAAGACGCGCGTGCATTGGGCAAGGCCGCGGGCGAGATCGCGGTGTCCCTGGCCAAGGGTGAAGACGTTGACGGCGCAGCCGAGTGGACGTCGCCCGGCGGCACCACCATGAACTCGATCTTCCTGGCCCCCGTGCCGGTCACGGCCGACAACCTGAACGTCGTTCTGGACGCAGGCTGGATCGAAAAAGACGCGCTGTGCGCGGGCTCGTCACTGGCTGTCTGCCAGTAAGGCCACCTGTTACCCCGCCCCGGCGCACCACCGCGCCGGGGCGGGCCACACAAAATTCATCAGACATTCAGGCACATTTCGGGCGGGCACATGCCAGCCAACGGACGCTTTGTGCCACCGCAACCGGAACAAAGGGCAGGGCACATGGACGACCAGGCCAAATCAATGATGGACAAGCTGGGTCTGGATGCCCGGCTTTTGGGGATGATCGGGGCGCTTGTCGTCATCTGGGTCGTGTTCGGCTTTTTCACCGACTGGCGGTTCCTGTCGCCCCGCAACTTCTTCAACGTGAGCGTTCAGACCGCGTCGGTTGCCGTGATGGCGACGGGCATGGTGTTCGTGATCGTGACACGGAACATCGACCTGTCCGTGGGCTCGCTTTTGGGATTCATCGGCATGACGGTCGCGGCCTTGCAGGTGCAGTGGCTGCCATCCGTACTGGGCCTTGGTCACCCGATGATCTGGGTCATCGCAGTCATCGCGGCCATCCTGATGGGGGCGATCCTGGGTGCGATGCAGGGCTGGGTCATCGGCTACCTGACCGTGCCCGCCTTCATCGTGACGCTGGGCGGTTTCCTGATCTATCGCGGGGCGATGTGGTGGGTCACCAAGGGCCAGACGCAGGCCCCGCTTGACCCGGTCTTTCGCCTTCTGGGCGGTGGGGCCGAGGGCACGCTGGGCGAAACGCTGAGCTGGGTGTTCGGCACCATTGCCGCGCTGGTCGCAGTTGGCATCATGCTGCTGAGCCGTCGTCGCAAGTCCACGCACGGCTTTACCGTCAAACCGGTCTGGGCCGAGGGCATCCTGATGGCCATGGCCGCCGGCCTGATCATCGCCTTTGTCTGGATCATGAACAGCTATCCCATTCCGCGCGGTGCCATGCGCCGCATGACCGAAGCGCGCGGGATCGAATATACCGATGGCATGGTCTGGAACCACGGCGTCGCCATTCCGGTTGTGATCCTGTTGGCCGTGACCATCTTTATGACTGTAATTGCCACGCGCACGCGCTTTGGCCGCTATGTCTATGCCACGGGCGGCAACCCCGAGGCGGCGTCCCTGTCGGGCATCGATACGCGCCTGCTGACGGTCAAGGTCTTTGCCCTGATGGGCGCGCTGACCGGTATCGCGTCGATCATCGCCTCGGCCCGTCTGAATGCGGTGGACGTGGGTCTGGGTACGTTGGACGAACTGCGCGTGATTGCCGCCGCCGTTATCGGGGGCACGGCCCTGTCGGGTGGCGCAGGCACGATCTATGGTGCCGTCATTGGCGCGCTAATCATGCAATCGCTGCAATCGGGTATGGCCTCGGTCGGGGTTGACGCGCCGTTGCAGAACATCGTCGTCGGCTTTGTGCTGGTGTTCGCCGTTTGGGTCGACATCGTATACCGCCGCCGTGCTGGCGTCTGAGGGAGGACCTGGAAATGACGACACCTCTTGTCGAAATGAAAGACATCTCGATCAGCTTTGGCGGGATCAAGGCGGTCGACCACGTGTCGGTTGACCTCAAGCCGGGCGAAGTCGTGGGCCTTCTGGGCCACAATGGTGCGGGCAAGTCCACGCTGATCAAGATCCTGTCGGGTGCCTATGCCATGGACGCGGGCGAGATCCGGATCAACGGTGAAAAGGCCACGATCAACAACCCGCGGGATGCGCGGACCTACAACATCGAGACGATCTACCAGACGCTTGCGCTGGCCGACAATCTGGATGCCGCGTCGAACCTGTTTCTGGGGCGCGAATTGGTCAACGGCATGGGCTTTGTCGACGATGACGCGATGGAGGCCGAGACCCGCAAGATCATGGCGCGGCTGAACCCGAACTTTCAAAAGTTCAAGGATCCCGTGTCGGCCCTGTCCGGCGGTCAGCGTCAGTCCGTGGCAATTGCGCGTGCCGTGTATTTCAACGCGCGCATCCTGATCATGGACGAACCCACCGCCGCCCTGGGTCCACACGAGACGCAGATGGTGTCCGAACTGATCCAGCAATTGAAGGCCGAAGGCATCGGCATTTTCCTGATCAGCCACGACATCCACGATGTCATGGACCTGTGCGACAGGGCATCCGTCATGAAGAACGGAAAGCTGGTGGGCACGGTTGACGTTGCCGACGTTACCGACGATGACCTGCTGGGAATGATCATTCTGGGCAAGGCGCCCGGAGAGGCCGAGTAGAAATGAGGGACCAGGCGGAGATGCTCCACCTTGTTGCAGATGTTGGCGGTACAAACTGCCGTTTGGCCCTGGCCGATGCAGGCGGCGTGCGCAGCGACACCGTGCGCCGCTTTGCCAATGACGCCTATGGCAGTTTTGCCGAGGTCGCGCGTGGCTATATCGCCGCGCATCCGGGTGTGACGTCAGCCGCGATTGCCATTGCCGGGCCCGTGGGCAAGGGCGAGGGCCGCCTGACCAACCGCGACTGGCACTTTGATGCAGATGCTTTGGCGCAGGACCTGTCGCTGGACAGCGTCCATTTGCTCAACGATCTCGAAGCGCTTGGCCATGCCATCTGCGTGCTGGGCGAAGGGTCGCTGCGGCATCTGTCGGGAGAACCGATCGAGGATGAGCCGCAGGCGATGGTCGTGGGCCTGGGTACCGGTTTCAACGTGAGTGTTGCCCATCGCCCGTCGGGCGTGGTGTATGCTGCGGAAATGGGCCATGCCCGCCTGCCACATCCCGTCGCCACGATCATCGAAGGTGCGGTTGATGATGCGCGCGCCTTCGACACGGTCGAACATTTGCTGTCCGGTCGTGGTCTTGCCAAGTTTCACAAGGCCCGCACCGGGATCGACTGCAAGCCCGAGGATGTAGGCGGCACGGTGGGCGGACCCGAGACCCTGGACATCATGGCCGATGCCCTGGGGGCCTTTGTGCGGGAGCTGGCCTATATCTACCTTCCCGAAGGCGGCATCTATTTCAACGGCAGCCTTGCGCGGACCTTGCTGAATAACAGCACCGAAGCGCGCGCCCTTGCCCCGTTGACGCAGGACGGCGGGTTTGATGGTCGTATGGCCCGCATTCCGACTTATCTGCTGACAGATGACTTTTCCGCGCTGTATGGCTGTGCGCGTTACCTGTCGGTGGGTGTGGCGTAAGGCGGAGGTGCCTTTTGCCCGGGCGCGATGAAGTGCGCCTTAGGAAAACCGCAGATCGACAGAGCCAAAGTTGCCGAAGTCGGCGTGGATGTCGGTGTTTGCAGGGCATTCGATGGGCCGGATGAAGCTGCCCGACAGGATCACCTGACCGGACTTGATCGTGTTGCCATAGATCGCCATGCGCCGCGCGAGCCAGACCACGCTTTCCACCGGATCGTTCAGGACACCGGCCCCCAGCCCGGTTTCCTCGACGGTGCCGTCGCGGGTGATGATCGCACCGACCCAGCGCAGGTTTTCGGGCGGGTGCCGCTCGGGGCCCATGACAATCCCGGCATTGGCGGCATTGTCGGCGATTGTATCGAAGACCTTGCGCGGCTGGCCTGTGTTCGGGTCCGCGCGCAGAATGCGGGTGTCGAGGATTTCGAGGGCGGGGGCGACATGTGCCGTGGCCGCCAGCACGTCGTCGCGGGTGACGCCGTCGCCGCCGATGTCGGCCTTCATGATAAACGCGATTTCCGCCTCGATCCGCGGCTGGATAAAGCGGCCAGCGGGGATGGTGGCACCGGTGTCGAACTTCATGGACCGGGTCAGGACACCACTGTCGGGGATGTCGATATTCAGCGCCATCTGCATGGCCCGGCTGGTCAGCCCGATTTTCCAGCCGATCACCGGATCGCCTACCGCGACCTTGGCCGCGACGAACTGGTCCTGGATGGCATAGGCGTCGTCCATGGTGATGTCGGGGTGTGCGACGGACAGAAGGCCGATTTGTCGCCCGCTGCGTTCCGCGTCGAGCAACGCGTGGGCCGCCGCCTTGTGATCCTCAGCTCTCATCGGCGACCTCGCTGCGCAGGGTTCCGATGCCATCTGCCGTCACCTCGATCACGTTGCCCGGTTTCAGGAACCTTGGCGGATCAAAGCGCGCACCTGCGCCGGTGGGCGTGCCCGTCACGATGATGTCGCCGGGCACCAGTGTCGTGAAGGTCGAGATATAGGCGATCTGGCGGCGGATGGGGAACAGCATGCGGGACGTGCGGTCATCCTGGCGCAATGCGCCGTTCACGTGGGTCGTGAGGCGGATGTCGTCAAGCTGTGCGGCGTGGGTGAAGGGCACAAGCCACGGCCCCATCGCCCCCGACGCATCCCAGTTCTTGCCCTGCGTCACGTTGAACTTGGCGTGGCGGACCCAGTCGCGGATCGTGCCTTCGTTGCACAGGGTGAGCGCTGCGATGTGGTCATAGGCGTCTGCCTCGGCGATGCGGCGGCCGCCCTTGCCGATGACGATTGCGATTTCGCCTTCGTAGTCCAGCTTTTCGCTTTCTGGTGGGCGAAGGACGGGCTGGTTGTGGCCGGTGAAACTTCGGGCAAAGCGGGGAAAGAGGGACATGTTGGGCGGCGCCTCTTGCCCGTCCTTGTATTCCGCGTTGCGGTCGGGAAAGTTGACACCGACGCAGATGATCTTGTCCGGGTTGGGGACGGGTATCTGGTAGGTGACGCCAGTATGCGTCGCCGTGCGCCCCTGCGCCGCCTTGGCCAGCGCGTGCAGACCGTCATGTGCAACAACGTCCCGCAAGGTCGGCCATTGCGCGAAGTTGGGGGACAGGGGGATCATGCCGTCGTCTGTGACAGCGCCATAATATGTGGCCCCGTCCGTGGTGTAGGTGGCAAACTTCATGACCGCCTCGCAATCTCGGTCAGGGTGTCAAACGCTGTGGCAAAGTCCTGTTCCTCGCAGTCGAATTGACCGGCCTGGAAGCGGATCACCTTTTGCCCGTCGACCAGGGTCTGGGTCAGGTAGATGCGCCCGTCGTCATTGATGGCATCAACTAGCCGTTGCGTGTCCTCATCCGAGGCACCCGCCACCTTGAAGGTCCACAGCGACAGGATGGGCTCGGTAACGATCTCGAAATCGTCTTCTGCACGCAGGCGCTCGCACAGGGCCTGGCTCCAGGCCACGTGATTGCGGAGACGGGCGCGCAGCCCTTCCATCCCGTAGTGCCGCATCAGGAACCACAGCTTGAGCGCGCGGAAGCGGCGGCCCAGCGGAATTGACCATTCGGAATAGTCGATGATGTCCTCTGCCCCGTGGGTTTTCAGGTACTCGGGCCGGATGGCAAGGGTCTGGCGCAGCAGGTCGGGGTCGCGCAGGAAATGGGCGGCGCAGTCAAATTGGGCGCCAAGCCACTTGTGCGGATTGAAAACGATGCTGTCAAATCGGTCCGCGCCCGTCCAAAGCGTGCGGAATTCGGGGCAGATCATGGCTGTGCCCGCCCATGCGGCGTCGAGATGGGTATAAAGCCCGTGTTTTTCTGCGACGGCCGCCACGGATTCAAGATCATCGCATGCCCCCATGCCGGTGGCGCCGGTGACCGCGATGATGCCTGCAGGGATGCGGCCCGCCTGTCGGTCCTCGGAAATGGCCGCCTCTAGGTCGAGCGGGTCCATGTGGCGCAGATCGCCGGTGGTGCGGATCTTGACCAGGTTGTCCTGGCCGATGCCCGCGACCCAGATGGCGCGGTCGATGGAACTGTGCACCTGATCCGAGCAATAGATGCGCAGCTGCGGTTGTCCATGCAGCCCTTCGATATTGCCGCGGTACTCGAGTGCACGTTCCCGCATGGTCAGCACGGCGGCAAGTGTGGCCGAAGACGCGCTGTCCTGGATGACGCCCTGGTAGCCATCGGGCAGGCCGAGGCCCTGGCGCAGCCAGTCCATCATCCGCGTTTCCATTTCCGTGGCCGCCGGAGAGGTCTGCCAGAGCATGCATTGCGGCGCGATGATCGAGACGAGGAATTCAGCCAGCACCGAGGCGGGGGCGGCGTTCGAGTTGAAATAGGCAAAGAAGCGGGGGTGCTGCCAGTGGGTGATACCGGGCATCACGATGCGTTCGAAGTCAGCCATGATGGCGGTCAGGGCGGTGCCGTCCTCTGGCGGCGCTTCGGCCAGCTGCGCCGCGATGTCGCCGGGTTTGGTCTGGGCGCGGACGGGACGGTCGCGGATGGACTTGTGGTAGGCGGCACCCCAGTCGGCTGCGTCCCTGGCGTGTTTTGCAAAATCATCCCAGCTCATGGTGTGTCCTTTGGGTGATGGTGCGCAATGAATGCGCACCCTACGGGTCAGGCGGAGATGTCCTCCGCCAATGTCACGGTGCCACGATGGGCTGGGCTTTGAGAAGGGGCTCGGACGTTGCAACGCCGTCGAACACGCTGCCCTCTTCGAACCAGCTGCGTGGGGCGGGGGCGCCCCAGAGGGTCTGGCGCTGCGGGTCCTTGAGGTCCCATTTGATCGGTTCATGATCGGGATCGACGGTTTGGTAATCCGAACAGTAGATTTCGATGCGGTGGCCGTCCGGGTCGCGGATGTAGAGGAAGAACGCGTTGGAGATGCCGTGCCGACCGGGCCCGCGTTCGATGTTTTCGCGGTAGCCTGTCGTGCTCATCAGATCGAGAAGGTCGATGATGTTCAGCGGCGTTGGCACCCAGAAGGCGGAATGATGCAGTCGGGGGCCGGTGCCATTGGTGAAGGCGATGTCATGCACGCCGCCCTTGCGGTGCATCCATGCGGCCCAGGTTTTGCCGGTTTCGGTATCTTCGGTGTATTCGGTCGTGCGGAAACCCATCTGCGTGTAGAAGGCGACGGCGCTGTCCACATCCGTCGAGAACAGGTTGAAATGGTCGATGCGCAGCGGTTTGACGCCACGGTAGAGGGCGTATGTCTGGGCAATGGTCGGGAGCCGGTCCATCTGGACGTAAAATTCCAGGGGCACACCCCAGGGGTCAGTTGTGTGCAGGACGCGGCCCATGAAGGGGCGGTCACCCCATGCGACGGGGCGGCCTTGTTCGGCGAACCAGTGCGCCGCCTTGTCGAGGTCGGGCTGGTCATAGAGCTTGAAGCCGAGCCGCGCGACATTGGCCGCGTCCGCCTGGCGCAGGATCATGCAATGGTGGCCACGTTCTTCCATCGCCCGGAGATAGATCGTGCCGTCGTCTTCATGCGTGACCTGAAGGCCCAGCGTGTCCACGTAGAAGGCGCGCGATGCGGCGAGGTCCGTCACCCGGTATTCCACATGGCTGAGCCGGACGATGTTGAACGGGGGGTAAAGCTCGGGCGGGGGGATCGGCATGGCTGGTCCTGAATGGGGCGGCTGCGCCGCACGCGATTTGACTTGTTGATGAGGGACGCTGTCCCTCAAACTCCCTGAAGTATTTTGGCCAGAAGAAGGGTTATGTTCCGAGTCTGGGGATTTTGGGGTCCCCGGTGGCGATGCCGATGTGTTTTTGCTCCATGTAGAATTCGAATGACCAGTCGCCGCCGTCGCGTCCTATGCCGCTGGCTTTCATGCCGCCAAACGGCGTGGGCAGGTGGCGCACATTGGCGGAATTGACCCAGATCATGCCTGCCTCGAGCTGCTCTGTGAAGCGCATTGCGCGTGTCACATCCGCGGTCCAGACATAGCCGGTGAGGCCATAAGCCGTGTCGTTGGCGATGTTCAGCGCTTGTTCCTCGGTCGAAAAGCGGATGGAGGTGAGGACGGGGCCGAAGATTTCGTCCCGGGCGATGGTCATGTCGTTCGTGGCGTGGGTGAAGAGCGTCGGGGCCACGAATTGGCCGGTGTCGCCCACGCGCGTGCCGCCTGCGGCGATGGTGGCCCCTTCGGTCCGCGCCGTGTCAAAGCTGGCCATCACCTTCTTGCGGTGCGCCTCGTGGATCAGGGGGCCGACTTCGGTTGCGGGATCAAGCGGATGGCCGACCCTGATCGCCTTGGCACGGGCGGCGAGTTGGGTTTCGAAGTCGTCGGCGATCGTATCCTGCACCAGCAGGCGCGACGACGAGGTGCACCGTTCGCCGTTCAGCGAGTAGATCATGAAGAGGACCGCGTCGAGCGCGCTGTCGAGGTCCGCATCGTCGAAGACAATGACCGGGTTCTTGCCGCCCAGTTCGAAATGGACGCGTTTCAGGGTGGGTGCCCCCTGTGCCATGATCGCGGAGCCGGTTTTGGATTCGCCGACAAAGGCGATGGCCCTGATGTCGGGGTGTTCGGTCAGGGCGCGTCCTGCGTCTTCGCCCATGCCGTTGACGAGGTTCCAGACCCCGGGTGGCAGGCCTGCGTCTTCGGCGATGTCGATCAGGATGCGGGCGGTCCAGGGGCTGAGTTCGGCGGGTTTGTGCACGACTGTGCAGCCTGCGGCCAGGGCCGGGGCGATTTTCCACGTCGACAGCATGAAGGGCGTGTTCCACGGGGTGATGATGCCCACGGGGCCGATGGGCACGCGGGTGGTGATGTTCATCAGCGTGGGTGATGGCAGCGCCTGACCATCGCGGGCCGACGGCGCACGGTCGGCAAAGAAGCGGAAGTTGGCGGCGCCGCGCAGGGCGGCCTTGGACATGAAACGCAGCGCCTGGCCGGTGTCGTGGCATTCACATAGTGCGATTTCCTCGGCGCGGGCTTCGATGCCGTCCGCGATGGCGTGCAGGATGCGTTTGCGTTCGGCGGCGGGCATGTCGCGCCAGGCCGGGAACGCCGCCTTGGCGGCCTGGGCCGCTGCGTCGATGTCGCTTGCGTCGCTGCGCGCGACACGGGCGATGTGGCTGTCGTCAATGGGCGAGGTCGTGTCGAACCATGCGCCAGCGGCCGCAGGGACAGGTTTGCCTGCAATGTGATTGAGGATGCCGCTTTTGCCTATGCGGGCGAGGTGCGGGGCGAGTTTTGCGATGTTTTCGTCGAGCGCCGACATGCCGATCTTCCTTGCATTGGTTCATATATTGAACCGGTGGATGCAAAAATATATTGCAAGGCGATTTCAGGTGCGTCAAGCTTTGTCCCATGTCGACCATTGCAAAGGCTCTTGGTTTGTTGGACCTGTTCAGCACGGCGCAGCCGGTGCTGGGCTTGTCGGATGTGCAGCGCCTGACCGGACGGGACAAGGCGACGGTGCATCGACACCTTGTGGCGCTTGAACGGGCCGGGTTTTTGGAGCAGGACAGCGGCACGCGCGCCTACCGCCTTGGGCCCGCCCTGACACGGCTTGCGGGCATGCGGGTGCGTACGGTGCCCGAGGTCGAGATGCTGCGGGCGGTCATTGATGCGCTGAGCCGCGAGGCGGGCGAGCTGGTGCATGTCAGTCGCCTGCAGGGGTTTGATCTGGTCCATGTCCACCATGCCGAGCAACACGACCATCCGGTGCGCGTCAGTTTTGACGCCTATGGTCTGCCGCCCCTGTTTGCGACTGCGTCGGGCAAGGCGTATCTGGCGTTTTCGCCGGGTGGGTTGCTGGATCTGGCTCTGGCCGATCCGCGCACCCGGCTGCCGGGGGCGCCCGCGCCCAACCGGATGGAGGTCGAGGCCGAGTTGAAGCTGGTGGCGCAGCGAGGCTTTGCCCGTAACCGGGATACCCTGCGATTGGGCGTGTCATCGGTGGCGATTCCCATCTTTGATGCGGCCAGCCGGGCCTTTGCCACATGCTCCATCGCCTATCCCACAGGGCGCGGCGGCAAGGCGACCGAGGCGCACCTTGCGCGCCTGCTGATGCAACGCGGTGAAGAGATCAGCCAAGCCATGGGTGGCAGCGTGCCCCCGCACATCCTCGACCTCTGGATCCCGAGCCGCGAAAGGGCCGCGTCATGAAGGACAGCAATTTTCTGAAGGAACACAATGCGCGCCAGTTCTGGCATCCCATGGCGCATCCCGCAGACAGCATGGCGCACCCGCCAACGATCCTGACGGGGGGTGAGGGGGTATACATCACCGATGTCGACGGCCACCGCAGTATCGACGCGGTGGGCGGGCTGTGGAACGTGAACCTCGGCTATTCCTGCCAACCGGTGAAGGACGCCATTTCTGCGCAACTTGAAGCGCTGCCCTACTATTCGACCTTTCGCGGCACGTCGAACGACAAGGCGATCGAGCTGGCCTATCTGCTGGCGGAGTTCTTTGGCCCCGACGGGATGACCCGCAGCTTTTTCACCTCCGGCGGGTCCGACAGTATCGAGATCGCGTTGAAACTGGCGCGGCAGTACCACCGCATTCGCGGGGACAGTGCGCGGACCAAGTTCATCAGTCTGGACAAGGGCTATCACGGGACGCATTTCGGCGGCGCGTCGGTCAACGGCAACGCCAAGTTTCGCAATACCTACGAGCCACTTATGGCCGGGTGCTTTCACATTCCGGGGCCCTACTTGTATCGCAATCCGTTTGGCACGGATGATCCCGCGGAACTGGCCCGGCTCAGTGCAGGGATGCTGGAGCGCGAGATAGCGTTTCAGGGCGCCAACACCATTGCAGCCTTTGTGATGGAACCGGTGCAGGGCGCAGGCGGGGTCATCCCGCCGCATCCCAGCTTCATGCCGATGGTGCGGGACATTTGTGACAAGCACGGCGTGCTGTTGATCGCGGATGAGGTAATCACGGCCTTTGGGCGGGCCGGGACAGAAACAGGGTCGCGCCATTGGGGTGTGCGGCCTGACCTGATGTGTACGGCAAAGGCGATCACAAATGGGTATTTCCCTTTTGGCGCCGTGATGATTGCAGACCATGTGGCGGCGGTGTTCGAAGAGGATGAAAGCGGCGTGGGGTCGGTTGATTCCGGCTATACCTATTCCGGCCATCCCGTCGGGGCAGCGGCGGCTGTTGCCGCGGTGGAAGAGACGATGCGCATCAGGCCATGGGACGCTGCGCGCGCCCGGGGGCCTGAGTTGAAGGCGGGGCTTGAGGCGTTGCAGGCGCGGTTCGATGTGATCGGCGATGTGCGCGGTGAGGGGCTGATGTGCGCGATTGAACTGGTGAGTGACCGGGCCAAAAAGACGCCCATCGGCAAGGCGCTGCCGCTGGTGTTCCAGAAGGCAGCTTACGCTGACGGGGTGATGATCCGGGTGTCCGGCAACAATGCCATCTTCTCGCCGCCCCTTGTCTTGGACGCGGGCCACGTGCAGAAAATCCTGTCCGCCACCGAAACCGGCCTCAAGGCCATGGCCGAGGCGGCGTGACCTCTCGGGCCACGTCTCCCGCGCTGCGCAGCGCGACGACGGCGCGGCCCATCGCGTCCACACCGCATGCCCGTGCCTTTCGCAGTGCCTGCCCGGCGGATGCCAAGATCAACGTGACCGACATCACCGATTTCCGCCGCGGGCGGGGGGATTTGGTGTTTTCCGTGTTCATGGCGGCCTTGGCGTTGTTTTTCCTTGTGTTCTTTTTCTCCCAGACCGGGTGGGAGGATCGCAAGTTGCCGCAGAACATGGCGCGGTACTGGATGGACCAGTTTGGCGTGACGGAACCGGACGGGCGAACGGCGCGGCTGGGCCGTATCCTCAAGCAAAGCTGGGTCGCACCGTTGATCTGCCTTTGCGTGCTGGTGCCGGCGGCCCTGTGGAACCTGCGCGGTGCGTGGCGGGCGCAGGCGTGGCGCAAGCGGTTCCGTCAGCCCACGGCCATGGGTCACGAGGTAATACAATGGTTGCGCGCGCTGGAATACGTCGCATGGTTCGTGGCCTATACGCTGTTGGTGCCAGTGCTGGGCTATCTGGTGTCCACGCTGCTGCTGGGGACTTTGCTGCCCTGGCGGCTGGGGTATCGCGGGCTGCGCTGGATGGGCATCTGCCTTGCCGCCAGCCTTGCCATCGTTCTGGTGTTCCGCACGGGCCTGCAGATCAGGACACCGGTGAATATCTGGCTGTATGACCAACTGCCGCAACGTCTGGAGACGTTCATGCAGGTGTGGTTCTGATGGAGGCTTTCTGGACCGGCCTTGATAACCTTGCCAGCGTGCCCGTGCTGGTTGCGATCCTGATCGGGTCGGTGGGCGGGTTGGCCATCGGGGCCGTGCCGGGGATTGGGCCTGCCATCGCCATCGCGATCTTGCTGCCCGCCACCGTGTTCCTCGATGATCTGGTGTCGCTGGTCCTGCTGCTGGGCGTCTATGGCTCGTCCATGTATGGCGGTGCAATCCCCGCGATCCTGATCAACACGCCCGGCACGCCTGTGAATGCGCTGACCACCTATGACGGCTATGCCATGACGCGGCGGGGCGAGGCGGCGCGCGGCCTGTCGCTGGCCTACTCCGCGTCGTTCTTTGGCGGGTGCTTTTCGATCCTGCTGGGGCTTGGCGCGCTGATGCTGTTCGGCCCTTACCTGCGCGATCTGGGGGCGCTGTTCGGACAGCGGGACATCTTCATGGCGGCCGCCCTGGGGGCTGTTCTGCTGATCGCGGCGCATCGCAAGACGATGGGGATTGCGGCGCTGCTCTTTGGACTTGGGGCCCTCATCGCGCTGGTCGGACGGCAATCGCTGAAGCAGATTGACCGATATACGTTCGGGGTCGAATACCTCTATCCAGGTTTCAACCTGATCGTCGTGATCGTGGGCATCTTCGCCATCAGCCAAGCGCTGTTCCTGCTGACGGGAAAGGACGCGGACCCGCCCGAGGCGCGGCTTCACGGCGGGCTTCTGCGCGGGTTCGGTGAGTTGAAAAAGCACCCTGCCGTGGCCACCATCAGCGCAGGCTATGGCACCATCATGGGCATCATCCCCGGCGTGGGCGAGTTCGTGGCGCAATTCTTCAGCTACTCGACCGCGCGGGCGATGTCGCGCGACCCAGGGCGCTTTGGACGGGGTGCGCCCGACGGGCTGATCGCGTCCGAGGCCAGCAATAACGCGGTGCCTGCCGCGGCCATGGTGCCGCTCTTGGCGCTGGGCGTGCCGGGCGAAGCGCTGACGGCGATGATGATGGTTGTGTTTTTTGATGCCGGCATCAAACCCGGACCGGACATTTTCGACAACAATCCGGATTTCCTGTTCTCGCTTTTCATCGCGCTTTTGATCATCAACCTGCTGGTGATCCTGACGCTGCTGGTGTCCACGAAATGGATTGCCAAGATCATCTATGTCCCCAACCGCCTGTTGGGTGCTTTCATTCTGATCCTCGCATTCGTCGGCGTGTTTTCGATCCGCAACTCGTTCGCCGATTGCATGTTTGCTGCCGGGTTCGGTTATCTGGGGTTCATCCTGCGCCGCCTTGACTGGCCGCTGGTGCCGATTGTGCTGGGCCTCGTGCTGGGGTCCATCATGATCGAGAAGCTGACAGCCGGGTCGGGGCAGATCAGAACGGTCTTTGACCTGGTCAACCGGCCTGTATCGGGCACACTTTTTGGTGTCATCCTGATCGTGATTGGTGTCACGATCGCGCAAAGCCTCCGCACGAAGAGGTTTGAACATTAATCGCAAAAGCAAAACACACTCAGGGAGAGTACACATGAAAAAGCTTTTGACCTCGGCCGCCCTTGCGCTGGCTGCCCTTACCGGTCCCGCCTTGGCCGAATATCCCACCGGTCCGGTGCAGTTCATCGTGCCGTGGCCCCCCGGAGATTTCGAGGACATCCTGACCCGCATGATCGCCGCGGACATGGCCGAAGCGACAGGGCAACCTGCGTCTGTCGTGAACCGGCCCGGTGGCGGTGACGGTCCGTTCCCCGGTGCGCTGGAAGTGCTGAACGCACCAAATGACGGGTCCGTCATCGGGTCGTTTGTGATCGGTGTGCCGGTCGTTGGCCCCAAGATCGATATCGGCATCGAAGAAGACAGCTTTGTCCCTATCGGCATCTTTCTGACCTATCCCTTTGTGCTGGCCGCTTCAGGCGACGCGCCCTATTCCAACATGGCGGACCTGGCTGAATACGCGAAAGAAAACGACGTCGTGCTGGGCCACTTCGGTGCCGGCCTGACGCCCACCGCCGTGTCCATGGCGGCGGCGGCCAAGATGGGCTTTGAATTCGCGGACGACTCTGCCTTTGACCTTCTGGACTGCAACACGCTGTCTTCGGGCGATGCGGATGTGATCAACACCACGCTGGCCCTGATCGAACCCTGCCTGGGTGACATCAACGTGCTGGGCAATATCGGCGCGAACCCGATTGCCAAGCTGGACGGCGTTGAAACCATTGCCGCGCAGGCAGGCGTCAACGATGTCGAGTTGTGGAATGGCCTGTTCGTGACCAAGGGTACGCCGCAGGAGGTGATCGACACGATTGCCGAAGTTGCAGCCAAGACCATGGCCTCGGACGCGGCGCAAAAGCTGATGGCCGAGACCGGTGCCGCCGTCTACTGGCAGGGTCAGGCAGAGGCGCAGGCACGCATCGAAGCGGACCGCGCCAAATCAGCGGAGATCAACGAGATCCTGGGCCGCTGACCCCAGCGGGGGTGGCCGTGGCCGCCCCCCTTTCCCAAAGGAAAATCCATGACGCGCCTGAACCTTGGCATCCTTCAAGTGAACCATGACCGGTCGGCCGAGGTGGGCGATGCCTTTCCCGACGACGCGCACCGATTCCGGGACCTGTTCGACGCGCAGGCCCAACGCTTCAACTACCGCGTCTACATGACCATCGGGGGCGAGGTGCCGCGCGACCTGCATGAACAGGATGCGTACCTGATCACCGGTTCGCCGTTAAGCGTACTGGATGATTTGTCCTTCCTGCCAGCGCTTTATGACTTTATCCGGGCCTGCGATATGGCGCGTAAACCGCTGTTCGGGGCGTGTTTCGGGCATCAGGCCATTGCGGTTGCCTTGGGCGGGCAAGTGGCGCGGCAGGACTGGAACATCGGCATTGATCATGTGCGCGTGACACGGGCCATGCCATGGATGCAGCCGCCCGCGCCGTCGCTTGGTCTGTACCAGTTTCACCACGACGCGGTGACGGTGCTGCCCGACGGGTGCGTGGCTTATGCCACCTCTCCGAAATGCGCGATTGCCGGATTTGCCAGGGACAATCACATCTTTACCACGCAGGCGCATCCCGAGTTTTCCGATCCGTTCATGCGCTGTGTGCTGGATTACACCAAGCCGCATCTGAGCGCGGAAGAGGTGGCGGAGGCCGAAGCCACGTTGAACCGCACCAATGACGGGCCTTTGATGGCCGATTGGGTCACGCGGTTTTTCGGGGGCACGCCATGAAAAACCTTGCCGATCACGACAGTTTTGTGGACGGCGTGCCGCATGACACCTTTACCCAGATGCGCGCGGCGCATCCCCTGCACTGGACGGATGCGTATGGAGCGGACAAGGGATTCTGGTCACTGACCCGCTATGCCGACATCATGGCCGCACAGAAGGATACGGGTGTGTTTTCCAGCGCGCAGGGCATTCGGATCGAGGACCAGAGCCGCGCCGAGTATCTGGCGCGGCGCACCTTTCAGGAAACGGACCCACCGGAGCATTCAGCAACCCGGCGCGCGGTGAACCCGGCTTTTGCCAAACCCGTGGTGGCACAGTTCGAACCCCTGATCCGCGACCTTGCACGTGATATCGTGGCAGAGGCATTGGATCACGTGGAATTCGATGCCGTGGACAAGATCGCCAAGCGGCTGCCGATGTTGATGCTGGGGCGCATCCTTGGCGTGTCCGATGCGGACCTGGATTGGCTGGTGGACCGGGGCGATGCGTTGATCGGCAACACCGATCCCGACTTTACCGACACTGTCATCGACAAGGTCGATACCGACGCCTATCGCATGATGCCCTTCCGGTCGCCCGCGGGAGTCGAGTTGTATGATTATGCCCAAGAGATCCTGAGCGGCAGACGGCACGTGGACGACGCGGGCATTCTGGCCCGTGTCCTGAGGGCAGAGGATGGCGCGATCCGGGGGCAGGATTTCAAGAATTTCTTTTGCCTTCTGGTGGCGGCAGGCAATGACACGACGCGCTATTCCATCGCGATGGCCTTGCATCTGCTGACACAGCAGAAAGGTCTGCTGGAGACCTTGCAAGGCGGTGGCGTATGGGAGAGCTGTGCGGATGAGTTCATTCGCCTTGCGTCCCCCACATTGCATTTCCGGCGCACAGCCACACGGGATGTCCAGATGCACGGTAAAACGATCCGGGCAGGGGACAAGGTGCTGATGTGGTTCGTATCGGGCAGCCGGGATGAGGCGGTGTTTGATGACCCGCACACCGCCCACCTGGACCGCAGCCCGAACCGGCATCTGGCCTTCGGACAGGGCGGCCCGCACGTGTGTCTGGGCATGTGGCTGGCCAAGCTGGAACTGAAATGCGTGTTGCAGGAACTGGCGGGCCGCATCACCGCACTCAGGGCTGTGGACAGCCCCACCTGGACCCGTTCAAACTTTATTTGCGGGGTCAAATCCCTGACCGTCCGCCCAAGCCTGAAGTGACCGACATGACGAACCGCACGCGTACCTTGTTCTGTGATCTGCTGAACCTGCCGCGCGGCAAGTTCGTGCCGCCGGATGTGGCCGCTGGGGGCAAGATCGGTTTTGCGCGGGGCGTGTTTGGCACCACTTTCGACCGCGACCTGATCCCGGTGCCGGGGGCCGGTGTGTTCGACGGCATCCCGGACATGGAACTGGTGCTGGACCGGGATCGGCGCGCCGATTGGCTGGGCAACAGCG
Source organism: uncultured Tateyamaria sp. (assembly GCF_947503465.1). Taxonomy (NCBI): domain Bacteria; kingdom Pseudomonadati; phylum Pseudomonadota; class Alphaproteobacteria; order Rhodobacterales; family Roseobacteraceae; genus Tateyamaria; species uncultured Tateyamaria sp. Next base: position 1,742,436 of record NZ_CANNDN010000001.1, on the reverse strand, counting down.
ACATCGCGCTGGGCATGTTGCACGCGGATGGCGCGCCGTTCGGGTTGTGTGCCCGCGGGCGTTTGCAGGCGGCCATTGCCGCGTGGGAGGCCAGGGGACTGAGCCCGATGGTCGGCCTTGAAATGGAAGCTTATGTCTTTCAGCAGGATGCCGACGGGATCTGGACGCCTTATGATACGCCGGGGGCCTTCGTTTACGGGACAGGCCCGCAGAACGATCCCGCGGGCCTGATGGATGCGCTTTGGTCGACGGCCCATGCCGTGGGCTTGCCCATCGAATCCATGAACGGCGAATATGACAACGGCCAATTCGAGCTGACACTCAAGTTCGAGGGGGCCCTCGCCGCCTGCGACAACGCATTTTTGTTCCGCAGCATGGCGCGGGACGTGGCGGCCGAGATGGGGCTGTTGCTGACCTTTCTGCCAAAGCCGATTCCGGATCGTGGCGGGTCCGGCCTGCACGTGAATTTCAGCTTTGCGGATGCGCAGGGTGCCAACGTGATTGCGCCTGACGGGCAGTTGTCGGACATCGCCAACGCTTGCATAGCGGGGCTGATCCACCACCACGAAGGGCTGGCCGGGCTGCTGGCGATGACGGTCAACAGCTATGACCGTCTGGGGCCTGCGTCGATGGCCGGATACTGGGCGAACTGGGCCGACGATCACCGATTGGTCACGACCCGGTCATGCGTGACGTCGCCCCGATCCGCCCGGCTGGAACACCGCATGGCGGATTGCGCGACCAATCCGTATCTTGCGGTAACGGCCGTATTGCAGGCCGCCCGCCTTGGGATGGAAAACGGCCATGCGTTGGCCCCTGCCGAAGACCTGGACGGCTTGGACAATGTCCGCGCGACGCGCCACGTGCCGTCGTCGCTGGACAAGGCATTGGCCGCGCTTGACGCGGATACCGCTTTGCGCACGGCCGTAGGGGAAGCGATCTGTGATGCAGTCATCTTCCTCAAGCAGGATGAATGGAAGCGACTGAAGGACAGGTCAGTGGACGAGGTGCGCGACTTCTACTTGCCCTTCGTCTAGCGCGGTCATCCAATCGAAAGGCCGACGCGACTTCCGGCGATTACAGCGGCGGCAGGCCCGCTGCGGCGCGGCCTTCCTCTGTCTTCAGGGAAAAATCCACCCCGCGATAGTCATCGCCCAATGGTCCCATCAAAACCGCAATGGTCTGGCCGACCCATTCGGGCGGGATGTGCGCGTCCCATGGCAATTGACTGACCGGATTGATGCCCGACGCGGCGATGTCGCGCTGCATGTCGGTGGCGACGGTCCCGGGGGACAGGCCCAATACCCGCACACCGGCGCCGCGCGCTTCCTTGTCGGCGACGCGGGTCAACGACAACACGGCGGCCTTGGTCGCGCAATAATGGCTCCAACCTTCCAGTGCACCGGTGGCTGCGCCGGACGAGATGTTGATGATCGTGCCCGACCCGCGGGCAATCATGCCCGGCAATGCCGCGCGCATGCCGTGATAGACGCCCTTCACATTCACATCGACAACGCTGCCCCAGGCGTCGGGATCGCTGTCTGCCAAGCGGGCGATTGGGTCTATCAGCCCGGCATTGTTCACCAGAACATCCACGTCGCCGACCTGAGACATCAGGGATTGGACCTGCGCCCAATCGCTGACATCGCAAGGCACGGCCATCCCGCCGATGTCGGTCGCAAGGTCCGCCAATGCCTCCGCTGACCGCGCTGCAAGCACCACGCGCGCGCCAAGCCGCGCAAGGACCCGGGCGGTTGCCGCGCCGATCCCCTTGCTGGCGCCGGTGATGACAACTGTCTTGCCTGTCACATGCTCCATCGCTCAGCGTCCCCAGGTGCAGGGGATATTGGTGTCCGGCGCGTCTGCACATTGAACAAGGTCGAAATGCAGGTCCACGTCCACGCTCAAACCCGTCGGGCTGTCCAGAAACGCGATGAAGTCCATGCCGTGATCCAGCCGCAGGATTTCTCCGGTGGCTTCAAAGCCGACCACGCGCACCTCGTCATAATTGGGGATGAAATCGGGATAGACCCGGTCGCGCACCATCGTGAAGTCAAGCGTCACGGGGGCTGTCTGGCCGCGCATGGTCAAGTCACCGGTCAACTTGCCCGAACTTGGTGTCAACATCAGGATGTCGGTCGAGACAAAGGTGATCTGCGCATGGGTGTCAGCGTGCAGATAGTCCGCGTGGCGCAAGTGCCCATCGCGATCCGCATGGTTGCTGTCGATGCTGGCGGCATCGATGGTGAAGGTGATTTGCGAATTCGCGGGATTCTCTTCGTCGATCAGGAAGGTGCCATCGTAGGAATTGAACCGGCCAACTGTGCGGCTTAGGCCCATGTGATTGATTTCCCATCCGATATGCGCGTGACCCAGATCCAGGGTCCATTCGGTCGGGGCGGCATGCGCGGGCAGGGTGCCCATCAAAAGGGCGGCAAGGGGCAGGGTGCGGAACATGGAGGCTCTCCAATTGGGTTGCGTGTGCCAACGATGTAGATGCCGTGCGTTGCGCAAGAAACCGGCTTGCATGCATGGCATTAGTGAATAAACTGCATGAATGGACATCGCCGCCCTTCGGACCGTGCAACTTGTCGCGCAGCATCACAGCTTTGCCGCCGTTGCGCGCGTGCTGGATGTTGATCCCAGCTCGGTCAGCCGCACGGTGGCGGGGATCGAAGCGCAGCTGGGGTTGCGACTGTTTCAACGCTCCACCCGCACCCTGACACTGACGGAAGCGGGTGCGCTGTACCTCGACCGGATCGGGCCGCTGTTGGACGACCTGGATCTGGCACGGGATGCCGCTGCAGAGATCAGCACGCGCCCCTCGGGTCGGGTCCGTCTGACGGCGTCCGTTGCGTTCGGGCACGATATGATCGTGCCGTTGCTGTCGGATCTGCGCAGCGCCTTGCCCGAGATTGCGCTGGAACTGATCCTGAGCGATCAGACCGTCGACTTGGTCGGGGGGCAGATCGATCTGGCGATCAGGCTGGCACCCGCGCCCAAGGGTGATCTGATCAGTGCGCGGCTTTGCGCGACCCGGTACAGGGTTGTCGCGGCCCCCGCCTATGTCCAGACCCACGGCGCGCCGGATACGCCAGCGGGGCTGTCCGCGCACCAGTGCCTGCGCATGACATTGCCCGAATATCGCACAGAGTGGCGGTTTCGCCAGCAGCAGGCGGAAACAGTGGTCGGCGTCACAGGCCCCATCCTCATTTCGAACGCACTGGCCCTGCGGGCGGCGGCCCGGAACGGGCTGGGCCCGGCGCTTCTGGCGGATTGGATGACGCAGCGCGACCTGAAGGATGGCCGCCTGGTCGACCTGTTCCCCGACCATCAGGTGACGGCCACAACTTTTGACACGGGCGCCTGGTTGCTGTACCCAAGCCGTGCCTATCTGCCCGCCAAGGTACGGGCCGTGATCGACTTTTTACGCGCCCGTCTGCGCTAGAACCCGATGCCGGTGTTCCGTTTGATCTCGCGCAGGACCACGTTGGTTTGTGCGCTGGCCACGGCAGGCAACCGAAACAGGAAGGTTTCAAGGAACGCGTTATACGCATCCAGATCGGCACACAGGACACGCATCTGATAATCCGATTGCCCCGTCGTCGCGTAACACTCCACCACCTCGCGGCGTGTCTCGACCGCGCGGATAAACGATGACAGATCGTCCTCCGAATGGCGGGCCAATTGCACATGCACGATGGCCTGAAACTGAAACCCCGCCGCCTGTGGATTGACGATGGCACCATAGCGGTCAATGATCCCGACCTCTTCCAGCGCCTTGACCCTGCGCCAACAGGCAGAGGGCGACATGCCCGCCATTTCGGCCAGGTCCGCATTCGAGATACGGCTATCCACTTGCAGTTGTCGCAAAAGGATGTGATCGCGATGGTCGAGTGTCATCAGGAATGTTTACTCAAAATTAACCAATTTAGCGACCGGATTATCCAAAGGTATCAGGCTGCGGCGAAAATCTGAAATCTCCCGTCACGCCAGAGCCCCCATATTGTGGGCAGGAGGAACCGCATGTCTGACCCACACCACCGCTTTGACACCTATGCGCTGACCGATCGCTATGACCGGACCAAGGGGCGCGTGTTCCTGACCGGGACCCAGGCGTTGGTGCGCATCATGTTGGATCAGGCCCGCCGTGACCGCGATGCGGGGCGCAACACGGCGGGGTTCATATCGGGTTACCGGGGGTCGCCCCTGGGGGGGCTTGATCTGGAACTGTGGCGGGCACGGGATCGGACGGACGGTGCCGATATCACCTTCATGCCCGCCGTGAACGAGGATCTTGGCGCCACGGCCGTGCTGGGCGCGCAGCAGGCGGTTCTGGACCCTGATTGCCGGTACGAGGGCGTGTTTTCCATGTGGTATGGCAAAGGCCCCGGCGTGGACCGGTCCGGGGATGCGCTCAGGCATGGAAACGCATACGGGTCATCGCCCCTGGGCGGGGTGCTGGTTGTGGCGGGCGATGATCATGGATGCGTGTCGTCCTCGATGCCGCACCAGTCCGACGTGGCCTTCATGGCATGGTTCATGCCAACGCTGAACCCCGCATCGGTGGCCGAGTATCTGGAGTTCGGCGCGTGGGGCATCGCGCTCAGCCGTTTTTCAGGGACCTGGGTGGGGTTCAAGGCCATCTCGGAAACCGTGGAAAGCGGGGCGTCCCTGGTTCTGCCGCCCGATCCCGTCTTTGCCCAACCGGACTATGTTGCGCCGCCGGGTGGCCTGCATATCCGCCCCTCGGACCTGCCCAGCCCCGAGATCGAGTTGCGGATCGGCCACAAGCTGGACGCCGTGCAGGCCTTTGCCCGGGCCAACCCGATTGACCGGCGGATCTATGACGTGGCCGACGCGCCCTTTGGGTTTGTCACCACCGGCAAGGCGCACCTGGACCTGATGGAGGCGCTGCGGCTGCTTGGCCTTGATGCGGCGACGTGCAAGGCACGTGGCATCGACATCTACAAGATCGGCATGGTGTGGCCGCTTGCCTTGGGTGATGCGCGCGCCTTTGCGCGGGGCAAGCGCGAGGTGATGGTGATCGAGGAAAAGCGCGGGATCATCGAGAGCCAGCTCAAGGAAGCGCTGTTTGACCTGTCCCATGACATACCAGAGCGTATGGTGGGCAAACATGATGAAACAGGTGCGCCGCTGGTGCCGTGGACCGGAGAGCTGTCGCCGAAACTGCTGGCGCCGTTGATCGCGCAGCGGTTGCACGGTTTTGTGCCCGATCTGGACTTGCCCGCGCGGGCCAAGGCGCTGCAAAGCCCGCCCAAGCTGCTGAACATTCAAGGCGCCAAGCGCACCCCTTATTTCTGCTCGGGCTGCCCGCACAACACCTCGACCAAGGTTCCCGATGGGTCGCGCGCCGCGTCGGGCATCGGCTGCCATGTCATGGCCGCCTGGATGGACCGGGATACGGGCGGTTATGCCCAGATGGGCGGCGAGGGCGTGCCTTGGGCGGCAGCATCAAAGTTCAACGGCGGCAAACATGTGTTCCAGAACCTCGGTGAAGGGACATGGTATCATTCGGGCAGCCTCGCCATCCGGCAGGCGGTCGCTGCGGGGACCAACATCACCTACAAGGTGCTGTTCAATGACGCGGTGGCCATGACCGGCGGGCAACCTGTGGATGGGCCGGTGAGTGTCGAGGCAATTGCGTGGTCCGCCCGCGCTGAAGGGGTCGACCGCATTGCGCTGGTGTCGGATGACGTGCGCAAGTTCAAAACCGCAGCGTTCCCGCCGGGGACCAGTTTCCATGACCGTGATGATCTGGATGCGGTACAGCGCACTTTGCGCGATGTTCCCGGCGTCACCGTCCTGATCTTTGAACAGACCTGCGCCACCGAAAAGCGGCGCCGCCGCAAGCGGGGCAGCCTGCCGCCGGTCACAACCTTTGCCGTCATCAATCCCGAGGTGTGCGAGGGATGCGGTGACTGCTCGGTCGAAAGCAATTGCCTGAGCGTCGAGCCGTTGGAGACCCCGCTGGGGCGCAAGCGGAAGATCAACCAGTCGACCTGCAATGCGGACATGTCCTGCCTCAAGGGGTTCTGTCCCAGCTTTGTCACCGTCGAAGGGGCGGTGCGCAAAGCGCCCAAGGCGCAAGCCTTTGACGTGGCACAGCATCTTGGCGATCTGCCTCTTCCTGATCTGCCCACGCTTGAAGCACCTTTTGACTTGCTGGTGACAGGCGTCGGCGGAACCGGCGTGGTCACGGTGGGCGCGCTTGCCACCATGGCCGCGCATCTTGAGGGGCGCGGGGCGTCCGTTCTGGATTTCACCGGCTTTGCGCAGAAGTTCGGTACCGTTCTCAGTTACATCCGATTGGGACAGACGCCGGACGCGTTGCATCAGGTGCGCATCGAAGACGCCGCTGCGAATGCGGTGATCGGCTGCGATGTGGTTGTGTCGTCGGCACCCAAGGCGTCCGCCCATTATCACAGCGGCACGCGCATGGTGCTGAACCGGGCAGAAATGCCGACGGGCGATCTGGTGCTGCACCGTGACGCCAGCCTGCGCGTGGATGACCGTGAAGCGGCGATTGCCGGGGTGATCGGGTCCGATAACCTTTGGTCGCTGGACGCCAACGCATTGGCCGAACGGCTGTTGGGGGACAGCGTGTTCGCAAATGTCATGTTGCTGGGTGCTGCGTGGCAGAAAGGGTTGGTACCTGTCAGCGAGATGGCGCTGAAACAGGCGATCCAGTTGAACGGTGTGGCGGTTGACCGAAATGCGCGCGCGTTCGATATCGGTCGGATATGGGCGCAAAATCCCGATCTGCTTGAGGTGCCGTCCGCGGCAAAGACGCCGGCGACGATGGATGAGATCATTGCGCACCGGGCAGAGTTGCTGACCGCGTATCAGGACAGGGCCTATGCCGCGCGCTACCGCGACGTGCTTGAGTTTACCCGCGGCTTTGATGAGGCAAGCCGTGTGCTTGCGGCCCGGGCGCTGTACAAGCTGATGGCCTACAAGGACGAGTACGAGGTCGCGCGCCTGCATACGCAGACCGGTTTTATTCGCGGTCTGGACAGTCAGTTCGACGGTGATTTCCGGGTACGCCACCACCTCGCGCCACCTGTCCTGTCGCGCAAGAAGGATGCGCGGGGGCGGCCGGTCAAACGGGTCTTCGGCCCTTGGATGCACGCCATGATGCGGGTCCTGGCACGGGGCAAGCGCCTGCGCGGTACGTGGGCGGACCCCTTTGGTTACATGGCCGAACGGCGGGAAGAGCGGGCGTTGATTGACTGGTATGTCGACGGCTTGGCGCGCTTGAGCAACGGCATCGCTGATCGCGCATCAGCGCACGAATTTCTTGCCGCACCGCTTGAATTTCGCGGCTACGGCCCGGTCAAAGCGGACGCGGTCGCCCGGCATAAACCGGACGCGGATGCAGCGCTTGAGCGGGCTAGTAGTCGCTGACCAGCAAATGCGATGGCGTGGCGTCTTCATCGATATCTGAAAAGCGCCCGATGGGGTCGGCAAAGATGTTGTCGGTCAGGTCGTCATTGACGGTCGAGACCTCGTGGATCAGGCAATCGCCCCCGTCGCCCCAGAACGCGTGCCACGTGGTGGGCGTCAGCGTCACGGACGCACCCACCGGCAGTTTCAGGTGACCGCCTGCGGGCAGGGTCACCGGTACACCGTCGGTTAAAACGTTCACGTCCGCCTTGCGGTCAATCTGTCCCTCGGCGTCGCAGGTGAACAGCTCCAGCACCAGCGTGGCACCACCGCGGTTGATAATGTCTTCGGTCTTGAGCACGTGACGGTGCATCGGAGACAGTTGATCCTGCCGCGAGATCATCAGCTTTTCCGCGTAGAGCATCGCGCCCTGCTGGCCCATTTCGGTCAGGTCGCCGTTGCGCATGGTGAAAAGGAACAGGCCCATCTCGTCGAACCTGCCCTGTCCGTAATCGGTGATGTCCCAGCCAAGACGCCGGTCGCGGATATGGGCCGCCTTGTCACTGCGCATCTCGTCCGGGGTCCAGGTGCCGAAGGGCGGCACGGTCCAGCCGTGCCGGGCAAAGAAGTCGGCGCCGCTGGCAAGGATATCATTCACGCGGGATCGTTTCATTGGATCACTCCAGTTCGGATTGCCACGGCGGGTTTGCCCCGGCGCGAGAAACGGTAACGGCCGCGGCACGTGCGGCGAGGCTGAGCATGTCGGTGATTGTCGGTTTGTCCAATGCCTGGATCGCTGCGGGCGACAGGGCCCCGGCGCGGTCCAGCGCGGCAAGGCAGCCTGCGTTGAACGTGTCACCCGCGCCGACCGTATCGACCACCTGTGCCTTTTCCGCAGCCACGCGGACCTGTGCGCCGTTGGCAAGATGCGCCGTGGCGCCGTCGCCGCCCTCGGTCAGGAGCAGCATCTTGCAGCCCAAGTCGAGGATCGCGCGCGCCTTGGCTGCCAGATCACCGTCGGGGACCATCCAGGCGATGTCATCGTCCGACAATTTCACGATATCGGCGCGTGCAATCAACTTGGTCAACCGCGCGCGGTAGCCCGCGTGATCCGACACGAAACCGGGGCGGATATTGGGGTCTGCCATCACCAGCCGGTCGGCGGACTGGGACAGGGCCAGATCAAGCAAACTGTCGGCCACGGGTGGGTTGCACAACGATATTCCACCGAAGAACATGGCGTTTGTCCCCGCGGGGACAGAAGCAATATCAATGGGTTGGATAGCGCGCGTTGCTGTTGCGTCGTCATAGAACGTGTACGTCGCGTTGCCCTGATCGAGATGCACAAAGGCCAGCGTCGTATTGCGGTCGCTGCGCACGGCATATGCAGTCGCGACATGGCTGGCCGACATGTGATCCGCAATCATGGTACCAAAGGGGTCAGAGGACAGCCCGGTGATCAGCCCCACGTCCACGCCCAGACGCCCCAACGCCACGGCGGTGTTCAGCACTGCGCCCCCCACATGCGGAACGTATGCGCCATCCGCGTTCGGGATCATGTCGATCAAGGCTTCGCCCGCACAAAGGATCATGTTTGTGTCTCCGTCCAGACTACGTCGGCCGGGGCCGATTGAGTGCGCACCGTAGTGATGTTCGGCACGTCATTGGTGTCTATCCATGCTTGCGCATCTGGTTTGCCGTGCTCGGCCCAGCGATCCCTGAGCCGCTGGATCAGTGCGTCCATCGGCAGGTGCAATGCAATGGTGAAAGTCCAAAGGTCGTGCAACCGTGTCCAGGGCGGGGTGTTCAACAGCAGGTAGTTTCCTTCGACGACGACGGTCTTGCAGGATGCGGGCACGCGGCCCGCGCCTGCGATCGCAATTTCGCGGCTGCGGTCAAAGACGGGGTAGATGACGGGGGCCTCGGATTGCAGCGCCTCGATCATCCGCACAAAACCGTCTGCGTCGAACGTATGCGGTGCGCCCTTGCGGGCCTGCGTGCCATCCTCTTGCAACAGCCGGTCATCCAGATGAAAGCCGTCCATCGGCACGACCGAAGCGGGTTCGCCTTGCGCTGTGAGCCGCCGTGCCACCCGGGCGGCCAGCGTGCTTTTGCCGCTGGCGGGTGGGCCGACGATGGCCACCAGCCGGCGATAGGGTGCCGGCGGTTTGTCTAGGATCTGCGCACAGATCTGGTCGAGCGTCATGTCAGGCGGCCATCTCCGGGACAGCCGCGCCGGTCATGTAGGCAACGGCGTCAGACATCGAATGATCCTTGGGATCGATCACGCAAAGCCTTTTGCCGAGGCGGTGTACATGGATGCGATCGGCCACTTCGAACACGTGCGGCATGTTGTGGCTGATCAGGATGATCGGGATGCCGCGCGACCGCACGTCCTGGATCAACTCAAGCACCTTGCGGCTTTCCTTGACCCCGAGTGCGGCGGTTGGTTCGTCCAGGATGACCACCTTGGACCCGAAGGCCGCGGCGCGGGCCACGGCGACACCCTGGCGCTGGCCACCCGACAGCGATTCGACTGCCTGGTTGATGTTCTGGATCGTTGCGAGGCCCAGTTCGCTCAGCTTTTCGCGGGCAAATTTTTCCATCGCCGGTTTGTCGAGCCGCCGGAAAACCTTGCCCATGATCCCCGGTTTGCGCAATTCGCGCCCCATGAACATGTTGTCGGCAATGGACAGCGCCGGGGACATGGCAAGCTGTTGATAGACTGTTTCGATCCCTTCCTCGCGCGCTTCGATCGGAGAGCGGAATTTGACCTCTTTCCCTTCGAGCCAGACCTGACCCTGATCGGGAACAACGGCCCCGGATACGGCCTTGATCATCGAGGATTTGCCCGCGCCGTTGTCGCCGATGACGGCAAGAATCTCGCCCGGCATCAGGTCGAAGTCAGCGTGGTCGAGCGCTGTGACCTTGCCGTAGCGCTTGACCAGATTGCGGGCTTTGAGAATTGGCTCGGTCATGCGCTTACCTTTCTGATCCATTGGTCGACGGCCACGGCCGCGATGATGAGCAGACCGATCAGCATGAAGGTCCATTGCGGGTCCGCCCCGGCCATCCGCAGGCCCAGTTCGAACACGCCCACGATCAGCGCACCAAAGAGGGCGCCGGCGATCGAGCCGCGTCCGCCAAAGAGCGAGATACCCCCGATCACCACGGCGGTGATGGATTGGATGTTGCCGATGACGCCCGTGGTGGCCGAGGGCGAGATGGAGCCGAAGCGCCCGATCATGACCCAGCCGGCCAATGCGCAGATGAACCCGGCTGCCATATAGACGGACATGTAGGTCTTGTGGACATTGACGCCGGACAGCTCTGCCGCTTCGGGATCATCCCCGACAGCGTAAACATGCCGGCCCCAGGCGGTGGATCGCAGCGCATAGGCCAGCACCACAAAAAGCCCGATCATGCCCAGCACCCCAAGCGTGAAGGTTGCGCCACCAAACTGGATCTTGGTGCCGAGGAACTGGAGGAATGACGCCTCTGCCTCGATATCCTGGGACCGGATGGTTTCGTTTGCAGAGTAGAGATAGTTCGCGGCCAGCACGATTTGCCACATGCCAAGGGTGACGATGAAGGGCGGCAGTTTCATGCGGCTGACCAGCCAGCCCGATATGGCGCCGAGGGCCGTGCCGACCGTCAGGCCGATCGCGACGGACACGGCGGGCGGTACGCCGTAGCTGAAAGATGCCTTGCCCATCACCACGGTGCACAGGACAGCGATGGCGCCGACGCTCAGGTCGATGCCCGCGGTCAGGATGATCAGCGTTTGCGCCGCCGCCAGCACGCCCACGATCTGCACCTGTTGCAGGATCAGCGTCAGGGCGAAGGGCGAGAAAAAGCGTGAGCCCAGCAGGATGCCGAACAGGGCGATGGAGAAGATCAGCACGATCAGCGGCACCAGCGATGGGGTCTGGTGCAGCGTATGCTGGATGCGTCCGATGATGCCGCGGCGGTGGTCGTCGAACTCTGCGACAGTGGCGTCAGCAGAGGAGACGGCGGCCTCGTAGTTGTCAGATTGGGTCATGGGGGTCCCATCCTTGGGCCAGGAAAAGGGGCAGGCGCGATGCCCGCCCCAAGTATAACGTGTTTCCGTGAAAAAAGGGGAGGTCCGTGCGACACGGACGCTCCTTGTCTCAACTGCGTCTGCAGATCAGCCCCAGCACAGGTCCTTGCCTTCGGCAACCGAGATACTCTCGACCCCGTCCGCGGGCTGGTCCGTCACCAACGCCACGCCGGTGTCAAAGAACGCTTTGCCATCCGTCGCTTCCGGTTTGGTGCCATCTGCGGCCCAGGCGGCAATCGCCTCGATCCCCAGCGATGCCATCAACAGCGGGTATTGCTGCGACGTGGCGCCGATCACGCCGTCGGCCACGTTCTGGACGCCGGGGCAACCGCCATCGACGGACACGATCAGCACGTCGTTTTCGCGACCAATGGCCTTGAGCGCCTCGTAGGCTCCGGCAGCGGCAGGTTCGTTGATGGTGTAGACCACGTTGATGGACGGGTCCTTGGCCAGCAGGTTTTCCATCGCGCGGCGGCCGCCTTCCTCGTTGCCGGCGGTCACGTCGTTGCCGACGATGCGGGGATCGGTTTCGTCGCCCCACTTGTTCGGATCACCAATGTCGATGCCGAAACCGGTCAGGAAGCCCTGGTCGCGCAACACACCCACGGTGGGTTGGCTGATGGCGAGGTCCAGCATGCCGATCTTGGCGTTGGCGGCCTCGTCACCCAATGTGGCGGCGGCCCATGCGCCGATCAGTTCACCGGCGAGGAAGTTGTCGGTGGCGAATGTCATGTCGGCTGCGTCGATCGGTTCGAGCGGCGTGTCCAGCGCGATGACCAGAAGACCCGCGTCACGCGCCTGCTGGACAACCGGCACAATGCTTGCCGTGTCCGAGGCGGTCAGCAGGATGCCCTTGGCGCCGTTGGCGATGCAGGTTTCGATGGCTTGCACCTGCGTTTCATGGTCGCCGTCGACCTTGCCCGCAAAGGAACTGAGGTTGATGCCAAGCTCTTCTGCCTTGGCGGTGGCACCTTCGCGCATCTTCACGAAGAAGGGGTTCGTATCCGTTTTGGTGATCAAGCAGGCCGAAACAGCATGCCCATCGGCCAATGCGGCGCCAGCCATGGTTGTCAGGGCACATGCGGTGCCGAGTAGTAGTTTTTTCATGGTGTCCTCCCAGAACTTGTCGGACCACGGGACCCGCAATCCGAACTGCCCCAAGGGAAGCGTGATTCTGCAGCGCTGTCAAATTAATAATTCAACTTGATTTATTAATTGACGCGCGCAAAGATCGCAATGGGAGGAATGGCTTGATGACACTGGACCACGTGCGCACCTTGTCTGGTGGGATCAACCAGACCGGCGTGCGGGCCTATAACGAGCGGCTTATCCTGTCGATCTTGCAGCGCAATGGCGGGCTGCCGGGCAGCGACCTTGCGCGGCGGACGGGGCTGTCGCCGCAAACGGCGTCGGTGATCCTGCGCAAGCTGGAACAGGATGGGTTGCTGTTGAAGGGTCGGCCGGTCAAGGGGAAGGTGGGCAAGCCATCGGTGCCTTTCCTGCTGAACCCTGATGGCGTGTTTTCCGTGGGCCTCAAGATCGGACGCCGCAGTGCCGATCTTTTGGTGCTGGATGCAATGGGGCAGGTGCGTCACCAGTTGCGCCATACCTATGACTATCCGTTGCCCGGTAACGTGTTCAGCTTTCTGCGAGGTGGATTTGCCCGGCTGAACGCGGATATGGATGACGCGATGCGCGGGCGATTGTGCGGTGTCGGCATCGCCACGCCGTTCGAGTTGTGGAGCTGGCATGAGTTGCTGGATGCGCCCGCCGATGAGTTCGAGGCCTGGAAAGATGCCGATTTTGTGGCCGAGGTGGCCCGCATCACCGACTTGCCTGTGCGCCTTGTCAATGATGCGACGGCTGCCTGCCGGGCGGAACATGTATTCGGGATCGGGCGGGAATATCGCGACTACATCTACTTTTTCATCGGCGCCTTTGTCGGAGGCGGCGTGGTGCTGGACCATGCCGTATTCGAGGGTAATCAGAAAAATGCGGGCGCATTCGGGACGATGCCGGTGCCCGACTTGCAGGGCAATCCGGGGCACCTGATTGATCTGGCATCGATCCGCACGCTGGAATTGCGCCTGATCGACGCTGCTGAAAATCCGCGCCAGTTGTGGCAGCAGCCGCAGGATTGGTCCCATCTGGAACAACACGTTGCGCCGTGGATTGCGCAGACCGCGGACGCGCTTGCCATCGCGAGCGTTGCCAGCTGTGCTGTCATCGACGTGGAGGCCGTGGTGATCGACGGCGCCATGCCGCCCGCGATCCGTGCGCGCCTGGTCGACGCGACGCGCGCGGCGCTTGCGACAAAGGATATGCGGGGGCTGATCCGCCCGGAAACTGTTGCGGGTCAAATCGGCGCAAATGCCCGCGGCATCGGTGCTGCCGCGGGGCCGGTCATTGGGCAGTTTCTGCTCGATCGCTCTGCCGCCATGTTCGAGCAGGGCTGAGCCCTAGCGGTAGTAGAGCGACTCTCCGTTCGCGAAGAGTTGCACCTTGCCCGGTTCCGCCGTCACCTTGACGGATTGGCCGCGCAGATCCTTGTGGATGCCGGGCATTTTCGCCAGCACGGCCTGTTCGCCTTCGGGTGCTTCGAAGTACAGGATGGTAACCTCGCCCAACGCTTCGGTGAAGTCCACCTTGCCTTCGAACACGGCGTCACCTTCGGTGGCAATCATGTCTTCGGGGCGGACGCCCACGTTGACCTGCATCCCCATGTCGCCGTCCTGTGTCGGGACAGCCGATGTGATGATGGACCCGTTGCCCATCTTCACCTTGGTCTGCGTGCCGGTTTCGACGATTTCGCCGGGCAGCAGGTTCATTGAGGGCGATCCGATGAATTGCGCCACAAATTCGTTCTGCGGGCGTTCATAAAGCTCAAGGGGGCTGCCCACCTGCGCGATGCCCTTGTTGGCAAGCACCACGATACGGCTGGCCAGGGTCATCGCCTCGACCTGGTCGTGGGTCACATAGATCATGGTGCTGTCGGGCATGGATTCCTTGAGCTGCGCAATCTCGATCCGGGTCGCAACGCGCAGGGCGGCGTCCAGGTTCGAGAGCGGTTCGTCAAAGAGGTATACCTTGGGATCGCGCACGATGGACCGGCCAATGGCAACCCGCTGGCGTTGACCACCGGACAGGGCCTTGGGCAGACGGTCCAGATAGGGTTCAAGTTGCAGGATGCGGGCGGCGCGGTTCACCGCTTCGTCAATTTCGGACTGGGATTTCTTTGCCAGTTTCAGGGCAAAGGTCATGTTGTCCCGCACGGTCATGTGCGGATACAGGGCGTAGGATTGGAACACCATCGCGATGCCGCGCTGGGCGGGGGGGACGTCGTTCACGACGGTCCCGTCGATTTCCAGGGTGCCGCCGGTGATCTTCTCCAGCCCTGCGATCATGCGCAACAGCGTGGACTTGCCGCAACCCGAGGGGCCGACAAAGACGATCAGTTCGCCCTTTTCGATGTCGAGGTTGATGTTGTTGAGCACGTTGACCGTGCCGCCATATGTCTTTTCGACATCTGTCAGTTTCAAGTCGGCCATGGTTGGTCCCTCCCTTCGGGGTGGCGGTGACCCGCCCCCCGTTTCCTCGTTTATGTCTTCAAAGCCAGCGCCACCTGCCAGGGTCCAAGATGGACATGCCCATCCGGGCTCGGGGCGGTGCTGCCCAATTCCGACCCGATGGTGACCCACGCCCCATCGGGCAGGTCCAGCGTGGCCGGTTCGTCGCTTAGGTTGATGGCACAGAAAATCGTCTGGTCGTCGTGATGGCGGGTAAAGTGCACAACGTCACCCGTTGCCGTGACGCCGCTGTGATCGCCCTTTGACAGTGCCTTGTGCGTGTGACGCAGGGCGACCGCCTTGCGATAATGGTGCAACAGCGCGGTCGGGTCGTCTTCTTGCGTGGATACCGAACTGTGCAGGTGTTCGCGACTGACTGGCAACCACGGCTCACCACCGGTGAAGCCCCCATTGCTGTTCGATGGTTCCCACACCATGGGTGTGCGGCACCCGTCGCGTCCCTTGAATTCGGGCCAGAATTCGATGCCGTATGGGTCTTGCAGGTCTTCGAATGCCACATCGGCTTCGGGCAGACCCAGTTCTTCGCCCTGGTAGAGACAGACCGACCCGCGCAGGCACAGGATCAGTGTTGCGTAGGCGCGTATCGCGGCAGGCGTCAAGTCCCAGCGGCTGGCATGACGCATGACGTCGTGGTTGGAAAACGCCCAGCACGCCCAGCCATCGGCGGCCACATCGTCGACCTTTTTCAGGACCTCGGCCACGCGGGTGGCCGTCAGCGGGTCCTTGGCCAGAAATTCGAACGCGTAGCACATGTGCGCGCGGTCGTCCCCGGCAGTATATTCGCCCATGATTTCCAGCCCGCGCTGCGCATCACCCACTTCGCCAACCGCGGCAGAGCCGGGGTATTCATCCAGCAGCGACCGGAAACGCGCGAGGAACTCGAGGTTCTCTGGCTGGTTCTTGGAATACAGGTGTTCCTGGTGATTATACGGGTTGACCGACGGTGCGATGTTCGCGTTGCGCCGGTCCTTGGGAAGGGCCGGGTTGTCGCGCAGTTCCTTGTCGGCATAGTAGAAGTTGATGGTGTCGAGGCGGAAACCATCCACCCCCCGGTCCAGCCAGAACCGGGTCACATCCAGCAGCGCATCCTGCACATCCCGGTTGTGGAAGTTCAGATCAGGCTGCGTCGTGAGGAAGTTGTGCAGATAGTACTGTTCGCGCCGCGGCTCCCACGTCCAGGCC
Organism: uncultured Tateyamaria sp.; assembly: GCF_947503465.1. NCBI lineage: Bacteria > Pseudomonadati > Pseudomonadota > Alphaproteobacteria > Rhodobacterales > Roseobacteraceae > Tateyamaria > uncultured Tateyamaria sp. The sequence goes on along the minus strand of NZ_CANNDN010000001.1, from coordinate 1,726,179 downwards.
GGGCCGCCAAAAATAGAGAGCCAGTTGTTGGGCGGCGTGCCGTCCGGCTTGGGGTCCGCCCAGACATACCAGTCTGACTTGCCGTTGGTCCGGTCCACGTGGCTTTCTGCAAACCATGGATGCTGGTCCGACGTATGCGACAAAACCAGGTCGATCATCACGCGCAGCCCCAAGGCGTGGGCCGTTTCCACCAGCGCGTCGAAATCCGCCAGCGTCCCGAACATCGGGTCCACGCCGCGATAGTCGCTGACGTCATATCCGAAGTCCTTCATCGGGGACGTGAAGAACGGCGAGATCCAGATCGCATCGACACCCAGCGAGGCAACATAGGGCAGGCGGCTGGTGATCCCGTTCAGGTCACCGATGCCGTCGCCGTTGCTGTCCTGGAAGCTGCGCGGATAGATCTGGTATATTACTGCCCCGCGCCACCAGTCCTTGTCCGTCACCAGAGTTCGCGCCATGTCGAATTCCGCTTTCTTGTTCATTGATGAGAGGTCCTATTTCACCGACCCGGCCAGCAAACCGCGCACCAGGTATTTTTGCATTGCGAAGAAGACGCACAGCGGCACTGCAATCGATACAAAGGCCGCCGTGGCAAGGATTTCCCAGTTGCCCCCCCGGGTGCCCAGCAAGTTCACGATCTGGTCGGTCATCACTGTCGTTTGCCCCGTGGCGTCAATCAGGAACACCTTGGCCACCAGCAGATCGTTCCAGGTCCACAGGAACTGGAAGATCGCAAAGGACGCCAGGGCGGGGAACGACAGAGGGAGGATGATCTTGGTAAAGATCTGAAAATCCGTCGCGCCGTCCACCTTTGCGTTTTCGATGATGTCGCGGGGCAGGCCAACCATGTAATTTCGCAAGAGGTATATCGCGAGTGGAAGGCCAAAGCCGGTATGGGCCAGCCACACCCCTAGATACCCTTTGCCGATGCCGATACCGACATGCAGCTTGAGCAGCGGAATCAACGCGAGTTGCAGGGGCACGACCAGCAGGCCCACGACGCAGGCGATCAGGATCGCCCGACCGGGGAAGTCCATCCATGCCAGCGCATAGGCTGCAAAGGCTGCCACGACGATGGGGATGATGGTGGCGGGAATGGTCACCGTCAGCGTGTTGAAGAACGCCTTGGCCATGTTGTCGGTGTCATTGCCGCTGGTCATGATGTTCACGTAGTTTTCCGTCGTGAACTCTGGCGGAGACACGGCCGTGACAAAGGCGCGTTGGCCCCGTCCGCTGATCTGCTCTTCGTTCCCGGACCAGGCATAGTTGCCGTCGGCGTCCACAGTGAATGTCTCGCCATCGCCGAGGTCAGCCACGTCGCCGGGTTGGTAGGCATCGACCGCACGGGACGAGGTGCCCCAGCTTTGGATGTCACCGCCGCCGCCATTTTCTTCGAAAATATTGCCTTCGACCACGAATAGATCACCGCGCTGAACCCGGTTACCGTCCGGGTCCGATGCGCGGAAACGCTCGGTCTGTTCGGATGGGAACATCGACGCCCACCAGCCCGATCCGACGATCTGGTCCGCCGTCCGGAAGGACGACACGAGAAGTCCAAAGGTCGGGAACACCCAGAGTGCAACAAGCAGCACGACCGAAATGTTGACAGCCCACCCAAGGGACGATTTGGAACCTGCAATATTGTCCATTATTTCATCTCCTTACGGGCGTTGTAGACGTTCCAGACAAGGATCGGTGTCACCAGCAGCATGATCACGATGGCCGAGGCGGACCCGACCCCCCAATCGTTGGCGCGGAACATCTTGTCGTACATGTAGTTGGCCAGAACCTGCGTCTCCCACTGGCCGTTGGTCATCGCGAACACGATGTCAAAGACCTTGAGAACGACGATGGTGATGGTGGTCCAGACCACCACAATGGTGCCCATGATCTGCGGCACCTTGATCTTGAAGAAGATCTGGAACGGGTTGGCGCCGTCAATGATCGCTGCTTCGATCGTTTCCTCGGGGATGCCGCGCAGGGCGGCCGACAGGATCACCATGGCAAAACCCGTCTGGATCCAGATCAGGACAACCATCAGCAGGAAGCTGTTCCAGAACGGAATGGTCAGCCACGTCTGCGGTTCGCCATATGGATAGTCAAAGGTGAAAATACCGATCAGCGAGGACAGCGACAGATAGACCAGGTAGAGCGCCGCGACCGCCACGAACAGACGCAACGGGACATATCCGGCACCTCCGCCGTTTTGGCGACTTTCCGCGATCGGGCGAACGAAAATCCAGCCGACATAGGCTACGATGGCGGCGAATGCCAACAGCATCAGACCCGGCAGCGCCTGCAGGAACAGGAATGATCCGATACCGCCTTCGAATTGCAGCCACACCGCGTTCAGAATGCCGATCTGGCTTTGGTCTGCGGGGCGCGCTTCGTAGACGAGTTTAAAGATCACGCCTGCGCCGACAAAGGAAATCGCCATCGGCATGAAGATGAGTGATTTGGCAGCGGCGCCCCATTTGATCCGGTCCGTCAGTTGGGCGGCCAGAAGGCCAAAGGCGGTCGAGGCCGCGGGCACCACAATCAGCCAAAGCATGTTGTTGCGCAGCGCTTCCCAGAATTTGGGCTCGGCCATCATCTGGTTGTAATTGGCAAGGCCCACAAATGCGCCCCCAAGGTCACGGTCAGTCACAGACAGGCGCAGGGTTTCGAACACGGGGTAGGCGAGGTACAGGCCCAGTGCGAAAATGGCGGGAAAGAGGAACAGCCAGGGCCGCACCTGGTTGGCCCGGTTGATGTTCTGACCGGCTTGGGGCCCCTTCGCCGGAAAGATCACCTTGTCGAGGATCTGGTTCGACCCCCAGAAGTACAGGACGCATCCACCCACACCGAGTGCAATGGTCATCAATCCCAACAGTGCAGGGTTCATCACGCTTCCTCCCTTTGGCGAGGCCCGGTTTTGTCGGGTCTCTCGCGGACCGGCGGCGTTGGCCGGTCTGGTTGACCAGCCCGCAAATACGCGGGCTGGTCTGTGTTGTGAGTGGCTTGTGGCCTTACTTCAATGCGTCCCAGCTGTCCTGGATTTCGCCCGCCACGGTGGCCGCGTCCTTGCCACCTGCATAGTCAACCATGCCGGTCCAGAACGTACCGGCACCAACGCCACCGGGCATCAGGTCCGAACCGTCGAAACGGAAGGTGGTCGCACCCAGCAGAACTTCACCCAACGCACGCAGCGTGTCATCCTTGTAGGCGTCCAGGTTCACACCGTTATGCGGTGTGAGGAAGCCGGTTTGCGCCATCATGATCTCGTGGCTGATCGGCTCCTGGAAGAACTCCATCAGGGCATTTGCGCCATCCGAGGGATCAGTGATCGCCATCAGCGTACCGCCACCCAGAACCGGGTCACCCAGGTCCTTGTCCGCGTAGGACGGGAAGTAGAAGAAGTTGGTGTCGACACCGAATTCCACATCCTCGGGGAAGAAGGCAGGCACAAACGACGCCTGGCGGTGCATGTAGCACTGCGGCGGGCTCGAGAAGAGGCCCTTGGGCGAGTCGCGGAAGTCGGTCGATGCAACCGCACCGGACCCACCGGCCACCTTGGCGTCGTCACGGGCGAACCAGCCGAACTCTTCGATGGCTGCCACGACACGCTCGTCATCGAACGGAATTTCGTTCGAAGTCCATTGGTCATAGACCGCAGGCTCGACCGTGCGCAGCATCATGTCCTCGACCCAGTCGGTCGCGGGCCAGCCAGTGGCCGCGCCTGAACCCAGACCGATGCACCATGGTGTTTCACCGTCAGCAACGATCTGATCCGTGAGAGCCTTCAGTTCTTCCATGCTTTCGGGGATTTCGTACCCGGCATCCTCGAAGTTCTCGGGGTTGTACCAGACAAGCGATTTGACGTTCACGTTGTAGAAAAAGCCAAATACCTGGTCGTTGCCATCTGCGTCGGCATACGTGCCCAGGTCAACCCAGGATTGACCGGCGGCATAGTTGTTCTTGACCCAGTCGCCCATGCCCGCGGGCAGGGGGTGCAGCTGGCCCTTGCTTGCCATGACGGCGGCAAGGCCAGGCTGTGGGAAGACGGCGATGTTCGGTGCAGAGCCCGCTTCGGCATCAATGACGATCTGTTGCTCGAAGCTGTCGGACCCGGTGTAGATCACGTCGGCGCCTGTGGCAGCTTCGAAATAGGCCAGAGCGTTGTTCAGATAGCCATCTTCGGGTGTCAGCCAGGGGCCGAACACGGTGATGGTCTGACCGCTCAGGTCAGGGGCACCCTCGGCCCATGCGTTGTAGCTGTCCCAGCTAAACGGGCCTTCGCCCGGGGCAAAGGCCAGGTGGCCGTCTGCATGTGCTGTAGCAGCAGTGATAGCCAACGCCGCGGCGCTGGCCAGAAGTTTGGTGGTCATTCTGGTCGTCCTCCCATTCGTGTCCAATCCGACCCGGCTGATGCGCGGATCATGTACGCTTTCAAGATTGCCAAAGCGCTTTGGAATGCCGCGACCGTTGCCGAATTTTCACGTCCTGTCAAATGGTCTCGGTCTGTCGATGCAAATTAGTTTAACACGTAAAACGAGAGCCATCAGAAGTTTTGACGTTAGCGCAACCAACCGCTAGCCTGCGACTTTGAAAGCGCTTTGGAACGGATCGCCCTGTGAATCTTAAGGAACTGTCATCTTTGCTGGGTCTCAGCCAGACAACGGTAAGCCGGGCGCTGAACGGCTATCCCGAGGTGTCGGAAAAAACCCGTGCCCGCGTCGTTCAGGCGGCCCAGGCGCATGCCTACAGCCCCAACACGCGGGCGCAGGGGTTGGCCACGGGCCATGCAAAGTGCATCGGACACGTCATTTCTGTCAGCGATTCGGCGGAAATGGTGAATCCGATCTTTGGCGACTTCATGGCCGGCGCCGGTGAAAGCTATGCCGCGCACGGCTATGACATGATGGTGACGCGTGTGGGCGCCCAGGACGAGGCGGACACGTATCGCAATCTCAAGGCGCGGGGCGCCGTCGACGGAGTGGTGGTGCACGCGCCGCGCCGCAACGATTCGCGCCTTGCCCTACTGGACAAGATCGGGCTCCCATATGTGGTGCATGGCCGGTCGACGGGGATCAAGGCGCCTTATTCCTGGTTGGACGTCAATAACACGCGCGCCTTTTCCGAGGCGACGTCCTACCTGGCCAGCCTTGGTCATCGCCGGATTGCGTTGATCAATGGGCAGGAAACCATGGATTTCGCCATTCGCCGCCGATCGGGCTACGAATCCTCTTTGCGTTTTGCAGGGCTGCCCATTGTGCCTGATTTGATGAGCACGGGCGAAATGACCGAAGCCTATGGCTATGCGCAGGCAAACCTGATGCTGGATTTCGACCAGCCGCCCACGGCGTTTCTGGCCGCCTCGATCATTTGTGCGGCTGGCGTTCGCCGGGCCCTGGATGAACGAGGACTGCGCGTGGGCAAAGACGTATCCATCGTCACCTTTGACGACTGCCTCAGCTATTTTGGCAATGGCGGTGACACGCCCGTGTTCACGGCATGGCAATCATCGGTGCGGGCGGCGGGGGCTGCACTGGCCAAGATGTTGATCAACAGAATTCGCATGCCACATGCGCCGCACGAAACCGAATTGTGGGAGGCCGAGTTTGTCTCGGGCACCTCAACCGGCCCCGCGCCGGATCATTCCAGGGACTGACCATGTTCACGCACAAACGCTCTGACTTTCCCGAAGGGTTCCTTTTCGGGGCTGCAACCTCTGCCTACCAGATTGAGGGCCACCAATATGGCGATGCAGGTCGCACCATGTGGGACGATTTCGCTGCCACGCCGGGCAATGTTGTCCGGGCCGAGGATGGCGCGCGCGCCTGCGATCACTATCACCGGTACGAGGCGGACCTGGACCTGTTGCGCGACGGGGGCTTTGACGCGTATCGCTTTTCGACCAGCTGGGCGCGGGTGATGCCGGATGGGCGGACGGTGAACCCGGACGGCCTCGATTTCTATGACCGGTTGGTTGACGGCATGCTGGCGCGGAACCTCAAACCCTGTGTCACACTCTATCACTGGGAATTGCCATCAGCGCTCGCGGATCTTGGTGGCTGGCGCAACCGGGACATCGCGGGGTGGTTCGGGGACTTTACCGAGGCGGTGATGGGACGGATCGGCGACCGGACCTATTCGGTCGCGACCATCAACGAATTCTGGTGCGTGTCGTGGCTGTCGCATTTCATCGGGCATCACGCGCCGGGTTTGCGTGACATTCGCGCCACGGCGCGGGCGATGCACCATGTGCTGTTGGCGCATGGCACCTCTGTAGAGCGGATGCGCGGCATGGGGATCGGCAATCTTGGCGCCGTCTTCAATATGGAATGGGCGGCGCCCGCCGATGACAGCGCGGGCGCGGTCGAGGCGGCGGCGCTGTATGACGATTACTACAACCATTTCTTTGTCTCTGGCGCGTTCAAGGGCTGCTATCCCGAACGCCTGGTCACTGCCCTGGGGCCGCATTTTCCCGCCGGGTGGCAGGACGACATGGCCACGATCAGCGCCCCGCTCGATTGGGCCGGCATCAACTACTACACACGATCGATCCTGGCCCCGAACGACGGTCCGTGGCCGCATCACCATGCGGTCGAAGGACCATTGGAAAAAACGCAGATGGGGTGGGAGGTCTATCCCCAGGGCTTGCACGATTTTCTTGTGCGCACGGCAGAGCAATACACGGGCGATCTGCCCCTGTTCGTCACCGAAAACGGCATGTCGAATGCAGATGTGATCGTCGAGGGTGCGGTACGGGATGATGCCCGCATCGCGTATTTCCAAAGCCACCTGCAAGCTGTCCGCGATGCCATCGCCAAGGGCGTCCCGGTTAAGGGTTACATGGCGTGGTCGCTGATGGACAATTACGAATGGGCGCTGGGCTATGAGAAACGCTTTGGCATGGTCCATGTCGATTTCGACACGCTGGAACGGACCCCCAAGGCATCATGGCATGCGTTTCAGAAGATGCTGCGCTGACCGGGACGATACCGGAAGGGGAGGCTTTGCCGCGCGATTCATATTTTGAACAAAGGGACGTTACCCGGTTCACTCGCGCCCATGACAATTCCTGCAAACACCCTGCGTTAGTCTTAGCCGGAGGACGGGGGCATCCAGCGCATTGGGTCGACCGCCTGACCCGTTCTGGCGCTTTCCTGTGCGGCGATACCCATCGCCACCGCAGCCCAACCATCGATAAGTGTGACATCCGGCGTGCCAGTGCCGCGGACGATCGAAACGAATTTCTGGTGCTGATAGAAGGTTGATCCGTTGTGGTCGCCCGCTTCCAGCAACGTCGGGTCCACCGGGATATCGTGCGTTTCGGGCCCCTGCGGATGGCGGGGCGATGTGACCAGCTTGGCCACGGGAGCCGGGCCCAGATGGTCCGGCCAGAACCGGCCGGGGCCAGGTACAAAGGCTTCGATCTTGCCGGATGGCCCCACGGCAGACAGTTCTTCCTGATAGGCGCTGCCTTCGGCGAACATGCACAATTCCAGCATCGCCCGCGTGCCATTGTCGAAATCAACCAAGGCATAGCCGCTGTCGATGATGTCGGGCACTTCGCCGTCATAGGCTTCGGTCAGGTGGTTCACGGACTGGCTGGCCGATGCCATGATGCGCACCGGCTCCGCACCCATTGTCAGGCGCATCAGATCAAAGAAGTGGCAGCATTTTTCGACAAAGGTGCCGCCTGTGAAGCGGTTGAAGCGGTTCCAGTCGCCGACCTTTTCCAGGAAAGGAAAGCGGTGCTCGCGGATGCTGAGTTGTTTGACGCCGCCGGTGGCAGCGTCAGCTTTTGACAGGAATTCCGAGATCACCGGCATGTAGCGATATTCCATCGCCACCCAGATCGGCGCCGGGTAGGCATCGCGGAAGGTCGCCAGTTTGATCGTATCATCCGGATCCGTGAACAGCGGCTTTTCCACCAGCAAGGGTAAGGGGCGGATCGCCGCGATCTCTTCCATTTGCGCCACGTGGCAGAAGTTGGGACTGACGATCAGCAAACAGTCCAGTTCGTCCACCGCCAACAGGTCGGCCACCGAGGCAACCCGTCTGGCCGCCGGGGCAATCGCGCCCGCCAGCGCCGCCATCCCGTCATCGGGTTCAAAGTACGCGGCGACGCTTGCCTCGGGCAGCAGTGCGATATTGCGCATGTGTTCCTGCCCCATCATGCCGCATCCGATGATGCCGTAGCGTACCTGTTCCAAGCGGTGTTCCTTTATTTCAGTCGTTGCACATAGACGGCCCGTGCCGGGTCGTACCATGTGCGGGAAAATTCAATGGGGGCCGCAGCGTCTGACCAGCTCAGGCGTTCGATGTAGCCAACGGTATCGCCGGGACGGGGGGCGTAGGCGTCCGGTGCCCAATCAGGCACGGGGCCCAGTGACACACGGTCTTCGGCCCGCTGGATCCACAGACCCAATTCCTTGCGATAGGTGGCGTAAAGGGATTCGGACATGGTGGCTTGGGACACGATTCCCGCATCCGCATCCAGCCAGATTTCTTCCACGCCCATGATTGTGTCATTCAGGGACCGCAACCTGCGGATCCGGGTGGCCTGACCAGAGGTGCCGAAGTCAGGCAGGTCAGGTGCCTTGTCCATCAGGTCCACAGACAGCACCTGGGCCCGCGGCAGGCCGCCACCTTCGAGCAATTCCAGGCGAAACATCGCATAGACGGTACCCGTATCGCCACTGGCCCGGATGTAGTTGCCCGAGCCCTGAACACTTTCGATCAGGCCCTTTTCGCCCATGTCCCGCAGGGCCTTGCGCAATGTGCCCACACTTATGCCCAGCTCTGATGCCATGTCGCGTTCGGGCGGCAGCCGTTCCCCATCAATCAGCCGGCCGGCCACGATGTCGCGGGTCAGAAGCTCGGCGATCTGCACGTAGATCGGCAGAGAGTGGGGGGATTGTTGGGCGCGTGTCACGTGGCGTCAGAACAGATGGATGTGGAAATTGATACACCATTGATCTACATCAATGACAATGTTACGCAAGTGCCAAGTTACTCAGATGAAAGACCGCAGATGACCGTCGTTCCGATCACCTCCCCCGACCTTGATGCGGCCGAGGTGTCCTGGTTTTCCGCTCTTTGTTCGGACGACTACCAGTTCCTTGGTGTGCCGGATGGCGACTTGCGGTCAAGCTGGGCGCATTGCTCGGACATCGTGAAAGAGGCCGAGACGCAGGGGTTTCGCAACATCCTGTGCCCCTCGTCCTACCAAGTGGGTCAGGACACGCTGTCTTTCGTGGCGGGCTGTGCCCCCATCACGTCCAAGATCAACCTGCTGGCGGCGGTGCGCTGTGGCGAGATGCAGCCGATCATGCTGGCCCGCACCATTGCCACGCTCGACCACATGCTTGAGGGGCGACTGACGGTGAACATCATTTCGTCCGATTTCCCGGGCGAGAAAGCCGAGAGTGACTATCGGTACCAACGTTCGCGCGAGGTCGTTGAAATCCTGAAACAAGCGTGGACGCGGGACGAAATCAACTACGAGGGCGAGGTCTATAACTTCAAAGGGCTCACCACCGATCCGGTGCGCCCCTACCAGACGGGCGGCCCGCTTCTTTATTTCGGGGGCTACTCGCCGTCAGCCCTCGAGCTGTGCGGCCAGCATTGCGACGTCTACCTCATGTGGCCCGAACCCGTGGAGAACCTGAAGGGGCGGATGCGCGATGTGAATGCGGTGGCCGAGAAATATGACCGCACGCTGGACTATGGCCTGCGCGTCCACATGATCGTGCGCGATACCGAAGCCGAGGCCCGTGAATACGCTGATTTCATCGTGTCGAAGCTGGATGATGAATATGGACAGTTGATCCGAGACCGCGCGCTTGATTCCACATCGCTGGGCGTGTCGCATCAGGCCAAGGCCCGCGAATTGGCCGACAAGTTCGGTTATGTTGAACCCAATCTCTGGACCGGTGTGGGCCGGGCGCGGTCGGGCTGTGGGGCAGCCCTTGTTGGGTCGACGGATCAGGTCATGTCGAAGATCGAAGAGTACCAGAACATGGGCATTCGCGCCTTCATCTTCTCTGGCTACCCCCATATCGACGAGGCGAAACACTTTGGTGCGCGCGTCATGCCGCACTTGAAAACCTGTTCGTTGCCCCATGCTTACGGACGTGTCCCCGCGGGGACACCTGCAACCCCACTCGCCGCAGGAGAGCGCCGCTAATGGATCGCGTCCACCTATCCGATACCCTGAATTTTTCTCGCATTGTCTACGGCATGTGGCGTCTGGCCGATGACAGCGACACGTCCACCACGCATGTGCAGGCCAAGATCCACGCCTGCCTTGATCAGGGGATAACCACCTTTGACCAGGCTGACATCTACGGCGGTTACGTGGCCGAAGCGGTGCTGGGCGAGGCCCTGAAGGCCGACACCGGCCTGCGGTCAAAGATGGAGATCGTGACCAAATGCGACATCGTGGCCCCGGTGGGGCGCTATGCCGATGCACCGGTCAAGTATTACGACACCTCCCGCGCGCACATCATGCAGAGCATCGAGAACTCGCTCCGGGACATGGCGATTGACCATATCGACCTTCTGCTGATCCATCGGCCCGATCCGCTCATGGATCACCATGAAACCGGGGCTGCGCTGGACGAGGCGGTTGCGTCGGGCAAGGTAGGCGCTGTGGGCGTGTCGAACTTCCGTCCCTGGGACTGGGAACTGCTGCAATCGGGTATGAAGACCGAGCTGGTCACCAACCAGATCGAAATTTCCTTAAGCGAAATCAACCCCTTCACCAATGGCGATCTGGCCTTCCACCAGAAACACGGCCAGCCGTTGATGGCATGGTCGCCCCTGGGTGGCGGGGGCCTGATGACAGGCAATGACAAGCTGCACAGCGTCATGGACGAATTGGCAAAAGCCCACGGTGTGGACCGCGCGGCGATCGCGACGGCGTTCCTGCTGGCGCACCCCGCACGCATCATCCCGGTCATGGGCACCAACAACATCGACCGGATCAAGAACATCGGTGCTGCCACCAAGGTATCGCTCGACCGACCCACATGGTTCCGTCTGTACGAGGCGGCCCTAGGACACGAGGTAGCCTGATGACAATGCAAAGCCCGAACCAACCCACAACGTTTTCGCCCGACGCAGACAGCAGCCGCCAACTGCGCGACGCGTTTGGAAAGTTTGCCACCGGCATCACCGTGATCACCGCCCCAAGCGTCGACGGCCCGGTCGCCATTGTGGCCAATAGCTTTTCGTCCGTGTCGCTGGATCCGGCCCTTGTGTTGTGGTCCGTGGACCGAAGCGCCCGCCGCTTTCCATATTTCGAGGCGGCTGATCATTATGCCATCCATGTGCTGGCCGCTGAACAGCAGGATGTCTGCACACTTGCTGCGCGTGACGCGCACATGCTGAACGATCACCCCCATCTGCTGAACGCGGACGGAGTTCCGTTGATTGATCATTGCCTTGCGCGGTTCGAATGCCGCAAGGTGGCAGCACATGATGCGGGTGACCACGTCATTATCGTGGGCCAGGTCCAGCGCACCGAAATGCGCGACGGCCAGCCGCTCACGTTCTTTGCCGGCCAGTACGGCAGCCTGCGCGACTAGGGCAGGCCAAGACCCGCCCGCGGGGTTAAAGCGGAAAATGGGCCACGGTGGACTAACCGCCGGGCGACCGCAAAGGGAGGGCCCTTCATGGGTCTATTACTGACGGTGCTTGCGCCGATCAGCTGGGTGAATGGCGCTCTGCTCAAGATAGGGCGTGCCATTGGCATCGCTGCGATTGCGGCGATGGTCATTGCGATCCTGATTCAGGTCGTGGCCCGCTATCTATTCAACAATGCTCTGCCCTGGCCGGACGAGGCCGCGCGCTTCTGCATGCTGTGGATGACGGGGCTGATGGCCCCTACGGCCTTTCGGCGCGGCGGGTTTGTGGCGCTTGATATGATCTCCGGCGTTTTGCCGCGGGCCATGGCCGCAATCCTCGGGCTGGTCCTGCTGCTGATTTCCATTTCGATCCTGCTGGTTGCTTTGCCTATCGGTATCTCGGAAGTGACCGGCTTTGGCGGCCGCTTTGCGACCGCGTCTCTTTATCTGCCTACCTTTGATGGCTGGTTCCGTGTGCCGCGCAGTTGGATGATGCTGTCACTGTTGGTGGGCGTCATCCTTCTGCTGATGGTCAATATCGAACTGATCCTACGCAAGCTGATCGAATTGATGGGCGGCGGGGACCGCTTGCCGGATCTCGATCTGGGCGACATGGCCGCGGGGAGCGAATGATATGCTGATCTGGTTCCTTCCGCTGTTCCTGCTGTTCCTGATGATCGGCCTGCCGGTCTTTTTTGGTCTGCTCGCCGCGCCCGGTATCCTGCTGTATCTGAACGGCCAGGAACGCGACATCACGCTGCTGTACCGCAATGTTTACAACGGGATGGACAGCTTTCCGCTGATGGCAATCCCGTTCTTCATGCTGGCGGGCGAATTGATGAACAAGGGCGGGATCACGATCCGCCTTGTCCAGTTTTCCCAAGCGCTCATGGGCCACTTGCGCGGCGGACTTGCGCAGGTGAACGTCCTGTCGTCGATCCTGTTCGCGGGCCTGTCGGGCTCGGCCGTGGCCGACACATCCGCTCTGGGCTCCATGCTTGTCCCCGCGATGGAGAAAGAGGGATATACCCGCCGCTACGCTGCTGCGATCACGGCGGCGAGTTCTGTCATCGGACCGATCATCCCGCCCTCGGGCATCATGATTATCTATGCGTATGTGATGGGCGAAAGCGTTGCCGCCCTGTTCCTTGCCGGCATCGTGCCCGGCGTGTTGGTGGGCATTGGCCTGATGGTGATGATCCGGGTCACGGCAGACCGTTACGACCTGCCCGCCGCGCACAAGGTCAAGTTCGACGGAGTCGAGCTGAGCCCGACAGAACGCTGGGTGTCCTGGGCGCTGGTGCGGCTGAACATCGGCCTGCTGATCTGGGCGTTCCTGCCATTGGGCGACACATCCGCGCTGATCACGTGGGGCACGTTTGCGGGTGCGGTTGTGGTGGCGCACGCCCTTATGCTGGCCCTCAGAACGCTAGTCAGCAATGAATTCCGCACCATCTGCAAACGGGCCATCGTGCCGCTGCAAACGCCGGTTCTGATCCTTGGTGGCATCCTGGGCGGCGTGTTCACCCCGACAGAGGCGGCGGCGGTTGCCGTGGCCTATGCCGTGTTTGTCGCCTTCTTTGTCCTGCGCACCATGCGGCTTGCGGACCTGCCCGAAATCCTCAGCCGAGCGGGGCTGACCTCTGCCGTGGTCCTGCTGTTGGTGGGTGCGGCGCTGGCGTTCAAGACGGTTGTATCGCTCAGCTATGCGCCGCAGATCCTTGCCGATTTCATCCTGACGCTGTCGGAAAACCCCCTGGTGCTGCTGTTCCTGATCAACATCCTTTTGTTCATCGTGGGCATGTTCCTGGATGCGGGGCCGGCCATCATCATCCTGGGGCCGATCCTGGGACCCATCTTTGTCGATCTGGGTGTTGATCCGATCCACTTTGCCATCATCATGTCGGTGAACCTGACCGTGGGGCTGGCAACGCCCCCCATGGGGCTTGTCCTTTTCGTGGCGGCCGCCGTCAGTCGCGAGAAGGTCGAAACCATCGCCAGGGCGATCCTGCCCTTCCTTGCCATCGAAGTCGCGGTGATCTTCCTGATCACCTATGTGCCCGCCATTTCCATGACCATTCCCCGCCTGACGGGGTTTGCAAACTAATCCAGAGCTTTGAACCGGGAGGACCTACCATAATGCTCAAAACAACCCTCAAAACCCTGACCGCTGCCGCGCTTGTCGCGGGGTCTGCGATCATGGCACAAGCGCAGGATTACACGATCCGTGCGACCGCCAACTCGAACACCAACGACGAAGATTATGACGGTCTGGTCGTGTTCAAAAACTACGTCGAGGCAGCCTCGAACGGTGCCATCGCGGTCGAGCTGTTCATCGGAACACAGCTGTGCTCGAACGGTGCAGAATGCCTGCAAGGCGTGGCCGATGGCTCGATCGATGTGTACATCTCCACCTCGGGCGGTGCCTCGGGCATCTTCCCGTATGTGCAGGTTCTTGATCTGCCGTACCTGATGGCAGATGACCGCATTGCTGAACATGTGCTGCAAGGTGACTTTGTGCGTACCATGCGCGACATGGCGCTGGAAGATTCCGGTGGCGCGATCCGCCTGATGACCGTGGGCAACACTGGCGGCTGGCGCAACTTTGCGAACACGCAGCGCCGCGTGGCCGAACCGTCGGACATGGATGGGTTGAAAATCCGTACCGTGGTTGCCGACCTGCCGCAGGAACTGGTCAAGGCGCTGGGCGCTTCGCCAACCCCGATCCCGTGGCCCGAGCTGTTTACCTCGTTCCAGACGGGCGTTGTTGAAGGGTCGAAAAACGGCATCACCGACATCATGGGCATGAAATTCCCCGATGCAGGTCTGCAATATGTCACGCTGGACGGGCATGCCTACATGGGCGCGCTGTGGTGGATGAACAACGAAAAGTTCCTGGGCATGCCAGAAGACATGCGCCGCGTTGTTGTGGACGGCTTCTATGCGCTGCAACAAGCGACATTTGCATCGCCCAAGCGCAAGTCGATCCAGGCCTACGAAGACTTTGTGGCCGGTGGCGGTGACCTGTATGTGCCGACACCCGAACAGAAGGCTGCATTCGCCGAAGCCGCAGCACCTGTCAGCGACTGGTTCGTGGCAAACGTCGCCCGTGGCGATGAAATCCTTGCCGCGTTGACCGAAGCCGTTGCGGCGGCTGAGGCCGATGTGAATGCATCGCGTGCTGCTGACCTGAACTGATCAGACCCCGCGTCTGACGATGTGGCCGTCCCGTTGCGGGGCGGCCATTTTTTGTGCCCGACTTGATAGCCCCAGATATCACGTTTCGTCGCTGCGATACGGTCCCGGATCGCGCGGTGCCGGAACTGACAAAACCCCAGTCAGCGGCCCGAAACGCAGGCAAGAATGTGGAATCGGTTCCCAAAGCGCTGTGACACAACAAAACGGACAAGAAATGGTGGTCCGGGCAGGGTGCCAGGGTCGCGTAACAGTGGCGCACACACGCTTTGGTGCAATGGATGCGGACCGTGGGCAAGCGGGTGATCTGCATCAGCGAATTGGCCAAGGCGTAGCGCGGGCAAGCGCGTGGGAACAAATGCACGATGTGATCGAACACAGATTGGTGCCACACCATGTTGAAATGGCGCGCGAGCGGAATGGCATGCCATTGGTCGATTTTCGGGGCGGCGATTCTGCCAAGACCGTGAAATATGCGCATTGGAGCGGCCAATTGCGCGAGGTGCACACATCGCCGCGCGACGATTATCACACGATCTGCTTTCACGAATCCGGAGCCTCTGTCCGCCGCAGCGACATGGAGTCCGTCCTGACCCCCGGCATGGCATTTCTGCAGGCGGCCGAAGACGAGGCCGTGTTCAACAGCGACGGGCAATTGAATTATTCCCACCTCTACCTGCCGGTGAGTACGCTGCAGGATCTGGTGAATGACATCGATTCACGGCCGGCACATAACGCCGTCGTCCCTGTCGAATTTGGCTGCCGAGAGGCCGAGTTTACCCGGACACTCGCCGACAGCATCGCGCTGATTCGCGACGCCCCAAGCCCATCGGCAATCGAGTTTGACGAGTGGACGGTGGATATCGGGATGGCGTTGCTGCGCTACGTGACCCGGCTTGAGGACGATGCGCTGGTGGGTCGGGCACGGTCCTCTTTGAACCCCGCACAAATGAGCCGTGTCGTGGATTTCATTGAGGCCAAGATCGCAACGCGGATCACCCTGGCTGATCTGGCAGAGATGTGTGGCATCAGTCAATTCCGTTTCATGCGCGCGTTCAAGGCCGAAACCGGCTTTAATCCGCATCAATACGTGATCGAACGGCGCGTGGCGCGGGCCAAGAGCCTGTTGCAGGACAGCGAGGATTCGATTGCGGACATCGCCTATGATATCGGGTTTTCCAGTCAGGCGCACATGACGGACGTATTCCGCAAACGGGTTGGGGCAACGCCGGGGCAGTTTCGCCGCATCATGCGAGAGTGACGGGACGTTCCGGCGCCTCGGCACACCACGGGCCGAACACGCGGACCTGCGCAAAAACTATCCGTGATTGATGGCCCGCATGCCCTTGCGGTTCAACCGCTACGGGGCAAAGCTGGGACCGCCGCAAATTTGCATCAGAGGTGTCACATGACCCAAGCAGACAAAGCCGCAGCGTTCGCAGCGCTGCACGTGCCCGGTACGCCGGTCGTTCTTTACAACATCTGGGATGCGGGTTCGGCCCGGGCCGTTACGGATGCGGGTGCAAGGGCCGTCGCGACCGGCAGTTGGTCCGTGGCCGAAGCACAGGGATTTGCAGATGGTGAAAAGCTCCCTCTTGATATCCTGTTGGCCACGGCTGACCGCATCGTTGCGTCAACCGACCTGCCGGTCAGCATTGACTTTGAAGGGGGGTATGCCGTCGGCCCTGCGGCGTTGGCCGCAAACATCGAACGGTTGATCGGGACGGGGGCGGTTGGCCTGAATTTCGAGGATCAGATCGTCGGGGGCAGTGGTCTGCACCCGGTCGACATTCAAGTGGCACGGATCAAAGCCATTCGAGCCGCCGCAGATGCCGCGAACGTGCCGCTTTTCATCAACGCGCGCACGGACCTGTTTCTGAAATCGAAACCGGATATGCACGCGGGTCTTGTGGACGAGGCTATGGACCGCGCCACCGCATATACAGAGGCCGGCGCCAGCGGGTTTTTCATTCCGGGCCTCACGGATCACGACTTGATCGCGCGGATCTGTGATCAGGTGTCCTTGCCCGTCAACGTGATGATGCGGGGCAAGCTTGCCTCCGTGTCCGCGGTTGCAGCGCTTGGGGTGGCCCGCGCAAGCTACGGGCCGGGTCCGTTCGCAAACGCGATGCAACAGCTTGGCGATGGGTTTACCGCCGCCGCCGCAAGTTAGGCGGCAACCACGGGTTGGGCAGGGCCGTCTTTGCCCTTCCCAACTGCGCATGCCGGTGCCAAACTCAGCGAAATGGATACATCCACACCTTGTAGTCAGCGACCAGAATATGCGCCCGATCAATCTCGTCCTGCGTCATCTTCTTGACCACCTCTTCCAGCGAAATCGCGGCGTCAGGATCGCCGCCAATGGCGCTGAGGGTGTACCACATATAGGCACGCACAAGATCCGGGGCGGGCATGCCGCGCCCGACCTCGTAATACCAGCCGACACCGCTTTGCGCACCCGGGTGCCCCTTCATGGACGACCGCAGGTACCACTCGAACGCGCGTTCATCATCGCGGTCAACGCCCAGTCCCAAAGCATACATCACGCCAATCAGTTCTTCGGCATCGGCGTTGCCCGATCGCGCGGCAGGCCACAGGGCGTCATAGGCGGCTTCATACGCTCCGGCCTCCATCAGGTCGCGCGCTTCCTCGATCTCGGCAAGGGCGGGCATGGCCAGAAAACAAAGGGCTATGGCAAGTTTTCGCATGTCATCCTCCTGGCCGCGTCTCCGGTCTTTGCCGATGCTCCGCCGCGGCCTCTGGTTCCGGATGATTTCATCGCGGCGGACCCGGCGCAAGCCAAGCTTGGCCAACTTCTGTTCTATGATCGCATCTTGTCGGGCAACCGCAATATCGCCTGTTCAACCTGCCATCATCCCGATCTTGGCACAGGTGACGGGTTGAGCCTGGGCATCGGCGAGGGCGGCGACGGGCTGGGCCCGCAGCGGACCGCGGGGACGGGGGAGTCGCGCATCCGTAAGCGCATTCCACGCAATGCGCCGGGGTTGTGGAATCTGGGTGCCAAGGACCTGCACACCATTTTTCACGATGGACGCCTGAGTATCGCCGACACGTACGAAAACGGCTTCAACTCGCCGGCCGAAGAATGGTTGCCTGATGGCCTCGACAATCTGTTGGCCGCCCAAGCCATCTTTCCGCTGGTGGCCCAGTTCGAAATGGCGGGCAACCCGAAGGAAAACGAAGTTGCCGGCGCCATTCATCAGCGTATGGACTATGCCTGGCCGATCCTTGCGGACCGCATTCGCCACATTCCGGCCTATGCCGAAGGGTTCGCAGGCGCGTTTGACCATATCGACACGGCCAAGGATATCACCATTGCGGACATCGCAAATGCGCTGAGCGCCTTCATGATCTGGGAATGGACCAGCACCGACAGCCCGTTCGACGCCTATCTGGCAGGCGATAGCCAGGCGTTAAGCGCTTCTCAGAAACAGGGGATGGACTTGTTCTATGGCAAGGCTGCATGCGGCACGTGTCATAGCGGACCATTGATGACGGATCAGGCCTTTCACGCGCTCGGCCTGCCGCCGTTCGGGCCTGGGCGCACCCGCCGTTTTGACCCGATGGTGCGGGATGTGGGCCGTATGGGGGAAAGCGATGCGCTCGAAGACGCATACGCATTCAAAACGCCGATGCTGCGCAATGTGGCCTTGACGGGTCCGTATGGACACAACGGGGCGTTCCCGACCCTCGAAGGTATTGTGCGGCATCACCTGGACCCTCTGGCATCGCTGGAACGCTGGACGCCGGACATTGCGGCGTTGCCCGCCGCGCCATGGTTGGAAGCGATTGACTTCATGGCGTGGCAGGACAGCCGCGAAATGGCACGGCAACGCGCTGCGGTGCGGATCCGGCCAACGACGCTGAGCGATGCGGAAGTCGATCAGATTGTTGCGTTTCTGCACGCGCTCACGGGCGAAACGGCGCAGCAGGACCGGTTGGGCGTCCCCGCGTCGGTGCCCAGCGGCCTGCCGGTGGATCCCCGGATCGATCCCTAGCGACCTTTCCAGACCGGATCGCGTTTTTCTGCAAATGCGCGCGCGCCCTCCAGCTGGTCTTCCGAGTTATAGAGGCGTTCGATCGTGGGCAATTGGCTGGTCGTGATGCGGTTCAGCGCATCCTGAAACTTCGCGTCCTCGGCATCCCGGACAACTTCCTTGATTGCTGCGTAAACCAGTGGCGGGCCAGAGGCGATCAGTCGGGCCACGTCACGTGCCCGGTCCAAAAGTGTCCCCGCGGGGACAACTTCGTTCACAAGGCCCCAACGGTGCGCTTCCTCGGCGTCGAACCAGCGCCCCGTGAGCAGAAGTTCCATCGCGATGTGATATGGTATGCGTTTGGGCAGTTTGATGCTGGCCGCATCCGCCACCGTGCCCGACCGGATTTCGGGCAGGGCAAAGGTCGCGTGGTCGGCCGCTAGGATCATGTCGGCGCTCAATGCAAGTTCCAATCCGCCACCACAGGCAATTCCGTTGACCGCCGCGATCACCGGCTTGTTGAGCCCTGGCAATTCCTGCAATCCGCCAAATCCGCCGACCCCGTAGTCGCCATCAACCGCGTCCCCGTCCGCCGCCGCCTTGAGGTCCCACCCGGGCGAGAAGAACTTGTCGCCAGCGCCGGTAATGATCGCGACACGCAGGTCGGGGTCGTCGCGAAAGGCCTTGAAAGTCTCGCCCATGATCCGGCTCGTGGCCAGGTCGATGGCATTGGCCTTGGGGCGGTTTAGGGTGACTTCGAGAATCGCACCGTCGCGATGCGTTTTGATGGGGGTCATGCGGTCAGGCCTTTCGTATCAGCGCGTCAACGGCGACGGCGCGGGTGGGGGTGCAGATTAGCGGGTTCACTTCAACCTCGCTGACGGCATCGGCGTTCGCAAGAACATAGGCCTGGACCGCCAGAATTGCGTCGATCAGGGCAGATCTGTCGACAGAGGCGGCGCCGCGGTACCCTGCCAGCACCGGCGCGCAGCGCAATTTGCCCAACGCCACAACAATGTCCTGATCCGTCGCGGGCAATAACATTGACGCAGTGTCCTGCAGGAGTTCGGTCAGGGTGCCACCGGCACCAAGGGTCAGCACGAACCCGTGGGCCGGATCGCGCACCACCCCGATCAACAGTTCGGCCACACCGTCCGTTATCATCTCTTCGATCAGAATACCGTCCGTCCCAATACTTTGGGCGGTGTCTTGCGCGTGATCGGGATCGACATTCAGGCACACCGCGCCGCTGTCGGTCTTGTGGGTCAATCCGACCCCTTTCAACGCGAGAGGTGCGGAAAACGCCGCCGCTGCCGTGCCAACCCTGTCGCGTTCGACCGTACAATTCTTCGGCACCGTCAGACCATGTGCCGCAAGCTGTGCCTTTGCGGATGCTTCGGTCAGCGCTACGTTGTCGTCCCCTGTTCCGGGCAAACACACAGGTTCGGGATGCGGCGGACCTACGGTGCGGGCAGCATCGATTGCGGCCAACGCTTCGCGCAATCCGAAGAAGGGGATCACGCCCCCTTGGGCGAGTGTTTGCGCGGTGTCCCGGGGCATAAGTTCGGGCAAGGACGCCACCACCCCAAAAGGAGCCTTGGTCGTGTCGTGTGCGGTCAGCGCCGCCTGAACGGTGCAGGCCCAGTCGGTTGCGTCGGTGGTGGGGTAATCGACGATTGCAAGGGTCATCCCGATGGCATCTCCGGTCATCGCCGCCCACGCGCGGGCCATCCGGTTCGTGTCACCCCAGATATAAGTGTGATAATCCAGAGGGTTGGCAAGTGCGACCATGGGGCCAAGCGCCTCGCGCAAGGCCTGTTCCTGGGGGGCGGTCAGCGCAGGGAAGTGCAACCCGGTGCCCAGTGCCATGTCGGCAACAAGGCTTGCTTCGCCCCCTGAACAGCTGATCGAGGCGATACCGGGTCCGCGCACCGGGCCGTGCATGTGCAACAGTTTCAGCGTTTCCAGGAAGTCCGGCAACGCACCGACCCGCGCAATGCCCAGGCGTTTGAGAAAGGCCTGCGCGCCAATGTCGGACCCGGCAAGCGAGGCCGTGTGCGACACAGCCGCGTGCCGGGCCTGGTCCGAGGCGCCGACCTTGAGCGCAACCAGCGGCACGCCATGGTCATGGGCCTTCGCGGCCAGGGTTTCCCAGGCGCGCAGGTCCTGAAAACCCTCGATGTGGAGCCCGATGGCGGTCACGCGGGGGTCGTCCAGCAGCGCCAGGGCCAGTTCGGCCTGGCCGGTCTGGGCCATGTTGCCACAGGTGATGGCATAGGCGATGGGCAGCGCCCGTTGTTGCATCGTCAGGTTGATCGCGATGTTGGAACTCTGGGTCAGGATGGCAACACCACGTGCCACCGGAGTGCACCCGTGCTGGTCAGGCCACAGCAGTGCCTGATCAACGGCATTGATGAACCCATAGCAATTGGGTCCAAGGATTGGCATGTCGCCAGCCGCAGACACCAAGGACGCTTGCAAGGTCGCGGCATGGCCGTCTTCTGCCCCCGCCTCGGAAAAGCCCGAGGCAAAGCACACGGCACCGCCCGCGCCGATGCGCGCCAAATCCGCCACGACGTCCACGCTTGCTGTTCGGTTCACGCCGACAAAGGCGGCATCAGGCGCGTATGGCAGGTCCGCAATCGACGGAAAGGCCCCATGCCCGGCGATGGCTGGCCTGGTCGGATGAACCGGCCAGATGGCACCGTCAAAGCCAAATCTTTCCGCCTGTTCCACAACCGACCTGCACCAGACCCCGCCCCCGACGACGGCGATGGACTTGGGTCGCAACAGTCGGGACAGATCCCGGTTTCCTGTTTCAACAGGGTTCCGCGGCGTGCCGGGTCGCTGTGATGGGCTGCCGAACATGCGCCCGGTCCGTGGGGCGGCCCCTTTGTCCGTTTCGGATGTGGACCCCATGTCAGGCGCCCAGAGGCCGTAGTAAATCGCGGCTGATGATGTGGCGCTGGATTTCGCTGGTGCCGTCCCAAATGCGCTCGACCCGGGCGTCGCGCCAAAACCGTTCAATCGGGAAATCGTCCATCAACCCCATACCGCCATAGATCTGCAAGGTTGTGTCCGTGACCCGCGCCAACGCCTCGGAGGCATAGAGCTTGGCCGACGCGATCTCTCGGTTCGACGGCAGGCTCTGGTCCAGACGCCATGCCGCGGCCAGTGTCAGCCAGTCAGCGGCATCGATTTCGGTGATCATGTCGGCAATCTGGAACCCGACGCCCTGGAATTTACCAATGGGTTGGCCGAACTGCTTGCGTTCCGCGGCGTAGTTCAAAGCATAGTCAAAACAACGGCGCGCGCGTCCGACGCTGAAGGCCGCGACGGTCAGACGCGTGGCATAGAGCCATTCGTTCATGACGGCGAAACCGCCATCCACCTCGCCCAGCACCTGGGCGTCCGGCAACCTGCAGTCGTCAAAATAGAGGATGCAGTTCTTGTACCCCTTGTGGCTGACCGAGGTGTATCCATCGCGCACCTCGAACCCGGGTGTGCCCCGATCCACAAGGAAGGTGGTGATCCGTTTCTTGGGGCCCTTGGGTGTCTCATCGACGCCGGTCGCAATGAACACGATGAAAAAGTCGGCGTGTTCGGCACCCGATATGAAATGCTTGGATCCGTTGATCACCCAATCGCCGCCGTCCCGCACGGCATTGCATTTCATGCCGCGCACGTCCGACCCTGCATCGGGTTCCGTCATGGCAAGCGCATCCATTCTGTCGCCGCGGACTGCGGGCAAAAGATAGCGTTCGCGCTGTTCGTCGTTGCAGGCCATCAGGATGTTCTGCGGGCGACCAAAGAAATGGGTCAGCGCCATTGAACCGCGTCCCAACTCGCGTTCGACCAGTGTGAAATCCAGGTGGCTGAGCCCTGCGCCGCCCACCTCTTCGGGAAAGTTGCAGGCGTAAAAGCCCATGTCGATGACCTTGCGCTTGATCTCTTGCCCAAGGTCGTGCGGCACGTGGCCGGTGCGTTCCACTTCGGCTTCGTGCGGGTAAATTTCGTTTTCGACAAAGCTGCGCACGGTGGACACGATCATGTCCTGTTCTTCGGTCAGGCCAAACTGCATGTGAAACGTCCCCTGTTCAACGGTGCGATCTGAGCGCAGCTTGTGCAGCGGCGCTGTGCGGGTTTAGATGTTGATCATGCACAATTGGCCAAATATCCACGACGCGCTGCAGCATGTCGACATTCTGCTGTTTGACCAGTTTTCGAACCATTGCCTTGCCAATTTTGTGGAACCCTTGCGTGCAACAAACGGGATTGTTCGGGGGCAGCCGTATCACTGGCGATTTGTGACGTTGGATGGGGCGCCGGTACACAGTTCCAGCGGATTGCAGATTGCACCGCACGGGGCGTTGGGGGACGCGACCGGGCGTGCGCTGTTTCTGATGCCATCCTACGGTATCCGCACGTTGGACCGACCGGATGTCGTTCGTGCCGTTGTTCGGGCCGCAGGGCGGGCCCAGGTCTTGGGCGGTTTCGACACCGGGTCCTGGTTGCTGGCGCGGGCGGGATTGCTGGATGGCTATGCCGCCACAATTCATTGGGACATGCTGGACGGTTTTGCCGAACGTTTCCCGCATGTTGATGTGATGCGAAAAAGATATGTGATCGACCGCGACCGCGTAACCTGTTCCGGCGCAATGGCGGCATTCGACGTCGTGGCACATCTGATTGCCGAGGCGCACGGCCCGACCGTGGCGATGGAGGTGGCACAGCTTTTCATGTCGCGGGATGCGACGCCGATGACGGGTGCGACGCTTGCGGGTCGGACTGTGCGGCGTGCCGTGGCGCTTATGCAGGACCACGTTGAAACGCCCCTGACCATCCCGGAGATTGCCCGCCGGGTCGGGTGCACCCAGAGGACGCTGGAACAACGCATGCGTGCGGCCATGGCTGCGACGCCCGCTGCCGTATATCGCCGTCAGAGGCTGAACGCGGCCCTGCGTCTGGTGCGGCACAGTGATGTGCCGGTGGCCGAGATTGCGGGACGGTGCGGGTACGACAATGCGAGTGCGATGACCCGTGCGTTCCGGGCCGCGTTTGGTGCCAGCCCGCAGGCGGTGCGCCAAAGCGGTCTGTGACTAGCTTGCCGTGGCCTTGTCCGGTTCCGGTTCGGCTGCTGGTCCGTCTGGGGCCGTCGTTGTGACAGGAAAGATCCGTCTGAGCGCCACGTAGAACACCGGGGTAAAGAACAAGCCAAGGAAGGTCACGCCGGACATGCCGAAGAACACGGCTGTACCCAGGGCCTGCCGCATCTCGGACCCCGGACCGGTGGCGATCATCAGGGGCACCACACCAAGGATAAAGGCAAAGGCCGTCATCAGGATGGGGCGCAGCCTCAGTCGGCAGGACTCAACCGCCGCCTCGGCGGGCGACAAGCCTTTTTCCTCTTGCGCCTGTTTCGCAAACTCGACGATCAGGATAGCGTTCTTGGCGGATAGTCCCACGAGGACGATCAGGCCGACCTGGGTCAGGATGTTGTTGTCCATGCCACGCAGCATCACGCCGGACAGGGCCGACAGAACTGCCAAGGGCACCACAAGGATAATGGCCAGTGGCAAGACCCAGCTTTCGTAAAGCGCCGCAAGGAACAGGAAGGCGAAAAGAACCGAGAACGCAAAGATGTAGCTGGCTGCATCCCCCTGGTTGCGCTCTTGCAGGGCCAGTTCGGTCCACTCGAAATTCACGCCGGGCGGCATAAGTTGGGCCGCCAGTTCCTCCATCGCGATCAATGCCTCGCCCGTGGACACACCCGGTGTGGCATTGCCCTGAATAGGCACCGACACCAGCTGGTTATAGCGTTGGACAAGGGCCGGGCCTGCGGTGTCGACGACCGAGACGAGGGTGCCCAACGGAACAAGCGCCCCGGTGGCCGTGCGCACGCGCAACGACCGGATGTCGTCCTCTTCCAACCGGAATTGCTGGTCCGCCTGCGCGCGCACCTGGAACAGGCGCCCAAAGGCGTTGAAGTCGTTCACGTAGGCCGAGCCGAGGTTGATCGACAATGTCTCGAAAATCTCTCCGATCGGGACATTCAGCATCTGCGCACGCACCCGGTCGATTTCGAGGAACACCTGCGGTGAACTGGCCGAGAAGGTGGTGAACACGCCCGCAACCTTGTCGGATTGCTGTGATGCGCCCATGATCGCGTAGGCCGTGTTCAGGACCCGCCCCATGTCGGACGTTTCGGTGTCCTGCAATTGCATCTTGAACCCGCCACCGGTGCCCACACCGCGCACTGCGGGCGGCGCGATGGCGATGATGAACGCCTCGCGGATCACTTGCATCCGGCCAAAAAGCTGACCGACAATGGCATTGGCGTTCAGCCCGCTTTCGATACGATCCTCGAACGGCTCGAACGTGGTGAAGATGACGCCCTGGTTGCTGGCATTGGTAAAGGTCGCGCCCGAAAAACCGGCAAAGGCAACTGCGTTCACGACCCCGGGGGTTGCGCGTGCGATTTCGGTTGCCTGTTTCATCACCGCGTCGGTGCGATCCAGCGCCGCCCCTTCCGGCAATTGCACAACCACGATGGCGTAGCCCTGGTCGGCGTCCGGAATGAAGCCTGTCGGCACCTGTTCGTTGATCCACCACGCCGCGCCAATCAAACCGGCAAAGACCACAAAGGTGACCAGGATCATACCCCATGTCCCGACAAGGATACGGACAATGGCGGCGTAGCCGCGGGTCATCGCGTCAAAACCGCGATTGAACCCGTTGGCAAAGACACCGCCGATCCGCACCAGCGGATTGCGTGACGGTGTATCGCTGCGCTGCTTCAAAAGGACGGCGGCCAATGCTGGCGACAGGCTGAGCGAGTTGATACTGGAAATCACGGTTGCCACGGCAATTGTCACGGCAAACTGTTTGTAGAATTGACCGGTGATGCCCGGCACCAGGGCCGCTGGCACAAAGACCGCAATCAGAACCAGCGACGTACCGATGATGGCGCTTTGCACCTCGTCCATGGTGCGCGCGGACGCTTCGCGCGGGGTCATGCCGTTGTCGATGTTCCGTTCCACATTTTCGACCACCACAATGGCGTCATCGACCACGATCCCGATGGCAAGGATCAAGCCGAACAGCGTCAGCAAGTTGAGCGTGTAGCCCAAGGCCAGCATGATCGCGAACGTGCCGATCAGGGACACGGGCACCGCAAGCAGGGGAATGATCGCGGTGCGCCAGCTTTGCAGGAACACCAGAATGACGATCACCACCAGCAGCACCGCCTCGAACAAGGTGGTATAGACGGCGTCGATTGAAGCACTGATGAACTCGGTCGGGTTATAGACGACGCGGTATTCGAGGCCCTGGGGAAAATCCCCGGCCAGTGCGTCCATGGTGGCGCGCACTTCGGCCGCGGTGGCCAGCGCGTTGGATCCCGGCCGCTGGAAGACGCCCAGGGCAACCGCTGGTTTATTGTCGAGATAGGAATTCGTCACATAAGACCGGGCCCCGATTTCCACCCGCGCAACATCACGCACCCGCACGACGCGCCCGTCATCGGATGCCTTGACGATCACACGGCCAAATTCGCGCGGATCTTCAAGCCGCCCCTGGGTCGTGATCGAGACCTGGAATGCATTGGCAGCCGTGTTGGGGGGCGCCCCGAGTGATCCGCCGGACACCTGGACGTTCTGTTCGCGCAAGGCAGCAACGACATCGCCCGCCGTCAGACCAAGCGACGTCAACTTGTCCGGGTCAATCCAGACCCGAGCGGAAAACTCACGCTCTCCAAAGATGATGAGGTCGCCGACCCCGTCAATGCGCACCAGCCTGTCCCGCACCCGCGCCCGCGCGTAATTGGACACATACAGCTGATCGAAGGTTTCGTCAGGCGACAGCATGTGCACGACCATCATCAGGTCGGGCGAGGATTTTGTAGTAGTGACGCCAAGGGCGCGCACCTCTTGTGGCAGGCGCGGTTCGGCGATGGCGACCCTGTTTTGCACCAGCACCTGTGCGGTATCCAGGTCGGTACCCAATTCGAAGGTGATTGTCAGGCTCATCGACCCGTCGGCGGTCGAGTAGGACGACAGGTAGAGCATGTCCTCTACCCCGTTGATTTCCTGCTCAAGCGGGGTCGCAACGGTGTTGGCGATGGTTTCGGCGTCCGCCCCGGGATAGGCCGCACGCACAACGATCGAGGGTGGCGCGATTTCGGGGTATTGCTCGATGGGCAGCTGGTAATACGAGATCAGGCCCACAATCGTCATGATGACCGACACGACGATGGCAAAGATCGGGCGGCTTACAAAGAAACGGCCCATCTCAGTTTTCCGCGATCAGGGGCAGTTCCATCCGGTCGGGGTTCACCGTAGTGCCCGGCCGCGCGGCGACCAGCCCGTCGATCACGATGGTTTCGCTGCCATCCATGCCCTCGCGGATCACCCGGTACCCGTCGATCCGCGGGCCCGGCCGTACCGGCAGCGGGGTCACAAGCCCGGTGTCGTCCACTGTCATCACCAGCCTGCGGTTCTGGTCCGCGACAATGGCACGGTCCGGCACCAATATGCCTTCATAAGGAAGCGAGCCGGGCACATTGACCCGACCAAAGAGACCCGGTGTCAGAAGCTCGTCGGGGTTGGGCAGCACAGCGCGCACGCGCATGGTACCTGTGTCTGCGTCGATCTTGTTTTCGGAAAAATCGAGATATCCGCTTTGCGCCGGAATGCGGCTGTCGGACAGCGTCACCTTCACCTCGAGTGCGCCGCCCCCTTCCTGCAGGGACGTGCCCCGGGCCCGCGCGTCGCGGGCGTAGGCAAGGAAGTACCGTTCGTCGATGTCAAAAAGGAAATAGATCGGATCGTTCGAAACGATGGTGGTCAGTTCGGTCTGATCCGCAGACACGAGGTTACCGGGATCAATTTGCGACCTGTCGATGCGTCCGGCCATCGGCGCGCGGATTTCCGAAAATTCGATATCAAGTTCGGCCAGTTCCAGGGCCGCGCGCGCCTGTTCCAGCGCCCCCTGGGCCGACAGATATGCCTCGCGGCGTTCGTCCAGCACGCTTTGGGGAATGGTGCCGTTGCCGATCAGGGCCTGTGCGCGTTCCAGCTGTTCTTCGGCAAAGTCAAAGGTGGCGGTCGCGACGTCGATCTGGGCCTGCGCCTGCCGCAGCGCGGTCCGGAACTGCCGCTGGTCGATGGTGAACAGCAACTGGTCCTTTCCCACCAGGCTGCCGTCCTGAAAATGCACAGCTTCAAGGTATCCCGACACGCGCGACCGAACGTCGACTTCGGACTGCGCCTCGAACCTGCCGACAAATTCATCATCTTCGACGATTGTTTTGACCACCGGGCTGGCCACTGTGACCGTAGGCGGGCCTTGTTGCGCCAATACAGCGCTGCCGAATGTGATCGCAGCGAAAAAACCCGCCAGTGCCAAAAATTTCATGTGCATATTCCCAATTTTGGCCATCCGTGGACACCACGATCCAGCCGCACGGGTCGCAACAGTATGGTTCCGACCGAGTCTTGGGGGCAGTAAACCAGAGGTTGCCTGTCCAAGTCCATACGACCACAGGGGGTGGAGGGCAGATATGCGCCCGACTTGGCAGCGAACGCGCATCTGTGCGGAAACTTTAGGATTTGTGCATTGGACCATCCTGTGGTGCCCTGCCAAGTCGGTAGGGCAGACCGGGCCGCAGGCCGGGTCCTGCCAGCGCAGCCATATGCCAGGCAAGCACAAGGTTGCTGGACAAGACCGGGAGTCTCAGCGCCGCCTCGATCTCAGGAATGGCGGGCAGGGTACGCAGATTGGTGCACGACAGAAAGACTGCATCAAACTGATCCGCGTCGCCCAGGCCGCACGCCGCTTGGACGATGGAACCGGTCGAGATCCGCACCACACGTTCTTCAAGCGGTTCATCAAAGCTGGCGAAGGCGGTGACTTCGATTCCGGCCAATGCCAGGACATGGCGCAACCTGTCCGACACGCTTGCGATATAGGGGCTGATCAGACCCAGGCGCGTGATGTGCAGGTGGCGGCAGGCAGCGATCAAGGCGGTCACCGGATTTGTCACATGCGGGGTCGGGACGCCCATTGTGATCAGGTGGGCGATCTTGTCCGCCCCGATTTCAGCCGTGCCGGAGGTGCACCCATATCCGACACAGGCCATGTTGGCGCCGCGCGGAAACAAGGCCGCCGCAGTGGTGAGGTCGTCTGCCATTTGGCGCAGCGTATCGGGCGATACCGTTGCCGCCGATGGTACGCGGCTGATCATGTATTCGACCGTGTCCGGCAGCAGTCGCCGCAGGTCGCGTTCGACGGTTTCGTCGGATTGAAGCGCCACGAGGCCCATCTGCAATGGGCGGTCGTCTTCCAGATCGAAAGGAAGCGTCATGTCAGCACCCGAATGTCGCGCGCCTGCGGTGTCGACAACCACGCGGCGCCGTCTTTGGTGATGACGATGTTTTCCTCGTGCACCATGATCCGATCCTCACCCAGGAGCACGGACGGCTCAAGTGTCAGGACCATGCCGGGCACCAGCGGAGTGTGATCGGTTGCGACAATTGACGGCCATTCCGTCAACTGCATGCCCAGCCCGTGCCCCAGTCGTCCGGCTTCCAGAGTGGAGCCGCCGGGATTTGCCACCCGGTCCATCGCGTGAAACAGGTCCGATATGATGCTGCCCGGTCTGGCAATGTCGAACGCCGCGCGGGTGGCGTCGACAAGCCGGGCGTGTGCGCCGGAAACCGATACGCTGGGCGTGCCCACGCTGTAATTGCGGTCAAAATCACAGAAATAGCCGTCGCGCACCAAACCGGTATCAAGCATCAGAACATCACCGGGCTGCACAGGCGCATCGGTGGCGGGCGAAATGACATCACCATAGCCGCCGGCACCCGCCGCACCAGCAAGGTAGGGCACCCAATCGGCGCCCTCGGACAGGCACAGCGCTTGAAAGTCACGGAACACTGCGCTAAGCGGGACGCCCGGTCGGGCAATGTCACCCACGCGGTCGAACGCGCGGTCGGCAACCTGAGCTGCCGCGCGGATCTTGGCGATTTCGCTGTCCGATTTGATCGTCCGCAACTTTCGGGTGATCTGGGTGTCGCTTACGATCTGGCAGGGCGCCAGTGCGGCCTGAAGTGCGTGCAGGTCCGCCAGCGGCATTCGCACATGGCTTTCCATCGTGTCGGCCAATCCGATGCGACCGCCCCGTGGCACGATCTCGCGAAGGGTATCGGCAAGCAGTCCAACGCCGTCATCACTGTAGTTCGGGGCCTGCCAGGTCCGGATGTCCGTGATCCAGGTCTGCCGCATCAGATGCGCCCCGATGGACGGGATCACCGCAATCGGCATGCCCTGTGCCGGAAGAACCACAAACCAGGGCCGTGTCGGGCTTTCCCAAAAGCGGGTGAGGAAACCGGTGTAGTACCGGACTTCCGGCTCGGTCGTCAGAAGCAGCGCGTCCAGATCGACCGTGGCCATCATGGACTGGGCGCGCGCCGTACGGTCCATGAATTCCTGGGGCGCGAACCCGCGCAAGGTGTTGCTCATTCAGATGCCTCTTCGCTCAGGATGACCAGCACGCGCGCGGCGGCGTTCAAACCCACATCCGCACCGTTTGCAGCGCAAGCCAGCAGACCGGACAGTCCGGCGGCCCCGGAGGGTGTCGTTGGAAAACCTGCCTGCGCCGCAGCGGACGCACCATATGCGCCGTCCTCTTCCGATATCAGGACATAGTCACTGGCGTCACGCGCCAACCCCTTGAGTGCGATCAACGATGGTTCCTTGCAATCAAGGCGCCCCATGTCGGACCTCGGCCCTTCGGTCACTTGCGCCGCTCCGGCCGCGACCGACGCAAACAGCGCGGGTGCCGCGTCGGGCTCGACGACAACGATCCGGGGCGCGCCGCCCCACGCCTTGCGCGCATAGGCGGCACATGCCGCGGCCAAGCCGCCGACACCGGCCTGCAGAAAGATATGGGTGGGGGCAGGCATGGCCGCGACAGCCTCCTGCATCAGGACGGTGTACCCTTCCATCAGCCGATGTGGCACATCGACATAGCCCGGCCACGAACTGTCGGACAACAAGGCCCACCCGTTCGTTTGCGCGACCCGCGCTGCCTCGGCCATGCTGTCCTCGTAGACTGCACCCTGGCGGCACACCTCTGCGCCGTGACTGCGCAGGCGGTCTGCAAACGCCTCGGGGACCGTATCGGCAAGGTAGACAACGGATTTCGCCCCAAAGGCCTGTGCGCCCGCGGCCACGGACAGACCATGATTGCCCGCACTTGCCGTGACATAGGTACGTCCGGCTGCCAGACCATTTGCGGCGTCACACGCAATGACGTAGGCCGCGCCAAGTGCCTTGAAGCTGCCCAGGCCCATCCGCCCACGCTCGTCCTTTACGTGAACCTCGGACACGCCTGCGATCCGGGCCAAGGCCCGGGACTGTACCAGCGGTGTCGGCGCTGCGGCGGGGCACCGCATCAGCAGGTCAGCGGGATGTGAGGCGTCGGCACTGGGCCACGGGATGTCTGGAAGACCGGCAAGGACGGCTGCAACCCGAGCGTCAGTGTGGGCAAGGTGTTTCATACCCGAGGCGTAGCAGGTGCAGCCGCAACAGCCCAACGGAATCGCGCGACATGCGCGTGCTTGGCGATCTGTGTGCCGAACCTGAAAAGATGGCTGGGATGGTAGGACTCGAACCTACAACCTACGGTACCAAAAACCGGTGCTCTACCAATTGAGCTACATCCCAACGTGCCGCGCTAATTAGAGCGGCGTTGGCGCGCGCGCAAGCCCCTTTGCGCCAAAAATCGGACTATTCCTTGGGAGCGGCTTCGGTCAACAAATCCGGGGCGTCCGGGTCGTTGCGTTCGGCATCGACCAGCTTGTCGAGGCCTGCCTCGGACGCGTCTGTCACATCTGCTGCATCAACGTTGGTGACAGTGTGCGGGACGGGTGCCATCGGCGCGGGGGCCAGGCGCGCCGCTTCGGCGCCAGCCTGCGCCCCACCCAACAGTTGCACGCGGTAGGTTGTGTCCGGCACTTCGATGCCCGCGCTTTCGATCCGCGCTTTGACCAGTCGCAGCGCTTCGCCCTTGGCGCGAACAAGCGATGTGGCCTCCTGATCAATCCACCCGGTCACGGACAGGAAAATCGCGCCGTCGCCGATCCGTTCGATCCATGACATCGGCGCCGGCTCGGACAGGACAAAGGGCAGGCCCGCCACGGTGTCTTCGGTCATCTGGCGCACATCCGCCAGGTCCGCATCGGATGCCACCCCTATTTCAAAGTCAAAGCGGCGTTCAGTGTTGGTGGAATAATTGACGATGCGGCTTTTGAAAACGGTCGCATTGGGAATACGGATATGATTGCCATCAAAGCTGAGGAGGATCGTTGCGCGGCTCGTCAGGCGTATCACCTTGCCGATGTCGCCTTCGATCTCGACCACGTCATTTGGGCGAAAGGGCTGCCGGATGGACAGCATGATCGAAGCGATAAAGTTCTCGACCGTGTCGCGGACCGCAAAGCCGATGGCCAAACCCACGATCCCCGCGGCGCCCAGGATCGTGCCCAGCAACGCGGTCGCCCCCAGAATGTCCAGGGCAATGACGACACCAGCCACAAAGAACAGGATACGGACGACCTGGCGGTAGATGTTGGCAATGAAGGCGTTGGGGGCAATCCGGTCCCAGGGATAGCGCGCCCGGGCCAAAAGCAGGCCCAGTGACAGCACCAGCACAAAGACAAGCAGGGCCACAGCCAACAGCGGCAACAGCGCGACGCCCTGGCTTAGCCGGTCCTGGAACCGCTCGACCGCCGGGTTCAGCCGCGCGACCACATCTGTCGTTTCAGACACCTCGTTTTCGATTGCGACGACACCTTCGACCCGACCGACCAATTCGTTCAGACGGTCGGCCGTGGCGGTATCGACCGTCGTGCCGCGCAGTGTCACGATGCCCGAAGAGACAGAGACGGTCACACCGTCAAAACCTTCGAGTTCGCCCAGAATGCCGCGAATACGCACGGCGATGGCGGCGTCCTGATCGGCGCTGTCCTGGACCGTGATCGTGCCCTGGGGCTGGCTTGTA
This sequence comes from uncultured Tateyamaria sp., assembly GCF_947503465.1. Classification (NCBI taxonomy): domain Bacteria; kingdom Pseudomonadati; phylum Pseudomonadota; class Alphaproteobacteria; order Rhodobacterales; family Roseobacteraceae; genus Tateyamaria; species uncultured Tateyamaria sp. The sequence continues at coordinate 1,693,300 of NZ_CANNDN010000001.1, read as the reverse complement.
TCCTGCGCAGCGACCGGCAGCGCCCACAGGCACAGGAAAAGGGCAAGCGCGCGGATCATGCCTGCACATCCACAAGAATTGCGCCGTTTCGCCCGCCCGCCTCGACTGCCTCGTGCGCGAGCGCGGTTTCTGACAGCGAAAACACCTGGGCAACGGGGCAGTGCAGCCCGCCCGTCGACAGCGCCGCATGCAGCCGCGTGATGGCGGCATCGCGTTGTGCCTGGGGCAACAGGTAGATCAACAAGATGTCGATGGTCACTGCCTTGAACAGAAGCGGGCCAAAGGGCAGTGAGGGCGCCATGTCGCGGGCAGACCCGTAGACGGCCATGGTGCCGTTGGGTGCAATCACCTCTGCATTCGTGGCGACGTTCAGGCCGAACTCCACCTCGACAATACGCTCAATCGGAGCGCCGTCATTCGCGGCAAGGATATGCTCTGCCAAGTCGGGGTCTGCATAGTTCAGAACGACATCCGCGCCGGCCTTTTCCGCGGCCGCCAGCCCGTCGCCGCGCGCCGTCGCGACGACCTTGGCCCCACCCCATTTGGCAAGCTGTACCGCCAGCAGGCCGACGGTACCGGCCCCGCCCTGAACAAGAAGGGTTTGTCCCGCCACATCCCCACCGCCAAAGATCGCGTGGGCCGCTGTCAGGCCGGGTATGCCCAGAACCGCGCCGGTTTCAGCGCTTATGTCGTCAGGCAACGGCACGGCTTGCGCGGCGGGAAGACAGATGTGCGTGGCAGCCGTGCCCGCGGCCCTTTGCCATTGTCCGTTCCAAACCCACACCCGCTCTCCGACACGTGTTCTGGGCACCCCGTCACCGACGGCCACGATGCGCCCCGCGCCGTCGCTGTGCGGAATGATCTGGTCAAAGGGTGGTTTCGTGACACCGGGCCGTGATCCCGATCGGGCCTTGACGTCCGACGGGTTAACGCCCGAATGGCTGAGTTCCACCAGCACTTCGCCCGCTGCGGGATTGGGGGTTGGACGGTCTGTCAGCGCAAGGACATCTGCGGCAGGACCGAATTGGGCGTATTGAATACATTTCATCAGGATGGTCTTCTTCAAGTCGGCCCGCAGGCGGTGGCGTGGATGCTACCCAAGTTCCCTGCAAGAGCAAGGAGAGTTCCGATGACCCGACAGGTTCTTGTCCCACCGGCGTTGCGCGCGGCCTGCGCGCAGGCGGGGATGTCGCCAGGCGTTGTGTCGCACAACCACGTTTTTCTGACGGGCGTCACGGGTGCAGGACCGGACGGAGCCATGCCCGACACTGACGAAGCGCAGTTCAACGCCTGTTTTGAAAAGATCGCGGCCGTGCTGGCCGAGGCGGATCTGGGTCTTGATGCGGTGGTCGAAATGACCAGCTACCACGTTGGCTTGCGCGGGCATTTCGATCTGTTTGATCGCGTCCGCCGCTTGCATCTGGCCGATCCCTATCCGGCATGGACAGCGGTCGAAGTGGCCGGTTTGCGCCGGCACGGCGCGGTTGTCGAGATCCGGGTGGTGGCGGCGCTGCGCTAGTCGCGCAATTCGTTCATGGCCACGCCCCACAGTCGGGCCTTGGGGGCCCAACCCCGAAAACCGCCGGAACTGAGGTGACACCATTCAGGACCGCATTTGCCAAGGCGGGCGACGACGCCGGCTTCAAGCGCGGCCGTCACGGGCGCACCCGCATCGGGTTTGGTGCGCAAGGTCAGCATATCCTGTTCGACAATCACGGTGCGGGTGCCGGACAGAAGGGAATAGTGAACCCAGCCGCCCAGGCCATCGCGGTCCTCGACCCGGCGCCAATGTCCGTGTTCGGCGGTGATCCGCAGGGGCATGTCGCGCCGTTTGAACACCCAGTCGATCCTGTGCGTCAAGGACGGCCCCCGGCGCACATTGCCTTCCGAGGCTTTCATCGACACGTAGCGGGGCAGGGGCAGGTTTGTGACAGGCCCGGTATCGCGTGCCATCAGGGGCAGGGTCAGGCCCAGCACCAAAAGCATCGACAGCATGAACCGCAATACCGCACGCATCGGGAAATTTCCGCTCATCACTCGCCTCTTGATATGGCCGAGGTTCTTGTGCCTCGTGCTCACATCCGCCACCATGCCAAAGAAGGGCCGCAAGGCCAAGCGCCGGGGAGGACGCAATGCCAAAGGAACGTCTGAGTGTTGTCGTTACGCGACGGTTGCCCGCCGAAGTTGAGACCCGGTTGAGCGAACTGTTCGACGTGCGCCTGCGCGAAGATGATGCGCCCATGTCGCGGACGGACATCGTGGACGCCATGAAAAATGCGGATGTCCTGGTGCCGACGATCACAGACACCGTGGATGGCGCGATGATCGGGCAAGCCGGTGAGCGGCTCAAGCTGATTGCCAATTACGGTGCCGGTGTCGACAACATCGATGTGGCGACTGCCCGTCAGCGCGGGATCCTGGTGTCGAACACGCCCGGTGTGCTGACCGATGACACCGCCGACATGACCATGGGCCTGATCCTTGCCGTGACACGTCGGCTACCGGAAGGATTGGCCGCGATGCAGTCTGGTGACTGGGACGGTTGGGCGCCGACCGCATTTCTGGGCGGTCGCGTGGCGGGGCGTCGTCTGGGCATCCTTGGCATGGGCCGGATCGGGCAGGCGGTTGCCCGCAGGGCCGCTGCGTTTGGCATGCAGGTGCATTATCACAACCGCCGACGGCTGCGATCCGAAATCGAGGACGCGCTTGAAGCGACCTGGTGGGAAAGCCTGGACCAGATGGTCGCACGCATGGACGTGCTGAGCGTCAATTGCCCCCATACGCCATCGACCTTCCACCTGATGAACGCCCGCCGATTGAAGCTGATGAAACCGGACGCTGTGATCGTGAATACCTCGCGCGGCGAAGTGATTGACGAAAACGCGCTGACCCGGATGTTGCGCGCGGGCGAGATCGCTGGGGCGGGACTTGATGTTTATGAAAACGGGACCGAAGTGAACCCGCGCCTGCGGGAACTGACCAATGTTGTGCTGCTCCCGCATATGGGGTCGGCCACCCGCGAAAGCCGGATCGAGATGGGCGAGAAAGTCATCATCAACATCAAGACTTTCAACGATGGGCACAGGCCACCCGACCAGGTTGTGCCATCCATGCTGTGACACCGTGGGGCGGCAGTGCTGCCTCGGGGCCAAGACCAGAATTGACTGCCGCGCCAAAGGAGGACCCCATGCGCTTTTGCCTGACTGTTGCCTTCACCCTAATCGCGAACGCTGCGCTTGCGCAGCAAACGGCTGATGCGGTGCAACCGGAAACCGGTGTCGATGGCGCCGCAGCCGCAACATCCGAAGCGGTCGCCGCCGCGCAGGCGGCCAAGGACGCGGGCCAACCGGTTGACGCGCAATCCTACATGGTTGCTGCAGCCAACCCGCTGGCCGTGCAGGCCGGGGTCGAGGTGCTGGCGGAGGGTGGAACGGCGGCAGATGCGCTTGTGGCCGTTCAGGTGGTCTTGGGTCTGGTCGAGCCGCAATCATCAGGTCTTGGTGGCGGAGCATTTCTTGTCTGGTACGACGCAGAGAGCGGCGAGTTGACCACGCTGGATGGGCGCGAGACCGCGCCACTGGCCGCCACGCCGCAGCTGTTCCAGACTGAAGACGGCGAGCCGATGGGTTTCTTCGATGCCGTTGTCGGGGGGCGTTCCGTTGGAACACCGGGTACGCCTGCGCTGTTGGAAGAGGTGCACCGGCGTTGGGGCAATCGGATCTGGTCCGACTTGTTCGATGCGGGGATGGGGCTGGCGGACAACGGTTTCGAGGTGTCGCCACGCCTTGCAGGGCTGATCGAACGGGACGCAGAGCGCCTTGGGACCTTTCCGGTGACCGCTGACTATTTTCTTCCCGGCGGTGCGCCCCTGTCAGTGGGAACCGTTCTGAAGAACCCCGCGTACGCCAATACGCTGCGTGCGTTGGCCGCTGAGGGTGCCGATGCATTTTATACCGGCAAGATTGCGCAAGACATCATGGCAACGGTCCGGTTTGCCCCGGACAACCCGGGTGTGCTGTCGGAACTGGATCTGGCCGTGTACCAGGTGAAGGAACGCCCGCCTGTGTGTGTGACCTACCGCGCGCATGACGTCTGCGGAATGGGGCCGCCGTCTTCGGGTGCGCTGACCGTCGGACAGATCCTGGGGATGCTCGACAGTTACGACCTTGCCGCACTTGGGGCCGACAACCCCGAAAGCTGGCGTTTGATCGGTGATGCGTCGCGCCTGGCGTTTGCAGACAGGGGCCGGTTCATGGCCGACAGTGACTATGTTCCGATGCCGACGGCGGGGCTGGTCGATCCGGCATACCTGGCCGAACGGGCCACGCAATTGGACGGTGACACCGCTTTGTCAGACGCAACACCGGGCAGTCCCGGGTTCGATCACAGCCGCAACTGGGCGGATGACCAAAGCCTCGAATTGCCCTCGACCTCGCACATCTCGATCGTGGACAGCTATGGCAATGTGGCGTCGATGACCACGACGATTGAAAACGCCTTTGGGTCGCGGTTGATGGTTCACGGGTTTCTTCTGAACAATGAACTGACCGATTTCAGCTTTCGCACCCATGTGGACGGTGTGCCGATTGCCAACGCGCTGGCGCCGGGCAAGCGGCCACGGTCGTCCATGTCGCCGACCATCGTGATGAAGGATGGCGCACCGGTCCTGGCCATTGGTTCGCCGGGCGGCAGCCGGATCATCGGCTATACCGCCAAGTCCATCATTGCGTGGCTGGATTGGGGCATGGATGTGCAGCAGGCGGTCAGCCTGCCCCATGCCGTCAACCGCTTTGGCACCTATGACTTCGAAGAAGGCACATCCGCGGCTGATCTGGCTCCGGCGCTTGAGGCGCTTGGCTTTGAAGTGAATATTCGTGGGTTGAATTCCGGTCTGCACGCGATCGAGATTGGTGACAGATTGCAGGGCGGCGCCGATCCGCGCCGCGAAGGGATTGCGTTGGGCGACTGACGCCCGCGCACACAGGGAGAGACAGCAAATGCCGCAGGCCATTGATCTGCCACGGAACGAGGATGGCATCGCCACGGCGCTGGGCATCCTCAAGCAACAGTTCGGCGACCGGTTCCACACCGGGCAGGCCATGCGGGACCAGCATGCGCACACCACCACCTGGATCAGGGCACAGGCCCCCGATGCGGTTGTCTTTCCCACTTCGACCAAGGAGGTGTCGGACATCATCAAGGTCTGCGCCACCCATCATGTGCCGGTCATCCCCTTCGGAACGGGCACATCGCTGGAAGGCCATGTGAATGCACCCGCCGGAGGCATTTCCGTTGATCTGACCCAGATGGATCAGATCATTGCGGTCAATTCCGAAGATCTGGATTGCGTCGTCCAGCCGGGCGTGACGCGCGAGCAGTTAAACACCTACTTGCGCGATCGCGGACTGTTCTTTCCCATAGATCCCGGTGCCAATGCGTCTCTGGGCGGGATGGCCTCGACCCGTGCGTCGGGGACCAATGCGGTGCGCTATGGCACGATGAAGGACAATGTGTTGAGCCTTGAGGCCGTGATGGCCGATGGGCGCATCATTCGGACAGCGCAGCGGGCCAAGAAAACCTCGGCCGGGTATGATATGACCCGTCTTCTGGTCGGGTCCGAAGGCACGCTCGGCCTGATCACGGAGATCACGTTGAAACTGCAAGGCATCCCCGAGGCGATCTCGGCGGCGCGTATGTCCTTTCCGTCGATTGAAGCGGCCTGTCAGGCAGTGATGACAACGATCCAGTACGGTATTCCCGTGGCCCGGATTGAATTGATGGACGAATTGAACGTGAAGGCGGCCAATGCCTATGCCGGCCTGGATCTGCCAGAAACGCCGCTGTTGCTGCTGGAATTCCACGGGTCGGACCGTGGGGTGATCGAACAGGCGGAAATGTTCGGGTCCATCGCCGAGGACGCGGGCGGCACCGATTTTGCGACCACGGCCACGGCAGAGGAACGCAACAGGCTGTGGAAAGCGCGGCATGATCTGTACTGGGCCACGCTGCAACTTCGACCAGGCGCGCAAGGGATTTCGACGGATGTATGTGTGCCCATTTCCCGCCTTGCAGAGGCTGTGACCGGGGCACAGGCGAAGGCCGCGGAACTGGATTTGCTTGCGCCCATTGTCGGGCATGTGGGGGATGGCAATTTCCATTCGCTTGTCCTGATAGACATGGAGAACGATGAAGAGGTTCAGCGGGCCGAAGCGTTCACTGCCTTTCTGGCCGAAGAGGCCATCCGCATGGATGGCACGTGCACGGGCGAGCACGGGATCGGGCAGGGCAAGATGCCCTATCTGGTCAAGGAGCTTGGCCCGACAGTAGAGTACATGGCGGCCATCAAGACCGCGCTTGACCCACTGAACATCATGAACCCGGGCAAGATCTTTGGCCCGCGCCGTCAGGTCTGACGACGCTGCGCGGCGACATGTTTCAGCGGCTCTGCTCTCGCCATCGGCGCCCCCATGATTTTTTGAGACAGAGAAGCGCCAGAACGTATCGGCGTCGTTTTTCCGCCGTGACCGGTCGGCCTGTTGACGCGGGGAAATTGCGCTTTGCCTAGAACGTCATGGACGGTTTGCGAGGGAGTCGGGACATGAAAACCCATGTGAAAGCACTTGTCGTAGGTGGCGGTGCGGTTGGCACGTCGATTGCCTACCATCTGGCGCGCGCTGGCTGGGACGATGTGATGCTGTTGGAGCGGGACGAGTTGACGTCCGGATCGACCTGGCACGCCGCCGGTTTGCTGCCCTATTTCAACATGTCCTACGCGACGACCCACATCCACGACTATTCCATCAAGTTCTACAAGACGCTGGAGGAAGAGACGGGCCTGAACGCGGGGTTTGCCGTGGTCGGCAACTTGCGGATGGCGCAAACAGATGAACGCATGGATGAATACATGCTCTATGCCTCGACGGCCGAAACCTGTGGCGTACCCTATGAGTTCATGACGCCGGATGAGATCAAGGCCAAGTGGCCATTGATCCGGACAGAAGACCTGAAAGGCGCGCTTTATCACCAGACGGACGGATACATTAACCCCGCCGATGTCACCATGGCGATGGCCAAGGGGGCGCGGCAGCGTGGTGTAATGATTGAGCGGAAGTGGCAGGCGGATGCCTTTCACTGGACCGGTGAGGCCTGGGAGGTCACGGCGACGAAGATGGTCGAGAAGGGCGGCAATCTTGTCCCGTCGGACGAGCAGGTTGTGATCACGGCCGAGCACGTGGTGACAGCCTCCGGCAACCACGCGCAGCGCACGGCGAAGATGCTGGGTATCAAGATGCCTGCCATCCCGGTCGAGCACCAGTTCATCGTGATGGAGCAGGACCCGGAACTGGTGAAGTTCCGCGCCGAGGGGAATGTGGAGCACCCGGTTATCCGCGATGCAGATGCGCAGTCCTATGTGCGCGAGGAACGGGGCGGCTGGATCCTTGGTGTCTATGAGCACGGCGCGCCTGCACGGTTTGAACACGGTGTGCCCGACAGTTTCCGCGCTGATCTGTTCCAGTTGGATCTGGAGCGGATCGAAGAGCAATACATGGCGATGATTCACCGTGTGCCATCCTGCGAGAACAGTGGGTTGAAGGACGATTTCAACGGCCCGATCTGCTATACGCCCGATGGCAATCCGCTGGTTGGTCCGGCACCGGGTTTACACAACATGTGGCTGGCGGAAGGGTTTTCCTTTGGCATCACGGCGGCGGGGGGGACGGGGTATTACCTGGCCCAGATGATGGTCGACGGCGAAGCGGAGATCGACATGGCATCGCTTGATCCCAAGCGCTATGGCGACTGGATGACGACCGAATATGCCGCCCGCAAGAACGAGGAATGCTACGAACACGTCTATATCCTGCACCACCCGGATGAGGAGCGGGAGGCGTGCCGCCCCCTGCGCACCGGGCCCGCCTATGACCGGCAGAAGGCGGCTGGCGCCCAGTTTGGCTGTGTGAACGGGTTTGAGCGGCCCAATTACTACGGACCATTGGACGCGCCTGACGCGTTTGATCATGATGCGCGGTCCTTCCGGCGTGGCGGCTGGTGGCAGTATGCTGTCGAAGAAGCCAAGGCGATCCGCGAAGGTGTCGGGCTGATCGACGCTACGGCCTTTACCAAGCACCGGATTTCCGGGCCGGGGGCGACCGCGTTTCTGGATTGGATCACGACCAACAAGCTGCCCAAGGTGGGGCGTATCAACCTGACCTATGCGCTGACAGCGGCAGGGACGACGCGCACGGAATACACCATCGTGCGCGTGGCCGAGGATGATTATTACCTGGTGTCGGCGGGGGCCTGGCATGCCTATGATCAGGATTACCTGTACAAGGCGATCATGGAGAAGGAGCCGGAGTTCGGGCGCATCAACGAAGAGGATGTGACAACCCGGTGGGGTGTGTTTGCAATTGCCGGGCCGAAGTCGCGCGATGTTCTGAACGCGTTGGTGAGGGATGCCGATCCGTCGACCGTGCTGTCGAACAAGCGGTTCCCGTGGCTCAGCTTTCGCGACATCGAACTGGGCATGTGTCCGGTACGTGCGATCCGCGTGGCCTATACTGGCGAGTTGGGTTGGGAATTGCATCATCCCATCGAGATGCAGAATTACCTGTGGGATCAACTGGTTGCCGCAGGTGAAGCGCACGGGATGAAGCTGGTGGGAGCCCGGGCGCAGAACTGGTTGCGGCAGGAGAAATCCTACCGTGCTTTCGGGACCGAACTGGGCCGGGACGCCACGCCGATCGAGGCCGATTTGCCGCGCTTTGTGGACCTGTCCAAGGCGTTCCATGGCAAAGCGGCGATGGAGAAGATCGGTGTGCGGTCAAAATGCGTCACGCTGCTTGTCGATGGGCCCGGGGATGCGGACCCCTGGGGACGCGAAGTGCTGTACCACGGCGACACCCGTGTTGGTCGCCTGACCTCGGGCGGCTATTCCGTGGCCTTCGGCACGTCCATCGGAATGGGGTACGTGTCGCCGCACCTGGCCGTGCCGGGCACCAGGTTGAAGGTGAAGATGTTTGATCAGCTTTGGGATGCAGAGGTTGTCGAGGACAGCCCCTACGATCCCAAGAACGAGGTCATCCGCAAGGACGGCTGAGTGATTTCGCCGCGCGTGCGCTGCGGCGACCGACTGGGGCTCTGCCCCAGACCCCGGGATATTTTTGGCCGGAAGAAATGGTTTTAGCGGATTGTGCGGCGGGCGAGCCACGTCTCCCACTCGGTCGTCGATCCGTTGAAGGCGTTGATGTCGACCGAACCGGCGGTGTTGGGCAGCGTGCCCGTGGCTGTGTATTGCCAGAAGCGCCAGGGCTGGCCGGGATAGGCCTGGGCCGGGGTTTTCGCTGTCGTACGGAGCCAGAATTCGTAGCCTTTGAAGGTGTTGAGCTGGGCGTCCTCGTAGAAACCGGGGGTTGTGTAGATGATGGGCCGTTGGCCGTAGTGGGCGGTCACGAGGTCCAGCCAGCGGCGCATTTCGTCCTGCACAGTGGCCGCGTCCGGGCGGCGTCGGCAGGTGGGCGAAAACGGGTTCCATTCCATATCCAGGACGGGCGGCAGGCTGCCGCGGGTCTTGGGGGCCGTGCGGATGAAAAACTGGGCCTGTACTTCGGGAGCGGTGCAGAAATAGTAGAAGTGGTACGCGCCGCGCTTGATGCCGGCCCGACCTGCGCCCCGCCAATGGTCCTGGAACTTCGGGTCGGCCAGATCGCCGCCCTCGGTCGCCTTGAGAAACACGAATTCGATGCCGACGGCCTTGGCCCGTGTCCAATCGACAGAGGTCTGGAACCGGGCCGCGTCCATGCCACGCACGGGAAAGGTGCCGGGTTGGCGACCGGCGAACCTGACCGGGTCGGTGTCGCCAATGATCATGGGGCCAGTAAAGGGCGCGGGGGCGGGGGCGCAGGCGGTCAACAGGACCAGTGCGGCGATCAGGATACGGGTCAACATGAAACGAGCCTAGCGGCTTAGAAGCGGGCTGGCGACAGGGATTCGAGGGTGGCGGCCTCAATCTCGGGCGCTGCGCCCAGCACGAGATCCGCAAGAAGTTGGCTGGCTGCCGGTGCCGTCTGAAACCCATAGCCCCCCTGTCCCGCACACCAGACAAAGTCAGGCACTTGGGCATCGCGCCCCAGCACAAGGCATCGGTCCGGAGCAAAGCTGCGCAGGCCGGCCCAACTGGTTTCGACGCGTGCCACGGGCGATGTCACGTGTTGGCTGTAACGATCCAACCCTTCGGCCAGCACCAGATCATCAGCCCAGGCATCGTGGGGTTCAACCGCGTCTTCGTCAGCGGGGGAAACGAGCAGTTTGCCCGCGTCCGGCTTGGCGTACCATGCCTCGCCCACACCGAAAAAGATGGGCCAGGCGCTGACATCATGTCCTGCCGGTGCAGGCAGGCGCGCCATGGACCGCCGATGCGGCGTTATTCCGATGGGATGGACACCTGCCATCGTTGCAACCTGATCAGCCCATGCGCCCGCAGCGTTGACCAGAGTATCAGCTGAAAGCACCACGTCGCCGCACCGTACGGTCCAAGCCTTGCCGCGCGTGATCGCGGTGACCTTGTGACCGGTCAACACCTGTCCCCCATTTGCGCGCACAGTCTTTGCGAAATCCTGAATCATGCGGTCGGTGTCGATGTCCCACGCGTCGGCGTGGTAGGCGGCGCGGATGATGTGATCGTTCAGGATCGGAACATGCGATCGCGCCTCGGCCACAGAAATTTCCGGACATTTCAGGGTTTTGGCATCAGCCTCGAACCCGTCATCCTCGCCCGCGCGGGCCACGAGCAGGAAACCGCGGGGGCTGAGATAGGGTTGGTGATAAGCGGCACTTGCCTTGTTCAGCGCGATGACCGGGGGCAGGCCGTAGTTCTGTTCGAACAACGCCGCGGACCGCCCGGATGCGTGGTAGCCAAGCGCGCTTTCCCCTTCCACCAGAGTAACCCTGGCCCCTTCGGACAATCGCGCGGCGGCTGACACCCCGGCGATGCCACCGCCGATCACGATGATGTCTGTCATGCCTCTTCGATCCGGTCCGTGGCGGGAGGAGGGGTGACACTGAATGCCGTGATCCGATCATAGAGGTCCGGCGTCATTTCAAACTTCAGCGCGTCCAGCGACGGTGCCAACTGTGCGGCGGACCTGGCAGAGACGATGGGGCGTGGACGCGCGGGATGTGCCATGGCCCAGGCCACGGCGAGCGTGGCAGGGTCGGTGCCCTGATCCGCGGAAAGCGCAGACAGTTTGGCCGCCGCATCATGCATCCAGCCCACATTGTAGCGCGCGGCATACCGGTGGTCTTCGGTCAGGCGACCGGATCCGCCCTGCGCGTATTTGCCCGTCAACAATCCACCACCCAATGGCGAATAGGGCACGACTTCAATGGCTTGATCAACGGCCATTGGGAAAATCTCGACCTCGGCCTGTCGTTTGACAAGGCTGTGCATGGGTTGGATCATGTCGATCCTGATCCCGAATTGCGCGGCGACGGCCTGCGCTTTCATCACTTGCCAGGCTGCAAAGTTGGACACGCCGATATGGCGAATGCGCCCTTCGTGCTTGAGGGTGGCGAGCGCATCGAAGCTTTCTTGCAGCGGTGTGTTGTCGTCAAAGCGGTGCAGGTAGAGGATATCGACCACATCCATTTTCAGGCGCTGTTGCGAGGTTGCAAATCCGGTGAGGATGTTGGCGCGCCCCGAACCGCCCTCATATGCGGCCTTGGTTGCGATGATCAGCCCCTCGCGGTCGGCCTGTGCCATGTCGCCCAGCAGGGTCTCGGACGCGCCGCCAGTATAGACGAAAGCCGTGTCGAAATGGGTGATACCTGCCGCGCGGGCGGCGTCGAACATCGCGCGGCTTTCCTGTGCATCTGCGGTACCGCCGAACTGCATCGTGCCGAAGGTCAGGGGGGAAAGCGGGGTGCCATTGAGGGACGTAATCATGGGTCAAGTCGTGCCATTAAGGCACCGTACGCGCAACGGTTAACATCGTCCGCGCCAATTTGCGGCGCAAAGCCCGTTAACACAGGCATATGGCGGGGTCACAACCTGTACACATACTGTGCACAACCTGTGCACTGACTGTGCCCCAAATCCATGGTTAACGGGGCGTGCGGTGCGTTCGTTACCAAGGCGTAAACGTCTGCCGCTGCCGAAAACTGTCAGTTGGATGCGGTGGACTGTGCCCACGGGCGCGATAGGTTCAGGAGGGTGCGACATGGGGGGCAAGGGCATGGCTGACGGGTTTGAAGCGATGGTGGACGAGGCGCTGACCTTTTTCGCCAAGTTGGAGAAGAACAATTCCAAGGCGTGGTTCGAGCCGCACAAGGCGCATTACAAGGATGCCATTGCCGGGCCAGCCGGGTTCTTTGCGGACCTGATGTCCGAGGACATTGCCCGCATAACCGGCACACCCCACAGCCCAAAGGTATTTCGCATTTACCGCGATGTGCGGTTTTCCAAGGACAAGACGCCCTTGAACACGCATCTGCACATCATGTGGACGCCTGCGGACAAGGACCCGCTGGCGCCGTCATGGTTCTGGGGGCTGGCGCAGGACTATTTCATCCTGGGCATGGGCGTGATGGGATTGCAGGGCGAACATCTGACCCGGTACCGCGCGTTTGTCGACACCTGGGGTGACAGCCTGCAGGACGCGCTGGATCAGATCGCATCGCAGGGCGCGCAGATCAGCGATTGGGGGCCCGAGCCATTGAAACGCGTCCCGAAACCCTATGATCAGGACCATCGCCATGCCGACCTGCTGAAACGCAAGGCCCTGGCCATTTCCGGGCCCCTGCCGGACGATTGGCGCGACACCGGTCTGCTGAAGGCCACGGTGTCGCGGATCAACGAATTGATGCCGGTCTGGACCGTATTCGATAAACATCTGTGAAGTTGACGCATATCAAGGACGCCGCGCGCCATTGGGTGTTTGATTCTGCCTGGAAACAGCAGGAGACGTCACGTGGCACAGCCCCTTCAAACCGTAGATGCCAACCCATCCGCCGCGCAGGCCTTTGACACGAGGCAATACCCCTATCCTGAAAGGATGAGCCGCGCCGACTACGAGGCGGAGAAGGCGGCCTTGCAGGTCGAGTTGTTGAAAGTGCAGCTGTGGGTGCAGGAGACCGGCCAGAAATTCGTGCTTTTGTTCGAGGGCCGCGATGCTGCCGGAAAGGGCGGCACGATCAAGCGGTTCATGGAACATCTGAACCCGCGCGCGGCCCGTGTGGTCGCCCTGAACAAACCGTCGGACGCCGAGCGGGGGCAGTGGTTTTTCCAACGCTACATCAAGCATCTGCCGACCGCTGGCGAGATCGTTCTGTATGACAGGTCGTGGTACAACCGTGCCGGGGTGGAACGGGTGATGTCCTTTTGCGCGGCCAACGCGTACCTGGAATTCATGCGGCAGACGCCCGAGTTCGAACGCATGTTGGTGCGGTCGGGCATTCATCTGTTCAAGTACTGGTTCTCGGTGACCCAGGACGAACAGCGCCGCCGCTTTGAAGCGCGTGAAACCGACCCGCTGAAGCAATGGAAACTGTCGCCCATCGATCGGGCCAGCCTGGACAAGTGGGACGATTACACAGAGGCGAAGGAGGCGATGTTTTTCTACACGGATACGGCCGATGCGCCGTGGACAGTCATCAAGTCCAATGACAAGAAACGTGCCCGCATCAACTGTATGAAGCATTTTCTGGCGAGCCTGGACTACCCCGGCAAGGATCTGAGCGTGGTAACGCCGCCTGATCCATTGATCGTGCAGCATGCCGATACGTCCGTTCACGAGGCCGGGCACATTCTGGCGGCGTCACGTCACCCGCACTCCCGCAAAAGCTGAACCCCGAGGTTACGATGTCGAACACGCCGCACGAACTGGCCAATGACTTTCCCGAACATGCCGCACGCATTTCCGAATTGCGCGGTCGTGACGCGCATTTTGCGCGATTGGTTGAGACGTATCACAGCCTGAACCGCGCCGTGCACCGGGCGGAAACGGACGTGGAACCCGTCTCGGATCTGTTCATGCAGGATTTGCGCAAGCAGCGGATGGCGCTGAAGGATCAGATCTATGACCGACTGAACACCTGAAACGGGTGGACTTGATCCGTCGCATTTGAACTAAATCCCGATCATATCCCGGCGGCGCGGCAACCCGGTGTTTAGGTGTCGCGCCCCAAAACGCCCGCACGCGATAATTTCAGAATGGGATTGCGATGCGGTGGATATGGTGCCTTTTGGCGTGTGTGGCTTTGGTGGTGCAGGCGGCCATTGCCTGGGGCGAGGCGTTGCCAATGGCGACCCGCGCCAGCCTGTTGACCAAGGCGGCCCCGTTGTTCGAGACCCGGCAGCCGATGATCCGCCATACCGGTGCCAGTCTGTTTGCGGGCCGATCCATGACCGGCCTGTTTGCCCCACCGGACCCGACCGAGGTTGAAAAGCTGCGCAATTATCCGGTTGGTGGCCGGGTTGCCCGGCTGCGCACGTTGATCGCGCAAGCCGAGGCCGGCGCCAAGGGCTATGACGCGGTACAGTACGGGGCCACGATCAAACCCGACGCGGCCCCGACCCAGATGACCATTCAGCAGATTTATGACTGGATCGATGAGACGCCCGGCCAGCCCCACGCCATTGGCCGCTATCAATTCATCCCGCCGACGCTGCGCCGACTGGTGCGCCAGGCGGGGCTTGACCCAAGGCAGCGCTTTTCGCCGGAGGTGCAGGATCGGTTGGCAGATATCCTGTTGGCTGATGCCGGTTTGGAGTCCTTCCTGTCCGGAAACATGCCGCGCGATGCGTTCATGAACAATCTGGCCAAGATCTGGGCGGGTCTGCCCAATGACACCGGGAAGTCGCATTACCATGGCTATGCGGGGAACAAGGCGACGATGACCTGGGCGCATTTTGACGCGCAAATGGTGCGGATTTTCGCGCGGTAGCGCGGGCGTGTGACGGGGCGGAGGTGCGGGCACGGGGCATGTGTCGAAACGCCCTGTGCACCGAAAAACCCCCGACACAGGGCCGGGGGGTTCCAATGGGCGCGGGACATCCCCGCCTTTTGCGTGCCGCTTACTGCGGAATGTCGCCTTCGATGCCTTCGACATAGAAGTTCATGCCCGCGAGCGTGCCATCATCGGCTGTCTCGCCTTCGGCCAGCCACGGCGTGCCGTCCTGCTTGTTCAGCGGGCCGGTGAACGCATGGTAGGACCCGTCAGCCAGGGCCGCCTTCATGGCAAGCGCTTCGGCCTTCACGTTCTCTGGCACGGCGTCAGAGATTTCGCCGATCTTGACCATGCCCGGGCCGATGCCGTCCCATGTGTCCTGCTGTTCCCATGTGCCCTCCATCACGGCGCGGGTGCGCGCGATGTAGTAGGGGGCCCAGTCGTCAATGATGGACGAGACGCGCGGGAAGGGGCCGTACTGACCCATGTCCGACGCCTGGCCAAAGGTCACAACGCCGCCTGCTTCCTGTGCCGCCGCTTGCGGGGCGGTGGAGTCGGTGTGTTGCAGAACCACGTCCGCGCCCTGGTCGATCAGGGTCTTGGCGGCATCCGCTTCCTTGGCGGGGTCAAACCAGGTGTAGACCCAGATGATCTTGAACTCGACATCCGGGTTCACCTTCTTGGCATGGATATAGGCCGAGTTGATGCCGCGGATCACTTCGGGGATCGGGAAGGAGCCGATATAGCCGATGATGTTCGACTTGGTCATGTTGCCCGCGATGTGGCCCTGAATGGCGCGCCCTTCGTAGAAACGGGCCGAGTAGGTCGACACGTTCGGGTGCAGGCGCTTGTAGCCCGTTGCGTGTTCGAATTTCACGTCCGGGAACTTGGCCGCCACATTGTTGGTCGGGTCCATGTAGCCAAAGGATGTGGTAAAGATCAGGTCTGCGCCATCGAGCGCCATCTGTGTCATAACGCGTTCGCTGTCGGGCCCTTCGGCCACGTTTTCGACAAACACGGTTTCGACCGCGTCGCCGAACTCAGCCTCGACCGCGAGGCGGCCCTGGTCGTGTTCGTAGGTCCAGCCGCCGTCGCCCACGGGCCCGACATAGACAAAGCCGACCTTGGTCTTTTCATGACCGTCAGCCAGCACCGCGCCACCAAGGCCCAGCACCATGGCCGCACTGGCCAAAAGTGTCGTAAATTTCATCTCAGGTTTCTCCCCATTTTGGTGCGCCCCTTATCCCGAGGCGTGGAATGTGCGCCCCAGTGAGCCGGGGGCGCGAGATTTGTCCGCGCTTAGAATCACCAGAACGATGATCGTCACGATGTAGGGTGACATTGCCAAATACTCGACCGGAATGGCAACGCCTGCCCCTTGCAGGTTCAACTGCAGCTGGGTGATCCCGCCAAAAAGATAGGCACCCAGCAGGACGCGCCACGGCTTCCAACTGGCAAAGACAACCAGCGCGAGTGCGATCCACCCGACCCCGGCCGTCATCCCTTCGGTCCATTGCGGTACGCGGATCAGGCTGATGTAAGCGCCGCCCAAGCCCGCACAGGCCCCGCCAAACAGGATGGCAAGGGTGCGGATCCGCTTGACCTTGTACCCAAGTGCATGCGCCGCGTCGTGGTTTTCCCCGACAGCGCGCAGGACCAGCCCCATGCGTGTGAACTTGAGCACGGCCCAAGTCGCGGCAAGGATGCCGAGACCCAGATACACCATCAAATCATGACCAAAGATGATCGGCCCGATGACCGGAAGATCGGCCAGCAGCCCCAATGGCGTCGCCTCGGCCCGAGGGGGTTTGATCCCGACATAACTCTGGCCCATGAGCGACGACAGCCCTAGGCCGAACAGCGTAAGCGCGAGGCCCGAGGCCACCTGATTGGCCAGCGCGATTTGGGTGAGAAAGGCAAAGAGCAGGCTGAGCACCGCGCCCCCTATGGCGGCGGCGATGAAGCCAACTGTGGGGGAGCCGGTGTTGACGGCAATGATGAAACCGCAGACCGCGCCTGTGATCATCATTCCTTCGACCCCGAGGTTCAGCACACCTGCGCGTTCGACGACAAGCTCGCCTATGGCGGCCAGTAGGATGGGTGTGGCTGCGGCGATCATGGCAGCGATCAGGAGGATGGGGTTGATGGCAGAAAGGTCCATTCTTAGCCTCTCATAGCCAACGCAAGAAGCAGGAGGCCGCTTGGGAAAAGTGTGCCGGCCAAGGTCACGCCTGCATATTGGCTGAAGCGAGCCACACGGCCCAAGCCCCGTTGTGCACCAAGGAAGGTGAGTACCGCAATTGCTGGGACCGTGAAAAAACCAAACATAGCGGGTGCCAATATCACTACCGCTTGATCGGCCGCCCACAGGCAAAAGGGCAAAACAAAACACCCTAAGAAGAATGCGGATATGAGCAGATGGATTTGACGCATCACGCCACCTCCGCCCCGCCAAACCGCACGCGGTAATTCGTCAGAACATCCAGCGCCAGCAGGAAGAACAACAGCATCCCCTGGAAGACCTGAATGGCTGCGGCGGGCAGACCCAGCTGCGACTGCGCGATGTCCCCGCCAATGTAAGTCAGCGCCATCAACAGCCCTGCCGCCACGATCCCCAGCGGATTGAGCCGCCCGAGAAACGCCACGATGATCGCCGTAAACCCATAGCCCACATTGAAGTCGATGCTGATCTGGCCCGACGGTCCTGCCACTTCGAACATGCCCGCAAGCCCGGCCAGCAGACCCGACATGCCCAGACAAAAGAGCACCAGCCGACCGGGGTTCACACCGCCGAACTTGGCCGCGCGCGGTGCCTCGCCCGTCACCCGGATGGCAAAGCCCAACCGGTGCCGCGTCAGCAGAACATAGGCAAAGATCACCGCGATCAGCGCCGCCACGACGCCCCAATGCATGCCCGTGCCTGCGATGATCTCGGCATTATGGGCTGATGGGTATTGCTGCAAATTGCGTGACCCGGGAAAGCCGAACCCTTCGGGGTTTTTCAACAAACCCAAGGACATGGAGGCGAGAAGCTGCTCGGCCACATAGACCAGCATGAGCGAGACCAAAATCTCGTTGGTGCCGAACTTGACCCTCAAAACGGCCGGGATCATGGCCCAGGCCCAACCGCCCAAGGCGCCGGCCAGCACCATCAGCGGAAAGATCAGAACGCTCTCGGTCGGATAAAACGCCAGCCCCGCGCCCGCGCCGCAGATGGCCCCGATGATGTATTGCCCCTCGGCCCCGATGTTCCAGATGCCCGCGCGAAACCCAAGCGCGAGGCCAATGGCGATCAGAACAAGTGGCGCGCCCTTGATCAGCAGTTGGGGGCGATAGAAAAAGGCGAACTCGCCAAAGATCGGATCCCAGAAGATCGTGGTGATGGCCTGAAACGGGTCCTTTCCCAGAACGGCAAACAGGACACCGCCAAAAATCATGGTCAACACAACCGCCAGAACCGGTGTCGCATAGGCCATCATGGCCGACGGTTGCGGCCGCGCCTCAAGGCGGATCACGGGCACACCTGCATGTTTCTTCCGACCCAAAATACGACCCCCGGAGGGCCCATATCAAACATGTGCAACCTCCATTCCGTGGGCACCGCCAAGCATGAGACCGATGTGTTCCACATTCAGACCGGCGGTCGGTTGTGGATCGCTCAGGCGCCCTTCGTTCAGGGCGGCAAACCGGTCCGAGATTTCCATCAACTCGTCAAGGTCCTGCGAAATTGCCACAACGGCTGACCCGTTTGCGGCCAGATCCAGCAAGGCCTGACGGATCGCGGCCGCGGCCGCCGCGTCCACACCCCAGGTGGGTTGGTTCACGACCAGAACTTCGGGCCGTTGCAACACCTCGCGTCCGATCACGAATTTCTGCAGGTTCCCCCCGGACAGCGACCGTGCCGCGTTTTCGGGCCCCGGCGTGCGCACATCAAAGCCCGCGATGATCCGCTCTGCAAAGGCGCGCGTCTTGGTCCAGTTCAACAGGCCCCGATGCACCAGCCCCTCGCGGGCGGACCCCGTGAGCATGGCATTTTCGATTAGGGACATGTTGGGCGCCGCCGCATGTCCCAACCGTTCCTCGGGCGCGGCCAGCACGCCCAGCCCGCGGCGCGCTTCCGGACCGTCCTTGGCCAGATCGCGTGCGCGAAACCGCACCATGCCGACCTGACAGGGCAACTCGCCCGACAGGACCGCCAGCAATTCGTCCTGTCCGTTCCCTGCAACCCCCCCTATGCCCAGCACTTCGCCTGCGCGCACATCGAAAGAAATGTCTTTGAGCGCCATGCCAAATGCCGAAGGCGATGCAACGGACAAGCCGGTCACCGACAACAGCACATCCCCCGCGCTGTGGGCTGCTGCCTTGGGTGTGGCAAGCGTGCTGCCCACCATCATCTCGGCCATGTCGCGCGCCGAGGTGTCGCGGGGTACGCAACTGCCCACAACCTTGCCGCCCCGCAGGATCGTGGCCGCATCGCAAAGCGCCCGGATCTCCTCGAGCTTGTGCGAAATGTACAGGATGGCGGTGCCTTCCGCGCTCAACTTGCGCAGGGTTTCGAACAGGATATCAACCTCTTGCGGGGTGAGGACCGAAGTTGGTTCATCCATGATAAGAAGCCGGGGGTCCTGTAGAAGGCATCGAATGATCTCGACCCTCTGGCGCTCGCCCGCTGACAGGTCGCCGACAATGCGATCCGGGGCCAGAGGCAGGCCGTAGGTCTCGGACACCTCGCTGATCCGGGCCGCCAAGGTCCGCATGGGGGGTGGTGTTTCCATTCCCAGCGCGATGTTCTCGGCCACGCTCAGCGCGTCAAACAGCGAAAAGTGTTGAAACACCATGCCAACGCCAGCCGCACGGGCCGCCCGTGGATCAACCGGCGCAAAGTCGGCGCCGTTCATCTGCATCCGACCTGCATCCGGTTTGACCAGACCATAGATCATCTTGACCAGCGTCGACTTGCCCGCACCATTTTCGCCTAGAAGCGCGTGAATTTCACCAGGTGCGATGGCCAGCGACACATCGTCATTCGCCACCACACCGGGATAGGCCTTGGTCAATCCGGTCAGGGACAAAAGGGGGCTCACGCACGCGTCTCCAGTCGTTGCGGTATGGTTTCCGTGGACTGTGCTAGCCGATAGGCGACCCCAATCGCAATCAAATGCGGATCCTTGCCCAAGGACGGATCGCCAATGGGGCATGTGATACGGTCAATATCAGTTGCCAGGTGGCCCAGTTCGGCCAGCCGCTTCCGAAAGCGCGCCCATTTCGTGGCGGATCCGATCAGCCCGCAGGATGCGAACCCGCGCCCAAGCAGCGCATGGCACAGCCCCAGGTCGATATCGTGGGCATAGGTCAGGATCAGGTGGTGCGCATCCTGGGGCGCATGCCCGGCCAGCGTTGGCAAATCCGCCGCCGGTATCGAGGTGACGGTGCCCGGAACGTCGTCAGGGAACCGTGTGGCTGCTGTATCGGCCCAGGTCAGCCGGTAGCCCGGCATGTGATGAAGGATGTTCACCAGCGCGCGGCCCACATGGCCCGCCCCCCAGATCCACACCGCCTGATCGGGCGGTTGGACCGGTTCGATCATCCACCCGTCCTTCATCTGCGCCGGTGGCGGTCGTCCCTGATTGCGCGCCGCCTTCATCATCCGTTTGATGGACAGCGGCATGGGGTCCGGCCCCCGCGCGACCAGATCGTGGGGCAGGGCGCGGGCGCGGTTTGTATCATAGACCTCGCACAGAATGTCGACTGCACCGCCACAGCATTGGCCCAGGTCGGGACCAAGCGCATGGCGGGACCGTGTGTCGTGTCGCAACGTCCGTGCGGTTGCGGCCAGTTCGTATTCCAGCGCCCCGCCGCCGATGGTGCCGGATTGCCCGCCGTCCCAGACCAGCATGGCTGCCCCCGCTTCGCGCGGGGCCGATCCCTGCACATGGGCCACAACCACCCGTACCACCCGCCCGTGGGCGTTGCAGGCAGCAATAAGGCCCGCGCGATCAAACATCGCCACGTGCAGTGTGCACCGCCCTCAAGACGGCTTCGGCCGTGGCCGGGGCGTGCAGGTCCGGATAGTGTGGTCCACAGCTTGCTGCTGCGTCGTTGAGCGCCAGAAAGGCCGAAATGCCCAGCATCAGGGGCGGCTCTCCGACCGCTTTCGATTTGTAGATCGTATCGGCCCGGTTCTCGCCATCCCACAAGGCGACGTTGAAAATATCGGGCCGGTCGCCACATGCCGGTATCTTGTAGGTCGACGGGGCATGTGTCCGCAGCCGTCCGGCGTCGTCCCAGACCAGTTCCTCGGTCGTCAGCCATCCCGCACCCTGGACATAGCCGCCTTCGATCTGTCCGATATCCAGCGCCGGATTCAAGGAGGCACCGGCATCATGCAGAATGTCGGCCCGCAGAATGCGGTTTTCTCCGGTCAACGTATCAATGACCACCTCGGTGACCGCCGCGCCATAGGCAAAGTAGAAGAACGGGCGGCCCTGACCCTTGATACGGTCCCATTCGATATCGGGCGTCTTGTAGAACCCGGTGGCCGACAGGCTGATCCGCGCATTGTAGGCCAGCGTCGCCACGTCGGTAAAACTGTAGTCCCCGGATCCGGCACGGACCCGGCCGTCGGCAAAGACGACGTCATCCGGGCGGCATTGGTGCAGTTGCGACAGGTGTTCTGCCATCCGTGTGCGGATGGTGTCACACGCTGCCTTGACGGCCATGCCGTTCAGATCGCTGCCGGATGATGCGGCCGTGGCCGACGTGTTGGGTACTTTGGCCGTGTCCGTTGCGGTGATCTTGACCGCGTCGAGCGGCACGCCAAATCGGCTTGCCGCGACTTGCGCGACTTTCTGAAACAAGCCCTGACCCATCTCGGTCCCGCCGTGGTTCAGGTGGATTGACCCGTCGGCATAGACATGAACAAGCGCCCCGGCCTGGTTCAGATGCGTGAGGGTGAAACTGATCCCGAACTTGACCGGCGTCAGCGCGATGCCCTTTTTCAGCACCGGGTTGGCGGCATTCCATGCGGCAACAGCCGCGCGCCGCGCATCATAGTCCGAGGTCTTGCGCACTTGTGCCACGATCGCGTCCGCGATGAAGTCGTCGACCTCTTGCCCATAGGGCGTTGTTTGCTTCTTCCGACCCGAAATACGACCGCCGGAGGCATAAAAATTGGCACTCCGCACCTCAAGCGGATCAAGGCGCAGATGGTGTGCGACATGGTCGACGATCCGTTCCATCCCAAGCATGCCTTGCGGTCCGCCAAACCCCCGAAAGGCGGTGGCCGATTGGGTGTTGGTGCGCAGCCGGTGGCTTTCGATCCGCACATTGGGCAGCCAATAGGCGTTGTCGGCGTGCAGCATGGCCCGGTCGGCGACGGGCAGCGACAGGTCCATCGCCCAACCGCAGCGGGCATATTGGCGGACGTCCAGCGCGGTGATTTTGCCCGACGCGTCAAACCCCACGTCATAGTCGATGCGGAAATCATGCCGCTTGCCGGTAATGACCATGTCGTCATCGCGATCATAGCGCATCTTGCAGGGCACGCCGGTCAGCCGCGCGGCCACCGCGCAGGCCACGGCCAGCGCATTGCCCTGGCTTTCCTTGCCTCCGAACCCGCCGCCCATGCGCCGCGTTTCGACGCGAACCGCGTGCATGGGTTTGCCAATGGCATCGGCCACCTTGTGCTGGATTTCGGTCGGATGCTGGGTGGACGAGATGACATGCATGTCGCCGTCTTCGCCCGGCAGAACCAGCGCGGCCTGCCCTTCGAGGTAAAAGTGTTCCTGTCCGCCAATATGGACCGACCCGGTCAGGCGGTGCTGTGCCCCGTCCAGGCCCAGGGCGGCACCGCCGCGGGCATAGATGCGTGGACCATCCTCGAACCGACTGCCCGCCGCCAAAGCCGCGTCGATCGTCAGGACCGGCGTTTCTTCCGCAACATCAATCCTGCCAAGCCGTGCCGCGTGTCGCGCTGCCAGATGCGACCGCGCCACGACCAGAAACAGCGGCTGGCCCACGTAATGCACCGCGCCATCGGACAAAAGCGGCTCGTCATGGGCGGACGGCGAAACATCGTTCGCAAAGGGCAGGTCATCCGCGGTCAGGACCGCGATGACGTCCGGTGCGTCGCGCACGGCAGACAGGTCCATCTGCGTGATCCGACCCTTCGCAACACTGCTGGTGCCAAAGGCCAGGTGCAATGCGCCTACAGGCGTCGGCATGTCATCCACGTAGCGGGCGGCGCCCGTCACATGCAGGTGCGCGGCATCGTGGGGCAGCGGCCTGGCGACGCTCATGGGGTGACCTCCAACACGTTGGCGGCCTGACCCTGATCTTCCAGCCACGCCCGCAGTAGCATGTTCTGTGCCGCCTCCATGCGGTAACCGGCAGAGGCGCGCATGTCGCTGAGCGGCGTGAAATCCCGGGTCATGGCTTGCATCGCCGAGGCCACTGTCGCGTCTGTCCATGGCATGCCGCGTAGCGCCGCCTCGGCATGTACGGCCCGTTTGGGCGTGCCCGCCATACCGCCGAAGGCCAGACGTATGTTGGCCACTTCGCCGTCGCGTACGTCGATCCAGAAACAGCCACATACGGCCGAAATGTCCTGATCGAACCGTTTGGACAGTTTGTAACACCGCAGGTGATCGTCCTGCCGTGGAATGGTGATCGCCTCGACAAACTCGTTTGGTGCGCGGTCTTGCTTGCCGTAGTCGATGAAGAATTCCTCGATCGGTCGAGCCCGGACACCGTCCACGGAGCGCAGATGGACTGTTGCCCCCAGCGCAATCAGTGCAGGTGAGCCGTCGCCGATGGGCGAGCCGTTTGCGACATTGCCGCCGATTGTCGCGGCGTTGCGCACCTGGACGGATCCGTAGCGACGGATCAATTCGGCAAAGGCCGGGTGGTGATCGCCCATGATCCCATGCAGATCTGTCAAGGTCGTGGCCGCGCCGATACGGATGTGTTCGTCTGTGACCGTGACGCCTGCCAATTCTGGAATCCGGTTGAGAAACGCCACCGGACCCAGATCGCGAAGGTCCTTGGTCACCCACAGGCCCACATCCGTCGCGCCGGCCACGAGCGTGCCGCCAGGGTTTTCATGCATCCATTTCGCGAGGGCATCGGGCGTCGTTGGGGGCTCTGCCCCCGGCTCCTGCGGAGCCTCCCCCGAAGTATTTCGGGCCAGAAGAAGGGGGGCGTCGTTCACATGATCCGGGACCGGCGCATGTTGGGCCGCTTCGGCGGCTCGAACGATGGGCGCATACCCGGTACACCGGCAGAGGTTGCCCGCCAACGCCGTGTCATGGTCCGTCTCACCATTCAGATGCGCCGTTGCCATCGTGGTGACAAACCCGGGCGTGCAAAAGCCGCACTGGCTTCCGTGATGATCGATCATGGCTTGCTGGACGGGGTGCAATGTGCCGTCAGGGGCGGCGATCCCTTCAACTGTGCGTACCGCCTTGCCCGCAATCTGCGGCACGAACAGGATGCAGGCATTCAGTGCCCGCGCGCCGATCTCGTCCGTCACCATCACCGAACAGGCGCCACAATCGCCTTCGTTGCAGCCTTCCTTGGTGCCCGTCAGGCCGGGGCGGTCCCGCAGCCAGTCCAGCAATGTCGTTGTCGGAGAAGTCTCAGCCGTGATCTCGCTTCCATTCAGAAGAAAGGTCGTGCGCATGTTTTCTTGTGCCCGCCGCGGTACCAACGCCCCTGTGCGGCCCCTCGGTCGATGCGGCGTAGACCGAAGGGCGGGCTGTCGGCCGATAGCGTAGGGCAGTCAGACAGGCAATGGCAAGTTGTCCGGCCTGTTCAGGCAGCCATTTTCGTGGCCAGTGCCGCGAGGTTGGACAATCCGGCCTCCCACCCGGCCCTGAATTCGTTGTCGGCATCCGGCCCGGTGAAAGAGGACACGGCCACGGCAACATCCAGTCGTGAGCCCGCACCTTCTGCGGTGACCCGATACGTGACAAGCGTTGTTGCGATGGTCGAACCGCCCACGTGCACCGTTTCGGTAAAGGCGGCGTCGTGCGGGCCGTCAAGACGGTACCACCGTGTGTCCACCGTAAACTCGGGATTGTCAGCGGGCCCGCATCGGTGCGTTTCGAAGCCGCCAACGCGCAGGTCGGACTGTTCCATGGTCAGCACCATGCCTTCTTCTGGCGCGCCCCAGGTTTCGCGCATCCGGGCATCCGTCAGCAGATGCCACAGCCGGTCCGGCGTCAGCGGCATGGTGCGGGTAAGGTCAAAATGTCCGGTATCGGTGCTCATGATCGTGTCCTTTCCATCTGGGTGGCCAGACGGGACAGCCGTGCCATACGGCCCTCCCACATGGTTCTGTGCGCATCGAGCCATTCCGCGCCGGTGCGCAGGGCGTCGGGTTGCATTTCAACGGTGCGCACGCGCCCCGTCTTGCTGCTTGTGACCAATCCGCTGTCTTCAAGCACCTTGAGGTGGCGCAAGAACGTTGGCAGCGCCATGTCATGCGCGCCGTGCAGCGTGCTGACCGTGGCGGGGCCGTGGATCAGGTGTTCCACCACCGCGCGGCGCGTCGGGTCCGACAGGGCGCTGAAAAAGCTGTCCAGTTTGTTAGCCATGTTGCTAAGTATCACGCTGTGGCGAGTCACGTCAAGATACTTAGCGTGTTCGCTTACCATTAGGCTGTGGATAACACTCCATGGGGCTTTCCGACGGGCCCGCTACGACATATCGTGGGCGGATGACCGACGCCCCCCGATTCATTCACCTGCGCACGCATTCCGAATACTCGCTGCTGGAAGGGGCGATGCGCCTCAAAAAGCTGCCCGGCCTGGTGCGGGATGCAGGTATGCCTGCCATTGCACTGACCGATACGAACAACATGTTCGCCGCGCTGGAGTTTTCTGTGGGCATGGCGGGGGCGGGTGTGCAGCCCATCATCGGTTGCCAGGTTGACCTGCAATATGTCGCACCGCGCCCCGGCGAACGCCTGCGTGACCCGGCCCCGCTGGTCCTGTTGGCACAGACCGAGGCGGGCTATGAAAACCTGATGAAGCTCAACTCGTGCCTTTATCTGCGCGAGGCGTCCGAATTGCCCCATGTCACGGTGGAGGAGCTGGCGGGCCATTCCGCAGACGTCATCTGCCTGACCGGCGGGCCGGGCGGACCTGTCGGGATGCTGTTGCAAACCGGTCAGGTGCCTGCTGCGCAAGCGCTGATGGATCGGCTCAGGGACATCTTTGCCGACCGGCTCTACGTCGAATTGCAGCGGCATCCGGGCGAGGGGGGGCAGCCCGAGGCCGAGCGTCTGACGGAACGGCCGCTGATTGAAATGGCCTATGCTATGGATGTGCCGCTGGTCGCCACGAACGACGTCTATTTTCCGAAGCCGGACATGTATGAAAGCCATGACGCGCTGATCTGCATCGCCGAAGGTGCCTATGTCGACCAGCAGGAACCGCGCCGTCGTTTGACCGCGCAGCACTATTTCAAGAGCCAGGCCGAAATGGTGACGCTGTTTGCCGATCTGCCGGAAGCCATAGAAAACACGGTGGAAATTGCACGGCGCTGTGCCTTCATGGCGTATCGCCGTGATCCGATCCTGCCCAAGTTTGCGGACGACGAAGTTGAAGAACTGAGGCGTCAGGCCAACGATGGCTTGCAAGAACGGCTGAAGGTCATTCCGCACGCCACCAGCGTGGAGGAATACCAGAAACGGCTCGATTTCGAACTCGACATCATCGAAGGCATGGGCTTTCCCGGCTACTTTCTGATTGTCGCCGATTTCATCAAATGGGCGAAGGATCATAACATCCCGGTGGGTCCCGGCCGGGGCTCGGGCGCGGGCAGCCTCGTGGCCTACGCGCTGACCGTTACCGACCTTGACCCCTTGCGATACGCCTTGCTGTTCGAACGGTTCCTTAATCCCGAGCGGGTTTCCATGCCCGACTTCGACATCGACTTTTGCATGGATCGGCGCGAGGAAGTGATCCGCTACGTGCAGGAGAAGTATGGCCGCGACAAGGTGGGCCAGATCATCACCTTTGGTGCGCTTCTGTCGAAGGCCGCCGTGCGCGATATCGGGCGTGTCCTGCAGATGCCCTATGGCCAGGTCGATCGATTGTCCAAGCTGATCCCGGTCGAAGGTGTGAAACCTGTCAGCATCGAAAAGGCGCTGACGGACGAACCGCGGCTGCGCGAAGAGGCGCGCAATGAAGAGGTTGTGGACCGCCTGCTCACCTACGGCCAACAGGTCGAGGGGCTGCTGCGCAACGCCTCGACCCACGCCGCTGGCGTGGTGATTGGGGACAGGCCACTGGATGCGCTGGTCCCGCTGTATCAGGATCCGCGATCCGACATGCCGGCGACCCAGTTCAATATGAAATGGGTGGAACAGGCGGGCCTTGTCAAATTCGACTTTCTTGGCCTGAAAACCCTGACGGTGATCCAGAACGCGGTGGATCAGATCCTGGCGTCCGGGCGCGCATTGCACATCGCTGCGGACGGCACCGAACTCTACACGCCCGCGGACGGGATGGAGAATGACATCGGCGGCATCCCTCTGGATGATGAGGCGTCTTACAAGCTTTATGCTGCGGGCAAGACGGTCGCCGTGTTCCAGGTGGAAAGCTCGGGCATGATCGACGCGCTCAAGCGGATGAAGCCCGACTGTATCGAGGACATCATCGCGCTCGTCGCCCTCTACCGTCCCGGGCCCATGGAAAACATCCCGAAGTTTTGCGAGGTCAAGAACGGGCTGAGCGACAGGGACACGCTGCACCCTTCGATTGATCATATCCTGGACGAAACGCAGGGTATCATCGTGTACCAGGAACAGGTGATGCAGATCGCGCAGGAAATGGCGGGCTACTCGCTTGGCGGTGCCGACCTGCTGCGCCGCGCGATGGGCAAGAAAATCCAGGAGGCCATGGACGCCGAGCGGCCCAAGTTCCTTGCCGGGGCCAAGGAAAACGGCGTGGACGAGGACAAGGCGTTGGAGGTCTGGCATCTTCTCGACAAGTTCGCGAACTACGGCTTCAACAAGTCCCACGCCGCGGCCTATGCCGTGGTCAGCTACCAGACGGCATGGCTGAAGGCGAACCACCCGGTCGAATTCATGGCCGGGGTGATGAATTGCGATATCCACCTGACGGACAAGCTGGCCGTGTATTTCGAGGAAGTGCGCAAGGGGTTGGATTTGCCATGGGTGCCACCATGCGTGAACCGCTCGGATGCCACGTTCAAAGTGGTGGACGGCGCCCTGGTCTATGCGCTGGGTGCGCTGAAGAATGTCGGCGTCGAAGCGATGCGGTTGGTGCAAGAGGCGCGCGACAGCAAGCCCTTTGTCAACCTGTTCGACTTTGCGCGTCGGGTCGACCTGAAGAAGGTCGGAAAGCGGCCGCTTGAGATGTTGGCGCGCGCCGGGGCCTTCGATCAACTCGATCCCAACCGGCGCCGCGTGTTTGACGCGTTGGATGCGCTGTCTGCCTACTCCGCTGCGGTACATGATCAAAAGAACTCCAACCAGGTGTCTTTGTTTGGTGAAGCGGGTGACGACCTTCCCGAACCACGGCTTTTGCCGCTGGACGATTGGTTGCCTGCCGAACGGCTGGGCGAAGAACACAAGGCTGTCGGTTTCTACCTTTCCGGTCACCCGCTTGACGACTACATGGGTCCATTGAAACGCAAGGGCGTCATCACGTTGGACGAGGTGACGACCAAGGCCGAAAGCCAGCCCCTGGTTGCAAAGCTGGCGGGCGTCGTGTCCGGTTTGCAGGTGCGTAAATCGGCCAAGGGCAACCGATTTGCCTTCTGCCAGATGTCGGACACGACGGGCGCGTACGAGGTCACGCTGTTTTCGGAAAGCCTTGAAAAGGCGCAGGATACCCTGGTGACAGGCGCCAAGGTGATAGTGACGGTCGAAGCGACGATGGAGTCGGACCAGTTGAAACTGCTGGGCCGGTCGGTTGCGCCGATTGACAGTGTTGTCGCCGATGTCGGGGGCATGGGACTGCGGATATTCGTCGAAGCGCCCACGGCGCTGGCGTCGGTCGCCACCGTTCTGGAAGGTGCCGCAAAGACTGCCAGGGGCGCCGGGCGCGGACCGATCACCGTATGCCTGATGGATGACAGCCTGCCGGGTGAGGTCGAAATGGACCTGGGCGCCGAATTCCCGGTTACGCCCCAGATCAAGGGCGCCATCAAATCGCTGTCCGGCGTGGTCGAGGTTCAGGACATCTAGGCGGTCAACCGCGCGCCCGACTGGACCAAAGCGGCTGTTCCGGCTAGGTACGGCTTTGGGACACTTTTAACGGTTTGGGAGGACAGGCGCGTGACGCGACTTGCATTGGCATATGTGCTGCTGCTTGGTCTGAGCGCTTGTGGCGACCCGTTGGAAGGGATCGGCCGCGTCTCCGAAGGGGCCGTACTGCCAGCCGAGCCGGGCACACGCGCGTTGCCGACCGAGGAGGAACTGGCGCGCGAGGGCAGCATCCTCGCGGAGCTTTTTGCGCCGCAGGCCCATGCGGAGACACGCGTTGACGATGAACAGCGGGCCGGAACCCCGGACCAGGTGCCAACGCAACCAGAAGACACCGACACCCTGGCCAGCGCACAGGTGGTTGGCGCACATGATGGGGCATTGGCGACAGAGGCCCCACGTATCAGCGACGCCAAAACCGGTGCACCAGCACCAAGGGCGCGCGGCGGCGTTCTGGCATGGCTGCGTCAAGCGGCACAGCCCGATGACGCAGCGGACGCCCAAACAGCGCTGCCGGCCCCAGCCATCGAGGATGAGGCCGAGACGACCGTTGCAGCGCTGCCGGTATCTGCGTCTCCGGATCTCGTGGAACCTGAAAAGCGGCGTGGATTGTTTGGCGCGCCACGTGCCGAAACAAGAAATGGCCCCGATGCGGTGGATGTCGCGCCCGGAATGAGTGTTCCATTTGGGCAGATCGCCCGCAATTGCACGGCCAAGCCTGCGGGTCTGGGCAAGGTCGTGGACAAGGCCGCGCGCAAGGGCCGGGGATATGTTCTGTACGATACGGCACCCGAAAGCACGCAACCTCGGACCTTCTATGTCACCGGGTTTGCCGACAATTGCCCACGTCAGTTCACGGCTGCGCTTGCCCTGTTCGGTGACCCGGCCTTTCATGAACAGCTGCGGTACGGGTTGCCGGCAGAGGAATACCCCTATTCGACCACGGACGAAGCCTATGAAAAGCTGAAGCGCAAGGTGTGCAATGTCGGGCGCAATACGCCGTGCGGGGACCGCATTGATCGCTTGTCACGAAACACGACGTTCATCAGTGCGTATGAAAAGTTCACCGACAACGGGCGCTGGGCGGATATGCTCTTGCATGACGGCAGCGTGCTTGCGGCCGCCCTCAAAGCGCCCTGACGCTGGGCGGCAGCGGGAAACGGTCCTTCGCGGCGGATGTGCCACCTAGATCAACCGCTTCAGTAGTGCGGTGGACGTTCATCTCCGATTACGACTCCGCCGCCGCCGTCTGCGTCGCGCTGCGCCTCGCGTTCCATCAGCATCTGCACCCGTCGCGTCAGCAGCGCGATCTCGGTCTCTTGCCGTGCGACCACGTCAGACAGGTCATCCACCGTCCGTTCAAGATGTGCGATTTGTTCTTCCAGCTTGTTCATGCCCCCCTCCTGCCATCTCAGGCTGCGCTTGCCCAGCCCCCATGCCTGAGGTAGTGACGCGCCCGAACCCGCAGTCGGAGCGCCAGCATGGCCAAGCCCAAGAAAACTCCCCGCCCCAAGGCCCAGACGCCAAAGGGGTTTCGCGACTATTTTGGCACGGATGTCACCGACCGGGCCGAGATGCTGCAAAAGATCGCCGGGGTGTATCATCGCTACGGGTTTGACGCGCTCGAATCCAGTGCCGTGGAAACGGTCGAGGCGCTGGGCAAGTTCCTGCCTGATGTGGATCGCCCGAACGAAGGGGTGTTCGCCTGGCAGGAGGAAGATGGTGACTGGCTGGCATTGCGCTACGATATGACGGCGCCGCTGGCGCGCGTTTACGCTCAGCACCGCAACGATCTGCCCACCCCCTATCGCCGTTATACGGTGGGGCCTGTCTGGCGCAATGAAAAGCCTGGGCCAGGCCGGTTTCGGCAGTTTTATCAATGCGATGCAGACACGGTGGGCACGGCAAGCATGGCTGCGGACGCCGAGATTTGCGCGATGCTGTCCGATACGCTCGAAGCCGTGGGGATCCAGCGCGGCGACTATGTGATCCGCATCAACAACCGAAAAGTGCTGAATGGGGTGATGGAGGTGGCGGGCCTTGCAGGAGATGACAAGGACGCCGAACGGGGCATCGTTTTGCGCGCAATCGACAAGCTGGATCGTCTCGGCCCGGATGGCGTCCGTGCGTTGTTGGGCGAGGGGCGCAAGGACGAAAGTGGCGACTTCACCAAAGGTGCGGGCCTGGCCGATGCTGAGGCGGAAATCATCATGGGCTTTATGGATGCAAAGCGCGACACAGGTCCCGATACAGTCGCGCGCCTGAACGACCTGGTTCAAGGCTCTGACATCGGGGCCAAAGGTGTTGCGGAACTCGAAGAGATCGCCGCGCTTCTCGACGCTGCAGGCTACGGCTCCGACCGCATCGTCATCGATCCGTCCGTGGTCCGGGGCCTCGGCTACTACACTGGCCCCGTCTACGAGGCCGAACTCACCTTCGACGTCCAGAACGAAAAGGGCCAGACGGTCCAGTTCGGATCTGTCGCGGGTGGGGGGCGCTATGATGACCTCGTCAAGCGTTTCACCGGGCAGGAAGTGCCTGCCACGGGCGTCTCCATCGGTGTCGACCGCTTGCTGGCCGCGCTCCGCGCCACGAACCGCATCGGCACCGCCGAACAGGGGCCCGTTGTCGTCACGGTCATGGACCGCGACCGCATGGCTGATTATCAGGCCATGGTCGCTGACCTGCGCGGCGCGGGCATCCGGGCCGAAGTTTACCTGGGCAACCCGAAGAACTTTGGCAACCAGCTCAAATACGCGGACAAGCGGAACTCCCCCATCGCCATCATCGAAGGCGCAGACGAGAAAGAGCGTGGTGTCGTGCAGATCAAGGACCTTGTTCTGGGGGCCAAGATCGCCGAAACAGCCAGCGTTGAGGAATGGAAAGACCGCCCCAGCCAGTTTGAAGTGCCGCGTGACCAGATGCTCGCCAAGGTCAAAGAGATCCTGAACCAATGACCCATGCGCGCCAGCGGGCCTACGCCCTGCGGGACAGTTTTGTGGCACAGGGCGCGCAGGTGGTCGAGCCGCCGATCCTGCAACCGGCGGACCTGCTTCTTGATCTTTATGGCGAAGACATTCGCGCCCGCGCCTATGTGACGTCCGACGCCATGCGCGGGGAGCAGATGCTGCGCCCGGATTTCACGGTGCCCGTGGTGCAGATGCACATGGACTGTGGTGCAGAACCCGCCCGCTATACCTATGCTGGCGAGGTGTTTCGCAGGCAGGAAGAAGACCCTGACCGCGCGAGCGAATACCTGCAAGTAGGTTACGAAGTGTTTGACCGCGCAGGCCCGGCCGCGGCAGATGCCGAGGTGTTTGCGCTGATTGCGGACGCCACGAAGGGGGTCGCCTTGCGGGCGGCCACCGGTGACATTGGGGTTCTGATGGCCGCTGTGGACGGTCTGGACACGAGCGACCGGCGCAAGGCGGCCCTGCGGCGTCACATCTGGCGCCCGCGCCGCTTCCGCGCCCTGCTTGACCGTTTCTCCGGGCGCAGCCCAGTGCCCGAAACGCGCGCGGCCTTGCTGGCCGGCAAGGTGCAGACTGACGCACCCCTGACCGGCATGCGCAGCCAGGCCGAGATCGACGCACGGATCAGGGCGCTGCACGACGACGCGGCCGAACCACCCCTGTCTGGCGCGCAAATGGAATGTCTGGATGCGCTGTTGAACGTGCGCGAAACGCTGCCATTCGCGCTGGCGCAGATGCACAACCTGTGTGTCGACCTGCCCGCGATCCGCACGGCGGTGGAACGGGTGGACGCGCGGGCAGAGGCCCTGACCAAACGCGGCATCGACGTTGACACATTGGAATTCGAGGCCAGCTTTGGCCGCACGTCGATGGAGTATTACGACGGGTTTGTGTTTGGTTTCTATGCCGAGAGACGCCCCGACCTGCCGCCTGTCGCCTCAGGCGGGCGCTATGACGCGTTGACCCGCCGTCTTGGCGCAGGCCAGGAAATCCCGGCGGTGGGCGCGGTCATCCGACCCGGTCTGCTGGTCGAACTGGAGGCCGCCGCATGATCAAGCTGGGTGTACCGTCCAAGGGGCGGCTGATGGAAAAGACATTCCAGTGGTTTGACAAGCGCGGCATTACGCTGACCCGCACCGGGTCGGACCGGGAATACGCGGGCGCGGTCGATGGGATCGATGGCGTTTCGCTGGTTCTTCTGTCGGCAGGAGAGGTCCCACGCGAGCTTGCCGCCGGGCGCATTCATCTGGGTGTCACTGGCACCGATCTCATCCACGAAAAACTCCCCCTCTGGGAACAACAGGTCGAACCGATGGCCGAGATGGGGTTCGGCCATGCCGATCTGATCATCGCCGTGCCGAAGGCGTGGACGGATGTGGACCTGACGGACGATTTGGACGCGGCGGCCGCCGCCTTCCGGGCCACGCATGGTTTTCGGCTGCGGATCGCCACAAAGTACCACCGCCTTGTGCGGGATTTCCTGCGCGATGCAGGCGTTGCCGACTATGCGCTTGTGGACAGCCAAGGCGCGACCGAAGGCACGGTCGCGAACGAAACGGCAGAGGCCATTGCCGACATCACCTCGTCCGGTGAGACGCTGCGCGCCAATCACCTCAAGGTCTTGGACGACGGATTGATCCTGGCCAGTCAGGCAACGCTGTGGCGCAGCCGCGTGGCAGAGATGACAGGCGACGAACAGGCCACGCTGAACACGCTTCTGGACCGGCTGAACGCGCGTTAAAGAACCCCGATCTCGGCAAGCGCGCGGTTCAGTTCGACAGGCAGCGGTTCTTCGCGGTCGCGCCCCTTGGGCAGGTCCGGCGGCGTGTCTTCGGGTTTCAGATACCGCCAGCCCTGAAACGGGCGTTTCAAGGCCGACTGAACACGGACAAGCTCTGGATCCGACACGATGGCGCAGCGGCGGATGCCGTCACTGCCGATCACCTCATCCAGGCGGATGATCCGCTGGCGACAGGTCAGAACACCTTTGACAACCCAAAAGATCGATCCGCCGTTCAGGATCTCGGCTTCGCGTTTGGGCCACATGCGCGTCACATGTCGGGGATAACCATCTGCGGTTTGGGCACGCTTGGTCTGCTGCCATGCGACGAGATCGTCATAGCTGTCGCTGCCCACTGACAGTTTGATCAGGTTGATAAACTTATCCACAGAGTCGTCCCCAAGCCACACTCTATATTGTAGCGTGTATCTCTGCTTCTGCAATCTGTTGGGGTGTGGTACGGTGGTGATCTTCCGCCGACCAAAAGATTCGACAGCCGCCAAGGGGATGCTTTGATGACACGTTTCGCAGCGCCGATTGCCGAACAGATTTGGGATATGAAGTACCGTTTCAAAGAGGCGGACGGCACCCCCATCGACGCAACGGTCGAAGATAGCTGGCGGCGCATCGCGCGCGATCTGGCGAAAGTCGAACAAGACCCAGCGCAGTGGGAAGACACGTTTTACGAGGCGCTTGAGGACTTCAAGTTCCTGCCAGCGGGCCGGATTACCGCCGGGGCCGGGACTGCGCGGTCGGTGACTTTGTTCAACTGCTTTGTCATGGGCACGATCCCGGACAGCATGGCAGGCATTTTTGACATGTTGAAAGAGGCTGCGCTGACCATGCAGCAAGGCGGCGGCATCGGCTATGATTTCTCTACGATCCGGCCCAAGGGGGCTGGGGTCAAAGGGGTGGCTGCGGACGCATCGGGGCCTTTGTCCTTTATGGATGTCTGGGATGCGATGTGCCGCACGATCATGTCCGCTGGCAGCCGTCGGGGCGCGATGATGGCGACGATGCGCTGCGATCACCCGGATATCGAGGATTTCATCACCGCAAAATCCGATGCCGCCCGCCTGCGCATGTTCAATGTGTCTGTATTGGTGACGGACGCCTTTATGGAAGCGGTCAAGGCCGACGGGTCCTGGGACCTCGTGTTTGATGGCACGGTTTATAAATCCGTGCAGGCGCGTGACTTGTGGAACGGCATAATGAAGTCGACGTTTGACTACGCGGAACCCGGCGTGATCTTCATTGACCGCATCAACGCCGCGAACAACCTGAACTATTGCGAGACCATTGCCGCCACCAATCCGTGCGGTGAACAGCCGCTGCCACCCTATGGGGCATGCCTGTTGGGGTCGATCAACCTGGCCCGTCTGGTCAGCGACCCGTTCGAAGAAACGGCCGAATTGAACGAAGCCGCCTTGGCCGATCTGGTCACGACGGCCGTACGCATGATGGACAATGTCGTAGATGCCTCTCGCTTCCCGCTTGAGGAACAAGCGCGGGAAGCGGCCGCCAAGCGCCGCATTGGCCTTGGCGTGACCGGTCTGGCCGATGCGCTCTTGATGCTGGGCCTGCGCTATGGCTCGGACGAGGCGGCGCACCGGACGGAAACGTGGTTGAAGGCGATTGCCCGCGCCTCCTATCTGGCCTCGGTCGACCTCGCGAAAGAAAAAGGGGCCTTTCCGCTTTTTGACGCCGACGGCTATCTGGCCAGTGGCACAATGCAGGCCATGGATGCGGACGTGCGGGACGCCATCGCGGAACATGGTATCCGCAACGCGCTGCTGACGTCCATCGCACCCACGGGCACCATCAGCCTTTATGCCGGGAACGTGTCGTCGGGGATCGAACCGGTGTTCGCCTATGCCTACACCCGCAAGGTCTTGCAGAAGGACGGCACCCGGACCGAAGAGGAAGTCGTGGATTACGCCGTGCAGATGTGGCGCGACACGTTCGGGGATGCCGAATTGCCCGACTATTTCGTCAATGCCCAGACGTTGACCCCGTCTGATCACGTGAAGATGCAGGCAGCCGCGCAAAAATGGGTGGATTCGTCCATCTCCAAGACGATCAATTGCCCAGAAGACATCAGCTTTGATGACTTCAAGGACGTCTACATGCAAGCGTGGGATACTGGCTGCAAAGGGTGCACGACCTATCGGCCCAACGCGGTCACCGGGTCGGTACTGACCGTGGCAGAGGAGAAGCCGAAAGACGCACCCGTCCTCGCCAACGACGACGCCGAACCGCTGCAACCCCATGGTGACGTCATCTATATGGCCGAGCCACTCGATCGGCCCAACGCGCTGGAGGGCAACACTTACAAGGTCAAGTGGCCCGACAGTGAACATGCGCTTTACATCACAATCAACGATCTGGTCATCGGCGGCCACCGTCGTCCGTTCGAGGTGTTCATCAACTCAAAGAACATGGAACATTTCGCGTGGACCGTGGCGCTGACGCGCATGATCTCTGCCGTGTTCCGCCGGGGTGGGGATGTGTCCTTTGTGGTCGAAGAGCTGAAGGCGGTGTTTGACCCGCGCGGTGGTGCGTGGATGCAGGGCAAGTACATCCCGTCGATCCTTGCCGCCATCGGGGGTGTCATTGAAAAGCACATGATCGCCACCGGGTTCATCGAAGGTGAAGGCATGGGCCTCAAATCCGATCCGCAGGCCGAAGTTGTGGGCCTGGGCGCGCCACGAGGCAAAGCCTGCTCAAGCTGCGGCAGCTACGAAATGCGCATGATCGAAGGTTGCATGACGTGCGCGTCGTGCGGTTTTTCCAAATGCGGCTAGGCTGAACGGAGCTTGCGCCGTGACCGGTTGAGATAAAGGTGTGTTTCCATTGCGCGCCTTGGCTCACGCTTCCGCACGACGAACAAGGTTGTTCATTGCAAGTGTGACCGCGAACGACGGATTTGACTAATCCGCCGAGAACTTGGGTCTGTTTTGGTCAAAGTTCGAAATCCGACGCCTGTGCGCAAATTCGGTCAGACAATAGACACATCCATTTCAAGGTCGCTTTCAATTCAGGGTCTCTCAGCGCATCGCGCTGAATGTGATGCAAAACCGATTGTCTCAATTCGGGCCATGCTTCACAGAAATCGCTCAGGTCCCGTACGCTCTGGCCAGAGATTTCGGTGTCGGTGTCATCTGGATTGCTCAAGTCGTTGTCCCAACGAAGAATTTCAAACTGTCACGCTGCACCTTCCAATATGCCTTTCGCGGATCGCACGGGTCGCGTGAAAAAAATGTGAGCGGCCTATCAATCTCTGCTATTCTGCTCATTATTCATTGATACCTCACTTATTTGATTGCGCAGTTTTGGCTATTCGGACGCTTCAGATACGACTGTACGGCAGTTTTTCCTGCCGCTGGAACACCGGTCAGGTGGTCGAGGTGCGCGGGGCAAAGCATCGCGCCCTCATTGCCCTTCTCGCGACAGCCCCGAATGGTACACACACGCGCAGCTGGATACAGGACACACTGTGGCGCAGAGCCGGTGAAGAGCATGGGCGCGCCAGCCTGCGCCGGTCGCTGTCGGACTTGCGCAAGATCTTTGGGGACGATTTTGAGCGCATTTTCAAAACGACCAATGCCGACATCCAGCTTGATCCAGATGCGTTCGAATTGGTCGGAAACCATCTGGATGGAGAATTCGCGGAAGGCATCAAGATCCACGAAGAAGGATTTGTTCAGTGGGTCGGTCAGAAGCGCAAACTGCTGAACAACGACTTTTTGCTGTCATCCCGGTCCCCGCACAGTCGCATCGCGCCCAAGATCGCGATTGTGCCGTTCGCGACTCGACATATGGCGAAAGATGAGCTGCACCTCAGCGATCTGGTCGCCCAAGAGGTGTCGCGTTCCCTGTCCCGTTCGCGGCTCATTCGCGTCATCTCGCACCTCTCCAGTCGCCGCGTGGATGGGACGCTTCTGGACATCTTGAAGATACGCGACATGCTGGACGTCGATTACATCGTCTACGGAACCGTTGGGTTGCATGACGGCCGCTACCGGATCGACGCAGAGCTGGTCCAAACGGCAAACGGCCATATCGAATTGACGCGGCAGATTTCTGGCCGCTTGGCCGATCTGCTCAACGATGCACATGACTTGCTGGACCTGTGTTCGCAGATCGGGCACGGCATATTGTCTGCCTCGGTCGAAATGGCGCGGGGGCGGGCACCCGGCGATGTTGCAAGCCATGTTCTGCTGATGTCTGCCGTTTCGAACATGCATCAACATCGGCTTGCCGGTTTCGCCCGTGCACGTAGCCAGTTGGAAGAACTGATTTCGCGCACGCCCGGCAATTCGGAACTGCATGCCTGGCTTGGAAAGTGGTACGTACTGTCCATCGCGCAAGGCTGGAGCAGCGACCCCAAATCCGACAGTCGAAACGCGATCGACAGCACAAAACGCGCTTTGGACCGGAACCCGCATTGCCCATTGTCGCTGACATTTGATGGCATGATCCGATCCAGCGATCTGGCAAATCTGTCAAAGGCCGAAGCGCAATTTGATCGCGCGGTCGAGATCGACCCAAACAATTCGTTGGCATGGCTGATGTATTCGCGACTGCATATGTTCGACGGAAACGGCGAATTGGCGTTGCGTTTCGCAGAACGGGCCTGCGTATTGTCCCCCATTGATCCCTATGGATACTTTTTCGATATTATCAGGGCCAGCGCCCTTTCGATTTGCGAAAACTATGTCGATGCGCTGGATCTCGCGAACAAGTCCATCGACGCCAATCCCCGACATACGTCTTCGCACCGGGTCCGGGTTATCGCGCTATCCTTGATGGGCCGAGATCGGGAGGCCGCCGCAGCGGCCAATCTGCTGAAACGCCTCGAACCCGGTCTGACAATCGAAGGTTACCTCAGAAATCATCCGGCCGGCGACCGTCCCATGACAAGAAAATGGGCCGACGCCCTACGAGACGCGGGCGTACCTGCTCGGTAAATCCAAACATCGGGAGAACGAACTCATGTCAAGCCAAGCTACCGGGACCGCCATGACAGCAATGACGGCCATGACCGCCATGACAGCGATGACGGCAATGAGTGGTTCGACCGCCATGACTGCGATGACGGCAATGTCAGGCAACGCCGCTGCGGCGGGCAACTATGACGCGACCACCGCCGCCGGCCTGTTGTTCGCACGGGATGGCATTGTCGGTCAGTGGGCCGGTGCCACGCTGAACCCGACCGAGCGGAGCCTGAATGAACCGGCAAATCTGGAAGACTGGTCGCAAATGGTGCGCACGATGGTCGTGCTCCAGGATCTGTTGACGAACAGCGGTGTGGCGTTCGGCACCGAAGGCTGCACGCCCGAGGTGTCGTTTTACCACTTCAGCCGCTCATCCGATACAACTGCGATGGCAGACACGTTCAAGATCAAGGCCCAGCGATTGGCGGCCTTCACACGTCCTGGGCACGATCAATTCGTTGCGCAACTCGAACTGGTCAGAGACTACGCCGACCTCAGAGCGGATCGGTTGCCGGAAATCCTGTCTCAGGCGGGATATCCAGTGCCTTACATGACTGCGATTGCAGATCTTCACCCGGGCCGCAAACAATTCACACACGAGCTTCTGGGCATCACACAGGTCTTTGCGACCCACATCGTGCTCGCAACAAAGCAAGCCTTGGCTTGCCATCGCCCAGATGCTTTTTCGCCTCAGGTGCAGCCCGTGATACCCACGCCCGGTCATGGCACATTGCCCAGCGGACATGCGACCGAAGCCTTCGCCATGGCCGTTGTCCTGTCCCGGTTGATCGAGATCGAACGGGGCCAGGGCGCCCCAGACGACCTGTATGTCGATCAACTGATGCGACAAGCCGCCCGCATCGCGATCAACAGAACAGTGGCCGGCGTACACTTTCCAGCTGACTCGATGGCTGGCGCGATGCTTGGGCTGGTGATCGGTCAATATCTGGTGGCCCGCGCAACCGGAGCGGGATGTCTGTATCCCGTCCAGTTTGACGGCACAAAGGTGGTGACGTCACCGGAAGCCGAAGACGGCCCGTCCGTGACTGTTGATTTCAAAACGGAAAACTACCTGCGTGAACATGCTGATCCGTTGGTACGTGCACCTGAACACGACGGCATTGTCACCAATATGGACAGCCCGATACCGGCTTCGCCGATGCTGGTGAGCGCGCCATTGAAGTTCTTGTGGGACAAATCCGTTCTTGAATGGAAGAAACGGTAAGGGGGGCGGTCATGGCACAGGCCCGCGCGTGGTTTCCGGACAAGGTGACCTATCTGTCCGAAAAAAAGGTGTCCCTTCCGCGTGACACGCCTGGCGACGGCGCCAAAAAAGGCAGGGTCCGGGTTGTCGACGCCTATTCCCAGTGGATCGCACGACACGGCGCACAGTTCGCATATACCGAGGAAATCCCCAAGGTGGCCGAAACTGACTTTGACTTTGCCCTGATCGTTATTGAGCGTGACGAAAGGGTCGACTTTTTCTCTGAACGGTTTGACTTCACCGATCCGCCTTTTCTCTCATCGTCTGATTCCGAATCCGTTCCGATCGAGGATGTGTTCTTTGGTCGTCTCCCGATACGGGAAGCCAGCGCTGGCCCCGACATCGCACCGGGGAGTGTCAGGGTACTCGGCAGTGGTGTCCCCCCTTTGCCCGAAGCCGCAAGCGCCGATAAACTCGTCATCTCGGGGTTGATTGACGATTCCATCAACATCGGCCACCGCAGATTTCGCGACGCGGATGGAAAAAGCCGCGTCGACTTTGCCTGGATCCACGATGCACAGTGGGAAGGACAGAACAGCGTGCCCTTCGGCCGTGAATTCACCTCCGAGGTAACGTCCCAGGCCATTCAGCTGCATCCGGATGATGATGATGCGCTGATGCGACAGCTGGACCTGATCGCCACAACGGATCGGCCATATTTGCCCACGTCGCTCAAGCTGCGCGGCTCTCATGGCACCCATGTGGCTGATTTGGCAGCGGGCTACGATCCTGATGACGAAAAAGCCATCAATCACAGAATAATCGCGGTTCAACTGCCAACCTTCGCGTCGCAGGACACGTCGGGTGCATCCCTGATGACGTCGATCATCGCGGCAGCGCGGTACATCTTCGATCGTGCGCTTGAGATGAGTGATGCCAACAAAGTCCCGATACCGGTCGTGGTGAACTTCAGCTATGGTTTTGGCGGCGGCCCCAAAAATGGGAAACACATCGTCGAGCGTACATTGCGCGCGATGGCCGAGGAGTACCGAAAGGAAACGGCCAAAATCGCAGACACACCGTATCCTGGTATTTCGGCCCCAGCCGAGATTGCCCTACCTGCGGGCAATGGGCATTTGTCGAAAACACACGCGACAGGACCCGCGGGACAGGCGGATCGTGCGCCGGTTCTTGATTTTGACATGCGCGTTCAACCGGATGATCGTAGTGCCAGCTTTGTAGAAATCTGGTTCAGCGCCAAAACAAAGCTTATCGAAGTGACGGTGACACCGCCGGGCGCTGTGTCGAAGACATTTTCGTTCGACATTTCAGGTCCATATGACAGCAGTGTTTCGCTGGCCAATGACTATGTATTGGCCGAACCGAAACAAGATGGCGGCGCAGGGTTTGAAGAGGGTACAGTCATTGCGCGAATTTCCATCGACCGACCCAACGAGAAACCGGCTGGGGCGGGGCACGCACACCAGCATCCCGCCACAGAAGATTGCACGCCTTTCTGGCGGGTCCTGCTTGCGCTTGGACCCAGCACGTGTCTGGGTGCGAACCAACCCGCATGCCCACACGGCATCTGGAAGGTAGCGTGCAAAGGCGATACGCACGGCAACGGGCCTGTCCGGGCCTGGATCCAGCGGGATGAAGCAGTCGGCGGTTTCGGAACGCGTGGAAGGCAGGCCTATTTCGACGATACCGCCTATGAGAACAATCGCTTTGACAGGTTCGGCGATGTGGTGGTCAGGGATGCGGGCCGACCCGAAAGCATCGTCAAACGCGATGGAACCGTGTCTGGCATTGCAACCAACACGGTCGGTCCGGACACCCCACTTCTGTCCGTCGGCGGTGCGCTATGGGACAGCGACAGGGCGGCGATCTACAGTGCGGCGGGCAACGACGACACACTCAGCGCGCCGCATTTTCTCGCCCCATCTGAGACATCGGGGGTTTTGCAGGGTATTCTGGGGGCAGCCACCCGCAACGGCGGACAGGTGGCGATGGGTGGGACAAGCGTCGCCGCGCCGCAGGTCGCGCGGTGCCTCGCAGGCGAACTGTCGCGTCTCAATCCTGCGAAATACGCATCGTTCAATGCGATCAAATTTCTGAAGGACGACTCCATTGCCGATGTCGAAGATCCGGATCGCAAGGCGCGCCCGGTCCTCAGGCCTGATAATGACACCCCTGAACGCGCAGGAAATCGTCGTGTCCGGGAACAACGTGTCCAAAACGATAACGGGCTGATCAAACCTCACCCTGTCCTTGAGGACAACATCATGCGCGACGTCCGTCGCAAGGTTTAGTCCTGTCCTTGCCGCGTGACGGTTCTGGTCCGGGCACGCTGCCGGCAGCCGGTGTGCCTGGCTGGCTGGGTCACCGCTCGGGCTTGAACGCGTGCCATGTGCCGCGGGTGCATCCTTCGGCTTTGCGCCAGACCCGGTTGCTTGGTCCGGATGGTCGCCATCAGACGTTCAAGACGAATGCGAGGGTGGATGTATCACGGGCCGCACGGCCGGTGCTGCAGGCACAGGCGTCTCTACCATTTGGCGGGCCAGCGCCACACATCCCGCCGCCTGATGCGCGGCCAGCGCATGACCTTTTTCGGCCGTTGCAAGATGCGCTT
The DNA here is from genome assembly GCF_947503465.1 of uncultured Tateyamaria sp. Lineage (NCBI taxonomy): Bacteria > Pseudomonadati > Pseudomonadota > Alphaproteobacteria > Rhodobacterales > Roseobacteraceae > Tateyamaria > uncultured Tateyamaria sp. The sequence continues at coordinate 1,650,533 of NZ_CANNDN010000001.1, read as the reverse complement.
CGCCCACGACACCGCTGCCGGACAGATCGGACGCGATCCAGCCATAGGAAATCGGCCCGATCGGCGAAATGGCAGATGTTTCCGCGCTGGATCGAAAATTACGCGCAGCATCCATGTCCACGGTGTCAGGGCGGAAGGCGAGCATGAGGGAGGTTTCGCTGTCGCCGCCATGGATGCCAAACCGGTTTTCCTGATCGCTGAACAGGCCCTCCGGCGCCCCAAACGATCCCCACTGCGCCTTGACGGCAAGCATCCCGGCCTGCACCCGCAACTCGCGGCTGAGAATGGAAATCAGATCCAGGTTGCCGCCATGCGAGTTGATGATCATCAGCTTTTTCAGACCTGCGCGGGCGACGGAAATGCCAATTTCGGTCCAGGCCCGCAGGGCGGTTTCGGCGGTCAAGGTGCAGGTCCCGGCGGCCCACAGATGTTCGTTGGACTTGCCGACGGCCTGCACGGGCAGGATCAGCAGATCCAGATCAGCGGGGCATGCGGCGCGCAGCGCGTCCAGCATCCCCTCGGCAATCAGCGTGTCCGTGCCAACCGGCAGATGCGGCCCGTGCTGTTCGATGGCGGCCGTGGGCAGGATCACAATTGTCCGGTCAGGGTTCAAATTCTCGAACTCGGGCATCCTCAGGTCGGCCCAATCGCGTGCGCTCATTCGGTATCCTTCGGGGCATAGGTGGCCGCGAGCCGCGAGGCCAGGTAGTCGGCGGCGCGGATCGGCGGGTACTTGGCCGGGCCCGTGCCGGGCAGGGCGGCGACCAGCGCATCGGGATTGGCTTCGCAGAAAAACGCGACGGATCGGCGTTGGCGTTTGGGGGGCAGAACACGGTGCGGGGTCGACACATAGATGTCGTTTGTCCACCGCATCAGGCAGTCTCCGATATTGACGACATAGGCGCCGGGCACATGCGGCACATCAATCCAGTCGCCTCCGCGCGGGCGCACCTGAAGGCCAGGTTCACCGTCGGTCATCAGCAATGTGATCGCACCGTAATCCGTATGCGCCCCGGCCCCGATCTCGTTCTCCGCCCCTGTCGCGGGTGGGTAATGCAAAAGGCGCATGGCGGACAGCGGTTCGGTAAACAGGTCGGAAAAGTGATCGACATGCAGGCCCAGGTCATCTGCCATTATGCTCAGCAGGGCAGAGGCCTGCGCTTGGCACGCATCGTAATAGGCCAGCATCGTGGCACTGAAGCCCGCGATCTCGGGCCAGCGGTTCACGCCACGAAAGGGTTCGTTGGCAAGGACGCGCGGATCGTCAGGGGCCAGATCGTACCCGATGTTAAAGGTTTCCTTCGTATCCACCTCAGGCCGCGTTTCATCCAGCGACTCGTCGCCCGGTTTGCCCCATCCGCGAAAATGCGGGGTGTCGAGGATCGACAGTTTGGCCTTTTCCGCGCGGGGCTGGTCAAAGAACTGATCAGCCAGCCGCAGAACGTCTGACCGCAAATCAGCAGGGACATCGGCATTGGACAGCAGGAAGAAACCGGTTTCGCGTACCGCCTGGCCCAGCTTGGCCGTAAAGGCGGGGCGGTCGTTGCGCACCTCTGTCCAGTCCAGAACGGGTATCATGCCGTCAGCCTCTCCATCCGTGCCGCCACCTGTCTGAGATAGCGTGCACGGGACGCATCTGTCGAGCTGTCCATGAGGTAATGCGCTGCAAAGACAGTGCGGCAGCGTTTGGCGCAAATGGCCCGCACGCCGCGCGTCAGCATCTTGCGGCCCGGCGACCCGATCAGCGTGGTCAACCACCAGGACGCGCCGCAGGTGGTGAACACCCCCAGTCGTTTGATGTGGGTCAGGCCCGGGCGAATGTTGTCGCCGTCACCCTGCGGCATGATAAAGGCCACGCCGGGCAACAACACTCGGTCCAGCCACCCCTTGAGCATCGCGGGCAACCCGTACCACCATGTCGGATAGACAAAGATCAGCGCATCCGCCCATTGCACGTCTGCCACGTCCTGCGCGACAGGATCGGCATTGCAGGTCTCGTCAAGATAACAGTCCAATTCATGCGCCGTCAGCACGGGCATGAAATTCGACCGGTAAAGGTCCCGCAGGCGATATTCGACGCCTGCCTTGTCCAGCTGGGTTGTGACCGTGCTCAGCACGGCGGCGTTGAAACTGTCCTCTTTCGGGTGGCAAAAAACAATAAGCGCACGCATCAGAAGGTCCTTAGTTGATCTCCGACATGGGCCAGGAATTGACGGCGTTTTGCATCGCTGGCCCGGTTCATGTCGTATAGGGCAAGGTATTTGGTGGTGCGCGGGCGGCACACATGCCAGACGGCGCGCGTCACGCATTTACGAGGCGGATCACCGCACAGCATCGCCCGCAGACGCGTGCCGCCATAGGTGGTCACCGCCGCAAGACGCCGGATACGTGTCAGGTTCGGAACGACCTTGCCATCGTCCAACCGGAACGACACGCCTGGCAAAAACACCCGGTCCAGAAACCCTTTCAGGATCGCAGGATAGCCGAAGTTCCAAACGGGAAAGACCATGATCAACGCGTCGGCGGCGCGCAGACGGTCGACATAGTTCTGAACCGGGCCGGTATTGCCCGGCACGTCGTGATACCCGCGCCTGTCGGCTTCGGACATCACCGGATCAAACCCTTCGGCATAAAGATCGCAATCATCCACTGTCCAACCGCGGCCACGCAATGACTGAACCACCTGCGCATGCAGGGCCGCGTTGAAGCTGTCCGGCACTGGGTGCGCGGCAAGGACAAGCGCGTGCTGCGGCTCTGCCGGGACGGTCGGCGCGCGTGTCATTCGGCGATCTGCATCTTGGGATAGGCATACATCTTGGCGAAATCGAAATCGGGATCATCCCATGCGATCATCTTGCCGGGGTTCAGCAAGCCCTTGGGGTCCGCCTCCTGCTTGAATCGCAATTGCCGGTCATCCACGGTCTGCCGCCCGCCTTCCTCCAACGTGTAGCGGTGCGGGTTGAAGATCATCGCGCCTGCGTCCTCGTGCATCTTCACGATCTCGTCCAGCCGCTCTTCGGTGGTGAACTTGACAAGGGACAACCCCGCAAACATGACCTTGCCGCCCTCCTTCAACACTTCAAGGTGTTGCAACACCTCTGGTGACAAGGCATCGCGCATCTTCTCGATCAGGGCGAGATGTTGGGGGTAGCCATAGCGCACTTGCAAATAGGTGATCGACGGATCGACCTTGAGCGCGCGTAGCGTCGTGTGGTTCCAGCCATACTCAAAGACCATGCCGGGCGCACGGTCCCAGGTGTGATCATCGCTGCGGTAAATCAGGTCCATCTCCGGCCTGCGGCCCAGAAACGTCTCGAACCCGTCCATGGAATGGGGCGCGACCATCAGGCCGATCAGGTTGTCGGTCGCCTCCACATGGCGCGCGACGCGCTGGAAATAGTCCTTGGCGATCGGCGCTTCGAACACGGTGGCCAGCTTGATCAGGATGCCGTCCTCATTCGCCAGATCCTCGGCAAAACGCGCGGCAGCCATGAAGTCGGTGGTCTTCACGAACATCTCGACCCAGTCATAAGCGGGGGCCAGCGGCATTTCGATTTCGGTGATGATCCCGTTGGTGCCATAGGCGTGACTGACGCGGGCCAGTTCCTCGCCGCGGAACTCAAGGACGCGCGGCTCTTCCTCCATCGTGACCACGCGCAGGCGGATGATGTTGCCCAGATCGCGCAAGGATCCCCATGTGCACGAGCCCACGCCGCCCGATCCACCGGCGATAAAGCCACCGATGGTCGCGGTCGCCCATGTGCTGGAAAACATGCGAATTTCCTGCCCTGACTGTTCCTTGCACACCGAATCAAGATCCTTAAGCAGACAGCCCGGCTCGACGATCACACGGCCCGGATGCACCTCCTTGACCTGATCCATCCAGCGCAGGTGCATCACGCACCCACCCTCAAGCGGCATGGCCTGTCCGTAGTTGCCCGTGCCCGCGCCGCGCGTGGTGACAGGTACGTCGTGTTGGTAACAGACCCTGAGGATTTCGATCACCTCGGCCTCGTTCCTTGGGCGCACCACAAAATCCGCCACCACATGGTCGAGCCGATCCTTGAGCACAGGCGAGTACCAGAAGAAATCGCGCGAGGCGGCGCGGATACTCGTTTCCTTCTCATCAATGTCCAGATGGGCAAGGGCGGCTTTGGCGGCGTCAAGGTTCATGATGTCTCCCACAGGTGGTCGAGGGTTGCATAGTCGGGCAACGTGCGGTCGATGGCGGTGCCATTCCGCAGTACGATGCGGTCAGATTGGGGTCGGGCATAAAGTTCGGTCCATTCACGGGCCTTGAAGATCACCAGATCGGCAGGGTCGCCGGGGCTCAACCCCTGTGCGTCAAACCCGCACGTGTCGGTCGGCTGTGTGGTAAAGGAGGTGACCCAATCGGTGCTTGAATGATCCAGATGCGCGATGCGCGTCGCCTGCCGCATGACTTCGAGCATATCAAGATCGCCATAGGCATAGAACGGATCGCGCGTGTTGTCAGACGCAAAGGAAATGGGGATGCCGCGTGCCTTCATCTCGTGCACCAGCGTGACACCGCGTCCCCGTGGAGTGCGGTGCGCGTGGCGGTCTTGCAGGTAAAGATTGCACATCGGCAGGCTGACCACATGGATGCCTGCGCGTGCCACCAGATCCAGCGTGTCCATGGCGCGCGCCTCATTTTGGGTGGACAGCGAACAGCAATGGCCTACGACGATCCGGCCGTCAAAGCCGGTTTGCATCGCAACTTCTGCGATCAGACGCAGGGTTTCCGATGACGCGTCCATCGTCTCGTCCACGTGGAAATCGACGTTCAGACCACGCGCAGCGGCAAGCCGAAAAAACCCTTCGAGCCGGTCGCGCAGGTCCGGCACCGGGTAGGTGACCATGCCCAGCACGCCGCCATGCTCTGCCACCAGATCGGCGGTCACACGGAAATCACCATCTTCCGAGAAGTGGTCGCACCCGATCAGGCAAACCCCCTGCACGTCGACGCGTCCTGCCCACTCGTCCCGCAACGCGGCAAAAACGGGCCACGTGATCTGTGGCTGCGGCGGAATGCTGTCCAGATGCGTGCGCACGGCGCGGGTGCCATGGGCATAGGCGCAGGCCAGGCCGAACTCCATCCGCGCGTGCAGATCCTTCGCGGACCAGTTGGCATGATCGGCGCGCACCGTGGTAAGGGCCCCGGGGAAAGACCCGTCGGGGTTGGCGGCACGGGGCCAGATGTGCCCCTTGTCCAGATGTACATGCATGTCAGTGAAACAGGGCAGGACCATGGCGCGGGCCATGTCGACGCGGGCGCCCGGTATGTCTGTCAACCGTCCCTCGGCGACATGCAGGTCTGTAAGGATCAGATCGCCCTCCTGCCCGACAAGGCAGGCAGGCACGGTGACATTTGCAAGGGTTATGGGTCCGCTGGGCAGGGCGCGAAAGTCCATTAATACTCCCGTTTGATGGCGCTCTCGTGCCACTTGCGCAGCAGCATATGGGACAGCAACGACAGGGCGGCAAAGATGAACACGCCCATGGCGGCCACAATGGCCAACGCGGCAAACATGCGGGCGATGTTCAACCGATATCCCGCTTCCTGAATGCGAAAGGCAAGGCCCGTGCCCACACCGCCCGTGCCCGCCACCAATTCGGCCACCACGGCCCCGATCAGCGACAGACCACCGGCAATCTTCAACCCGCCCAGGAAATAGGGCAGGGCCGATGGCAATTGCAGCATCCACAACCGCTGCCACCGGGTTGCCCCGTAAATGCGGAACAGGTCGCGCAGGTTGTGATCAACCGAATTCAGGCCCAAAGTCGTGGAACTGAGCACCGGAAAGAACGCCACAAGCCAGGCGCACAACAACATGCCGACCGTCTTGCTTTCCACATAGATAAAGATCAGCGGCGCAATCGCGACCACGGGTGTCACTTGCAGGATCACGGCGTAGGGATACAGCGACAGTTCCAACATGCGGTTCTGATTGAACAGGATGGCAAGGCCCGCGCCGCCGACAACGGCAATGACCAACGCCATCAGCGTGATGCGACCTGTCAACAGCGCGCTGTCCCACAGGATCGCCCAATCCCCTGTCAGGCTGCCCCAGACACGGGCAGGGCTGGGCAGGATGAAATGCGGGATCTCGTTCCAGACCACGATGCGGTCCCAGATCCAGATCATCAGCGCCATGACCAGCAAGGGCAGCAGCCAGCGCGCGGTCTTTTCAATGCGGCGGGCACGGGCACGGCGTGCCTCTTCCGCGTCGACCGTTGCGGTGGCCGGTTGGTCCAGGCCTGTCACGCTCATGCGGCGGCCTCCAACGCCTGCTCCAACGCCTGCGACGCGGCCCGGCAATGCGCAACGTACTCTGCCGAGGTGCGGAACACCTCGCCCCGGGGATAGGGTTCGTCCACGTGCAACTCCTCGATCACGCGTCCGGGACGGGCGGCCATGACGACGACGCGATCCGACAGGAACACACTTTCAAAGACCGAGTGGGTGACGAAGATCACCGTGCACCCGATGCGCGCCTGCATCTCCAGAAGGTCGTTGTTCAGTTTGAAGCGGGTGATCTCATCCAGCGCGGCGAACGGCTCGTCCATCAGGATCAGCTTGGGTTGCGTGACCATGGCGCGGGCAATGGACACGCGCATCTTCATGCCGCCGGACAGTTCCCTTGGATAGGCGTTCTGGAACTTCTCCAGCCCTACCAGTTTCAACACCTCAAGAATATCGTCCTTCACCGTGGCATAGGTTTTCCCCTCAAGCCGGAAGGGCAGGAAGACGTTCTGCGCCACCGTGGCCCAGGGCATCAGCGTGGGTTCCTGAAACACCACACCCAGATCGCCTTGCGCCCGTGGCCTGGCCCATTCGATACGGCCCGCCGTTGGCTCGGACAGGCCGGCGATCAGGCGCAACGCGGTGGACTTGCCACAGCCCGACGGCCCCAAAAGCGAGATGAAATCGCCCTCGCGGACGGTCAGCGACATGGCACGCAGCGCCTGCACGTCACCGGGAAACACCTTGTCCACGGCATTCACACGCATCAACTCATCGCGCGCGGCAAAGGGGGCGATTTGCGCCATCTCACACTCCGGTTGCCCCGGGTCCGCAAACCCGGGGACGCTCTTTCCGAACGGTGTTGCGGATCAGGGTTTGATGTCGATCCCGACCTTCTTGTTGGTAAAGTCGAGCGTATAGGCCGCTTTCCAATCAAGATCGGCGCCGATCACGCCAGCATCGACCATCTTCTGGTAAAAGTCACCGATGACCTCATCCGACATCGCGCCTATGCCCAGCTCCAGCGTCTTGCCGCTGTCCACGATGCCTTCGTCGCGCATCATGTTCTTGGCAAAGTCGATCTTGTCCTGGGTCATGTCGGCGTTGGCCTCAAGGATCAGGGCGTCCGCCGCGGCACTGTCGCCGTAAAGGTAGTTGTACCAGCCGGTCAGCGACGCATCGACAAAGCATTCGACCTGCTCGGGGGTCTCGTCGATCGTGGCCTGCATCACCTCGATCGTGGTGGCATAGGACGAATAGCCATTGTCGGCGATCAGGAAGACGTTGGGTTTGAACCCGGCCTCCTTCTCAACCAGGTACGGTTCTGATGACAGGTAGCCTTGCATGGCAGTGTCGGTGTTGGCGATGAACGGCGCAGGGTTGAAGGTGTAGGGCTGGCGCTGTTCGGCCGTGAACCCGTGTTCGGCAATCATCCACTGGTAATAGCTGGAATAGCCATTGTCGCCGATCAGTAGGGTCTTGTCCTTCAATGCGTCCCAGCTGGTGACATCCGGATGCGCCACGATGACCTGCGGGTGTTTCTGGAAGATGGCGGCCACGGCCACCACCGGAATCTCTTCGGCAACGGCATTGAAGGCCTGCAACATGTCGCCGCCCATGTGGAACTGGATGCGGTCGGCCAGCAGAAGGGCCCGATTGTTCACCTGTGGACCGCCCGACACGATGGTGACGTCCAGCCCGCACGCGGCATAGGTGCCATCGGCAACGGATTGATAGAACCCGCCATGTTCCGCCTGGGCCAGCCAGTTGGTGCCGAATGTGACCGGTGTCAGGTCCTGTGCCATGGCGGCAAAGGGCAATACGGCCAAGGCCGTTGTAAGCGCAAGTTTTTGCATGAAAGACGTCTCCCCTGTGGTTTGGCATCACATGGAAAAACAGAATGCGACTTGGCGAACCGAAAGAAAGACAAGAGGGCCGGGCAACACCACTGTGGCCCAGCTTCAGGCGGGTTTCCGCCCAAAAATGCGGCATTGCGGTGAAAAAAAAAGCCGCGCTTGGTGGGGCGGATGGTTCAGCACGGGGTCAGTAGTCGTCTCCGGCATAGCGGTTGGGCTGACCTTTGGCCTTCGGGTCACCAATGAAATCGGCCCAATCGTCCCCGGGCCTCCAGATGCTGTCCATGGTGTCAAAGGCGGCTGCGCGCGCATCGTCCTGCGCGTGGCGATAGAAAAACGCGCTGACCCGGGCATTGTAAATGCAATGGACATGGATCTTTGTGTCCGGCAGCGCCGCAAGCGCGGCTGCGAAATCCTCGAAATCCTGATCCGTTGGTGCCACGAAGTCGACCGGGATATGGACATAGGTCATCCCGAGGTCCGCAACGGTCCCGGCCTCGTCCGGCAACGCGCCTTCCGTGTTGTGAATGCCCAGATTAATGATGTGGGTCACGCCCAGAGCGCGGATCTCGGCCAGTTCACGCGCGCTAGGCTGACCAGAAGTGGTGATGCGCGGGGTGATCCGGCGCCAATTCAGGATATGGGGCAGGTCAGTCATGCTGTGGCTCCGGTCTTCACTGTGCACAGACGGCGTGCGGTTTCGTCACACGGCGGGTCGAGGCGGGGTCCTTGCGCAACATCGGTTCTGGCCGGATGGGACGCTGTACGAAATTGCCGCCGCAATTAGGGCAGATATGACCCAGCCGCGTTTCCACACAGCTGACGCAAAAGGTACATTCATAGGTGCAGATGCGCGCATCCAGCGCGGTGGGTGGCAAATCCTTGTCGCAGCATTCGCAATTGGGTTTCAGAACAAGCATCACACGCTCCTTTCATCACATGCCGCTAGATTAGCGTGGGATGATCTGGCAGAAATGCCAATATGACTGTAAAAACTGCCAAAACAGACACCGGGCAAAGGCTTGTGGTGTTTCTGGTCTACCCCGACATCGTCTTGCTGGACCTTGTCGGACCGTTGCAGGTGTTCAGCCACGCGCCGGATGCCCGGGCAGGCGGGCCGGGATACACCTGCCTCGTGGCTTCGGTCGCCGGTGCGGCGACGCTGACAAATACCGTGCTGACGATCCCGACGGTCGCCGTTGGCGATGTGGTGGACCGGGATATTCACACGCTGGTGGTCGTGGGGGGCGATGGGGCCATCCCGGGCAGAAAGGACGCCGCGCTGGTCGCGGCGGCAAAAACGCTGGCAGGCACGGCGCAGCGTGTCTGTTCGGTCTGCTCTGGCGCGCTGATCCTGGCCGCGACCGGATGGCTGGACGGGCGGCGGGCCGTGACGCATTGGGACGATTGCAAGATGCTGGCGGACGAGTTTCCGCAGGTGCAGGTCGAAATGGACCCGATCTTTATCAAGGACGGACCGGTCTGGACCTCGGCGGGGATCACGGCGGGCATCGACATGGCACTGGCCATCGTGGCCGAGGATCTGGGGCGGACGTCGGCCATGGCCGTGGCGCGATCCATGGTGGCACAGATGGTGCGATCGGGCGGGCAATCGCAGTTCAGCCCCGTGCTCAACCGTCAGGCGCAGGACGGTGCCGGGCAATTCGATGCGCTGCACACCTGGATGTCGCACAATCTGCGTCGCAACCTGACGGTAGACACATTGGCGGAACAGGCACGGATGAGCGCGCGCAATTTTGCGCGTGTCTATACCAGAACCATGGGCCTGACCCCGGCCAAGGCCGTCGAAGCGATGCGCGTAGAAATGGCGCAGGATCTGCTTGAGACAACGGATCAAAGCTTGAAACAGGTGGCCGACCGGTGCGGGTTCGGGGACGAAGACCGCATGCGCAGGGCCTTCTGGCGCGGGATCAAGGTGTCGCCGGCAGAGTACCGGCAAAATTTCAGAACCACGCCCCAAGTCGCAGCGCTGGCGCATCAGCCCGTCAAGTAGGGCAGAAATGAGGCACACGCGATGGTCAAGTTTCACACAGTGTGGCCAAACGGCACTAGGCAAACCACCGCTGGTTGCGATATGCCGGACCAGCCCGGGGGGGCACACTTATCGGGGCATCCTGATGCTGAAAACACTGGCCGTTGCGCTTTGCGCAACGTTTTGCCTCGCGGATCTTGCGGATGCGCAGGACCGTCAACGCCTGGGCTATGGCCGTCTGATCACCAATGACTTCTTCGGCGACGGCGAAGACAGGTGGCGCACGGGCGGGTTCCAGTCCTCGCGTGTCTGGGGTCCGGACTGGGACGGCGTGGCGCCCACCGGGTTCGGCCAGCTGCTGGAATTGCGTCTGGCGGCAGAGATCATTGCACCCGACGACATCCGCACCCCGGCACCGGGTGACAGGCCCTATGCGGGTGCGCTGTCCGTGGGCCTGCACACCCATTTCACGCGCGGCCCGATGGAATACTCCGTGGGCGGTGACATCGTGTTCCTGGGGCCGCAAACGCGGCTGGATGAATTCCAGGATGCCTTCCACGACACGTTCAACATCGTGCGCCCGTCCGACGCGGTGCGCGATGCGCAGATCGAAAACGATATCTTGCCCAACGTGGTGGTCGAGGCGGGCCGCAGTTTTGACATCGGCAAGGCGTCGTCGATCCGCCCCTTTGTCGAGGCACGCGCCGGGGTCGAGACCATGGTGCGCGCGGGCGTCGACTTTACCTACGGCGCATTGGGCCGGGGGGAATTGCTTGTGCGGGACGGGGTCAGCGGGCAACGCTACCGCGTGGTGCAGGGCGACTGGACCGGCTTCAGCTTTGTTCTGGGGGCTGACATCGCCCGTGTGACGGACAGTGAATTCCTGCCGGCCGAGCGGGGCATCACCCATGAGGACACCCGCGAACGTGTGCGGGCCGGCGTCATGTGGCGCAGCGAAACCGGGATCACCGGCTTTTACGGGCTCACCTATCTGGGCGAGGAATTCGACGGTCAGGACGAAGGCCAAATCGTCGGCGCGATCCGTTGGCGCGTTCCCTTCTAGTTTACGTTGAATCGTCTTACGTCAGGCAAATGTCTCAATTTACGTGATGTTCGACATGCAACACACTGGAATCTGATACAATTCCGGACTTCACAGGCGAGAAATCGCTTGTTAACCTATCGTTAATAAAAAAAGACAAGGCAGGCATACAGGCAATGGAAACGGGCTTTCGAGGCACGTTTGTCATCTCCTGGTCGCAAACAGAAGTGGACGGTCTCGAGGCCGCGCCCTTGCCGTCGCTGACGGTGGGTGCAGCATGGGCCTGGCGTGGGGACGCCGTACGGGTCGATGGTCCGCAAGATGTATTGCGCTTGGACAGGGCAAACGGAGAAGATGCAATTCGGCGCCGCGCGGCGCGCATGGTGCACAGGCTGGTTGGCGCAGCGGTCGACAACACCCCCTTGGCACCTGATACGGCAGAGCCGGACGCGCTGATGACCGACAGCAGTTTTGTGGTGACCGACGGGGCCAAAAGCTACACCGTCACCCTGATCGAAGTGGGGCGCGGTGCGCCGCCTTTGCTGATGTTTCTGGATGACATCCCGCCGCGCAAAACAGATCTTTGGGTGGTGCATCACACCATCAACACCGCACAGGGCGATCCGACGCCGGACGGTGGGGGCGGCGTGATCTGCTTTACACCCGGCACCCGCATCGACACGCCGGACGGCCCGCGCCTGATCGAGGAATTGCGCGAAGGCGACAAGGTCCAGACACAGGACAATGGCGCTCAGGAGATCTTGTGGACGGGCAGCCGTCGCATGACCGGCGCACGGCTCTTTGCATTGCCGCGGTTGCGCCCGATCCGGATCGCCACCGGCGCTTTGGGGGTGGAACGCCCCGATCAGGAGTTGCTGGTGTCGCCCGAACATCGGATGCTGGTCCGGGGCGACGTGGCCCGCGATCTCTTTAACACACCCGAAGTGCTGGTGGCGGCAAAGGATCTGGTGAACGGCTCGAACATCACCGTCGATCTGAAGGCCCGGTCTGTCACCTATGTGCACCTGCTGTTGCCGCGCCACGAAGTGCTGCGGGCCAACGGTGTCGAGACCGAGAGTTTCCATCCCGCCAGCACGGCGCTGTCGATGCTGAACGACAATGACCGGGCGCGGCTGGTTGCGGCGATGCCGAACCTCGAGTTGGATCCGCACACCTATGGCAGCTATGCCCGACGGAACCTGAGCTCGAGCGAGGCGGCGATCCTCAATCACGTGGCGTGATCCGACGGACGCGCGTGCGCGCGACACGATTCATTTTTGGGAATGAGGGGCTCTGCCCCTCAAACACCCCGAAGTATTTTCGGCCAGAAGAACAGGCTCAAGTGAACCCGGCGGTGCCTTTGTCCTCGGGCGTGCGGACGAGGTGTTTGGCCTTGATCTGTTCGGACGTATCGCGTGAGCCGTCATGGCTCCAACCCGGTGGGGCCACGGCGTAAAGCACCCGGTCCTTGAGAGTCAGGCCTTTTTGCGTGATGTCCTTCCAGATGCCGACCCATTCATGGAACGCCACGCGGATCGGGTTGAAGGTGCCCAGGTTCTGAACCAGCCCGTAATCCGGTTTTTCGCTGTCGAGTTCGGGCACGAAGGTGCCGAACATCCTGTCCCAGATGATGAACACGCCGGCGTAGTTGGCATCCAGGTACCGCGCGTTTCGCCCGTGGTGCACGCGGTGATGGCTGGGGGTGTTCATCACAGCCTCGACCCAGCGGGGCAGCTTGCCGATGGCTTCGGTGTGGATCCAGAACTGGTAGATCAGGTTCAGGCCACCGACGAACAGCACCATGGCCGGGTGAAAGCCCAGCAGGATCAGAGGTGCCCGCACCACCATCATGAAGGTGAAGGAGCCGGTCCAGGTCTGTCGCAGTGCCGTGGTCAGGTTGTAGTGCTGGGACGAGTGGTGGTTCACGTGGCTGGCCCAGACCCAGCGGATGCGGTGCCCGAACCGGTGCACCCAGTAGTAGCGCAGGTCATCGAGCACAAAGCAGAGCAGAACAATCCAGATGCTTGTGCCCAGATCAATCGGAGTGATGGTCCAGAGCCACATGAAAAAGCCCCAGGCGATGAACCCCAAGAGGATGCCGGAGGCGACATTGCCCGCGCCCATGATCAGCGAGGTGACGGCGTCGCGGGTTTCATACCGCCCGCCGCGCCCCTTGATCACGATCCAGGCGAGTTCGATGGCGATCGCGGCGATGAAGAAGGGGACGGCGAGTTGCACGACGTCGGGGTAGGTGAGGTCAGCCATCATGTCCTTGCAATCCAATCCTGCCAGTCTTTCGCGTCTTCAGGCGACAGGGAGAGGCGCACCCGGGGGGCCGCATAATCCCCCAGGAGGAGGGTCGCGTGCCGGTCCTTGATGCGCAGCGTTTCCTGGCCCGTCAGCAGCCGGGCGCAACTGTCGGCCCCCATCTGCCAGAGCAGGCCCGCGCCATGATCCGTGGTGATCCTGGCCGCGCGGCCGTCGCGCGTCAGCACCACATCCAAGACGGTGTCGTCCGGGCGGGCCCGCAGCCATGCAGCACGGGCCGTTGAACGGGTGAATGCCGGTGCCTGCGACAGGCCCAGCAGGTGCAGCGCGAGCGCGATGCCCGCGATACCGCCCGCAACCAAAATCAACAGGATGTGCAATGGCACGGCCTGATCCTCCCTGCTTGCAATTCAGCGGACTGCGCGGGCCAAGGTCAAGTGTTGCGTGGCGTCAGCCAGAGCGCACGGTGGGGCGCGTGGGGTTACCCATGGGTAACCGCAAGGCTTTGTTAAAATTCGTTAAATTTCAGGAAATGCACAGTACGCGCGGGCGGCTTTGCCTCTAATGCAACCCTTTGGTTGGCACAAAGGCAGCAGGCAGACCAAGATAGTCGTGAGCCTGTTCCGGCGTATCGAACAGCCGGCCCCGCACATTTGGATAGTCTATGTCAAAGCGCCTGATCATCTGATCCAACACCGGGCGCACACTGTCATTGCCGCCAACGAAGGCAATCCGCTTGCGGCAGGCGTTGCGCCGATAGATGCCGACCACCAGTGCGAACAGGGATTGCACGTCACGATCTTCGAAATCGATCGTGGTGACCTGTCCCACATCACACAATTCGTCAAAGTCGGGATGACGCCGGAAATCCATCTCGAACGTGTCAAAGAACCCCAGAACGTCATTCAATGTGATGTGACCGGAATAGATCACGTGAAACAGGGGCTGGCCCGGGACAGGGCGATACCAGACTGGCATATGTCGGACTTGCGCATTGGACAGGACAAAAGGCAGTGCGGACAAGGGTAGCTGCCGCATCGCCCCTTCACAAGACGGGTCCTGAGCCTAGCTGCTTTCGGCCCCGATCAGCGTTGCGATAATCGCCTTGGCGCTGTCCGACGACCAATCCGCATCGCCGCGCAGGCGGGCGATCTCGCGGCCTTCGGGGTCGATGATCACCGTGATGGGCAGGCCGAAGATGCCCATCTGGGCGGCCAGCTTCTGCTTGGGATCCTGGTGGCGGGGCAGGTTCGTGGCGTCAATCTCGGCCAGGAATTTCTGGATGGCGGCGGGGTTGTTGCGGCCCGTGGCGATGGTGACCACCTCGAAATCGTCGCCGCCAAATTCTGCTTGCAGTTCGGCCAGCATCGGCATCTCGTGACGGCAGGGCGCGCACCATGTGGCCCAGAAGTTCACCAGGATATGCTTGCCTTCGTAGTCGGCCAGCGTGGCTGTGCCTGCGCCGTCTGCCAGGTCGAAGGATTGCTTCGACACTGCTTCGGGCGTGCTGTGGAAGATCAGTTTCTTCATGTCGCCGTCGCGCAGGGCTTCGGCTGCCGACGTGTCGGCGAGGGCAGGAATTGCGCCCACGCTCAGGGCCATGTAGAGGGCTGCGGTAACAAGCTTTTTCATCATCTTCCTCAAGGTGGCACGTTCATGTCCGACAAAACCGCGAATGAAATGTGGGGGGGCCGGTTTGCGGCAGGTCCCGATGCGATCATGGAGGCAATTAATGCCTCGATCGGATTTGACCAGCGCATGGCGTCCCAAGATATAGCAGGCTCGCGGGCCCATGCCGCCATGTTGGGCGCCACCGGCATCCTGAGTGATAAGGATGTGGAGGCGATCCGGGAAGGGCTGCTCACGGTCTTGTCAGAAATCGAAGCGGGCACGTTTCAGTTTTCGACGGCACTTGAAGACATCCACATGAATGTGGAGGCGCGGTTGAAAGAGGTCATTGGCGCACCTGCCGGGCGTCTGCACACGGGGCGCAGCCGAAACGATCAGGTGGCGACCGATTTCAAGCTGTGGGTGCGTGACCAGTTCGATGCAGCCGAGGGCGCGCTGTTGTCGCTGATCGCGGCCCTTCTGGATCAGGCAGAGGTGGGGGCCGGTTGGGTCATGCCCGGTTTCACCCATCTGCAGACCGCCCAGCCCGTGACCTGGGGGCATCACATGATGGCCTATGTCGAAATGTTTGGCCGCGACCTGTCGCGCGTGCGCGATGCGCGGGCGCGGATGAATGAAAGCCCGCTGGGCGCTGCGGCACTGGCAGGCACATCTTTCCCCATCGACCGGCAGATGACGGCCAAGGCGTTGGGCTTTGACCGGCCCGCCGCCAACTCGCTGGATGCGGTCAGCGACCGCGACTTTGCGTTGGAGTTTCTGAGCACGGCCAGCATTTGCGCGGTGCACCTGAGCCGCTTTGCCGAAGAGTTGGTGATCTGGTCCTCGGCCCAGTTCCGCTTTGTCACCCTGTCGGACCGGTTCTCGACCGGGTCGTCGATCATGCCGCAGAAAAAGAACCCGGATGCCGCCGAACTGATCCGGGCCAAGGTGGGCCGCATCTTTGGGGCAAACACGGCGTTGATGATGGTGATGAAGGGGCTGCCACTGGCCTATTCAAAGGACATGCAGGAAGACAAGGAACAGGTGTTCGACGCTGCCGACAACTGGATGATGGCGCTGGCGGCAATGGACGGGATGGTGCGCGACATGACGGCCAATCGCGACAGCCTTGCCGCAGCGGCCGGGTCAGGTTTCAGCACGGCGACCGATCTGGCCGATTGGCTGGTGCGGGTGCTGGGCCTGCCCTTCCGCGATGCGCACCACATCACCGGAAGCCTTGTGGCGCTGGCCGAAGCGGAAGGCAAAGACCTGCCGGATCTGACCCTGGACCAGATGAAAACGGCGCATGACGGCATAACCGCGGATGTTTTCACCGTTTTGAGCGTGGAAAATTCCGTTGCATCGCGTACAAGTTACGGAGGGACCGCGCCCGCCCAGGTGCGCGCGCAGGTCGCCCGGTGGAGAGAGGTGATCGCATGACCCGCATCTTGAGTGTCTTGTCGTTGCTGGCCCTGGTGGCCTGCGGTGCAGATGGTGAGCCTGTGCAGCCCCATGCCGGTGTGAACATCGGCGTCGGGTCGGGTGGTGTCCATGCGGGCGGTACGGTCGGCGTCAGCCGGGGACCGTTGTCTGTCGGTGTGAGCCTGTTCTGAGATATGGCGCCGGTTCGCATGATCTTTCTGGCGCTGGCCATTTGGGGCGCCATCCACCCTATGTACTATTTCATCAGCTGGTTTCAGGCGAACACGTGGGACATCATGGCGATGGTCGATGCGTGGCACGTGAACACCGCGACCAGCGGGCTGGTCTGGGACCTGACCATTGCGGCCGTGGCGTTGACCGTCTGGATCATCTCCGAAGTGTCGGTGCGGCGGAACTGGTCCGCCCTGATTGCGATCCCGGCCACGTTCTGCATCGGGGTCAGTTGCGGTCTGCCCCTGTACCTGTTCCTGCGGTCACGGCCCGTTACCTAAAATTGCAGCGGTCGAGGCCCTAATTTCGCCCCATTCCTTTGTATTGTTTCGCGTGCAGGCACAATGCGTTCGAGCAGAGGAAAGATATTTTCATGGAACAGACAGCCCCCAAGGCCCTTCTGGCCCCACCCGCACATCCGATCCCTCCGGCGGCTCAGGCTATTGTCGATGTGGCCAAGGCCCATGGCGTCAGTCCGTTCCGGCAGCTGCGCGAAATGTGGACACTGCGCCGGAGCACGGGCAAGATCCGCAGCGACGAATATCATGCGACGGGGGTGTTCAACCCGGACCTGCCGATGACCGCCAAGCTGGAATTCGTGGGGCGTACGGGCAGCTATAAGCTGAACAACCGGCTGTCGCCCAAGGCCCTGACAACCATTCGTACCTTTGTGCGCGACAAGGTGATGTATTCCGCCCTTCTGGACAGTCTGGGCGTGCCCACGACACGGACACAGGCCGTGGTGCATGACAACCGCACCTTCGGCACGCTGCCGGTTCTGCGCGACCCGCAGGCCATTGCCGATTTCATGACGCATGACGCGGTCTATCCCGTCTTTGGCAAACCCTGCGAAGGGTCGCAAAGCGTGGGGTCGGCCCTGATCACCGGGTGCAGCGGCGACATGTTGACGCTTGGCAACGGGCGCGAGGTGGACCTGATGGGCTTCGCCCACGAGCTGATCGAGGATTATCCCGAAGGGTTCATCCTGCAATCCGCCGTGGACCAGCACGCGGCGCTGTCCTCGATCACGGGTCCGGCCGTCGGCACGCTGCGCGTGGTAACGCTGCGCGACGAAAACGGTGCGGCGCCGCTGTACCATGTGTGGAAGCTGCCGTCCCCCTCGGCCATGTCGGACAATTTCTGGCAGGCGGGGTCCATGATTGCAGAAATCGGCGCGGACGGCGTCGTGACCCGCTGCAAGCGCGGCACCGGCCTGGCCGCCGAGTGGATCGACACACATCCGGTCAGCGAAAAGCCCATCGTGGGCGCACAGATCCCGCATTGGGACGAGGTGCTGAAACTGGCATCGGACACCCATATGCTGTTCCCCGACTTCGGGGTCATCGGCTGGGACATCGCCATGGGCAAGGACGGCCCGCTGGTCATCGAATGCAACGCCAACCCGTTCCACATGCTCTACCAGCTTGCCACGGGCCGGGGTGTAATGAACCCGGACCACATGCCGCGCTTTGACGCCGCCGCTGCCTATTCGAAAAAGATCAGCGATGAACGCAACCAGCTGGCCCGCGAGCGCATCAAGGATCGCAAACAGTGATCTGACGCATTGAAGGTGAGCGCCTGCTGATTTAGGCAGGCGCTCATGGATCATTTTCTGTACCGCGACGGCGTTCTGCACGCCGAGGATGTGCCGGTGGCTGACATTGCCGCCACCGTGGGCACGCCGTTCTATGTTTATTCGACGGCAACGCTGCTGCGCCACTTTACCCTTTTTGACGAAGCACTTGAGGGGATGGACCATCTTGTCTGCTACGCCATGAAGGCAGCCAGCAATCAGGCGATCCTCAAGACACTGGCCCGGGCCGGTGCTGGTATGGATGTGGTGTCGGGCGGAGAATACGCGCGCGCCAAGGCCGCAGGCGTGCCCGGCGACAGGATCGTGTTCTCGGGCGTGGGCAAAACGGCGGATGAAATCCGCATGGCGCTGACCGGCGGCATCCGCCAGTTCAACGTCGAATCCGAACCCGAGATGGAAGTCCTGAACCGCGTCGCAGGTGAGGTGGGTGCCCGCGCCCCCATCACCATCCGTGTCAACCCGGATGTGGACGCCAAGACCCACGCCAAGATCGCCACCGGCAAGTCCGAGAACAAGTTCGGCATTCCCATCGCGCGGGCGCGCGAGGTCTATGCCATGGCGGGCGCGATGGAACATATCGATGTGATCGGCATCGACGTGCATATCGGATCGCAACTGACGGAATTGGCCCCGTTCGAGCTTGCTTACCAGAAGGTTGCGGAACTGACCTTGCAACTGCGCGAGGACGGCCACGACATTCGCCGCCTTGATCTGGGCGGCGGCCTTGGCATTCCCTATGCCCGGTCGAACGAGGCGCCGCCGCTGCCAACGGACTATGGCGCGCTGATCAAACGCACGGTCGGACATCTGGGCTGTGAGGTCGAGATTGAACCGGGGCGCCTGATCGCTGGCAATGCCGGTCTGATGGTATCCGAGGTCATCTATGTCAAATCGGGAGAGGGCCGCGATTTTCTGATCCTCGACGGGGCGATGAACGACCTGATCCGGCCCGCCATGTACGAGGCCTATCACGACATCATTCCCGTCATCGAACCGGCCCCGGGCACGGACCAGGCACCCTATGATATCGTCGGGCCCGTCTGCGAATCCGGGGACACATTTGCCAAGCAGCGCATGATGCCGCCGCTACGTGCCGGGGATCTTGTCGCCTTCCGGTCTGCGGGCGCCTATGGCGCGGTGATGAGCAGTGAATACAACACCCGCCCCCTGATCCCCGAAGTTCTGGTCAATGGCGATCAATACGCGGTGATCCGCGCACGGCCCACCTTTGACGAAATCATAAATCGCGATACCATTCCAAGGTGGCTCTGACCCGTTCAGCGCCTATATGGGTTACAGGCGCTATGGTGCGCCGCGCCACCGGCAAGGGACGCGACGAATGGCCAGTTTTTCCAGACATGACGTGCGACGTGGGCTGAAGGCATTGCGCTGGCCGCTGGCAATGACCCGTGCGGGCATGTTTGCCGAAGCGTTCTGGCAGGCGACCTGGCCGCTTGCGACCGTCGTTCTGGCGGTGCTGGCGGTGCTGATGCTGGGCCTTCAGGACAGCGTGATGGTTGAACTGGTGTGGGGTCTGGGCGTTGTTGCCTTTGGTGCAGCCGTCGGCGCGCTGGTCTATGCGCTGCGCACATTCCGTATTCCCACGCGCGAGGCGGCGCTGGTCCGGCTGGATGAAACCTTGCCAGGGCGGCCCATTCAGGCGCTGATGGATGAACAGGCGATCGGCGATGACGATGCGGCATCCACCGCGGTGTGGCGCGCGCACCAGGCGCGCATGGCCGAACGGGCGGCACGGGCCACGCCCGTGCCTGCAGACCTGCGTATCGCGCGCCGCGACCCTTATGCGCTGCGCTATGTCGCGGTGCTGGTGTTTGCCGTGGCCCTGATCTTTGGATCGATCTGGCGCGTCGGTTCGGTGGCCGAGATGGCGCCGGGTGCGGGCGATGGCCTTGCCACGGGACCCGTGTGGGAAGGCTGGGCCGAAAGCCCCCGCTATACCGGGCGGCCCACGATCTATTTGAACGACATCGCCGAAGGGCCGCTGGAAGTGCCCGCCGGATCGCTGATAACGCTGCGCATCTATGGCGAAGTGGGCGCCCTGACCGTGGCCGAAACCGTATCGGGCCGCACGGGTGATGTGCCCCCGGCCTCGGCCTCGGAACAGGATTTCACCGTTGTCCAGTCGGGTGAAATCGCGATCAACGGCCCCGGTGGCCGGAGATGGACCGTTGCCGTGTTGCCGGACGAGGCGCCCAGTATCGAAGTGCTGGATGGCCCCGAAGCGACGGCCTTGGGTGAGATGACGTTGCCCTACGCCGCCTCGGACGATTACGGCGTCGAGGCGGGCGAGGCACGCTTTGCCCTTGATCTGAGCGAGGTGGACCGCCGTCACGGCCTTGCCATTGCGCCGGAACCACGCCCCGACATCACCGCTGCGCTGCCCATGCCGTTCACCGGCGACCGGACCGAGTTTCAAGAGGCGCTGGTCGAGGATTTTTCCGAACACCCGTGGGCCAACCTGCCCGTCACGGTTGTCATGACCGCGCTGGACGCGGCAGAACAGCAGTCGGAAACCGAACCGTTCCGGATGATCCTGCCGGGGCGACGGTTCTTTGACCCGCTGGCGGCGTCGATCATCGAACAACGCCGTGACATCCTGTGGTCCAAGGACAACAGCACGCGTGTCGCCCAAATCCTGCGGGCGGTGGCGCACCGCCCGGATGACGTGTTCCGCCGAGAAGTGGATCAGCTGCGCCTCAAACGGGTGATCACCAAGCTTGAGACGCTGGCCAGCTATGGCCTGACGGATGAGCAGCGCGAAGATATCTCACGCGATATGTGGGACCTGGCCCTCGGGATCGAGGAAGGCGACCTGTCGGATGCGCTGGAACGCCTGCGCCGGGCGCGCGAACGTCTGGAACAGGCCATGCGGGACGGGGCCAGCCCTGCCGAGATCGAAGAACTGATGCAGGAATTGCGCCGCGCCACGGATGATTACATGCGCCAACTGTCGCGGCAGGCCGAACTGGACCGCCAGGAAAACGACGAAAACCCGCGCAACCAGCAAAACCAGAACCAGATGCAGATGACGCAGGATGACATCCAGCGCATGATGGACCGCATTCAGGAACTGATGGAACAGGGCCGCATGGCCGAGGCCGAAGACGCCCTGCGCCAGTTGCAGGAGATGCTGGAAAACATGCAGGTCACCCAAGGGGAGGGCGGCGACGGCCAAAGCCCCGGGGAACAGGCCATGGAAGGTCTGGCCGAGACCTTGCGGGAACAGCAGGGGCTGAGCGATCAGGCCTTCCGCGACCTGCAGGAACAGTTCAATCCCAATGCGCAGGCCGGTGAAAGCCAGGGCAACGAAGGCCGGGACGGCGGCCAGGGACGCGGCAACCAGCACAGCCAGGGCGGCGATGGTCAGGGCGAGCAGAGCACCGACGAGGGCGGTGGCGACGGCAGCGATCAAAACGCGGGCGAAGGCAATGGGTCATTGGCCGACCGCCAACAGGCGCTGCGCGACGAACTGCGCCGCCAGCAGGGCAGCCTGCCCGGGGCAGGTACACCCGAAGGCGACGCCGCCCGTGATGCGCTGGACCGTGCGGGCCGGGCCATGGATGGCGCCGAAGAGGCGTTGCGGCAGGAAGACTTTGCCGAGGCCATCGACAACCAGTCACAGGCCATGGAAGCGCTGCGCGAGGGCATGCGCGCGCTGGGCGAGGCGATGCAGCAGGAGCAGCAGAATGCCCAGCAGGGGCAGGGCACCTCGGAAAGCGACCGCCGGGCCGACGCCCGCGATCCGCTGGGGCGCGATCCGGGCTCGAACGGATCGGTCGGCACCGAAGAAGGGCTGTTGCAGGGCGAAGATGTGTACCGCAGGGCGCGTGACCTGCTGGACGAAATCCGCCGCCGTTCGGGCGAGGGGGAACGCCCCGATGTGGAACTGGATTATCTCAAGCGGCTGCTGGACCGGTTCTAGGACCTATTCGCCTTCCGGGGCTGTCAGGTTGTCCAGCCAGGTCAGCCCTGCCGCCACCTGTCCATCCAGCCACAGCCGTGCCGCGTCGACCTGCGCCACATAAGCGCTTAGGAACGGATCGGCCTGCGGTACCGAGCGGGCGATATCGGGCGCAAAGACATAGATCGCCCCCAGGATCACCGCCAACAGCACCATCAGGGTAAAGCCCCGGCGGAACCCCGACTTGCGCGGGGCCGCCTCGGTCGCGTCAACCGAGGTCTCATTGCCGGGCCCGGACTGGCGATCGCCGGTGGATCGCAGGGTCGAGTTGATTTCCTCGATATCGGGCAACAGATCGCGGCGCGATCCGATGGCGGCTGCGGTGGCGACGGCTTCGGACACCTGTTCGGGCGGTTCGGCGCTTTCGCCACGCATCCGGGCCATGCGATCGCGGGCCTCGCGCGCGCGACGGTCGGCATCGGTTTCGCCGCTTTCAAGGCCCAGATCCGGCTGGCTTTCCAGCACGTCTGCGTCCGCGGCGCGCGCCTGGGCTTCGATCTCTGCCTCTTCGCGCAGGATGTCAGCCACGGACGGATCCAGTTCGCGGCGCTGTGGTTCGGGGGCGGGGGCACGTTCTTCGTCGGGGCCGGGCGTATCTTCAACCGGGGCCAGATCCTCGGGCCCGTCCACCTCTTCGGGGTCGGCCGGGGCGTGGTCTGGATGGTGCTGAAACCAGGTCTGGCCGCAGTTGGAACACTGCACGTCGCGCCCTTCGGTCGGGATCACGTCATCCACAACCTCGTATTGCGCATCGCAATTGGGACATATCAGCCGCATGTCGGGTCCTGCCTCGGTTTTGCGTTTCACCATATGTTGTAGGCGTGGCGCAGAAAAGACATAAGTGCGTGCGCCCTGCCGAACGCATACACATTGAATCCGGCATGGTGCTGAGGCACAACAGGTGCCAAAGGGGCGGGGACACACGTGATCGAGCTGGAAAATGTAGCCTACAGCTATGGCGGGGGCGAGCTTTTGTCCGATATTTCAGTCAAGCTGGCGCCGGGATCGTTCCATTTCCTGACCGGCCCGTCGGGTGCGGGCAAAACCACTTTTCTCAAGCTGTGCTATGGGGCCTTGCTGCCGACAGCGGGCCATATCCGGGTCTTTGATCGGGACGTGCGGTCGCTGGAGCGCGATGATGTGGCCAAGGTGCGCCGCCGCGTGGGTGTCGTGCATCAGGATGTGCAGTTTCTTGATCACCTCGATGTGTCGGACAACGTGGCGTTGCCCCTGACCGTGTCTGGACGACAGGCCGAGGCGGCAAATGGCGATCTGACCGAACTATTGGCCTGGGTCGGGCTGACCAACCGCGCGCAGGCTATGCCGCCCGAACTGTCGGGCGGGGAACGCCAGCGTGCTGCACTGGCCCGCGCCGTCATCATGTCACCCGATGTGGTGCTGGCGGATGAACCCACGGGCAACGTGGATTGGGACATGTCCCAGCGCCTGCTGACGCTGCTGGTGGAACTGAACAAGATGGGCAAGACCGTGCTGATCGCCACGCATGACCTGTCGCTGATCCGTGCGGCCAAGGCGCAGGTGCAGGCCCGTGTCCTGCGCATTTCCAACAGACGTGTGCAGCTTGCGGGGGCCGATCTGTGACCTTCGACATGCAGACCCTGCGCGCCCTGCTGGCAGGCGACCGCCACGCGGACCGGGTGGTGCCACCCACCGGATTCACCGCGCAACTGACCTTGTTCGTGTCGGGTGCGATGGCCTTTTTGGCGGTTTTTGCGCTGGCCTTGTCCCTGGCGGCGGGGCGGCTGGCGGATCGGTGGGGCGCCGAATTGGCGCGTACCGCAACCATCCGCATCGTTGCCCCCGAAGATCAACGCGCACTCCAGACCACCGCCGCGTTGCAAGTGTTGTCCACGACACCGGGGATCGCCGCGGCCCGGGCACTGACGGATGAGGAACAGCAGGCGCTGCTGGCGCCGTGGTTCGGGCAGGACCTGCCGTTGAACAGCCTGCCCGTCCCGCGCCTGATCGAGATCGAGGCCACGGAACAGGGATTTGACGCCACGGGCCTGCGCCTGCGCCTTGCGGCCGAAGTGCCGGGGGCCGTTCTGGATGATCACGGGCGGTGGCGCGCGCCCTTGGTGTCAGCGGCAAACCGTTTGCGCCTGCTGGGCTGGACGGTCGCCCTGCTGATCACGGGGGCGGTCGCCGCCATGGTGACGCTGGCGGCCAATGCGGCGCTTGCCGCCAATGCGCAGGTGATCGCGGTGCTGCGCCTTGTGGGGGCCACCGACAGTTACATCGCCAACGCCTTTGTGCGCCGGTTCACCTTGCGCGCGCTTGCGGGATCTGCGGCGGGTGTGAGTATCGGCTTGGTGGCCGTGTGGCTGATGCCGTCGGGCGGGGACACGCCCGGCTTTTTGACCGGGCTTGGTTTTCAGGGCGCCGGGTGGCTGGTGCCTCTGCTGGTGCCGCTCATCTGCGGGGCCGTTGCGCTTTTTGCCACCGCCTATGCCGCCAGCCGCGCCCTGAGGACCCTCACATGATCCAATACCTGCGTTCCCTGGTCTTTGTCGGCCATATCTATGTTATGATGCTGGTGATCGGGCTGCTTTGGGCGCCTTACGCCATCGTCAGCAAACATGGCGCGCGGTCGGCCTGCAAAAGCTATAGCCGCTATGTATTCTGGTCGATGCGCTGGATGGTGGGGTTGAAGGCCGAAGTGCGCGGGCACGTGCCCGAGGGCGAGGTGCTGATCGCAGCCAAGCATCAGTCCTTCCTCGACATCATGATGATCTTCACGGCGCTGCCCTCGGCCAAATTCATCATGAAACGGTCAATCCTGTGGACGCCGATCATCGGGCTTTATGCCAAGCGGCTGGAATGCGTGCCCGTCGATCGCGGCAAGCGCGGCGCGGCCATTGCCAAGATGGTCGAGGATGTGGAAGCAGGCCGCGCCACACCCGGCCAGTTGATCATCTATTCCCAGGGCACGCGTGTGGCCCCCGGCGTCAGGAAGCCCTACAAGGTCGGCACGGCGGTCCTGTATGAACAATTGGGGCAACCCTGTGTGCCCGTGGCCACCAATGTGGGTGTGTTCTGGCCGCGGACGGGCATCTTGCGCAAGCCGGGGACCGCGATTGTCGAGTTTCTGTCAGCCATGCCGGATGGATTGGACAAAGAGACATTTCTGGCCCAACTCGAAGACCGGGTCGAAACACGCTCGGATGCGCTGATGCGTGAAGGAGGGTTTGATCCCGATGGAGTTCATTGAAGATATTCCAGCGCTTGAAGCGCTTTACGGCACGCCGGGGGCCGCATCGATCCGCAAGGTCGCGGATCATCTGACCCCGCTCTATTCCAAGTGGATCGCCGCCTCGCGCTTTGTGGTGCTGACAACCGTGGGCCCTGACGGCACCGACGGCAGCCCGCGCGGTGATGATGGCCCCGTTGTGTTGCAGCTTGATCCCAAGACCCTCGCGATGCCCGACTGGCGGGGCAACCAGCGTCTCGACAGTTTGCGCAACATCGTGTCGGACGGGCGGGTGTCGTTGATGTTCATGGTGCCGGGATCGAACACCGTGGTGCGGGTGAACGGGCAGGCACGTTTGACGGCGGACGCGGATGTGCGGGCCCGGTTCGAGCAAAAGGGCCGTCACCCCGGTACGGTGATCGTGATCAAGGTGGGCGAGGTTTACACCCAATGCGCCCGCGCGTTGATCCGGGCCGATCTGTGGTCGCGCAATGATGCCGATGGCCTGCCGACACCGGGCGAGATATTGGCCGAGGTGTCGCAAGGCGAAGAGGGTGGCAAACCCTATGACGACGCATGGCCCGAGCGCGCGGCCCGGACCATGTGGTGATTTAACATAATCTGTCCCCGCGGGGACAGATTATGTTAATTTAGGGCAGAAGGACCTGATCAATGGCGTGGATCACGCCGTTCGAGGCAAAGATATCGGCCTGGATGACATTGGCGTCGTTCACCTTCACGCCCGAGCCGAACTTGCCCACGATTCCGTTCACATCCAGCGTGCCACCCTGAACGGTGGTCACGTTCTGGCGCGTGCCCAGCACGTCGCCCGCCGTGATCTGGCCCGGTACGACGTGGTAGGTCAGGATATTGACCAGTTGGTCGCGGTTTTCGGGCAACAGCAGATTGTCGACGGTGCCTGCAGGCAAGGCTGCGAAGGCGTCGTTGGTGGGGGCGAAGACCGTGAAGGGGCCGGGCCCTTTCAGTGTGTCGACAAGACCGGCGGCCTGTACGGCAGCAACCAGCGTTGAAAAATTCGGATCGCCCGCGGCGATGTCCACGATATCGGGGTCTTGCGGCTGTGCGCAGGCGGCAAGGGTTGCAAGGGCGGCGGCGCCCCCGATCAGTTTCAAAGTGCTGCGACGATCCATGGTGCTGTCCTTTTGTCGTTCCTAATGCGTCCTGGGCCAAAGCTGGCCCGGTTATCAAAGGGTGCGGATGTGGCCAAAGACAATGACCTGCGGGGCACCCCCCGGACAAGAACGTAGTGCTCGGCAGAATTGTTCCCCTCCGTATGGTCCGGATCGGCGGGAATGTGCTGCTTTGGCGCTGTTTGCGATGGGGCGTGGACGCAGGTGTGGGTCTGTGGACCAAAAAAGCCCGGCCGAGCGGTCGCAGCCGTTCGCCGGGCAATTCAGGGGTGTCTGGTCGTGCCTTAGCTGTGAATCGGCCCCAAACCGCAGGCAAGCGCCGCCTCGCGCACCGCTTCGGAATAGGTGGGGTGTGCGTGGCAGGTCAGGGCCAGGTCTTCGGCAGAGGCGCCGAATTCCATCGCGACGCAGACCTCGTGGATCAGGTCACCCGCGCTGGGCCCGATGATATGTGCGCCCAGGATACGGTCGGTTTCGGCATCGGCGAGGATCTTGACGAAGCCGTCGGCGGCAAAGTTCGCCTTTGCCCGACCATTGCCCATGAAGCTGAACTTGCCCGCCTTGTACGCGCGGCCCTCATCCTTCAGCTGTTCTTCGGTCTTGCCGACATTGGCGACCTCGGGATGTGTATAGATCACGCCGGGGATAACGCCATAGTTCACGTGCCCATGCTTGCCCGCGACCTGTTCGGCGGCGGCCATGCCCTCGTCCTCGGCCTTGTGGGCCAGCATTGGGCCCTCGATCACGTCGCCGATGGCGTAGATGCCGGGGATGTTCGTTTGCCAATGGGCGTCTACGGCGATCTGGCCACGGTCGGTCATCTTGATCCCAAGCGCATCAAGGCCCAGCCCGTCGGTATAGGGTTTGCGCCCGGTGGCGACGAGGACCACATCCGCATCCACGACGTGCTCGCTGTCATCCTTGCGCAGCGTATAGGTGACCTTGGCCTTGGCCTTGGTTGTCTCGACCGATTGCACTGCGGCGCCCATGGTGAAGCTGAGGCCCTGCTTGGTCATGATCTTCTGGAATTGGCGCTGCACTTCGGCGTCCATGCCCGGTGTGACGGCGTCAAGGAATTCGATCACTTCAACCTCTGATCCAAGACGGCTGTAGACCGACCCAAGTTCCAACCCGATCACGCCCGCGCCGATCACGACCATTTTCTTGGGGATCTTGCCCAGGTCCAGCGCGCCGGTCGAGGACACGACGATCTTCTCGTCAATCTCGACACCGGGCAGGGTAGCGACATCCGACCCCGATGCGATGATGATGTTTTTCGCCTCGTGCACCTCGTCTCCGACCTTGACCTTGCCGGCCTCGGGGATGGAGCCCCAGCCCTTGAGCCAGTCGATCTTGTTCTTCTTGAACAGAAACTCGACGCCCTTGGTGTTCTGTCCAATGGTGTCGGCCTTGTATTGCAGCATCTGCTTCCAATCGACCGACGGGCGTTTGCCCTTGAGACCCATGGCGGCAAAGTTGTGTTCGGCTTCGTGCAGCATGTGAGACGCGTGCAAGAGCGCCTTGGACGGAATGCAGCCCACGTTCAGGCAGGTGCCGCCCAGCGTCTCGCGCCCCTCGACACAGGCCGTTTTCAGGCCCAGCTGCGCGCAGCGGATCGCGCAGACATAGCCGCCCGGGCCGGAGCCGATGATGATTACGTCGTAAGAAGCCATGGGTTCGGTCCTTTTTGAGTGTACGGAACTGGGGGCCAGCCCCCAGACCCCCGAAGTATTTTCAGCCAGAAGATGGGATCAGAGTTGCGATGAGCATTGCGGGTGCCGCAAGGAACCCCACCAGCCAGATCAGCGACCGCCATGGGGTCAGGCCGAGATAGTATGCGGGGATGTAGAGGATGCGGGCGATCAGATAGGCCCAGGCACAGGCGGCGGTGAAGCCGGTGTTCGCCTCGGCCAGCGTGACCACGACGACGGCGATGGTGAAGAGCGCGAGGCTTTCGAAGTGGTTTTCCCAGGCGCGGATCAGGCGGGCGGTTTTGTCTGACACCTGGTCCTGGATGTCTCCGCCCAGGCGCTTGCGGTCGCGCGGCGACAGCGTCTTGCCCGGTGACAGTTCCAGATTTGTCGGAACGGCCATCAGCGCGAACTGGACCACTTGCAGCAAGGCGGCGAGTGCGAGGGCGGTGAGTTCTGGTGTCATGCGGCTTGCACCACCTCTGCGATCTGGGCGGCGCGCAGGTCGTAACTGCCGATGCGGGCCGAGGGGTGCGGGGCGGTGACATGGTCGATGCGGAAATGGCGCAGTACCCGCGCGCTGTCGGTGCCCAAGGCCACGGGGCGGCGGCCCAGGAGTTCGTGCCTGCCGATGGCGTCAAAACTGGCGCGCGCATGGGCAGCCGGGATCGCGCTGGACCGTTTCGGCGTCAGCAGGTGGAAGATGGGCGTGATGTAGATGTCGGCGCGGGTGAGGTTCAGCAGGTTCAGGACCCGGTCGATCACCTTGTTGTAGGGGATGTGCGGCAGGTAACCGGTGCGTTTCAGCTGGTGTTCGTGCGCCGCGGCAGAGGGCGCGTCAAGCCAGTCCTTGGACATCAGAAGCGGGCCGGTCAGGTTGCCGGACGTCATCTGGATGGGCGAGACGTAGTCGCCATCGAACCCCGCCTGCGCCAGCGTTGGATAGCCGGGCAGGGCAAAGGCGCGTCGTGCGGCAATGGCGCGGGTATATGCGGCTGTCAGGGTCATCCGTCGGCCGGTTGCAGCAATACGGGGTCGGGCGGCGTGCCAAACATCCCCAGCACCATGATCACCAGGCCGACCATCGAGGCGATCCATGCAACAGAGCGGACGAGGGGGATGCCCGAGGCGTAGGCCGGGACGTAGACAACGCGCGCCCAGAACCAAAGCGCGGCACCGAGCGCCGTGGTTTCGGTGTTGAGGTTGGTGAGGGTGAGCGCCAGTGCGATTGCTGCGAAGGCGGGGAAGTAGGTGACGTAGTTCCAGAGCGCGCGTTCGATCCGCGCGGCAACGGCGTTCTGATCGCGCTTTTCGTCCTGCGGGCCGAGCGCCCAGCCGATGCCTTTGGACAGGTCCGACAGGGTCGCCTGGATGAGAACGTGGGCGATCAGGAGGATCACGGCGTATGTGAGGTAGGTGAGTTCGGGTGTCATTGTGATGCTCCCATGATCTTGATGTCATTGCCGTCTGGGTCTTTGAACTCAAGGCTGCGGGACCCGTCCGCATTCTCGTGAATGCGTGCTGTGTCAGCTATCGCCGCAATCCTGTCACGCAATGCGTCGATGTCCTGTGCGCTTAGGTGGAAATCCACCGACCCTCCGGGTGTCCTGTCGCCGCCGCCCTGTCCTGGAACGTAAAGGGCGAGGCCGGGTTCGGGGTGGTGGAACTGTGCCCAGCCGAACTCTGCCGCCACGAACGCGGCAGGCTGTCCCAACACGGTCTCGTAGAAGGGGACAGACCTTGCCAGATCGGATACCGGGATCTTCAAAAGGGCCAGGCGCAGTGACATCGGACTACAAATCCATCAACAACCGCCGTGGATCTTCCAGCGCTTCCTTGACCCGGACAAGGAACGTCACCGCCCCCTTGCCGTCCACGATCCGGTGATCATAGGAGAGCGCCAGGTACATCATGGGCCGGATCACGACTTCACCACCTATCGCCATGGGACGATCCTGGATCTTGTGCATGCCCAGAATACCCGATTGCGGTGGGTTCAGGATGGGCGAGGACATGAGCGAGCCGTAGACGCCGCCATTCGAGATGGTGAATGTGCCGCCCTGCATTTCGGCCATGCTCAGCTTGCCGTCGCGGGCGCGGGCGCCCTTTTCGGCGATGGCCTGTTCGATGGCGTGGAAGGACATGGCATCCGCGTCGCGGATCACCGGCACCACCAGGCCCGTTGGCGTGCCGGCGGCAATGCCCATATGGACGAAGTTCTTGTAGACGATGTCGGTGCCGTCAATCTCGGCGTTCACCTCGGGCACCTCGCGCAGCGCGTGGCAGCACGCCTTGGTGAAGAAGGACATGAAGCCCAGCTTGACCCCGTGTTTCTTCAGGAACAGGTCCTTGTATTCGTTGCGCAGGGCCATCACCTCGGTCATGTCGACCTCGTTATAGGTGGTGAGCATGGCGGCGGTGTTCTGGCTGTCCTTCAGGCGCTTGGCGATGGTCTGGCGCAGGCGGGTCATCTTCACCCGTTCCTCGCGCGCGGCATCGTCCGCGGCCACGGGCGCGCGGGGTGCGGCAGCCGGGGCAGGCGCGGGGGCGGAGGCGGCGGCGGCCACGGCCTTGGCGACATCCTCTTTCATCACGCGGCCATCGCGGCCCGTGCCGGTTACCTGATCTGCGCTGATCCCGGCTTCGGCCATCGCCTTCTGGGCGGAGGGTGCGTTTTCGACATCGCTGCGCTGACCGTCCGTGCCTGCGGCAGGGGTCTGGTAGTTGCTGGTGGGCTCAGGGTTGCCTTCTGTGGTGGCCGGGGCCGCGCCCGACCCGGAGGACGAGATCACCGCCAGCTTGGCCGAGGCGTCGACCGTGGTGCCTTCGGGGGCAGTGATTTCCGTCAACACGCCAGCGGCTGGCGCGGGCACTTCCACGCTGACCTTGTCGGTTTCCAGCTCGCACAGCATTTCATCCTGCGCGACGCTGTCGCCGACGGCCTTGAACCATGTGCTGACGGTCGCTTCGGTCACGCTTTCGCCCAGGGTGGGGACCATGACATCGACGCTGTCGCCGCCTGCGGCCGGGGCGTCGGCGGCGGGCGCGTCGGCTTTGGGTTCTGCCTTGGGGGCGTCGTCGGATTTGGCGGCTGACGCGCCTTCCGAGATATTGGCGAGCAGCGCGTCGACACCTACGGTTTCACCTTCGGCGGCAACGATATCGGCCAGGGTGCCGGCGGCGGGTGAAGGAACCTCGACCGTTACCTTGTCGGTTTCCAGCTCGCATAGCATTTCGTCCACCTCGACCGCGTCGCCCGGTTTCTTGAACCAGGTGGCAACGGTGGCTTCGGTGACGCTTTCGCCGAGGGTCGGCACGCGGACTTCGGTGGTCATGGTCTTATCCTTCGATGGTCAGCGCGTCGTTCACGAGTGCTGATTGTTGTGCTTTGTGCTGGCTGGCGAGACCCGTGGCGGGGCTGGCCGATGTCGCGCGGCCCACATAGGCGGGGCGTTGGTGCTTGGCCTTGATCCGGGTCAGCACCCATTCGATGTTGGGTTCGATGAATGTCCATGCGCCCTGGTTCTTGGGCTCTTCCTGGCACCAGACCATTTCGGCCTTCTTGAACCGTTCCAGTTCCTTGACAAGGCTGATGGCCGGGAACGGATAATATTGTTCGATCCGCATGATGTAGATGTCATCGATCCCGCGGGCGTCGCGTTCTTCCAGCAGGTCGTAATAGACCTTGCCCGAGCACATGACGACGCGCTTGATCTTGTCATCCTTGACCAGCCTGGTGTCCGAATTGCCCTGTTCGGCGTCATCCCACAGTACGCGGTGGAAAGACGACCCTGTGGTGAACTCTTCGGCCTTCGACACGGCCAGCTTGTGCCGCAACAGCGACTTGGGCGTCATCAGGATCAGCGGCTTGCGGAAGTCGCGGTGGATCTGGCGGCGCAGGATGTGGAAATAGTTCGCCGGCGTCGTGCAGTTGGCGACGATCCAGTTGTCCTGCCCGCACATTTGCAGGAACCGTTCCAGCCGGGCTGACGAGTGTTCGGGGCCTTGGCCTTCGAACCCGTGCGGCAACAGGACAGTCAGGCCGGACATGCGCAGCCATTTGCTTTCGCCTGACGAAATGAACTGGTCGAACATGATCTGCGCGCCGTTGGCGAAATCGCCGAACTGTGCTTCCCACAGTGTCAACGCGTTGGGTTCGGCCATGGAGTAGCCGTATTCGAACCCCAGTACCGCGTATTCCGACAGCATCGAATCGATGGCCTCGTACTGGGCCTGCCCGGCGCGGATGTTGTTGAGCGGATAGTACCGTTCCTCGGTCTCCTGGTTCACGAAACCGGAGTGCCGTTGGCTGAACGTGCCGCGCGTGCTGTCCTGTCCGGCCAGACGCACCGGAAAGCCTTCGGTCAGCAGCGAGCCAAAGGCCAGCGCCTCGCCCGTGGCCCAGTCAAACCCTTCGCCGCTGTCGAACATCGCCTTCTTGGCGTCGATCAGGCGGCCCACGGTCTTGTGCATGGGAAAGCCTTCCGGCGCAGTGGTCAGCGCCTTGCCCACGTCGGCCAGTGTGCCCGGCGCGATGGCGGTCTTGCCGCGCTGGTAGTCTTCCTTGTTCTTGTCGAGGTGGGACCACTTGCCGTCCAGCCAGTCGGCCTTGTTCGGCCTGTATTCCTTGCCCGCTTCGAATTCGTCGTTCATGCGGGCCTGGAAGGCGGCCTTCATGTCCTCGATCTCGCCCTCGGGGATCAGGCCGTCCTTGACCAGCCGTTCGGTATAGAGCGTGAGGGTCGTTTTGTGCTTCTTGATCTTCTTGTACATCACCGGGTTGGTGAACATGGGCTCGTCGCCCTCGTTATGGCCGAACCGGCGGTAGCAGAAGATGTCGATGACGACGTCCTTGTGGAACTTCTGGCGGAACTCGGTCGCGACCTTGGCGGCGTGGACCACAGCCTCGGGATCGTCGCCGTTGACGTGAAAGATCGGGGCCTCGACCACCAGCGCGTTGTCGGTAGGATAGGGGGAGGAGCGCGAGAAGTGCGGCGCCGTCGTGAACCCGATTTGGTTGTTGACGACCAGGTGCATGGTGCCACCCGTCTTGTGACCACGCAGGCCCGACAGGGCAAAGCATTCGGCCACGACGCCCTGCCCGGCAAAGGCCGCGTCACCGTGCAGCAGGATCGGCATCACCGTCGTGCGTTCGCGGTCGTTGTTCTGGTCCTGCTTGGCGCGCGCCTTGCCCAGAACAACGGGGTTCACCGCTTCGAGGTGGGAGGGGTTGGCGGTCAGCGATAAGTGTACCGTGTTGCCGTCAAATTCGCGGTCGCTCGACGCGCCCAGGTGGTATTTCACGTCGCCCGAGCCATCGACGTCCTCGGGTTTGAAGCTGCCGCCCTGGAATTCGTTGAAGATCGCCTTGTAGGGTTTGGCCATCACGTTGGCGAGGACGGACAGGCGCCCCCGGTGGGGCATGCCGATCACGATGTCCTTGACCCCCAGCGCGCCGCCGCGCTTGATGATCTGCTCCATCGCGGGGATCAGGCTTTCGCCGCCATCCAGGCCGAACCGCTTGGTGCCCATGTATTTGACGTGCAGGAATTTCTCGAAGCCCTCGGCCTCGACCATCTTGTTCAGGATCGCCTTGCGCCCTTCGCGGGTGAACTGGATTTCCTTGCCCAGCCCCTCGATCCGTTCCTTGAGCCAGCTGGCTTCCTCGGGGTTCGAGATGTGCATGTACTGCAGCGCAAAGGTGCCGCAATAGGTGCGCTTCACGATCTCGATGATCTCGCGCATGGAGGCGACATCCAGGCCCAGCACCTGGTCGATAAAAATGGGCCGGTCCATGTCGGCCTCGGTAAAGCCGTAGGATTTGGGATCAAGTTCGGGATGCGGGGTCTGGTCGCGCATGCCCAGCGGGTCAAGATCGGCCACGAGGTGGCCCCGGATGCGATAGGCCCGGATCAGCATGAGCGCGCGGATGCTGTCGAGGACGGCGCGCTTGATCTGGTCATCGCTGACCTCGACGCCTTTCTCGGCGGCCTTGGCCTTGATCTTGTCTCCCGCGCCTTTAACCTCAGCTTCGGGCGCCCACTCGCCCGTCAGGGCCGCGGTCAGATCATCGCCCGGTTGCGGTGGCCAGTCGGTGCGCGCCCAGGACGGCCCCTCGGCTTCGCGTTTCACGCTGACCTCATCATCCCCCATCGCCTTGAAGAACGCCTGCCAGCTTTCATCGACCGCCGCAGGATCGTTGGCATAGCGGGCGTACATCTGTTCGAGGTATTCGGCGTTGTGCCCCTGCATGAAGGACGAGGCATGGAACTGGTCGTTGGAGGATTGGTCGGTCATTGCAGTATCTCCCTTGGGGAATTTGCAGTCGTGTTTATTGTCAAACCGCCTGTAGTTCTTGTCGTCTCAAAAAACGCAGTCATGCTTGAAAGCCCAAAGTCTACGGCGATCCGCTGGGCATCTTCGTAAATGGTGATGACGTCTGGTGATAACATTTTGGCAAATGACTTAACGTCCAATGCTTCCGTGGTTTTGAGGGTGCATTCCAAAACGCCATATCTTTCACTGACGTTTTCCAAGAAGTTCATTTGGATTGTATACCAATTCTGCCCGTCCATAATAATGCCGGGAAAGCTCTTATCCGAATGCACGACCTGTCTCGGACCCAAGTCAAAACCATAAGCTTCTTTCCAAAAGATCGCTTTCTCCGGTGCTGTGCTGGGATAATCCCAACCCAAGGCCAGCAGTGCTGCGCGCGCCGTCGCAAAGTCGTCCTGCATGAGTAGGCAAATACGCAATGATTGTTCCGTTATGGTTCCAGTTCCTTCGAACTCGGCCCAGGCTTGTGCATTGTTCAAACTCAAACTCAAACTCAAAAACAAAACAGCAAAAGACACTGAACGCCGGCACCGCCGGGCATGCCCGCACCGCCCCCCCGGGGCGGGCATACTGCCCACCCCGCGGCGCGTGTATGCCCTCAGTTTTGATGCCAAGCGTCGCAGCATACCCTAGCCTTTAATCGCCTCCATCACCGCCTCACCCAGCGTTGCCGGGCTGTCGGCCACCACAATCCCTGCGGCCCGCATCGCTTCGATCTTGTCCTCGGCACCACCTTTGCCGCCCGCAACAATCGCGCCCGCGTGGCCCATGCGCCGGCCCGGAGGGGCGGTGCGGCCCGCGATGAAACCGGCGGTGGGCTTCCAGCGGCCCGCCTTCTTCTCATCTGCCAGAAACTGGGCGGCATCTTCTTCCGCAGAACCGCCAATTTCGCCGATCATGATGATGCTTGTCGTTTCGTCATCGGCCAGAAACATTTCCAGCACGTCGATATGCTCGGTCCCCTTGATGGGGTCACCGCCGATGCCCACCGCGCTCGACTGGCCCAGGCCCATATCCGTAGTCTGTTTCACAGCCTCGTAAGTAAGCGTGCCCGAACGACTTACGACACCCACGCTCCCGCGCTTGTGAATGTGGCCGGGCATGATGCCGATCTTGCAGGCGTCAGGCGTGATGACACCGGGGCAGTTGGGGCCGATCAGGCGCGATTTCGACCCTTCCAGGGCGCGCTGCACCTTCATCATGTCGAGCACGGGAATGCCTTCGGTGATGCAGACGATCAGGGGCATCTCGGCGTCGATGGCCTCAAGGATCGAATCCGCGGCGAAGGGCGGCGGCACGTAGATCACGCTGGCGTTGGCTTCGGTCACGTCCATGGCTTCGTGCACCGAGTTGAAGACGGGCAGGTCCAGATGCGTCATCCCGCCTTTGCCCGGGGTGACCCCGCCCACCATCTTGGTTCCATAGGCGATGGCCTGTTCGGTATGGAATGTGCCTTGCGAGCCGGTGAGGCCCTGGCAAATCACCTTGGTGTTTTCATCAATAAGTACGGCCATGAAGCTTTTCCTTGGTTGGTCAGGCGCAGACGCCATGGGTCTGCGGCGAGAGGGTTGTTTCGGCGAAGGGGACGGGGTCGAGGCGGGCATGCCCGCGCGCGACGGCGAAGAAAGTTGAAAGCGGATAGGCGATTTCATAATAAGCGCGCTGCAGCTTCTGACGACGCAACTGCCACCCGGTCGGGCGGCTGCGCACGTCGTTGTGCGCGGCGTGGTCATGCGGTTCGTTGCCCTGCACGACAAGCGCTGGCGTGACCTGGGCCACACCCAGCTTGCGGGCCACGCGCGAGGCGTTGAGGTTGAACAGCAATTGATCAACCGTCAGCTTGTACGGCTGCTGGTCCAGCAACACTTTGGCCGCATGACGGGTCAGCATGTACCCGGCCGCCCCGGTGTGACGGGACAGGACCTGGCGCACCTCGCGACCGAGATGTTCGTGACCGGGGCGCATCAGCACCTTGAGGGTTTCGCTGCGCCAGCGTTCCAGCTTGACGATATGCGCGCTCTCCGGCCACCAGCACAGATCGTAAAGCCATTGGCCCAGGTCATGCGAGAGATACACGTCATCCTCGATCACGAGGCAATGGCTGGCACCGCTGTCGACAAAGCGTTGCCACACCTGTGCATGGCTGATCGTGATTGCGCGGTCCTGCCGCTTGAACACACCCCAGGCCCCGAAGGCGCGCGACAGGCGGTCGATGTCGCCGCGCGTGTCTTGGCGGTGGTCAAAGGCAGGGTGCACGTAGGGTTCAACGCGTGCGGCCTGCAATTGCGGGGCCATCAGGTCGCGCCGTGATTGCGCCTGCGCCAGGTTGATCATTTCGCAATAGACCTTGGTCACTCCGGCAACCCCATCCCTGCGGGCAGGCGGTCCACCCCGATAAAGGTGCGCGTCCCGCGCCGCCCGATATGCACAACCGCCACGCGGCCGCGCAACAATTCGCGGCCTTCGATATAGGCTGTACCGGGTTCGGCCGCGTAGGGTGCGGGCAGGGGGATTGGTGTGCCGAAGACGGGCGGTGTCGCCATCTTGGACTGCACGGCGTTGACGGCATCGCGCACGTGGTCGCCATCGAACGCCACCTCGCATCGGCGCTCGGCATGGGCCGGAGCATCGGGCGCGGGTTTGAGGGACGTATCCCAAAAGGTCAGGTCAAAGGGCAGGGGGTTGCCTGCGGTGTCCTGCATGTTGGCCAGTGCCCGCGCAGGCGTTTGGCCTGCCTTGAAGCACCAGGTGGTGAACGCATCAATCGCGGGATGCGCCATGGCAGAACCGGACCAAAGAAACAGGCCAATGATATGTAGTGCCCTTAAGGCCATGCGATCCAAACTCCAACGCTTCTGCTTGATCGCGAACTGACATTTACTGTCGTACCCGCCGGTGCGCCGCTGATGGACCAGCTTTGCTGGGCGCGGTTGCGGGCCGAAATTGGCGTCAGGCCAAACCCGGCTGCGGCAATCGTATCGACCATCGCCTGAGCTGCGGCGCTGTTGTCCTCGCGAAAGACGG
Source organism: uncultured Tateyamaria sp. (assembly GCF_947503465.1). Classification (NCBI taxonomy): domain Bacteria; kingdom Pseudomonadati; phylum Pseudomonadota; class Alphaproteobacteria; order Rhodobacterales; family Roseobacteraceae; genus Tateyamaria; species uncultured Tateyamaria sp. The sequence goes on along the minus strand of NZ_CANNDN010000001.1, from coordinate 1,612,859 downwards.
AAACCACGCATTGCGTTGTCTGGCTGCGCCCAAAATTCACGGTCGTGATGATGCCGACACCGTCGCGCCGAGCGCCGCCCAACGTGTAATCTTCGTTGGCATCCGTATCGAGGGAACGCACGGGTGCCCCAAAATCGCGCAAGTTGACACGTCGCGCCCGTTGACCCAACCGGTTCACGTCGGACATAGATGCCACGCAAATGTCCGCAAAAGCCATGCGCGCCCGATCAATCGTACTGGTGGGTGCGGCGCGTTCAGGCACGGCAACTGCGGCTGATGCGCGCGCGGAAGGAGCGTTCAGCCTTGCGTCGGGGACGGACGCCTGCCTTGCCTGCTCTGCGCCTAGTCGCGCAGCCGGCGCAAGCGCCTTTCGGTTTTCCAGCCAGACGGCGCTGCTTGCCAAACCAACCGGGGGGAAGTTTTCCCCGACAGGGACATCAGGCCTGCGCTCAGCGCTGCAGGCCGCAAGTGTTGAAACAACTGCGAAGATCAATCCGGCGCGGATCATTGCGTCAACCCTTGACCGCTGTCACGATCTTCTGGGCGCCGTCCTTGAGGTCGTCGGCGGCAATCACGTCAAGGCCGGAGTTGTTGATGATGTCCTTGCCCTGCTGGACGTTTGTGCCCTCAAGCCGAACCACCAGCGGCACTTGCAATCCCACTTCCTTGACCGCTGCCACCACGCCTTCGGCAATCACGTCGCAGCGCATGATACCGCCAAAGATGTTGACGAGGATCCCTTTGACGTTGGGGTCCGAGGTGATGATCTTGAACGCCTCGGTCACCTTTTCCTTGGTGGCGCCACCGCCCACATCCAGGAAGTTGGCAGGCTCGGCACCGTACAGCTTGATGATGTCCATGGTCGCCATGGCCAGGCCCGCGCCGTTCACCATGCAGCCAATCTCGCCATCCAGCGCGATGTAGTTCAGGTCGTACTTGGACGCGGCGAGTTCCTTGGGGTCTTCCTCGGTCTCGTCGCGCAATTCGTTGATGTCGGCATGGCGGTAGATTGCGTTGCCGTCAAAGCTGACCTTGGCATCCAGCACTTTCAGGTCGCCGCCATCGGTCACGATCAACGGGTTGATCTCGAGCATCTCCATGTCTTTTTCCATGAACGCCTTGTAGAGCAGACCCATCAGGCCCACGCATTGCTTGACCTGCTTGCCTTCCAGACCCAGCATGAAGGCGATGCGGCGACCATGGTAGGCCTGGTATCCCGTGGCAGGATCGACGCTGAAGCTGAGGATTTTCTCCGGGGTTTCGGCGGCGACCTCTTCGATATCCATGCCACCCTCGGTCGAGCAGACAAAGGACACGCGGCTGGTCGCACGGTCGACCAGAAGGGCGAGATACATCTCGGTCTCGATGCCCGAGCCGTCTTCGATGTAGATGCGGTTGACCTGCTTGCCGGCTGGACCGGTCTGGTGCGTCACAAGGGTGCGGCCCAGCATCTTCTTGGCCTCTTCGGCGGCTTCCTCAACCGACTTGGTTAGGCGCACGCCGCCCTTGTCGCCTGCATCTGCTTCTTTGAAGCTGCCTTTGCCGCGGCCACCGGCGTGGATCTGTGCCTTGACCACCCACAGCGGACCGTCCAATGCGCCTGCGGCTGTCTTGGCGTCCTCAGCTCGCAGGACAACGCGCCCGTCCGAGACCGGAGCCCCGTAGCTGCGCAGAAGGGCTTTGGCCTGGTATTCATGGATGTTCATGGCGGTTTGATCCCGTATAGATACGTCAACGTTGGGCCTATTCGACCAACACTGAACAGCGCGTAAACGGAAAATATGTCGCAGCAGGGGTTTACGGGCAGATTTCCGACATTTGTGATCACACGTTGAAATCGTGTGATCACAATTAGGAATTTGGAAAGGAATCAATGCAGCAATGTCGCAATTTTCCGTAAAACATAAGGAAAATGACCCGCGTTGGGGCGTGGTTATGACAGCCAATGAACCCGGCGCTCTGGTGACTGCGAATGTGCAGTGGCATTTGGCGACCGGCGCGGCGGCCGTTTTTGTCTTTCTGGACGACCCGGAGGACCCGGCGGCCGCGTCACTGGCCGCGATCCCGGGATGTCATGTCCAGCTTTGCGATGATGCTTATTGGACCGAACGCCGCCCGACCAAGGGGCGCCCCCCGTCGCAGATGCGGCGCCAGACGATCAACGCAAATTTCGCGCAGAACCGCTGTGATCTGGAGTGGCTGTTCCACATCGACGCGGATGAGTTTATCTGGCAGGAGGGGACGCTGGCGGCCGAACTGGCGACCCATGATGATCCGATGACGGAGGTGAACCTGCCAGTCCTCGAGCGGGTGTTTCCGGACGGCGTGCAAGCGGGGCTGTTTGACGGGTCATTTCGTGCCACATCGGATTTGAGCGCGGCCGCGTGCGACGCTGCATTTGGTCCGTTTGCGCGGATGATGAAACGCGGCCAGTATTCCCACGGTGCCGGAAAGAGCGGCGTGCGGGTTGGCGCAGGGCTGCGGTTGGGCGTCCACACCGCCACGCGCACCGGGTCCGAAGGACGGCAACGGCGCGCGGCCAAGCGGGTGTCGACCAGTGCGGTGCTGTTGCATTTTGACGGGCTGACGCCGGTGCATTGGGTCATGAAGGTCCTGCGGTACGCCCAAACCACACCCGAGGTCCAGGCGCAGATATTGCAACCGCATCGCGCGGCCCAGGTGGCCTGGTTGCTTGAGCGTTGCGCGACGATGGCAGAGGCGCGCGCGGCGCATCGGGACCTGTTTGCGCTCACACCGGACAGGCACGCACGCCTTGTGCGGTTTGGCCTGTCGCACACCATTGCCTTCGACCCCGCAGCACGCGTTGGCGCGGCCATGCCAGACCTGATGCCTGCGGGTTTTGATGCAGATGTGGTGCGGCGCAATCCGTGGCTGCGGGACGTGATCGACGTCTAGGGGGCGGCGGGTGCGGCGCGTTCGCTGCGATAGGCACGCCACTTTCGGTACAGCACGTACAGAAGTCCGACCTCCGGCAGGACCGTGATGTAGAACGGCAAACCGGCGGCCACATCCACGATCAGAATTGCACCAAAGGCGCCCAGGATGCGATTGCGGTCCGTCTTGAACCGGGCATGGGCGCTGTCCCCGGCGTCATCATCGGGAAGCTGCGCGCTGATCGGTCCGACTTTCGGCCCCAAATTGTCCAGCAAGCGCGGCGGCGTGATGCCCTCTGCGACGACGGCATATACACCCACCTCTTCGGCAAGGTGCTTGGGGGTTGCGGGGCCCAAGGGGCGCAGCTCAACAGTGCCCAGCTTGCCGCGGGCGTGGTCGTAGACCTGTTGCGAAATCAGGATACCGCCCACATCGGCCATTTCTTGCAACCGGGCGGCCAGGTTGACACCGTCGCCCAGCAAATCCGTGCCTTCGACAATTACGTCGCCCAGATGGATGCCCAGCCGGAAGGGCAGCAGATCAGGCCGGTCATTCAGCGTACGTTGGATCGACACCCCGCAGCGGACGGCACCGACAACAGACGGGATGTCCGCAATCAGCCCGTCCCCGGACGTATTGGCGATCCGCCCGCCGCACTCGGCAATCGCGGCGTCGATGATCGCACGGGACGCGCGCAGGGCCCGTACGGTGCCTTCTTCGTCCAGGCTCATCCTGCCGGAATAATTGGCCGCATCGGCCGCCAGAACCGTGGTCAGTTTTCGTTCTATGGGGCGCGACTGGGGCATGTGAACCATATAAACATAAAAGGGGCCGGATGCGATGGCACCCGACCCCTAAATTCACACTTGTGGCAGGTTTACGCGAGGCTTTCGTCGATGCCCTTGCAGGCCTCCATCAGACCCTGGACCGCTTTGACGGAGGTGTCGAACATCTCTTGTTCTTCCTTGTTGAGCTTGATGTTCACGATCCGCTCGATGCCGCCCGCACCGATCACGGTGGGGACACCGACATACATGCTTTTCAGGCCGAATTCGCCGTCACAATGTGCGGCACAGGGCAGAACGCGTTTTTGGTCCTTGAGATAGGCTTCGGCCATCTCGATGCCCGCAGTGGCAGGGGCGTAGAAGGCGGAACCGGTCTTCAGCAGGCCCACGATCTCGGCGCCGCCGTCACGGGTACGCTGCACGATGGCGTCCAGCTTCTCTTGCGTGGTCCAGCCCATCTTGACCAGATCGGGCAGGGGGATGCCTGCAACTGTCGAATAGCGGACCGACGGCACCATCGTGTCGCCGTGACCGCCCAGAACAAAGGCGGTGACGTCTTTCATCGACACGTCGAATTCATCCGCCAGGAAGTGGCGGAAGCGGGCGCTGTCCAGCACACCTGCCATGCCGCAGACCTTGTTCGCGGGGAGGCCCGAAAACTTCTGCAGCGCCCACACCATCGCATCGAGCGGGTTGGTGATGCAGATGACAAAGGCGTCAGGCGCGTTGGCGGCAATGCCTTCGCCCACGGATTTCATGACCTTGAGGTTGATGCCCAGAAGGTCATCGCGGCTCATGCCCGGCTTGCGCGGCACACCCGCGGTCACGATGCACACATCGGCGCCCGCGATATCGGCATAGGACTGCGTGCCTTTCAGCTTGGCATCGAACCCTTCGGAGGGGCCGGATTCCGCGATGTCGAGGGCTTTGCCCTCGGGGGTGCCTTCGGCGATGTCGAACAGGATCACGTCGCCCAGCTCTTTCAAAGCTGCGAGGTGGGCAAGCGTGCCGCCGATCTGACCGGCGCCGATCAGGGCAATCTTGGGTCTGGCCATGGGTGAAAATCTCCGCATTTCGGGTTTTTGCTGGCGCGGTGCCTAGCGCGTGACAGGGCGTCGCGCAAGTGTGCCGCACCGCAGCGTAGTGAGGCCGAGCGGCTGGCGTCTATCATAATTGCGCGCTAAGGCTGCGGAAACGGGCCGTTTTTTGGATGAAAGGACGCCCATGGACCTTGATCTGTGGTTTTTTGCCGTAGCCGCCCCCGCAGTGGTGTTTGCCGGAATATCCAAGGGCGGGTTCGGGTCCGGCGCATCCTTTGCCTCGGCCTCGATTCTGGCGCTGGTCATCGAACCGGGCATGGCGTTGGGCGTCGTACTGCCGTTGCTGATGCTGATCGATGCGTCCACGCTGAAACCCTACTGGGGCAAATGGGATGTGCGGGTGTCGGTTCTGATGATTCTCGGGGGCCTGCCGGGTGTGGCCCTGGGCGCGCTGCTGTTTTCGAGGACCGAACCGGATGTGTTCCGGGTGTTGATCGGGGTCATATCCATCGGCTTCGTGATCTGGCAGGTCGGACGCAATCAGGGATGGATTCGGCTGGCGTCGCGGGCGTTGCCTGCCTGGGTTGGGGTGTTGACCGGGACGGTTGCCGGTTTCACCAGCTTTGTCAGCCATGCGGGCGGGCCACCCGCGGCGGTCTATCTGCTGTCCCTGCGCCCCACCAAGACGGAATATCAGGCCAACACCGTGTTGATCTTTACTGCCATCAACATCTTCAAATTTGTGCCGTACGCCTTTCTGGGGATGTTCACGGCGCAGACGGCTGTTGCAAATCTGGCGCTTGCCCCGTTTGCCCTCTTCGGGGCTTGGCTTGGGGTGCGGGCCCATCACTGGATGCCCGAGCGGGCGTTTTTCATGCTGACCTATGTGCTGCTTGTCATGACCGGGGCCAAGCTGATCTGGGATGGGCTGACATGACGGTGCGTCCGCTTGGGGTCGAGGACACGCAAGATGCGCTGCGTCTTTACAGTCACCTTGCGGGGGATCAGGCCCTGGCCGACGGCACGGCCTTTGCCACCCTCACAAGCCACAGCGGCACCACCGTGTTGGGAGCTTTCGACGGTGATGTTCTGACCGCGATGGTGACCCTGCACATCCTGCCAAACATGACCCACGGCGGACGGCCCTATGCGCTGATCGAAAATGTGGTGACCCATGCGGATCATCGCGGCAGGGGACGCGGGCGGCAGGTCATGCAGGCCGCAATCGATGCCGCGTGGGTCGCGGAGTGTTACAAGATCATGCTCTTGACCGGGCGCACGGCAAATGCGCGGGGCTTTTATGAAAAGCTGGGCTTTGGCGCGGATGAAAAGTGGGGCATGACCCTTCGCCGCGTCCCGCGACGTTGATGTCCGGGGCGGATCGGGTTCTGCCTGACGATTGCGCGCGCCAATCCATCACACGAAAAAAGGCGCTTCGAAAAGCGCCCTTTGCATCCGGTTCGTATCGTGAGGCGGACGTGTCGTCCGCCCCGCGCGTCAGGCGTCGCTGCCCTTGGCGGGCAGGGCCTCGGCCAGGGTCTCGTAGGCTTGTCCGCTGGCGACCAGACAGGTCATGCCATTCGGCGTGGTCACCGTGATCGTCCACGTGCCGCTTTCTTCCGAGGCGAACACTTCGATCACCGAATTGTTGGCGCCCAGACCCATGGATTGGCGCGTTTCGCCATATCCTTCGGCCAATCGGTCCACCACAACCTCTCGCGGGCCGCAATTGCGCGCCTGTTGTGCCTGTGCCGCATTTGTCATCGCTGCAAGCGCCAGAACACCTGCTGTCATCACATTCATCATCCGTGTCATCACGTTCAGCCTTTCACAAAGGAAGGCGTCACCACTGGTCATCTGGCCCAACCGGAATTCCGGCGATGACCGGGCAGCCCCGGGTCATGTCTGATCCGATTGCGCGATCCGTGAAGTGTTCGGCGGCCCTGCCGAAACGGCCCTCCCCGTGCATCGGAATGGGCAAAGACTGCGGCGGGAGGCTTGAATAATGGTTAACGCACCGCGCGGAGGTGTTTGCAATTTGAAGAAATGCGGGGTCGTCCAGCCTGAAACGGTGTCGAATTTCTGCAACGCAGAAAATTGCGCTTGAACTATCTGGCAAAAAATGCCCCTTTCCGCGCAACTTTATGACTCGCAAGGATCACGACCCATGGCCCTCGACCGCCCTCTTCGTTCTGTTCTTTACATTCCGGGGTCCAAGCCGCGTGCGCTGGACAAGGCGCGCGGTTTGCCGGTCGATGCGATCATTTTTGACCTCGAAGATGCGGTGTCGCTTGAAGAGAAGGAAAGCGCGCGCGCCACGCTGGCCGACGCACTGGCGCAGGGCGGTTATGGTGCACGGTTCAATATCGTGCGGATCAACGCATTCGACACGGCCTGGGGCCGGGATGATGCACAGGCGGCGGCCGCCATGGGCGCTGACGCCGTGCTGTTGCCCAAGGTGAACGGCCCGGCCGACCTGGATGCGTTGGCCGCCATAACGGGCGATATGCCGCTGTGGGCGATGATGGAAACGCCACTGGGCATGATCAACGCGGCTGCGATAGCAGCACATCCCAAGCTTCAGGGCATGGTCATGGGCACCAATGATCTGGCCAAGGAGTTGCAGAGCCGGTTCCGGGCGGACCGGCTGCCATTGCAAACCGGGTTGGGCCTGTGTCTTCTGGCTGCCAAGGCGCATGGATGTGCCATCGTCGATGGTGTCTATAATGCGTTCAAGGACGACGCGGGATTGCAGGTCGAATGCGATCAGGGTCGCGATATGGGCTTTGATGGCAAAACGCTGATCCACCCGGCCCAGGTTGACATTGCCAATGGCGCGTTTTCGCCTTCGGAAGATGAAATTGACCTGGCCCGCCGGCAGATCGCAGCGTTTGAAGAAGTCGAGGCATCCGGCCAGGGCGTGGCCGTTGTCGATGGACGAATTGTCGAAAATCTGCACATCGTGACCGCGCGCGAGACGTTGGCCAAAGCCGATGCGATCGCGGCTATGGCGGAAGGATAAGCGATGTACTGGATCATCCTGATTGCGGGTGTAGCCCTGTGGTGGGCCGCCCATCTGTTCAAACGTGTGGCTCCGGCCCGTCGGGCGTCTATGGGCGACCCGGGCAAGGGGGCTGTGGCTCTGGCGATCGCGGCTGCCATCGTGCTGATGATCATCGGCTATCGCGGCGTGGAGTTCATCCCCGTGTGGCAACCGCCCGCCTTTATGGTGCACGTCAACAACCTTGCTATGCTGATCGCGATCTACCTGCTCAGCCCTGCGCCCAAGCGCGGCAAGTTGGTGTCGGGCATGCGGCATCCGATGCTGACCGGCTTTTCGATCTGGGCCGCGGCACATCTTTTGGTCAACGGCGATCTTGCCTCGATCCTGATGTTTGGCGGCTTGCTTGTCTGGGCCGTTCTGACCGCCCGCATCATCAATAGCGCCGAACCGGGCTGGCAGCGCGGGCCAGAAGGCACGCTTGCCAAGGATGCGATGTTTCTGGCCGGATCCGTTGTGCTGCTGGGGTTGATCGGGATGGTGCACAATTGGCTGGGTGTCTGGCCGTTCCCTGGGTAAGTGTATGAAACTCTATCGTTTTTTGTCCGAAGAGGACACGTCCACCTTTTGCCATAAAGTTACCGCCGCCCTGAACGCGGGCTGGGACCTGCACGGATCACCCACGCAGACCTGGGACCACGCCGCCGGGACCATGCGATGCGGACAGGCTGTCACGAAAGAGGTGCCCGGCGATTACACCCCGGACATCAAGTTGGGAGACCAGTGATGGCCAAGACCAATGCGGGCCGCTTTTTCGAGGACTACCATGTCGGCGATGTGCTGACCCATGCCGTGCCGCGGACTGTTGGGGGTGGGGAGCGGGCGCTTTATCACGCGCTCTACCCGGCGCGGCACGCATTGTATTCGTCGGACAGTTTTGCGCGGGCCTGCGGACTTGCCGCATCCCCTCTGGATGACATGATTGCCTTTCACACGGTCTTTGGCAAAACCGTGCCTGATGTGTCCCTGAACGCGGTGGCGAACCTTGGCTATGCCGAGGGCCGCTGGATGTTGCCGGTTTGGCCTGGCGACACGCTGACCGCGCGATCCGAAGTGATCGGGGTCAAACAGAACTCCAACGGAAAGACCGGCGTTGTCTGGGTCCGCACCACCGGTCGCAATCAGCGGGGCGAAGATGTATTGGATTATGTCCGTTGGGTGATGGTGCGCAAAGGCAAGGTCGACGCGCCCGCGCCGGACACGGTCGTGCCTGATCTGGACACGGTTGTCCCCGCGGGGACACTTGTGGTGCCGGAGGGCTTGCGGTTCGACAGCTACGATTTCGACCTTGCGGGCGAGCGGCACCGCTGGGGCGATTACGAGATCGGGGAGCAGATCGATCACGTTGACGGCGTGACAGTCGAAGAGGCCGAGCACATGATGGCGACGCGCCTGTGGCAGAACACGGCCAAGGTACACTTTGACACGTCGGCGCGGCCGGACGGCACCCGGCTGATCTATGGCGGACATGTGATTTCGTTGGCGCGGGCGCTGTCTTTCAACGGGTTGGCCAATGCGCAGATGGTGGTTGGCCTGAACGCGGGCGCGCATGCGAACCCTTGCCTTGCCGGCGATACCGTTCGGGCCTGGTCCGAGGTGTTGGACAAGGCCGAAACGGCGGCCCCTGGCGTTGGTGCGATCCGGTTGCGCCTTGTGGCGACCAAGGGCGGTGCACCTTTTCGGTTGCGGGGCGAGGACGGAAAATATGTGCCTGAGGTCTTGCTCGATCTGGATTACTGGGCCTTGATGCCGCTGTAGGGGATGACAGGGCGACGCGCGTCTGACGACGACGCCCCACCCGCCATCCCGCACTGTGCGAGGTAATGTGATGTTGCGATACGTAGTGCTGGCCCTGATGCTGCCCGGTGCTGCCCTGGCGAATGAAGAGCGCGAAGCCTTCGTCAAGGCGAACCTGCTGGGCATTTTCTATCACGAACTGGGTCATGCCCTGATCGATATCCTGCAATTGCCCGTGTTCGGACAGGAGGAGGATGCCGCTGACGTCGCCTCCATCCTGCTGATTGACGGCTTTTACGAGGAAGAGGCGGCGCAGGCACTGGCCTATGACACGGCCTTCGGCTTTCTGGCCGAGGCGGATTTTGCCGGCGACGTTGCCTATTGGGATGTGCACGGACCTGATGAACAACGGTTCTACAACACCGTCTGCCTGTTCTATGGCGCCAACCCCGGCGCGCGCGAGGATTTTGCCATCGACCTCGGCCTGCCAGAAGAGCGCGCCGACACCTGTCCCGAGGAGTTCCAGCTGGCTCTGGACAGCTGGGGCCCCGCCTTTGACGACATTGCCGGGCGGGGCGACACCATATTGTTTGATGATGGCGGCCACGCGCTGCTGACCTCCGAAGTTATGGCTGCGGAGGTTGCTGCGCTGAACGAGGACTTTGAACTGCCAACCACATTGGGTGTGCGCATCGAATCCTGTGGCGAGGCGAATGCGTTCTACGACCTGGGCACCACCGAAATCATCATGTGTACCGAGTTCGAAGATCACCTGCGCCAGTTATACGACAGTCTTGAATAGCGTCGCATTTGTGATGTGCAGCCGTGGGTCCTGCGCGCTAGGATCGGGGCATGTGGCGCCTGGTACCCCTGATCGTCTTGTTGGCCGCGCCGGTCCGGGCCTGCGACCTGGCATTGCTGTTGGCGGTGGACGTGTCCGGGTCCGTCGATGCCCGGGAATACCGCATCCAGATGGACGGATTGGCCCATGGTCTGCGGGACGGGATTGTGGCGGATGCCCTTGTCGAACAGCGGGCACAGGTGGCGCTGGTGCAATGGACCGGTTCGTCGCGCCAGCGCCAGACAATTCCATGGACGCGGATCACCACGTACAGGGACGTGCTGGCGCTGGCCGACAGGGTCGAAGCGGACGAGCGTGTCTGGCGCAATTATTCCACCGCCATTGGCGAGGCGTTGATCATTTCGCGCACTGCTTTTGCGCCGGTCGCGCATTGCCTGCGCAAGGTGATTGATGTGTCAGGCGACGGGGTGTCAAACGAAGGTGTGGAACCGGCGACCCAACGGCCTGATCTGGACCATGACGGCATCACCGTGAATGCCATCGCCATCGAGACGGACCAGACCGATCTGACGGCCTATTTCTTCGAAAACCTGATCACCGGACCTGGTGCCTTTGTGGTGACGGCACAGGGATTCGAAGATTACCCCGAACAGATCAAACGCAAGCTGCAACGCGAGACCACGAGGCAGGTGACTTATTTTGCAGAGTAGCTGAACTTGTGATCACACGCATTTCATGTGTGATCACATTTGCGCAGAATCCTGCAAATGCGCCAAAAAACCGCAACAATTGTGAAAGCCTCGCGCGTGACACGGGCGTAAAAAGGAGTATCAAGAGGCAGCCGAAGATAAAGGAAGCGCCATGGCCGACGTCAATCGGGGCAATCGCCCGCTCTCGCCGCATATTGAGATTTACCGTCCGCAATGGACATCGATCTCCTCTATCATGGTGCGGATCACCGGCATCGGTTGCCTGCTTGCAAGCGTTCTGGTCGTGGCATGGTTGCTTGCCGCTGCCACGTCCGAGGCGGCGTTCAACTCGGTTGACTGGCTCCTGCGCAGCATCTTGGGTCAGTTGGTCCTGATCGCCGCGATGTGGGGCATCTTCTACCACATGCTGGGCCGTTTGCGTCACGTCATCTGGGACTTCGGCTATCTCGTCCAGGTCCCGGTGTCCGAGACCATGGCCAAGGGCATGTTCATCGGCGCAACCGTGCTGACGCTTCTTGTTCTGATCGCGGTTTAAGGAGGGATCGACATGCGCTATTTGACAGACCGCAAACGCGCCATGGGTCTCGGCTCGGGCCGCGAGGGCACGCATCACCACTGGCAGATGATGGTCAGCTCGATCCTGCTGGTGCCGCTGGTGCCCATCATGGTCCTGCTGTTTGCCTCTGCCCTCGGTGGCGGCCATGCGGATGTGCTGGCGTTCTTCAGCCGCCCGATCCCGGCCATCCTGATGGCGTTGTCCCTGATCGTCATCGTTGTGCATCTGATGCGCGAAGCCCACGCCGCGATCGAGGATTACGTGCACGGCACGGCGGGCAAATTGACGCTGATCGCCACAACGGCCTTTGCTTACACCATGATTGCCGCAGGTTTGTTTGCAATCGCACGCATCGCGCTTTGACATTTCCCGGGCGGCAAGGCCCGAACCGTACAGGAGGCCGAAATGGCTGCATATGATTACGAGACGCATGAATATGACGTCGTGGTCGTGGGGGCCGGCGGCGCCGGACTGCGCGCGACGCTTGGCATGGCCGAACAAGGGCTGCGCACCGCCTGCGTGACCAAGGTGTTCCCGACCCGCTCGCACACCGTCGCGGCCCAAGGTGGCATTGCAGCGTCGCTGTCGAACATGGGCCCGGACAACTGGCAGTGGCACATGTACGACACCGTCAAGGGCTCTGATTGGCTGGGTGACACGGACGCGATGGAATACCTTGCCCGTGAAGCGCCCAAGGCGGTGTACGAGCTTGAACATTACGGGGTGCCGTTCTCGCGCACCGAAGAGGGCAAGATCTACCAACGCCCCTTTGGCGGTCACACCACCGAATTTGGCGAAGGCCCCCCCGTGCAGCGCACCTGCGCCGCCGCCGACCGGACCGGCCACGCGATCCTGCACACGCTCTACGGCCAGTCGCTCAAGAACAACGCGGAATTCTACATCGAATACTTCGCCATCGACCTGATCATGTCCGATGACGGCGTCTGTCAGGGCGTGCTGTGCTGGAAGCTCGATGACGGCACCATGCACCTCTTTGCGGCCAAGATGGTCGTGCTGGCGACAGGCGGCTACGGGCGCGCGTATTTCTCCGCTACATCCGCCCACACCTGCACCGGCGACGGTGGCGGTATGACGGCCCGCGCCGGTCTACCCCTGCAAGACATGGAATTCGTGCAATTCCACCCCACCGGCATCTACGGCTCGGGCTGCCTGATCACCGAAGGCGCGCGGGGCGAGGGCGGCTACCTTACCAATTCCGAAGGCGAGCGGTTCATGGAACGCTACGCGCCGACCTACAAGGACCTCGCCTCCCGCGACGTGGTCAGCCGCTGCATGACCATGGAAATCCGCGAAGGGCGCGGCGTGGGGGCGGACAGTGATCACATCCACCTGCACCTCAACCACCTGCCGCCCGAAACGCTGGCTGAACGGTTGCCGGGCATCTCGGAAAGCGCACGCATCTTTGCGGGCGTGGACCTGACCAAGGAACCCATTCCGGTCCTGCCCACCGTTCACTACAACATGGGCGGCATTCCCACGAATTACTGGGGCGAAGTGCTGGCACCGACCAAGGACAACCCCGACAACGTGTCTCCCGGCCTGATGGCCGTGGGCGAGGCAGGCTGTGCGTCCGTCCACGGGGCGAACCGCCTCGGCTCCAACTCGTTGATCGACCTTGTGGTGTTCGGTCGTGCCGCCGCCATCCGCGCCAAGGATGTGGTGGACCCGGCGGCCCCCGTGCCAACGCCCAGCAAACGGTCGATCGAGGCGGCGTTCTCGCGCTTCGACGGCCTGCGCTATGCCAAGGGCCACGTGCCGACCGCCGAACTGCGCCTGGAAATGCAGCGCACCATGCAGGCCGACGCCGCCGTGTTCCGCACCGACAAGACACTGGCCGAGGGCGAGGAGAAGATGAAAGGGGTCGCTGGCAAGCTGGATGACCTGAAAGTGACGGATACGTCGCTGGTCTGGAACTCCGACCTGATGGAGACGCTGGAACTGACGAACCTGATGCCCAACGCGGTCGCGACGATCACGGCCGCGGCTGCGCGCAAGGAAAGCCGGGGCGCGCATGCGCACGAGGATTACCCCGACCGCGATGACGAGAACTGGCGCAAGCACTCCCTTGTCTGGTTCAAGGGCAACGCGGCCAGCCTGGGCTATCGTGGCGTGCATCTGCAACCGTTGACCAGCCATAATGATGGCGGCATCGACCTCAAGAAAATCGCGCCGAAGGCGCGGGTGTACTAAGGCCCGCATGGACCAGGCGGTGCACAGCGCGGATGACACGGGTCTCGTTCCCGGGCGGGTCCTGCGCATCTATGGTATGCGCCGGTCCGGCAATCATGCGTTGATCGACTGGATCATGCGCAACGCCCCGGGCGGCAACGGGTTGTTTCTGAACAATTGCCGCCATGGGGGCGATCCCGTTGCATCCTGCAGCAGCCTGTCCCTGTTCGAAAACGGCGCCGACGCGGGGCGCGGCGGTAAATGGAAGAAGATCGACCTGGCGGGGGACAAACCGTTTGTCGCGGTGTCCTACGAAGACAGAATGCCACCGGCGGCCCCGAAGCCGCTGTTTGCGTGCCCGGAAACGCTGGTCATCATTTACCGCAGCTTCCTGCACTGGGCCGCCTCGCTTTTGCGCAAGATTCAGGGAAATGGAGGCTACGGCCCGCTGGATCGCAACCGGGTGATGGCGCGCGCGCTCAGCACCTATGGCGATATGCTGGTCCGTGTGCAGGACGACGACATTGTGGCCTTGTGCTACGACGATTGGACCTCTGATCCGCAATACCGCGAAACAGCATTGGCGCGGCTGGGCTTGCCGGGACGTGACCTTGGCCTTGGGACGGTGCAACGCTATGGCGGGGGATCGTCCTTTCAGAACGCGGCTGACGTGGCAGAGCTGACAACGGATAAGCGCAGCGCGCAGATGGCGGATGATCACGAATACCAGATGCTGCTCTGGACCGCGTCGCGCGACACGGGCTTTATGACCAAGCTGGCAAAGCTGTTTCCCGCCGACGCCAAACGGCTTGATGGGTTGCGGGACGCCGCGCGGGCTAAGGTAGTATTGCCATGATCCGTGCCGCCGCGCTTGTAACCCTGCTGACGCTCACCGCCTGTGCCGAAGCCACCGAGGCTGTCGATGGTGTGGCCCGCCGCAGCGCCAAGGCTGCGGTGGCCGAGACGCTTGTCACCCGTTTTCCGGCTGTGCCCGAAGCGGCTGTCACACCATTCACCGACTGCGTGATCGACAACGCCTCCGCCCGCGAGATCGGCGAATTTGCCAAGGATGCCGTGATCGGTGTCTCTGAAACAACAGTCGCGCTGGTCACATCCGTGCTCCAGCGCCCCGAAACCCAAACTTGCATCACACGCGCAGGGCTTGCCCTGCTCACCGCGTGAAAGGAGAACCGCAATGGTCCAGCTAAAACTCCCCAAGAACTCCCGCATGACCACGGGCAAGACGTGGCCCAAACCCGAAGGCGCCACCAACCTGCGCAAGTTCCAGATCTATCGCTGGAACCCGGATGACGGCAAAAATCCGTCCGTGGACACCTATTTCGTTGATCTGGATGATTGCGGCCCGATGATGCTGGACGCGCTGATCTACATCAAGAACAAGATCGACCCGACGCTGACCTTCCGCCGCTCGTGCCGGGAGGGGATCTGTGGGTCCTGCGCGATGAACATCGATGGTATCAACACGCTTGCCTGCATCTACGGCATGGATGAGGTGAAGGGCGACGTGAAAGTCTATCCCCTGCCGCACATGCCCGTGGTCAAGGACCTGATCCCGGACCTGACCCACTTCTATGCACAGCACGCCAGCATCATGCCGTGGCTGGAAACCAAGACAAACCGCCCCGCCAAAGAGTGGAAGCAGTCCATCGAAGACCGCAAGAAACTCGATGGTCTGTATGAATGTGTCATGTGCGCCTCGTGCTCGACCTCCTGCCCCAGCTACTGGTGGAATGGCGACCGCTACCTTGGACCGGCAGCACTGCTGCACGCCTATCGCTGGATCATCGACAGCCGGGACGAGGCGACGGGCGAGCGGCTCGACGACCTTGAGGATCCGTTCAAACTGTATCGGTGCCACACGATCATGAACTGCGCCAAAACGTGCCCCAAGGGGCTTAATCCGGCCGAAGCAATTGCGAACATCAAGAAGATGATGGTCGAGCGCACGGTCTGAACCCGCTTGTCCTTGATGCCGCGCAGCGACACACTGCGCGGAGCGAGGGAGCATGACCGACATCACATTTCTCTGCCCGCGCGACCTGTCGGACAAGATCCGCGCACCCGCGGCGAGACTTGTGCCTGACGGGTTGGGCACTCTGGATCGCGAAATGGGCATGGCGGATGCGCACGGCTTGCCAGCACCTGCCGTGCGCGCGTGCCTACCTGTCGCGGATGCTATGGCACAAGGGTGGATCATGCGCACGCCCCTTGTCGTGACGATCAGGGCGGACCCGGCCGCCGGCGTGCTCAACTTTCAAAATGCTGATGATACGCCCTTGGCCCTGATCGAAATGCACCACCCCGCCCAGATCGATGCACCGCGCGCGCCTTCTGAAAAGGCGACGCCGCTGACGGTCCTGAACCTGTGGCGGGTTGTATTGCCTGCGGGCTGCTTGGCCAGTGTCCGTCACCCGTTCAACCATTTCGAGTTGCCCTTCACGGCCTTTGCCGGGGCGGTTGATTGCGACGTTCTGGATGTGGCTGTCAACGTGCCGGTAATCTGGACCGGCGATGGCGCGGACATCCATCTGCCGACGGGCCAGCCATGGTGCCGGTCATCCCGTTCCAGCGCAGCGTGCAAGTGCGCCGCGCCGATATCCGTGGCGACATCAAGGCCAAGGCCGCCAGCCGCGCTGCGACACTTGCGCGAAAGCACACCGAAGACTCCGTCTATGCCCGCGAATGGCGCAGGCGGCACGAGAAGGAAGAGCCATGTCCATCCCATCAGATGCGGCCGCACGCCGCGCCATCCCGCCAATCATCTGCTATCCGCCCGACACTTTGCCCGCGCCTGACATGGCCCGCTATGGCCGTGCCCGCGACGGCATGACCCTGGTCAGCGAGGCCATCGCCGCCCCGCGCGAGGCCGCGACATTCGAAGTGCCTGCCGGTCACATTTTTCGCATCTCGTCGGTCGAGGGACCGCAGGTCGGGGACCTCAACCTCTGGAACCTGCGTGACCTTTCGGAACGGTTTTATTCCGGCAAGACCCGCGCGCTGCACGGCACGCATGTCGATACAGGTGACCGGCTTTGGTCCAGTTTCCCGACATTGCGCCCCATGGCCACAATCATCCACGATACTCTGGATTGGTACGGGTTTGACGATTTCGGTGGCGGCGTGCATGACGTGATTGGAACGCGCTGCGACCCCTACACCGGCAACCTGCTGCAGGGCGGACATTATCACCATTGCTGCCACTCGAACCTGACCCGTGCGCTTGCTGATCACACGGGCCTGCCCCTGCACGAGGCTGAAATGCATGTGCATGATGTCATGAACGTGTTCATGTGCACGGGTTTTACACGTGACACCGGCCAATACTTCATGAAGGCAAGCCCCGTGCGCCCCGGCGATCACATCGACATGCTGGCCGAAATCGACCTGCTTGGCGCGCTCAGCGCGTGTCCCGGCGGGGATTGCGGGTCTGAACATTCTTCGGATGTCGCACCGTGTCACCCGCTCAGGATCGAGGTCTTTGCCCCCGCCCCGGGTGCGCTTGATGGCTGGCAAAGCCCGCCGCCCAACGGCTATGACCGCAGCCACGGTCGACAATAGCGGGGCACGCTTGCGCTGGGACCGCGCCTTGTTGTGCTAGGCGAACGCAGCTTCCAGCGCAATCTCCACCATGTCGCCGAATGTTTTTTCGCGGTCCTCGCTTGGCAGCGCTTCTCCTGTCTGAAGGTGGTCGCTCACGGTCAGGACGGCCAGCGCGCGGCGTCCGTGGCGCGCGGCAAGCGTGTAAAGTTCCGCCGCCTCCATCTCGACCCCGAGAATGCCATGGCGGACCATCTGTTCGTCAAGGTCTGCCCGCTCGGCATAAAACACGTCCGACGAATAGATGCCGCCGACATGGGTCGCGGTGCCCTTTGCCTTGGCCGCGGTCACGGCCGCCGCCAGCAGGTCATAGTCGGCGCACGGGGCAAAGTTGATCTCTTTGAAAAAGCTGGACGAGGGTGAGGTGATGGTGCTGGCCGTCATGGCGATGATCACGTCGCGAATGCCGACATGGGCCTGCATCCCGCCGCAGGATCCGATCCGGATCAAGGTCTGAGCGCCATAGGTCGTGATCAGTTCATTGGCGTAGATCGACAATGACGGCATGCCCATGCCGGACCCCTGAATGGTGACGCGGTTGCCCTTCCAGGTGCCGGTAAAGCCCAGCATGCCGCGCACTTCGTTGACCAACTCGGCCCCCTCCAGAAACGTCTCGGCTGCCCACTTGGCGCGATAGGGATCGCCGGGCATCAAAACAGTTTCGGCAATCTGGCCGGGTGCGGCGCCGATATGAACGGTCATGGTCAACTCCTTTCGATGGATGATGCGTGCTGGCTTAAACAGAAATGGGGGAAAGAAAAACAGGCCATGCGAAAAACGCGCGAAATGGCCGGGGCAGGGTGGGCCCGCACGTTTGCTGCAGGCACCGAAACGAAACTGGCCGCGTCCCTTTCAAATGAACGCGGCCAGATTCCAAAAGCAGGATGTGGTTCAGATTTCCATCTGCTCCGCCGGTGTGCCCGCGTCAATCGCCGTTTTGAACCAGTTCGGCTGACGGCCTTTGCCGGTCCAGGTTTGTGTCGGATTTTCCGGGTTCATGTATTTCGGTTCCGCGCTTGATGATTTCGTACCGCGGCCGCCTTTCTTTCCCGTCAGCTCATCCAATGAAAACCCGAACTCAGCGGCGGCTTTTTGCGCGGCGGCCAATGCGTCCTGTTTCTCTGACTTACGTCGTTGCACGATTGCCTCGTCAATATCCGCGCGCAAAGCTTCCAGTTCTTTGCGGCTCATTTTGTCGAGTTTTACTGCCATTTTATTTGTCCCAAGTTAGCAATTGTTCTTACCGTATTCGGATAAACACCCGCAAAATCAATACTGTGGCTTCACTATTTTGTGTCAGCGGCGGTTCGTTGCTCGTTATGCGCGTTTCTTTCGACTGGTGGTGGAATTGGATTTTGCGTTTCCTGCGCAATTCTCGCCACAGTAGCAACAATCGACCCTTCGGCATTTAGTGTCTTGCCGCGAACATGCCAATGAACCGTCGCTGTTTCACATCACATACAGGCACGGGTTATTGCTCCCGCGCACTCGGCCAGGCTGTCGAAGACATAAGATCAGCATTGAAAGCAGGTGCGCTACTCTGCGGCGACCGCCTTTGGATCGGCCAGCGTGACGATATCCAGCATGATGGTATTCAGTTCGAAATCCTTGGGCGTATAGACGCGCGCCACGCCCATGGCGCGCAACCGGTCTGCGTCATCGTCAGGAATGATGCCTCCGACAATGACAGGCACATGGGACAATCCGGCCGCCTGCATCCGTTGCATCAGGTCCTCGACCAGAGGGATGTGACTGCCTGACAGGATGGACAGGCCCACCACGTGTGCGTCGTCTTCGCGCGCGGCGTTGACGATTTCTTCGGGCGTCAGGCGAATGCCTTCATAGGCGATGTCCATGCCGCAATCCCGTGCTCGGACGGCAATTTGTTCCGCGCCATTGGAATGTCCGTCAAGCCCGGGTTTGCCAACAAGAAACTTCAGCCGGCGCCCCAGGCGGTCACTGACAGCGTCAACGGCGTCGCGTAGATCATCCAGACCTTCGGTCATGTTCGACCGGCCAGAGGACACCCCTGTCGGGCCGCGATATTCGCCATGCACGGCGCGCATCTGCGCGGCCCACTCGCCGGTGGTCACGCCCACGCGCGCGCAGGCGATGGAGGCCGGCATGACGTTCTCACCCGCCGCAGCCGCCGCGCGCAAATCGGCAAGGGCGGCTTTCACGGCGGCATCGTTCCGGTCAGCTTTCCACGCGTTCAGGCGGTCAATCTGTTCCTGCTCCACCGCGGGGTCCACAACCATGATCCCGCCGTCCCCGGTCATCAGCGGCGACGGCTCGCCCGCCTGATACTTGTTCACGCCGACCACAACGGTTTCGCCCTTCTCGATGCGGTTCAAACGCTCCGCATTGGATTGGACCAATTGCGCTTTCATATAGTCGATGGCCGCAATGGCCCCGCCCATCGCATCAAGATTCTCCAATTCGTGCCGGGCACCGGCCTTCAGATCCTCAACCTTGGCATCCACAGCCGGATTGCCATCAAACAGGTCGTCAAATTCCAGAAGATCCGTTTCAAGGGCCATGATCTGCTGCATACGCATCGACCATTGCTGATCCCAGGGGCGGGGCAGGCCAAGCGCCTCGTTCCAGGCAGGCAATTGCACCGCGCGGGCGCGCGCCTTTTTCGACAGTGTCACGGCCAGCATTTCAATCAGAATACGGTAGACGTTGTTTTCAGGTTGCTGTTCGGTCAGGCCCAGCGAATTGACCTGCACGCCGTAGCGGAAACGGCGGAATTTTGGGTCCGTCACGCCATAGCGTTTCTCGCAAATCTCGTCCCACAGATCGACAAAGGCGCGCATTTTGCACATCTCGGTCACGAACCGAATGCCCGCATTCACAAAGAAGGAAATGCGGCCCACCACTGCCGGGAAATCGGCTGGGTCAATGCGCGGCTTCAATTCGTCCAGTACCGCCGTGGCGGTGGCAAGGGCAAAGGCCAATTCCTGTTCCGGCGTCGCGCCGGCTTCTTGCAGGTGATAGGAACACACGTTCATCGGGTTCCATTTCGGCACGTTGGTATAGCAATACTCAGCCACATCCGCGATCATCTTCAACGACGGTTTCGGCGGGCAGATATAGGTGCCCCGGCTCAGGTATTCCTTGATCAGATCGTTTTGAACCGTGCCCTGCAATTTGGACACGTCGGCGCCCTGTTCCTCGGCCACGGCGATATAGAGTGACAACAGCCACGGTGCAGTGGCGTTGATCGTCATTGATGTATTCATCTGTTCCAAGGGAATCTGATCAAACAATGCGCGCATGTCACCCAGATGCGCGACGGGCACGCCAACCTTGCCCACTTCGCCACGGGCCAGCACATGATCGCTGTCATACCCGGTCTGCGTTGGCAGATCGAAAGCCACGGACAGTCCGGTCTGCCCCTTTGCCAGGTTCGACCGATACAGCGCATTCGATGCAGATGCCGTTGAGTGGCCCGCATAGGTGCGGATCAACCAGGGGCGGTCTTTCTGTGCAGGCTGCGACATGCGTGCTCTCCCGTGAATCGACTGGGTAAGAAAATTTCGTGTAAACGGAGGTATAGGTAATTTTCTGGCGCAGTCAATGCGCTGCGTCGCGGCATTTTCTGCGCTGCGGCCAGATGGCGACGGCAAACATCAACCAGCCCAGAACCCCCGTGCTGTGCGCCGACAACGTCGCTGGGCCGGTAAATGTCAGAAGGGCGACAAGCTCTTGCGGCGGCGGCGGGGCCTTGATCACCGATTGCGCGGGCAGGCCGTCAAAGATCATGCGGTAATAGGTATAGTAGCCTTGGGGCGAGGCCCAGACAAAGGTGATGAATGCCACGATCCAAACAGGCACGCGCATGATCAGGGGGCGGCGCAGCACCAGCAACCGGGTAAACCCGAGGGCAAGTGCGGCAAACAAAAGCGATACACAGGCCAGCCCGATCTGGCCCCACATGGTCAGGGTATAGAAGGAATCTCCGTTATACATTGGCGCAGTTTCGGCCCGGGCGATGGGAAACGCCAGACCATTTCCCTTGCCCCCACACCATAACGGCTGCAAGGGTTCACGCGATGATGACGACCGTTGAACTCCCCCTTTGGCTTTTTGTGCTGATTGTGCTGTTCGCGGCAGTGACGTTTGCCTCGCATTTTCTGTTTCCGTCCGTGCGCTGGTTCTTTCGGAGGCGGTTGGAACGGGCCGTCGCGCGGTTGAATGAACGGCTGACCCGACCAATCGAACCGTTCAAGCTGGCGCGCCGCTATGACATGATCCAGCGCCTGATCTACGATCCCGAAGTGACCGAGGCCATTGTGGCCCACGCCGAAGACCACGACGTGCCCGAGAATGTCGCGTTTGAGCAGGCGCGCCGTTATGCGCGTGAAATCGTGCCCAGCTTCTCGGCCTTTGCGTATTTCAGCTTTGGTGCACGCGCGGCCCGCTGGCTGGCCACAGCACTTTATGATGTGCGCACCGGACTGAACAACGATCAGCAAATCCAAAGCGTCGATCCCGATGCCACGGTCGTCTTCGTGATGAACCACCGCAGCAACATGGACTACGTGCTGGTCACCTACCTGGCCGCCCGGGCCTCGGCCCTCAGCTATGCGGTTGGCGAATGGGCACGGGTGTGGCCGCTGTCGCGGTTGATCAAATCGATGGGGGCATATTTCATTCGCCGCAAGTCGCGTGGTGCGCTTTATCGCAAGGTTCTGTCCCGCTATGTGCAGATGGCGACAGAGGGCGGGGTGACGCAGGCCATTTTCCCCGAGGGCGGACTGAGCGTGAACGGCCAACTCATGCCGCTCAAGATGGGGCTCCTGTCTTATGTGGTCGAAGGCTACGATCCCCAAAAGCGCGATGTGGTCTTTGTGCCGGTGGCGATAAACTATGACCGCGTGTTGGAGGATCGGGTGCTGATTGCCGCGGATCAGCGGGGCGACCGGCGTTTCGGGGTCAGCATGACGGTGGTCATGGCCGCGATCCTGCGGCTTTTGTGGCAATGGGTCACCCGTCGCTATCGCAAGTTCGGCACCGCATCGGTTGTGTTTGGCCCACCTGTTTCCCTGAAGGCACTTGGCCGGGACCGCGATCTTGACGATCTGGCGGAGACGTTGCGCGACAGCATTCAGGACGTGATGCCAGTGCCCTTTGTACCGCTGTTGGCCCGCGTATTCATGATGGCGTCTGAGCCGTTGAAAGAAGTGGACCTGGTGCACCATGTGAAATCAGGAATGCCATCCACGCGCGGCACGCGGCCACCACTCACGGATGACGAACTGGCCGACCGTGTGCAACGCGCGTTCGAGGACATGCAGCACAGGGGGATGGTCGAAGCCGCAGGCTCCGGGTGGCGGCGCAGACAAGAGGAGACGGCGCTGTTCCGCTTTTATGCCAACTCGATTGACGATCTGTATGCCGACAGCATCTCGTCTGTGAATGCTGCGACCGCAAAGTCATAAAATTACAAAAAATGCGAAATCTGGGTTGCTTTATTGCGTATCGATCCATATTCAGCCCTAACGCAGTCGATTCTGCGCTGCGGCACAGACTTCTCAACACGGAGGCTCAACATGGCACTCGACACCGGCATCGCGTCCTACGACGCACCTGAAAAAGACCTCTACGAGATGGGTGAAATCCCGCCCATGGGTTACGTCCCCAAACAGATGTATGCGTGGGCCATCCGCCGCGAACGCCACGGGGATCCCGACACGGCCATGCAGCTCGAAGTCGTCGATGTGCCGACACTCGATAGCCACGAGGTGCTGGTGCTCGTTATGGCGGCCGGTGTGAACTACAATGGTGTCTGGGCCAGCCTGGGCAAGCCAATCTCGCCCTTCGACGGTCACGGGCAACCGTTCCACATCGCCGGTTCCGATGCGTCCGGCATCGTGTGGGCCGTCGGTGACAAGGTGAAACGCTGGAAGGTCGGGGACGAAGTGGTGATCCACTGCAACCAGGACGACGGCGACGACGAACACTGCAACGGCGGCGATCCTATGTATTCGGAAAGCCAGCGCATCTGGGGCTACGAAACGCCAGATGGGTCCTTTGCCCAGTTCACCAATGTCCAGGCCCAGCAGTTGATGCCGCGCCCCAAGCATCTGACGTGGGAAGAAAGCGCCTGTTATACGCTGACACTTGCCACCGCCTACCGGATGCTGTTCGGTCACGAACCCCATGACCTGAAGCCCGGCCAGAACGTGCTGGTCTGGGGGGCATCGGGTGGCCTGGGCTCTTATGCGATCCAGCTGATCAACACGGCAGGTGCCAACGCCATCGGTGTCATCAGCGACGAAAGCAAACGTGACTTCGTGATGGATCTGGGCGCCAAGGGCGTCATCAACCGCAAGGATTTCAATTGCTGGGGTCAGCTGCCAACGGTCAACACGCCCGAATATGCAGAATGGTTCAAAGAGGCGCGCAAGTTTGGCAAGGCCATCTGGGACATCACCGGCAAGGGCGTGAATGTGGACATGGTGTTCGAACACCCCGGCGAAAGCACGTTCCCCGTGTCGACCTTTGTCTGCAAGAAGGGCGGAATGGTCGTGATCTGCGCCGGCACCACCGGCTACAACCTCACTTTCGACGTGCGGTACATGTGGATGCACCAGAAGCGCCTGCAAGGCAGCCACTTTGCCCATCTCAAGCAGGCCTCTGCCGCCAACAACCTGATGGTTGAGCGCCGGCTTGATCCCTGCATGTCCGAAGTCTTTACCTGGGAAGACCTGCCCGAGGCGCACATGAAGATGATGCGCAACGAACACAAGCCCGGCAACATGTCGGTGTTGGTGCAGGCCCCCAAGACCGGTCTGCGCACTCTGGACGACGCTGTGGCGGCCCGCCGTTAACGCATCACACGTCTGAGACGAATGTAAATGCCCGCGAATCACCCTCAGGTGTCGCGGGCATTTTTGCGTTCAAAGCCGGGGCCAGTCGTATCAATGGCTTGAAAAATGTCGCCTCGCTATTTCTGGGGAGTGGAAATACGTGAATTTTCTGGCGGGATTAACACATGCTATAGTTGTGTTAACCTTTCATTAACCACTCGAGAGTGAGTCTGACCATGAGAAGTGACTGGATACTGGACGTTCTTACGGACCTCAAGACTTTTGCCCGCGCCAACGAAATGCCCGCGCTTGCGGAACAGTTGGATGATACCGCAATCGTCGCGATGGCCGAGATCGCCGCGATGAAGGAAGCCAAAGATGGTCAGCACCACGACGGCGAGGCAGCCGTTGGAACCCATTTTGGAGGATTTGGAACAAGCTGACGGGCTCACCGCCCTTCAGGCGGCGTCCGAAGTTATACGCGACCATTATGGCGTTGATCATGTGGTATACCACTGGGTCGATTCCGCCGGGGCACAATATGGTTGCGGCACATATTCGGACCGCTGGCGTGATCGGTACCTGGAGCAGAATTACCTGCGGGTCGATCCGGTTATTCTCGGGTGTTTTCAAAGATTTCACCCGGTTGACTGGAAGCGGCTGGATTGGAGCAGCAAGGCTGCCCGAACCTTCCAGGCCGAAGCGATAGAACATGGGGTCGGGAACCAGGGGTTCTCGGTTCCGATCCGGGGGCCGAACGGTCAGTTCGCGCTCTTTACAGTCAGCCACTCATGCGACGACGACACATGGGCGGACTGGACAGAAGCGCATCGCCGCGACCTGATCCTGATCGCCCATACGTTCAACGAAAAAGCGCTCGAATTCGAACCCGAGCGTACACCGGAACAGTCCCAGTCGCTCAGCCCGCGCGAGGTTGATGCGATGACGTTTCTGGCGATGGGATACAGCCGCGCGCAGGTGGCCGACACGTTGTCGATCTCGGAACACACACTGCGCGTCTACATCGAAAGCGCCCGGTTCAAGCTGGGCGCCATGAACACGACGCACGCCGTTGCCCGGGCCATGAGCAGGGGATTGATCGTCGTGTAACGCGCCCTGTTGCGCCCAGAGACAACACATCGCACGCGTGTGTGTGTGGACGTTAACGCACGCATCAGTAGTATTTTGGTCATGCCTGCCCCGGTTTGACAAGGAGTACTTCGATGCTGCGTTACGTGTACGCTTCCGATCTTGGCGATCATCCCAAACTTGCCCGCACCATGTTCCGCGATCGTGCGGATCAATTCAAAACCCGGCTTGGGTGGGACGTTCAGGTGGACAAGGACGGGTATGAACGCGACGAATACGACGATCTGAACCCACTCTATGTCATCTGGGAAGAACCCGATGGCAGCCATGGCGGCTCGATGCGCTTTCTGCCCACCACGGGCCGCACCATGGTGAATGAGCATTTCGGCGACCTGATCTCGGGTCCGATCACCAGCCCGGTGATCTGGGAATGCACCCGCTTTTGCCTGACCCGCGGCGCAGGCAGCCACGTCGCCGCCGCCCTTATGCTGGGCGGGGGGGAAATCATGCAGAACTTTGGTGTGGAACATTTTGTTGGGGTCTTCGACGCCCGCATGGTGCGCATCTACCGCATGATCGGGTCCTCTCCGGACGTGCTGGGCAGCACCGGAACCGGGCGCGACCGGATCAGCGTGGGCTTGTGGCATTTCGACGATACCGCCGCCGCCCGGGTGGCCGAGCGCGCAGGCGTACCCATGGAACGGTCGCGCCAGTGGTTTGACCATGCGTTTGGCACCGCATCACGCCGGGAACTGGCGCGCATCGCCTGATCCCGCTGGCACCTGCCGCGGCCCGTCTATAGGGTCGCGGCATGTCCACTGCCCTTGCCCTTTCCGACGATCAGGCCAGCGCCTATGACACCGTGACCGAGATGTTGCGCGGGGCGGGTATTGACCTCGATGACGCGCTGCTGATGCCGCCAAAATCGACGTCCACAAGCGTTATGGCCATCACGGGCAAGGCCGGGTCGGGCAAGACGCTACTGCTGTCGGAACTTTACAGGGCGCTCGAAGCGGCCGGGGTCGATGTCGTTTCCGGTGACTACGAATCCCGCCGCCGCAAGGACCGGCGCACGCTTGCCATCCTGGCGCCCACGAACAAGGCGGCGAGCGTTCTGCGCTTTCGCGGCGTGCCCGCCACGACGATCCACCGCATCCTGTATACCCCCGTTTATGATCCCGAATACGAACGGATCGCCGAATGGCTGGCGGGCAACGGCGACCGGCCCGAGGTCGAGGGGCTGACCGACCAGGCGCTGGACCGCGCCCATGCGTTTTACCAGACCAACAAATCGATCCCGGGCGCCCTGGCCGCCGCAGGCCTGCGGGGCAGCGATTTCATCACCGGCTGGAAACGGCGCGAGGAACCGCTGGATATCGGTTTCATTGACGAGGCGTCGATGCTGGATGACAAGCAGTTCGAAGACCTCAAGGACATCTTTCCGACGCTTCTGCTGTTCGGCGATCCGGCCCAGCTTGCGCCGGTGAACCAGTCTGGCGCGATGGTCTTTGACAAGCTCCCGGAAAAGCGGGTCATGCACCTTGGGCGCATTCACCGCCAAGCGGCGGACAACCCGATCCTTGACCTCGCCCACGCGCTGGCCGACCCGCAGGTCGACTTTTACCGGTTCGAGAAGATGGTGGAAGAGGCCGCCGCCAGCGACGAACGCGTTGTCTGGGGTCAACGGGTCGAGGTGGACCTGATGGCCCGCAGTCCCGTTCTGGTCTGGCGCAACGCAACCCGTATCCGCCTGATCAATGCCTTCCGCTCTGTCTATGACGCGCCCGATGATCGGCTGATCGAGGGCGAGCCCCTGATCTGTGACGGATTGGAACTGCCTTTGAAACACCGCAAGAAGCGGCTCGATCTCGAGGCGCGCGGCCTGATCAAGGGCGCGCAGGTGGTCTATCTGGGCGAAGGGCGCAAGCCCGGCTTTTCCCGCCTGCACGTGATCGGGGCCGAAGACCCCCAGGTGTCGGCGGCATCCATCGTGAAGATAGAAAAACCGGACGAGGAAGAGCCCTTTATCCCCTATGCCGCCCGCATGGGCGCCACGTTTCTCCACGGAGCGGCGGTAACGATCCACAAGGCGCAAGGGTCGCAGTGGGACACGGTCCAGGTCTTTGCGCCTGACCTTTACGCGGCGGCGCGGATGAACCGGACAGAGGCGGGGCAACCTTTGTGGAAACGGCTGGCTTACGTGGCGATCACACGCGCCCAGGATCGGCTGATCTGGGTTGTGCGCAACCGGCTGTCGAAACCGGCGGGGCCATTGCGTGTGGATGATCTGCGCACGGTGCCCGCCGCACCGCTGACGCTCGAGGCCGAAGCACCCGAATAGGGCGCAAGGCCCCTAGTTCCGGATCAGAGAGAACGCCGCCGACGCGCCCCAGCCCGCGGCGATGGCAATGGCCAACGACATGAGCCCGTACCAGAACGGGTTTTCGCGGCTCAGGCTGAACAACCAGCGTTCGAGGCCCACCTTTCGGACGTCAATCGCGGTCTCATAGCTTGCCACGACCTGTCCGTCGCGGGTCAGGAAGATCCGCGTTTCATAGGCGCCCTCGGTCAGGGCGGCGGGCAGCTGAATGCGGGTTCGAAACAGGGTATCCTCGTCGACGACCACCTGTTCTTCAAGCACCTGATAATTGCCTGCGTTGGTGTTGATCCGGATCAGGGCCGCTACGTAGGCGCTCGCATCCAGCACCGTGCTGGGCGTCTGGACACTGCTCAGCATCGACGGCACGGACACCTTGTGTTGAAGGTTGTCGCGAATGCCCAACACGTCATCAAGCGGGCCGCTTGTGGCAACGGCGTAGTAGCTGGGGGCGCCGTCCAGTTCGACGGCATCCGTGTTCACCCAGATGCCGAAACGGCGCTCCTTGCGGCGCACGGTCACCGGTTCGGGCGGGCCTGCAATGGTGACAATGACACCCAGTTCGCCCTGGGGAATCGGCGCTTCGCGTTTGACGGCGCCAAAGATCAGGATTTCCGAGCCATCAAAGCTGGTGGTGATCGCCACCTCGTCCTGGCTCAGTCCCAGCACGACTTCTTCGGCCCAGGCAGGCGCGGCGCACAGCATCGCGATGATCAGCCAGCGCAGCATCAATGACCCTCCACCGCGCCGATAGAGAACAGCTCGGACGGCATGACCAGCAGGTCAAAGGCCAGCTTGCCGCAGACCGCCAGCACCATCAGCGCCAGCAGGATGCGCAATTGCTCGGCCTTCATGCGCACGCCGATCCGGGTACCGATCTGGGCGCCGATCACACCACCAACCAGCAGCAAAACCGCCAGAACCACGTCCACGGTAAAGTTCGTGGTGGCGTGCAGCATCGTGGTGAATGCCGTGACAAAGATGATCTGGAACAGCGACGTGCCCACCACGACCTTGGTCGGCATGCCCAGCAGGTAGATCATGGCAGGTACCATGATAAATCCGCCGCCCACACCCATGATGGCCGCCAGAATGCCCACGGCCAGACCGACCAGCAGTGGCGGAATGACCGAGATATAGAGGCCCGAAACCCGGAACCGCATCTTGAAGGGCAGCTTGTGGATCAACCCGTGCTTCTTGCGCGTGGGCATCGCCGTGCCGCGGGCGGTCTTGCGGATTGCGTTCAGGCTTTCGATGAACATCAGCCCGCCGATCACGCCAAGGAACACGACATAGCACAGGCGCACCAGCAGATCGACCTGGCCCAGGGACTTGAGATAGTTGAAGATCAGCACGCCCAGTGCCGCCCCTATGAGGCCGCCGATCAGCAGCACGGTCCCCATCCTCAGGTCCACCGTCTTGCGCCTGAGATGGGCCAGCACGCCCGAAAAGGACGACGCCACGATCTGGTTCGCCTCGGTCGCCACGGCCACCGCGGGGGGGATGCCGATAAAGAACAACAGCGGCGTCATGAGAAAGCCGCCACCAACCCCGAACATGCCGGACAGTACACCCACCATGCCGCCCAGCCCCAAAAGAAGGAACGCATTGACCGATACCTCGGCGATGGGCAGGTAGATTTGCATGGTCCCCCTTAGGACGGGGGCGGATGGAAAATCAAGATGTCACGCCGCCGCGCAGCAAACTGGGGCTAAGTTTGTGAGGAAACTGGACCTATCGCGGCAAGAGCGCCCCGCGCCCTTCGCGCTCAGCGTTCTTTCACATAGGGTTCGCCGCCCGCACGGGGCGGAATTGCCTTGCCGACAAAGCCCGCCAGAATCACCACGGTCAGGATGTAGGGCAACGCGTCCAGCAACTGGACCTGCACACGGAAACCAAGAGCGCCTTCGATGATGTCAGGGCGCAGGGCGATGGCCTGCAGATACCCAAACAGCAAGGTGGCCCACAGCGCGTGCCAGGGCCGCCACTTGGCAAAGATCAACGCCGCCAACGCGATGAACCCGCGCCCGGCGGTCATGTCCTTGACGAACCCGGCTTGCAAGCCCGTTGCCAGATACGCACCCGCGATACCGCACAGGATGCCGCAGATGCCAACGGCGACAAAGCGCAGCCCGATCACCGACACGCCCGCCGTGTCGACAGCCGCCGGGTTCTCACCCACTGCGCGCAGACGCAGGCCAAAGCGGGTGCGGAAAAGCAGCCACCAGGTGCCCGGCACGGCCAACAGGGCCACATAGACAAGGACGGAATGGCCCGAAATCAGCTCCGCATAGATCGGGCCGATGAATGGCACGCCGCCCAGGGCATCGGCAAAGGGCAGGGTGATCGGCTCGAACCGCCCGCCCCCGATCAGGGATGGCGTGCGCCCGCCCTGCTGGAACCAGTCCTGCGCGATCAGCACGGTCAGACCCGCGGCGAGAAAGTTGATCGCCACGCCCGAGATCAGCTGATTGCCGCGGAAGGTGATCGAGGCGAGGCCGTGGATGCCCGACAGGGCCATGGAGGCCGCGATACCGGCCAGCAGACCCATCCAGACCGACCCGGTCATGGCGGCGACCGCGGCAGAAAAGAACGCGGCAAACAGCATCTTGCCCTCAAGCCCGATGTCAAAGATTCCAGCGCGTTCCGAGAATAGACCCGCAAGGCAGGCCAGCAGCAGCGGCGTCGCCAGACGTACGGTCGAGTCGAGGACGGACAGGTCGAAGAGTGCCAGAATATCCATCGCTCTACTCCGCGGGCTTGACGGGTTTGGGCGCACGCGCAGTGCGCGCCGCGAGGAAGATCTTCTCCAGCGGCATGCGGACCATGTTGTCGAGTGCGCCAGTGAACAGGATCACCAGCGCCTGGATCACCACGATCAATTCGCGCGGGATCGACGTCCACAGCGCCAGTTCGGCCCCGCCCTGGTACAGAAACCCGAACAGGATCGCGGCCAGGAACACGCCAAACGGATGGCTGCGTCCCATCAGCGCCACGGCGATGCCGATAAAGCCCGCGCCTTCGACCGCGTTCAGGACCAGACGCTCGGCCTCGCCCATGACGTTGTTGATGGCCATCATGCCCGCCAGCGCGCCCGAGATCAGCATGGCAACCATCGTGATGCGCACGGCGCCGATGCCCGCATATTTCGCGGCCCGCCCCGACTTGCCATAGGACCGGATTTCCAGGCCCAAGGGCGTGCGCCAGATCAGCAGCCAGACCAAAACGCACGCGATGATTGCTATGAAAGTTGAAATGTTGGCCGGTGTTTTTGCAAATTCTATTCCGATTGGAGCGAGCACATCTCTTAGGTTGGGGATGTGAACCACTTCGGGGAAGCGAGCGGTTGCAGGATCCATGCTGCCTGCCGGCCGCAATACGTTCACCAACATATAAACGAGCACGGAAAAAGCGATGTAGTTGAACATGATCGTCGTGATCACGATATGACTGCCACGCTTGGCCTGCAGGTACGCCGGAATGGCCGCCCACGCAGCGCCAAAGACAGCCGCACCCGCCGTCGCGGCCAGCACGGCGATTGTCCAATGCGGCCAGGGAATGAACAGCAGCACAAGGGCGACGCCAAGCCCGCCGAGCATGGCCTGCCCCTCACCGCCGATGTTGAACAGGCCCGCATGGAAAGCCACGGACACGGCCAGCCCCGTGAACATGAAGTTCGTCGCGTAATACAGCGTATAACCCCAGCCATAGGTCGATCCCAAAGCACCCGTGACCATCAGGTTCACGGCCGCCACCGGGTCCTCGCCGATGGCGAGGATCACCAGCGCCGACAGGATCGCCGCCAGGATCAGCGAAATCAGCGGGACAAGGATCACCTCGGCCCATTTGGGCATCACGTCCATGCGCTTGCTCCGTTATCCAGTTGCGTGCTGCGCACACGCCATATTCGAGGGGGTTTCACCCCCGCCGCGTGCGCGGCCCCCCCATCGTATTTTTGGTCGGAAGAAGACATCATGCCGTCACCCCCGCCATCAGGAGGCCCAGTTCCTTCTCGTCCGTGTCGCCGGATTGCCGTTCGCCCATGATCCGGCCGTCGAACATCACGGCGACCCGATCGGCCAGCGACAGGATTTCTTCCAGTTCGACAGACACAAGCAGGATCGCCTTGCCCTGATCGCGCAGGGCCACGATCTGCTGGTGGATGAATTCGATCGCCCCGATGTCCACGCCGCGAGTCGGTTGGCCGATCAGCAGCAGGTCGGGGTTGCGTTCAATCTCGCGCGCGAGCACGATCTTTTGCTGGTTGCCGCCCGAGAAATTCTTGGCCGCCAGGTGCGGATGCGGCGGGCGGACATCGAAGCGTTCCATCTTTTCCGCGGTGTCCGCCTTGATCGCGGCATTGTTGCTGAGCAGGCCCGACGTGTAGGCCGCATCCCGGTGATAGCCGAAAGCGGTGTTTTCCCAGGCGGCGAAGTCCATGATCAGGCCCTCGCGCTGGCGGTCTTCGGGCACGTGGGCAATGCCCCTGTCGCGGCGGGATCGTCCGTCCGAATGCTTGCCCGTCAGATCGATGGGCGTGCCGTTCAGGGTTACGTGGCCCGTCGCATCCGCGTAGCCGCCCAGCACCTCCAGCAATTCGGACTGGCCGTTGCCCGCGACCCCGGCGATACCGACAATTTCGCCCGCGCGTACCTGCAGGTCGATGCCCTTGAGGCGTTCAACGCCCTGTTCATCCACGACCTTGAGGTTCTTGACATCCAGCACCACGTCGCCCGGTTTGGCCGGTGTCTTGTCCACCCGCAGCAGCACCTTGCGGCCGACCATCAGTTCGGCGAGTTCTTCGGGGCTGGTGTCCGCCGTCTTCACCGTGGCTGTCATCTCGCCCCGGCGCATGACGCTGACGGTGTCGGTGATGTCCATGATCTCGCGCAGCTTGTGCGTGATCAGGATGATCGTCTTGCCCTCTTCCTTGAGCCGGCCAAGGATGCGGAACAGCTGGTCGGCCTCGGCGGGGGTCAGCACGCCCGTGGGTTCGTCCAGGATCAGGATGTTGGCCTGCCGGTACAGCGCCTTCAGGATCTCGACCCGCTGCTGCATGCCCACGCCGATCTCTTCGATGATGGCGTCGGGGTCGACCTTGAGGTCGTATTCCTGTTCCAGCTCCAGCAGGGTCTTGCGCGCCTTGGACAGGGACGGTTTCAGCAGCCCGCCATCTTCGGCGCCCAGGATGATGTTTTCCAGCACGGTGAAGTTTTCAACCAGCTTGAAGTGCTGGAACACCATGCCGATGCCTGCGGCAATGGCGGCCTGGCTGTCGGGGATTTCCGTCTTGCTGCCACCGATGAAGATTTCACCCGCGTCCGCCTTGTAGAACCCATAGAGGATCGACATCAGCGTTGATTTGCCCGCGCCGTTTTCGCCGATGATCCCGTGGATCGTGCCGGGCATGACCCGGATCGAGATGTCCTTGTTGGCCTGCACGGGGCCGAAGGCTTTGGAAATGCCTTTGAGTTCAATGGCGGGCGCGGGGGTGGTCATTGGCGGCAGGCCTTCGGTTGGAAAAGGGCCGCGCCACGGATGGCGTGGCGCGGCCCAATCGTCATGTCACGTGGATCAGAAGTTCAGCGCGGGGCAGCTGTCATCCGACATGTAGTCGTGGACGACCAGTTCGCCGCTTGCGATCCGGTTCGATGCTTCGTCCACCGCACTGCGCATGGAATCGCTGACCAGCTCGGCATTGTGTTCGTCCAGCGCATAGCCCACGCCGCCATTGGCCAGGCCCATCACGTTGAAGCCTGTCTCGAACCCTGCGCCGTCGGAAAAGGCCTGATACACGGCGTTGTCCACGCGTTTCATCATCGAGGTCAGAACCTTGCCCGAGTGCAGGTAGTTCTGGTTGCTGTCCACGCCGATGGACAGGATGTCCTCGTCGGCGGCGGTTTGCAGGACACCCACGCCGGTGCCGCCTGCGGCTGCGTATACAACGTCAGCACCCTGGCTGATCTGCGCTTTGGTCAGTTCGGACCCCTTGACCGGGTCGTTCCAGGCGGCGGGTGTCGTGCCGGTCATGTTGGCGATGACATTGGCGTCCGGGTTCACGGCCTTCACGCCCTGGGCGTAGCCGCAGGCGAACTTGCGGATCAGCGGAATGTCCATGCCGCCGATAAAGCCGACAGTGCCGGTCTCGGACGCCTTGGCGGCCATCATGCCCACCAGGTACGAGCCTTCGTGCTCGTTGAAGACAACGGAGCGCACGTTGGGCTGGTCAACCACCATGTCAATGATGGCAAAGGACGTGTCGGGATAATCCGCGGCCACCTGACCCAGCGCGTCCGCAAAGGCAAAGCCCGCCATGACGATGGGGTTGGCGCCGGATTCGGCAAAGCGGCGCAGGGCCTGCTCGCGTTGGGCTTCGGATTGCAGCTCGATCTCGCGGAAGCTGTTGCCGGTCTCGTCGGCCCAGCGCTTGGCGCCGTTGAAGGCCGCTTCGTTGAAGGATTTGTCGAACTTGCCGCCCAGATCGAAGATCAGCGCAGGTTCGGCCAGCGCAGCACCTGCGGACAGGGCCAGGGCCGCGGTCGCGCCAAGGAATTTCTGCATCATGGTCATGTATCAGGTCTCCCAGTTTATCATGGTTGGGGCGGCGGCAGCGTGTCACCGGACGCCCGGGATCAAAAGATCATGCGGGATTAGGCCGCAGGGGCGGGATGGGGTCAACCGCTTTTTGACCAATTGGGCACGTGCGAGGGGCGCTGACCTTGCGCAAAGCTGACAGGTTGGGCAGGGGGGCTGCCCGCCGCTGCTCCGCCCCCGCGTCGCACCGCCCCAGAGGATGCGTGTCAGACAGGGAAGGGGACGGGGGCCCGCAGGATCAACGCATCCGCAAAGCTGTCGGCGCGGCGATAATATCCGACGCGTTTGGCAACAGTTTCAAAGCCATAGCGCGCATAAAGCGCGATGGCAGCGGCGTTGTCCGAGGCCACCTCCAGCACCGCGGTGGTACAGGTCGGCGCGGCCCCGTGCGACCACGCCGTCATCAAACCCGCGCCCGTGCCGCGCCGCTGCCGGGCGGGATCGACGGCAATGGTCAGCAATTCCGCCTCCCCCGCGATGCCGCGCCACAGGGCAAAGCCGTGCGGCGCGGTCTCGAGGTGGCAGAGGGGATTCGCAAGAAGGTCGGCAAATTCCTGCGCCGTCCATGGCCGTTCGCGGGTAAAGGCCGCGGCATGCAGCGCGGCCAGTCTGTCGGGGCTCATGCCAGGATCTGCGGCGGTACATCGCGGGCGGGGGCCGCATCCGGCGCACGGACATAAAAGGGCGCAGGACGAGAGGCCTCGGCAGGCCAGCGCCCGGCGCCGTGGCGCGCAATGGCGCAGGCCAGATCGGCGGGGGGCGGGTGCGGGGCCATGTCGGCAACGTCGCTGCCCGGCACCAGCCGCGCACCGGATCGGCCCATGACATAGACCATGTCGCGTGGCGCGGGGATCGCAACCGTGCTGCCCGGCGCGGCCAGGGACGCGCGTGCCTCGAAACCAGTGACGCCGTAGGCCGGGCATCCCAGGCCCAGTGCCAGACCCCGTGCAGCGGACACGCCGATGCGGATGCCCGTGAAGTTGCCGGGCCCGGTGCCCACCGCCACGGCATCAAGGTCGGCCCAGACGACGCCTTGGGCGCGCAACATCTCTTCCAGCAGGCCCATCAGCCGTTCGGCCTGGCCGCGCGCCATCTCTTCGCCGACAGACGCCAGAACCGTGGCCCCTCGGACCAGTGCCGCTGCGCAATGGGCGGCAGAGGTGTCAAATCCCAGAACAAGCGGCGCGCTCATGTGGCGGCCCTGTTCAGGTCGTCGCGGGCCGACGCCTGGGCCCGGGGCAGATCGTCGGCGATATGCAGCCACGGCAGGGCGCTGCCTGCGTGGCTGTGCATCTCGGGCAGCAGCCTGTCGGCCTGATCAATGATGCCCAGCGGCACATAGACCTGATCCGGCAGGTACGCGAAGGCGGCGGCCAGCGGCCCGTGGCATGTGGGGCAGGTCCAGCGTTCGACCCCCGGCGCGCCGCGATAGGGGGCGGGCAGCTGATCCGACACATCGGCCCGGTCCACGGCGGCAAAGGCGGCCACCGGGGCCCCCGTCCAGCGGCGG
This sequence comes from uncultured Tateyamaria sp., assembly GCF_947503465.1. Classification (NCBI taxonomy): domain Bacteria; kingdom Pseudomonadati; phylum Pseudomonadota; class Alphaproteobacteria; order Rhodobacterales; family Roseobacteraceae; genus Tateyamaria; species uncultured Tateyamaria sp. The sequence goes on along the minus strand of NZ_CANNDN010000001.1, from coordinate 1,577,077 downwards.
CAGTCGCTGCAATGGCAATAAGCCACCGTGAAAGGTGGCTTATCCAGCGTCAGTCGGGACGCACCGCAATAGCATCTGGCCGTCATGGCGTCAGACGGCAACCGGGCGCACCTCTGTCACTTCGGGGATGTAATGGCGCAGCAGGTTCTCGATCCCCATCTTCAGGGTCAGGGTCGAGGATGGGCAGCCTGCGCAGGCGCCCTGCATGTGCAGGTAGACAACGCCCCGGTCAAAGCCGTGGAACGTGATGTCGCCACCATCCTGGGCCACGGCAGGGCGGACCCGGCTGTCCAGCAGTTCCTTGATCTGGCCCACGACGACGGCGTCTTCGCCATCATGTTCGGCATGGCCCGACGCTGGTGCGTGACCCTCTTCCATGACCGGCTGACCGGACTGGAAATGCTCCATGATCGCGCCCAGAAGGGCGGGTTTGATGTGGTCCCACTCCACGGCATCGGCCTTGGTCACGGTGACGAAATCGGTGCCAAAGAATACGCCTGTGACGCCCTCGACCGCAAAGATGCGTGAGGCCAGCGGCGATTTGGTCGCGGCCTCGGCCGTGGGAAAGTCCGCCGTGCCCATATCCAGCACCGATTGGCCGGGCAGGAATTTCAACGTGGCGGGGTTTGGGGTCGATTCAGTCTGGATGAACATGGGGCATCTCCTGAGCGTTACACTCGGATATGCGGGTCGCCGCCCCAAGTGTCAAGGTTTGGAACGATTCTAAACTATTGGAGGCACGCGCGCCAGACCCTTAAAATTGTCCCTTTAACCAGCCGTTGCGGCCTTGGCGCTAATCCTGCGGGACGTGCAGGAAAAGGGGGCCACGGTATGGCCAATTACACAGTCGGCGGATACGCCCAGAACGCGTTCCTCTTGACGCCCGACGGGCAAATTGTCCTCGATCCGGATTTCGACGCAAGCGAAGATGCGATCCGGTACGAGATCGAGGAAGAAGACGGCGGCGTCCTGTTCAATGGCGACGATGCCAATGATGAGGTGGGCGACGGCGACCAATATGCCCGGAAATTCGATGCCAATGGCAACCAGCTGACCGAGGGGGAAGTCTACCTTGAAGAAAGCTGGACGCTGACGGACGGGCAGGGCAACACGATCACGCTCTACAAGGTCGAAAGCAACGGCTTTCATTCCGGATGGGTCGCCGATGGGCCGATCACCCCAGGCACGGCTTACGCGTTTTCGGGACCTAACGATGTCACCAGTTCGAACGCGCCGCGCTACGACAGCCTGGTCGCGCCAACCGATGATCCCGACGACGCCAACACCTACGAAGGGGGGGCGTATGATGATTTCCAACGGTCAGGCGCGCAGGATGACACGGTCTATGGATACGACGGCGATGACCAGATCGACGGCGGCGCGGGCAACGACAACCTCTATGGCGGCGATGGCAGCGACACGATCGATGGCGGTGAGGGGGACGACTATATCGCCTATGGCCGCGGCGGAGATTCGGTGCGCGGCGGCGACGGCAACGACACCATCGACGAAGCGGGCGGAGAGCCGGATTACGACTATGACGACACGATCGATGCCGGTGCGGGCGACGACAAGGTCTATGCCGGTTGGGGCGACGACTACATCGAAGGCGGGACCGGCAAGGACGAATTGCACGGCTCTGACGGCAACGACACGATCCACGGCCAGGAGGGTGAGGACACGATCTATGGCGGTGACGGCGCGGATTCGATCACGGGCGGTGCCGATAACGACCTGATTTACGCCGGGGCGGGCGATGATACGGTTGATGGTGGCGCGCATAACGACACGATCCATGGCGAGGATGGCGATGACCTGCTGCGCGGCGGATCAGGCAATGACAGCATCCATGGTGGGGCGGGCGCGGATACGATAGATGGCGGCGTCGGCAATGACGTCCTGTATGGGGATGACGGCAATGACCGGATCGACGGCGGTTCGGGGGACGACACGGTCACGGGCGGCGCCGGAGACGACACGTTTGTGCAGTCCCAGAACGGCAGCACTACGGTCACCGATTTCGACATCGGCGACGATGACGGCGACGGCGCGTATAACGACCAGCTGGACGTGTCCGAACTGCGCACGCCCGACGGGCGACCGATCAGTGTTCACGATGTGGTGGTCACGGATGACGGCAACGGCAATGCGCTTCTGACCTTCCCCGAGGGCGAGACGATTGTTCTGGAAGGGGTCAGCCCGGCACAGATCTCTTCGACCCAGCAACTGAATGCGGCAGGCATCCCCTGTTTCACGGCCGGTACCCGGATCGCAACGGCGCGCGGTGCGGTGCCGGTTGAGTGGCTGAAACCGGGGGACCGCGTCCAGACGCGCGACAACGGGCTGCGGCCCATCCGCTGGATCGGGACGCGCCACGTGGACGCGGCGGGCTTGCGCGCCAATCCCATGTTGCGGCCCGTGCACATCGCACCCGGCACCTTCGGCAATACCCGCGCCTTGCGCCTGTCGCCCCAGCACGCCGTGGCGCTCAAGACCGGGGCGGGCGTCACGCAACTGGTCCGGGCCGGGCATCTGGCGCGGATGCAGGGCGGGACCGTGCGGGTGGCGCACGGCATGCAATCGGTCACCTACCATCACCTGCTGCTGGACAGCCACGACCTGGTCCTCGCCGAAGGCGCCGCCTGCGAAAGCTTCTATCCCGGACCCTGGGGGCTGCTGTCGGTCGGGCCCGCGGCCACGCGGGATCTGATCCGGCTGATGCCGGACCTGCGCAGCACACCCGCGGCCCGCAGCTACGGACCCACCGTGCACCCCGTGGCGCGGTTCGGGCGATTGCCGCCCGACCTGCGCGACCTCGCCGTCGCGTCCTAGGTGATGGCTTCCAGCTTTTCCTTGCTCAGATCGCCCGGCACGATGGTCATGGGAATGGGCAACCCGCCCGCATTCCGGCTCAGTTGCGTGACCAGCGGGCCGGGGCCCTTCTTGTCGGTGCCCGCCCCCAGGACCAGCACGCCAATATCGGCGTCCTCATGGACCTGCGCGATGATCTCGTCCGCCGGCTGGCCCTCGCGGATGACCAGTTCGGGGTCGATACCCTGCTTGTCCCGCATCCACTTGGCAAAGACCTCGAAATGGGCGTGGATGCGCTCTCGGGCCTCCTCGCGCATGACATTGCCGACACCGATCCAGTGATTGAACTCGTCGGGGGGGATGACGGACAGAATGGCAACCCCGCCGCCCGTATGGCTGGCCCGCATCGCGGCAAAGCGCATCGCGTTCAGGCATTCGCGGCTGTCATCCAGCACCACCAGAAATTTGCGCATCTTGTCCTCCGCCTGGGTTCCGGCACAATGGCCCAAGGCCCCGGATCACGCAATCCCGCGCATGGTCACGCGGCGCGGGCGTGGGCCAGGGCCTGCTGCATCCTGTCATTGCCCCAGAACAGCGCGCCGTCTACCAGAAAACTGGGGGCACCAAAGATCCCGCGCGCCATGGCGTCTTCGGTCGCGGCGCGCAGGGCGGCCTTGCCGGCGGGGGCTGTCGCGGCGGCAACCGCGGCGTCGGGGTCCACGCCAATCTCATCAATGATGGCCGCGATCACCGCGTCGTCGGCAATATCGCGATCCTCGGCAAAATTCGCATGATACACGGCCCGCACAAAGGCGCCGACCCAAGGGGCCTCCGCATGGGCGGCGGCAACGCGGGCGGCCAACAGGCTGCCACGGGGAAAGGACCCGGGCTTGCGAAAGGGAAGGCCCAGATCGGCGCAGCATCGTGCCATGTCGGTCCACATATAGGCGCCCTTGACGGGGAACATGTTGAAGGGCGACGTCGTCATGCCCTGTGCTGCGAACACGGGGCCCAGCAGAAACGGGCGCCAGACCAGCGGCACGCCCGCATCGGCACAGGCCGCCTCGACACGCGCCGCCGCCAAATAGCTGTAGGTGCTGGCAAATTCGAACCAGAATTCAACAGGCTTAGCCATGGCTTGCGGCCCAATCCCAGTACATGTCACGCACGCGGCGGGTCACAGGACCAACCTGATACGACGTGTCTTCAAAGCCGGAAACCGGCGTGACCTTCATCATGTTGCCGGACAGGAACACCTCGTCGGCAGCCTCGAAATCCTCGAAACCCAACACCGTTTCAATCACGTCGATGCCGTCGGCCCGCATGTTCGCCATATGGCGTGCGCGGGTGATGCCGGACAGAAACGTGCCATTGGGGATGGGGGTAAAGACGACACCGTCCTTCACCATGAACACGTTGGCGGTCGCGCTTTCGGCCACATTGCCCATCGCATCGGCCACCAGCGCGTTCTGAAACCCGCGTTTGCGCACTTCGGCCAGCATGCGGGCGTTGTTGGGGTACAGGCACCCGGCCTTGGCATTGACGACATTGTCCTCGATCACCGGGCGGCGGAACCGGGTCCGGCCAAGGGTCACGGACAGGGTGGGCGGGGCCATCGGGATCGCCTCGAGACAGATGGCAAAGCCGGTCTCGTCCGCCTTTGGCACAATGCCGGACGCGTCGCCATCAATCCCCCAGTACATGGGCCGGATATAGACTGCGTCGGACGGGTCATAGGCCTTCAACCCCTCGTGAATCGCGTCAACGATGTCGGCGCTCGCCATGGTGGGGGTCAGCATCAGCGCCTCGGCGGACCGGTTCACGCGGGCGCAATGCAGGTCCAGGTCGGGCGCCCGGCCGTCAAACCAGCGGGCGCCGTCAAAAACGGTGCTGCCAACCCAGCTGCCATGGTCCGCGGCCCGCATGACGGCCAAATCCTCGTCATGCCACGCGCCTTCAAAGAATGTGCGGATCTTGGTGCCGGTCGCCATATCTGTCCTCCCTGACGTGTCGCGCAAGCTACCAGAGACAGGTCAAGCGTCCAGACCTTTTCACCTGGCCTCCTTGCGCAACTGATACACGCCCTCGGGCAGGTCAAGGGCCGCGGCCAGATCGCGGGCCTGTTCCGGTGACAGGCAGATCTTGACCACGCTGTCGGTGCGCGGGTCATATTGTTCCACCGTGATCACCTCTGCAAAGGCGTTGATCACGACATCTTCCTGCAGCGGCGTCTTGCCGTCATCCACAAGGGTGATGACGCTCGCGTCAAATTCGTGCTCGATCGTAAACATATGGACATCCTATGGAATGAGCGGTGGGTTGCATGGGGGCACACGGCTGCGTGATCGGGGCTGGAAGCCGCCCTTCTGCATGATACAGTCTGGCGAACAGTTCTGAAAGGATGGCGCTTTGATCATACGGGTTTTGTCCGCCCTCGCAGCATTGGCTTTTGTCGCGGCGTGCGACGATGTTGTGGTCGCGACGGCACCGACTGGCACGGGACCTGCCCCCGTTGTGCGCGATGTACCGGACGAGTTGCGGACAAACCAGCAATCCATCCGTGCCTTTGCGTCGGCGGTGCAACGGGTCGAGCCTGTGGCAGAGCGGGAATGCAGGTCGCGGACGCGCGGTGTCGACTGCGACTTCAAAATCCTCGTCGATGATCGCCCGGGCGCGCCATCGAACGCCTTTCAAACGCTTGATGACAACGGGCGGCCCCTGATCGTGTTCACGCAGGCGCTGATCAATGACGCCCGCAACGAAGACGAACTGGCCTTTGTCCTCGCGCACGAGGCAGCGCACCACGTGCGCGGCCACATTGCACGCCAGCGCGAAAACGCCGCGGCGGGCGCAGTGATCTTCGGCGGTTTGGCCACCCTGACGGGCGCCGACCCCGAAGCGGCCCAGCGCATCGGGGCGCAGGTGGGCGCGCGCACCTATTCCAAGGATTTCGAACTTGAAGCGGACCAGTTGGGCACCATCCTGACAGCCCGCGCAGGCTATGACCCGATCAAGGGATCACAGTTTTTCAACCGTATCCCGGATCCGGGCGACCGCTTCCTCGGCACCCACCCGCCCAACGCCCAACGGCTCGAAACCGTGCGCCGAACCGCAGCCGGGCTTTAGGCCAGGGTGCGGTAGCGCCGCCTGCGCAGGCGGATCAGGATGCCCACAATCGACATGGCCACCCAGAACACCTGGATCAGGGCCGAGGCGAGGTTGAAGCTCGCCATCAGGCCCAGCAACACACAGCTGGCCGCGATCAGGTTGATTGTGAAGTAGGTCAGGCAATCGCCGCTCAGGCAGCGGGTGGTCAAAAGGCCATAGTTCATCACATAAAGGGCAAAACCCAGGATGCCGACAACCTCGTAGATGTGCATGGTCTCAAGCAATGAATACGGCATGGGAATCCCCGGTTTGAAAAGTCTGTGCGTCATCAAATGCGGATCAGGTAGCACATGCGACCGGCCCTGTCGGGTCCGGGAAACCCGACCTTGAAACAGGTGGGGCATGTGCTGACCGACCGGGGGTCCAGATACGCCGTGGCGGGCTGTCCGGTCACATCCCGGTTGGAGATCGACGCAGCCCTCAAGGCGCTGAAGCGGGACAGGACCTATGCCAGGGCCACCCACAACACATGGGGTGCAGTGCTGTCGTCAGGCGGCCCCATCAAGGGCGACGATGGCGAAGCCGGGGCCGGCATGGTCATCCTGCGGATGCTCGAACGCGAGGGGCTGAGCGATCACCTGATCGTCGTGACCCGGTGGTACGGCGGCAAACATCTGGGCGGGGACCGATTTCGCCACGTGCAGACCTGCGTAAAGGCCTATCTCGACGCGCTTTGACATGGATCAAGGTGGGGCTGCGGGCCACGCCCCACAGTGGGTCCATCCGTGCCAAAGCGAAAGGGACACCCATGTCCGATGCCCGCCTCAAGACCCACGCCGATCTCGTTGATCGCATGGCCGCCGCCCGCGGCGTCGACCTGCAAGAGGCCGCATTGCGCGGCGATCTCAGCCCCGGTGACATCTCGGATCTGGTTTTGCGCTGCGCGGGCTGTACCCGGCCCGACACCTGTGCCGCATGGCTCAAGGCGCAGGCCGGCGCGGTGTCCGAAACGCCCGGCTATTGCCGCAACGCCGACCAGTTCGCAGCCCTCGCCCGCCGCTCAGGCTGATACGCCCAACGCCACCGCGCCAAAGAAACAGGCCGAGGCCGCCAGCACAAAGCTGTGCCAGATCGCGTTCTGGAAGCGCAGCGCCTTCATCGCGTAAAACACCGTGCCCAGCGAATAAAGGCCCCCGCCCATCACGATCAACGCGGTCGAGGCGCCGGGCAAGTTCTGCCACATCGGCCAGATCAGCAGCACACTGGCCCATCCCATCGCCAGATACAGCGCCAGCGACCCGCGCGCATCCGTGGCCCAAAAGCTCAGCTTGGCCACCGCGCCCACCAGCGCCACAGCCCACACCGCCGTCAGAACCACATAGGAAAAGGCGGACCCGATCAGCACGACCAGCGGCGTGTAGGTGCCCGCAATCTTGAGGTAAATGGCCGCGTGATCGATGCGGTGAAACACCGGGCGCGACGCCTCCCACGGCAGCAGGTGATAGAGGGCCGAAGCCAAAAGCGCGAACACCGCCAACCCCGCATACACACTGGTCGCCGCGATCTGCGCCGCCCCATGGGTCTGCGCCACATGCATGATCAGCATGGCGGCACCGGTCACACCCGCCCCAAGGCCAAGCATGTGCACCGACGCATCGGCCACGGTTTCACGAACGGAATATGGATAAGGCATGGCACCACCCTGACCGTCAAAACACGCTCGGTCTATGCACAATTCCTCACGAAGGGGTTGACGTCGCTGCCCTTTGGCGGCGCAGGTGCCAGCGGTAGATCAGCGGCGCCAGCACATGGTCATAGGCCTTCGATGCCAGCCAATGCACGCCGGGCAGGGCCACGATGCGGGCCAGCCAGCGATAGCGGGGCATGTCCTGCCACAACACGATGAAGGCGGGAATGCCGCCATACATCTGCCCGTCCTTCAGCACGTACAGCCTGCGCGCAGCGGCATCCCGGTCCATTCCCCAATCGGCCATCTCGGCCCGGTTCAGGTCCTCGAACCGAATGGGCAGGGCCTGATCACCGCTATACCTGGCATAGTGGCTGATCTCGAAATTGCAGACCGGACAGTCGGCATTGTACAGAACGCGGGTGTCATCACTCATATGTCGAAGATATGCGCGCAACGTCCCCCGACCACAGTCAAAGCGTCGCAGTCACCGCGGTTTGTTGCCATCGATCCACCGTGCCATCAGGGACTTGTCCTTGAAACACTCAGGCGGCACCTCGCGCCGTTTCAGCCGTGCAATACGCTCGGCAAACTGCACCTGTTTTGCACTGGGATAGGCCGAAAACCGGCCCTCGGCTGCCTTCGGCTTGGCCCGATCAATCCACGCCGACAACCCCGCCCTGTCGCCAAACAACGCCGTGGGCACGGCGCGCCCGGTTCTTGCCGCCAACGTGCGGGCATAGGCGATCTGCTTGTCGGTTGCAGGTGCCACATCCAGTGGCAGGGCGGTCTGCACCGGCTCGAACAGGCCGGGAAGGGTGGGATGGATCGACATGGGCGTTCTCCTCGCTTGCGCTTGGGGTTGAGAACAAATATAGAACATTTAGCCCAAATTGCAACCATCCTGCACGACCACGCGCGACATGCGGTGGCCAAGCCACGGAAATATCTGAAAAACGTGCCAATCCCAAGGCGGATGCTGGTCCGCCCTAAACCCGCGTGCCCCACAGGTCATAGTCACCCGCCTCGTCCACCTCGACAGTGACGATATCGCCGGGGGTCAGGTGCTCGAACCCCTCGTCAATGAACAGGTTGCCGTCGATCTCGGGCGCGTCGGCCTTGGTGCGGCAGGTCGCGGCCTCGGCGTCGACCTCGTCCACGATCACATCCATGCGCATGCCCACCTTGGCCGCCAGCTTGGCCTGGGAAATCGACTGCGCCTTTTCCATGAAGCGATCCCACCGCTCCTGCTTGACCTCGGGCGCCACATGATCGGGCAACGCGTTCGACCGCGCGCCATCGACGTTTTCGTATTGAAAACAGCCGACGCGATCCAGTTGCGCCTCGTCCATCCAGTCCAGAAGGGTCTGGAATTCCGCCTCCGTCTCGCCGGGGTAGCCCACGATGAAAGTGGACCGCAACGTGATCTCGGGACAGATGTCGCGCCACTCCGCGATCCGGTCCAGCGTCCGTTCCGCAGCCGCAGGCCGCGCCATGCGGCGCAACGTGTCGGTGTGGGCATGTTGGAAGGGAATGTCGAGATAGGGCAAGACCAACCCCTCCGCCATCAACGGAATAAGCTCGCGCACATGTGGATAAGGATAGACATAGTGCAGCCTTGTCCAAGCGCCCAAGGACCCCAGATCACGCGCAAGGTCGGTGATATGCGCCCGGTGCCCCCGATCCTCGGCATGTTTGATGTCCACACCGTAGGCCGAGGTGTCCTGAGAGATCACCAGCAGCTCTTTCACGCCCGCCTCGACCAGCTTTTCCGCCTCGCGCACCACCGCATGGGCCGGGCGCGATTGCAGCCGCCCGCGCATGTCGGGGATGATGCAGAACTTGCACTTGTGGTTACAGCCCTCTGAAATCTTGAGGTAACTGAAATGGCGCGGCGTCAGGCTGACGCTGCGGGCGGGCAGCAGATCGACAAAGGGGTCGGGGTCCGGCGGCACGGCGGCGTGCACGGCATCCAGCACCTGTTCGTATTGATGCGGCCCCGTCACGGCCAGCACCTTGGGGTGTGCGCCGGTGATGTATTCGGGTTCGGCCCCCAGACAGCCCGTCACGATGACCTTGCCGTTCTCGTCCAGCGCCTCGCCAATGGCCTCAAGGCTTTCCGCCTTGGCACTGTCCAGAAACCCGCATGTGTTCACGATCACCGCATCCGCGCCCGCATAGTCGGGCGAGATGCCGTACCCTTCGGCCCGCAGCCGGGTCAGGATGCGTTCGCTGTCCACCAGCGCCTTGGGGCACCCCAGACTGACCATCCCGATGGTCGGCTGGCCGGGGCGGCCGGTGCCGTCCGGTTGGGCGCGGGGCGCATTCTGCTCAAGCCGCGCCTTGGGCGCGAGATCGGGGCGAAAGTCAGGCGGGTTCTGGCTCATGTCGTGCCTCATATGTGAACTCTGCACCCGCGAAAAGGGTTGGGGTGCAGGCACACGCTGCGTTAGGCTGATTTCAACACGTCATCAGAACGGGAGCAGTGTCATGAAATGGGTTTTGCGTCTGGTCGGGTTTGCCCTGATCCTCGTGCTGGTGGCCGGGGTGTCGGTCTTCTTTTTGCCGGCCGACCGTATCGGGGCCATTGCCGCCGATCAGATTCGCAAGGCAACGGGCCGCGACGTGACCATCACGGGCGTGTCCATGACCCTGTGGCCGGTGCTGGGCGTGCGCGCGGACGGGCTTGAGGTCGGCAATGCCGACTGGTCCGAACAGGGCCCGATGCTGACGGCCGAAAACGCGGCCATCGGCGTTGATGTGATGGCCTATATCCAGAGCCGCGAAATCCGCATCACCAATGTCGAGGCGACGCGCCCCACCATCCGCCTCGAAAGCCGTGCGGACGGGCGGGCCAGCTGGGTGTTCACCGATGCGTCCGGGGCCGCGCAGATCGAAACGGAGACACCCGCGCCCGGCGCCGCCTCGACGCCGCAGGCGTTGTCGATCCAGAAGTTGCAGGTGACGGACGCCACCCTGATCTATGCCGCAGAAGGGTCAGATACGCTGTCCTACTCCGGCGTGGACCTGTCCCTCGACTGGCCCGAACGTCTGGGCCCCGCAACCATCGCCGCGACCCTTCGACCGGCGGGGACCGCGGTGCAGGTGGACGCGACCGTCGGTGCGTTTGCCGGATTTATCTCCGGGCAGGTCCAACCGGTTCAGGCGGTCATCGAGGCAGGAGGCGGGCGTGTCACACTGGACGGTCGCGCCAGCACCGCGGGCGACGTGGCCGGCCTGCTCGGCATGGATCTGCCAAGCACCGATGCCTTCCTGTCCGCTCTGGGCCTGCCCGCGCCGGGGTTGCCTGAGAAACTGGGACAAGCTGTTGAAATATCAAGTGAAATAACGCTGACCTCGGACCGCCGCCTGTCCCTGCGCGACCTGCGGGCCGACCTTGGCGGCAACACGCTGAACGGGGCGGCAGATATCAGTCTGAACGGCACTCCGACCGTGAACGCGCAACTGGTTGCGGGCGCGCTGGACCTGCGCGGCGCAATGGGAGGAGAGACCTCCGGCACTGGCGGCGGAGGCGGTGCTGCCCCCGCGGGGACAGGCTGGCCCAAGGACCCCATCGACGCGAGCGGGCTTGCGGCCTTCAACGGAGAGATCGCGCTGACCGCGTCCTCCATCGACCTTGGTCAGTTCAAGCTGGGCCAGACCCGCACCCTCTTGCGCAATGACAACCGCCGCATGGTGTTCGAACTGCGCGAGGTCGCGGCCTATGGCGGCACGCTGGTGGGCGAATTCGTGATCAACAACCGTTCGGGCCTGAGCGTGGGGGGCAACATGAACATGCGCGGGCTTTCGGTGCAGCCTTTCCTTGCGGATGCCGCCGACCTCGACATGCTGACGGGGCAGGCGAACCTGGACCTGAAATTTCTGGGCGTCGGTCAAAACGTGGATGCGATCATGCGGTCGCTGTCGGGCAACGGATCATTCAATGTTGCGGGCGGCACGATCGAGGGGATCGACCTGGATGGCTTGCTGAAATTCGGGCGCGGCAACGGCCGCACGACGGTGTTCGAAAACATGAGCGCGACCTACCGGATGGAGGGCGGGAACCTGTTTAACGACGACCTTCTGGTGGTGCTGCGCAGCTTCGAGGCGCGCGGCAATGGCCGGATCGGATTGGGGGCGCAGGACATCGACTACCTCTTTACCCCCACCGCGCTGAAAGGGGAGGACGGGCCGGACCTGGCAATCCCCGTGCGCATCCGCGGTCCCTGGGCGGACCCCAGCATCCTGCCCGATCTGGACGCCGCGATTGACCTGCGGCTGGACGAAAAGCTGGAGGCGGAGAAGGAGGCGCTGAAGGCCAAGGCCCGCGAAAAGGTCGCCGAGGAACTGGGCGTCGTGGATGAGGGGCAAAGCCTGGAGGATGCGGCGAAACAGAAGCTGGAAGACGAGGTCAAGAAGGGGCTGCGCAGCCTGTTTGACTGATCTGTCCCCGCGGGGACAGCGTGTTCGGTGGCTTAACACTGTTTTGGCAGTTTTGTGATTTGCGCGCCGTATCAGGGGCTTGGACCTGCGCGCGCTGCAGTTGCGAAATTTTAACCGGATTTCCGGCATGCTGGCTGCGACGGCAGGCGGTCGTCGCCAAGGGTGCTTTGGCCGGATCGCAAATGACTTGTTCGGGCGGTCTATGCCAGGCGATGATATCACACGCCTGTCCATGAGGATGGCGGGTCAGACCCGTGCGGCGCGGGCCATCACGTTGGCGCGCGCGGCACCAACGCCCCCGGCAGACACCGTGGACGCGCCAGCATCATCAACGGTGTCATAGTGCCTGTATCCTGAACGGCCCGTCCCGATCCTGGACGCATCAACCACATCCGGATCTGGTCTGCCGCCGATCTGCCGCGCGCGCGGCGGGTGACGCGTTGCCGACCGGACCGGACCGCACCCGGGCAGCGATGCGTGCGGCTTGAAAAACCGTGCGATCCGCTGGCCGTGTCGGCAGGCGGCCGTGGCGCGCGGTGGCGCGGGGCTGTCGGGAGCGCGGCATTTGTGCAGTTGGCGAATGTCGGGAGTGCCATCGGTACGTGGCACCTGCGCTGGTCCGCGCGCGTGCCTTGACGGTCAGGCCGCCCCGTGCCCGGCCCCTGGGGGGGACAGACCGGCACGGTGTCGGGACCAGCGGCATTGCGCATCGGACGACGGGTGGCACCGGTGGTTTCCACATTGCGTGGGGTCCAGACCGACGCAGCCCAAACGATTTCTGCGCGCGGATTGTTTGCAGACGGCGTACGTTGATCATGGAGTGTCGCATATCTGGCCCCGTCCGGTTCGGTCCTGCGACGCCCGTCGTTCGGACGCGGTGTTCAGATGCAAGGCGTCATGGCCGATCAATTGACGTCCGACGGTGCACACCAAGATGGCCCGTGCCGCACGCCCGCCAGGGCGCTGCCGGTCCCGGACGCGTGTGACCCGGCCCGATCCCATCGTCCCATGCGCCGGTGCGAGGGTGGTGCCCCATCCGCCTGCGTGCGAAAAACGATCCATGGCTATGCCGATTGTGCATTGACCCGTCCGCAACATTCCGGTTTGGTTTTCGCGATGGTTCTTGGAGGCCCATGGCCGAAGAGATGAAAAGGGAACACGGTGCGGTCCTGTCCGACAGGCGCCAAATCCGCGACTGCCCCCGCAACTGTGAGCGGTGAGCGACCCCGATATGGACCACTGGACATCTGTCCGGGAAGGTTCGGGAAAGCGTTGACCCGCAAGTCAGGAGACCTGCCATCCCCGACGCCTGGACCGCGTCGGCCCTTTAACTCGATACAGGCGGGGTGCCTGGTCAGGAGCATATGATGGCACAGCGGCACATACCGCACCGACATGGTTTCGTTTCCTTCTGCCCCCTGCGCGGCGGAGGCCCGAATGGACCATCACATCACGATCTGCACGTCTTGCCGGCACTTGGGCACCGCGTGTCGCCCGGGTTATGAGCTGATCGCGCGTCTGCGCGCGGCCATTACAACCGCAGGCGATGCGGTGACCGACAGTTTCGAGGTGTCTGGCGTGGCCTGCATGGCGGGATGTGATCGCCCGTGCACCGTGGCCTATCACGGCACCCGCAAGGCCACCTATCTGTTTGGCGACATTGATCCCGACACCGATATCGAGGACCTTTTGGCCTTTGCCAGACTGTATGCCGATCTGGAGGATGGGTGGTGTTCGTCCCTGGACCGGCCCGGCAAGCTGCGCGACACCACGTTGGCCCGGGTGCCTGCCGCCATGCTGGCCATTGAGACGGGCAAGGTGCGTGCGTCGTGACCACCGCCGCCCGCCTGTCTGTCAGTGACCTGTCATGGTCGCCGCGCCGTGGGGACGATCCGCTGCTGCATCGCACCAGCTTTGATCTGGCGCCGGGCCGTGTTCTGGGCATTGTCGGGCCGAACGGGGCCGGAAAGACCACGTTGCTGCGGCTGCTGTACCGGTTCCACAGGCCGGTGACCGGAACCGTGCATGTCGATGGCGACGACATCTGGAGCCTGACCGCCCGCGCGGCAGCCCAGCGCATGGCCGCCGTCCTGCAGGAACAGCCCAGCGACTTTGCCCTGACCGTGCACGAGATCGTGGCGCTGGGCCGCACCCCGCACCGGCAGGGATTTTCGGGTGGCGCAGGCAAGCGGGACGCCGACATCGTGCAGCATGCGCTGGAACAGCTGGACCTGCATTGGCTGGCGGACCGCCATCTGGGCACCCTGTCGGGGGGCGAACGCCAGCGCGTCATGGTGGCGCGCGCCCTTGCGCAAGAGCCCCGCCTGCTGATCCTGGACGAGCCGACTAACCATCTGGACATCCGCCATCAGCTGGAAGTCCTTGATCTGATCCGGTCACTGCCCTTGACCATTGTCACGTCCCTGCATGACCTCAACCTTGCGGCCGGTGTCTGTGACGACGTGCTTTTGCTGCAATCGGGGCGGGCCATCGGGTTTGGCCCGCCGCAGGACGTGCTGTCCGAAGCCGCCGTATCGGCCGTGTTTCGCGTGACCGCCCGGCGCGAGCGCCTGACCCCCAGCGACGCCGACCACCTGACCTTTCATCTTCAAACCAAGGGACCCTGATCATGAAGACCTTTATTGCCGCCGCCCTCGCCCTGAGCCTGACCGCGGGCCTGGCGGCTGCCGCGACCACAGTCCGGAGTTGCAACCGGTCCGTCACCTTTGATGCCCCGCCCGAGCGCGCGGTGTCCAATGACGTGAACCTGACCGAGATGATGCTGGTCCTGGGCCTGGCCGACCGCATGGTGGGCTATACCGGTATTTCCGGGTGGAAGACGCTGGATGAGGGCATGCGCGCCGGTGTGGCGCAGTTGCCCGAACTGTCGGCCAAGTATCCGTCGCGCGAGGTTCTTGTCGGTGCGGATGCCGATTTCTTCTTTGCCGGTTGGAATTACGGGATGAAGGTGGGGGGCGAGGTGACGCCGGAGACGCTGGCCCCGTTTGGCATTGATGTCTACGAGCTGACGGAGTCCTGCGCCCACATCATGGACACGGACAAGGCCAGCATGGAGGACATGTATGCCGACCTGATGAACCTTGGCCGCATCTTTGGCGTCGAGGCGCGTGCCGCCGCCCTGGTTGACGGCTACCGTGCGGACCTGGCGGCCTTTGTCGCGGCGCAGGAGACCGGCACGCCCCTGCGCGTGTTCGTATATGACAGCGGCGAGGACGCGCCCTTTACCGCCGGGCGCCATGCCATGCCCACCGCCCTGATCGAGGCTGCGGGTGGCGTGAACATCATGGAGGATTTCGACAAGAGCTGGGCCACCGTCACCTGGGAAGAGGTGGTGGAGCGCAATCCCGAGGTCATCGTCATCGTGAATTATGGCGATGTGACCGCCGCGCAAAAGCGCGCCTTCCTGATGACCAACCCCGCCTTTGCCGACATGGATGCCGTCAGGAACGACCGCTTTGTCACCCTGGAATATGTCGAGGCCACGCCCGGTCCCCGCAACATCCAGGCCATCAAGACGCTGGCCGAAGGGTTCCGGGCCCCGTGAGCGCATGAGCGAAATCAGGGTGTCCCAGGCCCGGACCGGACGTCCGGGGCGCACCGGCGTGCTGATGTGCGCCGGGTTGGCCGCGCTTTTGGTCTCGCTTTCGTTTGCCATTTCCGTGGGCGCGGTTCAGGTGCCGCTGTCGACGGTGTGGAGCGTGTTTCTGAACAAGCTGTCGCCCGGACTGATCCCGCAGACCTGGTCGCAGGGGCGCGAGGCCATCGTCTGGGATATCCGGTTTCCCCGCGCGTTGCTGGCGATGATGGTGGGGGCCGGGCTGGCGATGGTGGGTGCCAGCCTGCAGGCCGTCACCCGCAATCCGCTGGCCGATCCGCATTTGCTGGGGATTTCGTCGGGCGGCGCCTTTGGGGCGATCCTTGCCCTTTTGCACACCGGGCTGTTCCTGGGGTTGCTGACGGTGCCGCTGTTGGCCTTTCTGGGGGCGTTGGGCGCCACGGCCATTGTGCTGGCGGTGTCCCGCTTTGCCCAGGCCACAAGTGCCGACCGCCTGGTGCTGGCGGGTGTGGCGGTGTCCTTCATCATCATGGCCGCCGCCAATGTCCTGATCTTTCTGGGTGATCCGCGCGCGACCCATACGGTCGTGTTCTGGATGCTGGGCGGCCTGGGCCTCGCACAGTGGAGCCAGCTGGTCTATCCGCTGGTGATCCTGCTGGCCTGCGGTCTGTGGCTGATCTGGCGGGCGGGGGCGCTGAACGCCATGACCGTCGGGGACGAGACGGCATCAACCCTTGGCATACCCGTGGCCCGGTTCCGCCTGTTCGTCTTTGTCATGGGGGCGCTGATCACCGGTGTGATGGTCGCCTTTTCGGGGATCATCGGCTTTGTCGGCTTGATGGTGCCCCATGTGGTGCGGATGCTGGTGGGCGGCGATTACCGGCGCGTCCTGCCGGGCTCTGCCCTGATCGGGGCCATTTTCCTGCTTTGGGCCGATATCGCGGCCCGCACCGTCATGGCCCCCGAAGACATGCCCATCGGCATTGTCACCGGCCTGGTGGGCGGCGTGTTCTTTGTCTGGCTTCTGGGCCGCAAGACGGCTGCCTGACCGCATCCCGCCCGACCGCAGACCGCGCCGCACCATGCCCAACGGGCGCGGGGCAAGAATTCTCTTGCCTTGGCTTGAATGTTTCCGATACGAAACTCGCAACGCTTGACGTTGGGAGAACCAGACCACTGGTGCCGAAGGAGCAACTGCCTCGGAAACTCTCAGGCCACAGGACCAACGCCGGGTGACAGATACTCTGGAGAGTGATGCGCACGCATCCGCCGAAGGGATAATGTTCTCAGGCGCACAGGACAGAGGAGGCACCGACGCGCAGACCCCTGTCTGCGCCCCATGTGGTGCCGCGCGATTTTCCCAAAATCTCGTCGGCTTGGACAAGGCGATGGCGATATGACAGGCCTGCGACAGACACCGCTTTATGCGTTACATGCAGAGCTGGGTGCCAAGATGGTGCCATTTGCCGGCTACGAGATGCCGGTGCAATACGCGCTGGGCGTGATGAAGGAACACCTGCACACCCGCGCCAGGGCGGGCCTGTTCGATGTCAGCCACATGGGGCAGGTGCGCGTGCAGGGCACCCGCTATGCCGAGGCCGCGACAGCGCTGGAGGCCCTGATCCCCGTGGACATTCTGGGCCTTGGCGACGGGCGCCAGCGCTATGGGTTTTTCACAAACGAAGACGGCGGGATCGAAGATGACCTGATGCTGGCGCATCGCGGCGATCATGTGTTCATGGTGGTGAACGCCGCCTGCAAGGACGCCGACATCGCCGCGATGAAAGACGCGCTGGAGCCTGCGCTGACAGTGACCGAGATCACCGACCGGGCCTTGCTTGCCTTGCAGGGCCCGGCGGCAGAACGGGTGCTGGCACGCCTTGACCAGCGGGCCGCTGACATGGCGTTCATGGATGTGGCGACGCTGGATCTGAACGGGGTCGAGGCGTGGGTGTCGCGATCCGGTTACACCGGCGAGGACGGGTACGAGATTTCCGTTCCTGCAAAGGAGGCCGAGGCGCTGGCGCGTGCCCTGCTGACCGATCCCGACGTGGAACCCATCGGGCTGGGCGCCCGCGATTCGTTGCGGCTGGAGGCGGGGCTGTGCCTGTACGGTCATGACATCGACGCCATGACCACACCTGTCGAAGCCGGTTTGACCTGGGTCATTCAAAAGGTGCGCCGGGTTGGCGGTGATCGGGCGGGCGGCTTTCCCGGTGCCGACAGGATCCTGCGCCAGATCGAAGACGGCGTGGAAAATCGCCGTGTTGGCCTGGTGCCGGAAGGCCGCGCGCCGATGCGGGAGGGCGTGCCGCTGTTCGACACCGACGACAGCGCAGAGCCTGTTGGCACCGTAACCTCGGGCGGGTTCGGCCCGACTGTCGGGGGCCCGGTCGCCATGGGTCATGTCAGCGCAGATTACGCGCGCCCAGGCACCACGCTGTTTGGAGAGCTGCGCGGCAGGCGCCTGCCTGTGACCGTCACCAAATTGCCTTTCACACCCGCCAACTTCAAACGATGAACCAAGAGGGACCCCCGATGAAATACACCGAAGAACACGAATGGCTGCTGGCCGAAGGCGACACGTTTATCGTGGGCATTACCGAACATGCCACGACACAGCTGGGCGATCTGGTCTTTGTCGAGTTGCCGGAGGTTGGCGAAACCGTCACCAAGGACGAGGAAATCGTGGTCATTGAAAGCGTCAAGGCCGCGTCGGACATCATGGCCCCCCTTGATGGCGAAATCACGGAGGTGAATGACGCCCTTGTCGATGATCCGAGCCTGGCCAACAGTGACCCGCTGGGCGCGGGGTGGTTTTTCAAGATCAGGCCGTCCGATCCATCGCAACTGGAGTCCTTTCTGGACGAAGCGGCCTACACCGCGCTGATTGGTTGAGGACCCCGCCCGATGACCTTCAAACCCACCGACTATCTGCCCTATGATTTCGCGAACCGGCGCCATATCGGGCCATCCCCCGCCGAGATGGACGAGATGCTGGACGTGGTGGGGGCGCAGGATCTGGATGCGCTGATCGCCGACACGATCCCCGCAGGTATCCGGCAGGCCGCGCCGCTGGCGTTCGGCAAGGCCAAGTCGGAACGCGAGCTTTTGCACCACATGCGCGTGATCGCGTCAAAGAACAAGGTTCTGACATCGCTGATCGGGCAGGGGTACCACGGCACTGTCACGCCCCCGGCCATTCAGCGCAATATCCTGGAAAATCCGGCCTGGTACACCGCCTATACCCCGTACCAGCCCGAGATCAGCCAGGGCCGTCTTGAAGCCCTGTTGAACTTTCAGACCATGGTGTCGGACCTGACCGGCCTTGAGATTGCCAATGCGTCCCTTCTGGACGAGGCCACGGCCTGTGCCGAGGCGATGACCATGGCGCAGCGCATCAGCAAGTCGAAGGCGCCGGGCTTTTTCGTCGATGAAAACTGTCATCCGCAGAATATCGCGGTGATCCGCACCCGCGCCCAGCCGCTGGGCATCGAGATTGTGGTGGGTGCCCCCTCGGATCTGGATCCAGGCGCGGTGTTCGGGGCGATTTTCCAGTACCCCGGCACCCATGGCCATATCCGTGATTTCACCGCCCAGATCGAACAGCTGCATGCCCACAAGGCCATCGGCATCATGTCGGCCGATCCGCTGTCGCTGACCCTGCTGAAAGAGCCGGGGGCCATGGGCGCCGACATCGCCGTCGGGACGACGCAGCGGTTTGGGGTGCCCATTGGCTATGGCGGACCGCACGCGGCCTACATGGCGACCCGGGCCGAGTTTGCACGCAACATGCCGGGCCGGATCGTGGGCGTGTCTGTCGACAGCCTGGGCAACCGGGCCTACCGGCTGTCGCTGCAGACCCGCGAACAGCACATCCGGCGCGAAAAGGCCACGTCGAACGTCTGTACCGCGCAGGCGCTGTTGGCCGTCATGGCCGGGTTCTATGGCGTGTTTCACGGCCCGGACGGATTGCGCGCCATTGCGCAGCGCATCCACCGCAAGACCGCCCGTCTGGCCGAGGGGTTGAAGCAGGGTGGCTTTGACGTGCGCCCGGCCACGTTCTTTGACACGATCACGGTGGATGTGGGGCCGCTGCAATCGGCGGTGATCAAGTCGGCGGTGGACGAAGGCATCAACCTGCGCGCCGTGGGGCGCACCGCAATCGGCATCACGCTGGATGAGCGCACCCGCCCGGCCACCATCGAAAGGGTCTGGCGTGCGTTTGGCATTGACCGGCAGGACAAGGATTACACCCCGCACTACCAGATGCCGGACAAGCTGATCCGCACGTCGGATTTCATGACCCACCCGATCTTTCACATGAACCGGGCCGAGACAGAGATGATGCGCTACATGCGTCGGCTGGCGGATCGGGACCTTGCGCTGGACCGGGCCATGATCCCGCTGGGGTCGTGCACGATGAAGCTGAATTCAGCCGCGGAGATGATGCCGGTCAGCTGGCGCGAGTTTTCGTTGCTGCACCCCTACTGCCCCAAGGATCAGGCGGCGGGATACACGGAGATGATCGAGGACCTGTCCGCGAAGCTGTGTGATATCACCGGCTATGACGCCATTTCGATGCAGCCCAATTCGGGCGCGCAGGGCGAGTATGCGGGCCTGTTGACCATTGCCCGCTGGCATCGCGCCCAGGGGCAAGGGCACCGCAACATCTGCCTGATCCCGATGAGCGCGCATGGCACCAACCCCGCCTCGGCCCAGATGGTCGGCTGGAAGGTCGTGCCGGTGAAATCGGCCGGGAATGGCGATATTGACGTTGCCGACTTCAAGGCCAAGGTCGCGGCGCATCGCGACACGCTGGCCGCGTGCATGATCACCTATCCGTCGACCCATGGCGTGTTCGAGGAAACGGTGATCGAGGTCTGCAAGATCACCCATGACGCGGGCGGTCAGGTCTATATCGACGGGGCCAATATGAACGCGATGGTCGGCCTGAGCCGCCCGGGTGACCTGGGCGGCGATGTCAGCCACCTGAACCTGCACAAGACCTTTTGCATTCCCCATGGCGGGGGCGGTCCGGGCATGGGTCCCATCGGCGTCAAGGACCATCTGACCGCGCATCTGCCGGGCGATCCCAACGGCGGGGACGGGGCGGTCAGCGCGGCGGCGTATGGTTCGCCTTCGCTGCTGCCCATTTCGTGGGCCTATTGCCTGATGATGGGGGGGGATGGCCTGACCCAGGCGACCCGTGTCGCGATCCTGAATGCCAACTACATTGCCAAGCGGTTGGAGGGGGCCTTTGACGTGCTGTACAAGGGACCAACGGGGCGGGTTGCGCATGAGTGCATCATCGACACGCGCCCCTTTGCCGACAGCGCCAATGTATCGGTCGATGACATCGCCAAGCGCCTTGCCGATTGCGGGTTTCACGCGCCCACGATGTCCTGGCCCGTCGCGGGCACCTTGATGATCGAACCCACGGAATCCGAGACCAAGGCCGAACTGGACCGGTTTTGCGACGCGATGCTGGGCATACGGGCCGAAATCCAGGCGATCGAGGATGGCACGATGGATGCGGAGAACAACCCGCTGAAGAACGCGCCGCACACGATGGAGGACCTGGTGCGGGATTGGGACCGCCCCTACAGCCGAGAAAGCGCGTGTTTTCCGGTCGGATCGTTCCGTGTCGACAAGTATTGGCCGCCGGTGAACAGGGTGGACAACGTGTGGGGCGACAGGAACCTGTCCTGCACCTGCCCCCCGATGGAGGATTACGCCCCGGACTGATCCCGGGCCGTCCCATGCGTCACGCCCCCCGGCGCGCCCAAATCGGCCGCACCGGGGGCCAGCCCCGCGGGCCACAGTGCACACGGCGGATCACATCCGCGGGAAGTTCTGCACATTTTTTCCCGCGATGCCGATGTTGCACTAAACACGGGCTGCAAAAGCGCATTGGGTCATCATGAATTTACGTGATCTTGAATATGTTGTGGCGGTTGACCGACTGGGCAGTTTCAGCGCCGCGGCGGAGGACTGCAACGTGTCGCAGCCCGCGTTGTCGAACCAGATCAAGAAGCTTGAAAAGGAATTGGGCACCGACCTGTTCATCCGGCTGAGCGGCGCCGTGCGTCCCACGGCCTGTGGTGCGCGCGTGGTCGGAATTGCCCAGAACATGCTGGGGGATGCACAGCGCATCCGCGATGCGGCGACCGAATTCCGCGAGCCGGAATCCGTGCCCTTCAACATCGGGTTGACGCCCACGCTTGCCCCTTATCTGACTGCCTATTTTTCGGACCTGTTCCGCACCCTGTTTCCGTCCATGCGCGTCACGATGATCGAGGATCTGCCGCAGAACATGCTGCAAATGGTCGAAGATCACGTGCTGGATGTCGCGCTGGTTGCGCAGTTGAACCACAATCCGACCCTCGAATTCACGTCCATCTGGGAAGAGCCGCTTTTTCTGGGGGTTCGCAAGGGCCATCCGCTTGAGACTTTGACCTCCATCCGGCCCGAGGACGTTCCGGTGCATGATTTCATCCGGTTGCCGCATTCGTTTGGCTATGGGTTGGAGCGCCGGTTGCCGGAACCGGATGCAGATGCGCGTGCGTCAAAGGCCTTTGACCTGAGCGCGCTGCGGTTCGAGACCATTTGCCGTCATATCTGCCATTCGGACGACTGCACCATCGTGTCGGCCCTTGCCGCCGAGCAGTTCCGACAGGACAACTGGCCGCTGTCGTTCATTCCGTTCGAGGCGCCCGGCAACCTGCGCAACCTTGGGGCGGCATCGCGTCTGAACTGTCCCAGAAAGCCGCTGTTGGCCAAGATCGGCGCCTATATCCAGCAGAACCCGCCCAAAGGCGTCACGCCCACATTCGAGGCGTGACGCGGCGCTTGCCCTATTCGATGAACGTGCGTGCCAGGCGGTCGCTGAGCGGCTGCGCCAAATAGCTGAGCGCCGTCCGTTCGCCGGTGTTCACAAACAGGTCCGCAGGCATGCCCGGCACCAGATCAAGAGCGGCGACATCCGCGCTTTGGTCCGCGTTCAGCCTGACCCGTGCGACATAGTAGAAGTCGCCGGTCCGTTCGTCTTCCAGACTGTCGGCCGAGATGTCGATGATGGTGCCGTCTGCCTCGGGTACGTCGCCCTGATCAAAGGCCGACAGGCGCACCCGCGACGATTGTCCGATATGCAGTTTCTCGATATCGGCCGTGTTGACGCGCGCCTCGACCACAAGGGGTTGGTCGATGGGCACGATGTCGAGGATGGGCGTGCCGGGACGGACGACGCCCCCTGCGGTGAACACCGTCATTTCGACAACGCGGCCACTGACCGGTGCCGTGATGGCCACCCGTTTCAACCGCTCGGTCGCGCCGGAATATTGCGGTTCAAGCGTGGCAAGCGATGCTTCGATTTGTGCCAGTTCGGCAGAGGCGGCTTCGTCCCGCAGGGTCTGGGTCCCGACACTGGCCAGGCGCAATTCGCTGATCTGGTTGCGCGCCTGTGCCGCCTGTGTCTGCAGGGCCGCGTCGACGCCGTTCAGCCGTTCGACCTCGACCCGGCGGGCGTTGACCCGCGCCGCTGCCACGAGGCCCTTTTCCTGCAGGGTTTGCAGGTTGCGCAATTCCTGCCGGGTGATGTCCAGCTGGCGCGTGTTCGCGCGGCGCTGCGCCTGGAGCCCGCGCACCTGATCCTCGAGATTTGCGACGCGTTGGTCGGTCAGCGCGCGTTCCGCGGATCGCGACCGCCGTTCGGCATCAAACAGCAGTTTCTGCGTCACGTAGGCCGCGGCCCACATGTCAGGGTCCAGGGCCACACGCATTGCAGCGGCCACGTCGGCCCGGTCGAAAGTCGCCGCGTTCTGCACTTGTGCCACAAGGCGGGCGCGGCGCACCGACAGGTCGCTGATCTGGCTGGTGATCACGTCCAGATCGACGCCCAGATCGGTGCTGTCAAGTTCCAGAAGGACCTGACCTGCCTCGACCAGATCGCCATTGCTGACCAGAATGCTGCTGACGATGCCGCCATCCAGGTGTTCGACCGTTTTCCGGTTGCCTTCGACCACGAAGGAGGCCGGCGCCACCACGGCGCCATCCAGCTTGGACGCGGTGGCCCAGTAGACGGCCCCGCCGATGAAACCGGCCACCACCAGCAGGCCGAAGGCCACGAACCAGGCGATGCCGCCACCGGTGGATTGGGGTTGAATCCTGTTGTAGTCTTCCAGACGCAGGACGGTGTTGCGGGGCGCGTGAGCGAGGGACAGTGTCATTGTGCTGCTCCTTCCTGAGCGTGGGCGCGGCGCGCGGCCAATTGACCGGCGGCGGTTTGCGTGACGGGGGTGGCGTGTTGGCGCGGACGCAGGATGTCCTCCTTTTCGCCGAAGCCCGATTGCGCGCCCTTGTTGAGGGTGAGGACCTTGTTGACCGCTTCGAGCGTGCTGGGGCGGTGCGTCATCACGAAGGTGATGGCCCCGCGTGCGCTGGCCCCGCGAATGGCGTTGCGCAGCGCCGCTTCGCCCTGGGCGTCGAGGTCCGAGTTGGGTTCATCCAGAACCAGAAGGAACGGATCGTCATAGAGCGCGCGGGCCAGAGCGATCCGTTGGCGTTGACCACCCGACAGGTGAAAGCCGTTGCCGATCTCGGTGGCGTAGCCGTCGGGCAGGCTGCTGATCAGCCCGTGCACATCTGCCGCGACGGCTGCGGCCAGCACCTTGGTGTCGTCGATGGTCGTGGAAAAGCGCGCGATGTTTTCGCGGATCGTCCCATCGAAAAGCTGCACGTCCTGGGGCAGGTACCCGACAAAGCGGCCCAGATCCTGTTCGTCCCATTTCGCCATGGGCGTGCCGTCCAGCCGGATGGCCCCGCGCTGCGGCATCCAGATGCCTGCCAGCATCTTGGCGAGGGTGGACTTGCCCGACCCGCTGTGTCCGATCACGGCCAGCACGTCGCCGGCCGACAGGGCAAATTCGATCCCGCCGATGGTGGCATTCTGCGCCAGGGGGGGCCCTGCCTGTGCGATCGTTGCGTTCAGCGAGATCTGCGGGCGGGGCAGGGCCAGCCGTTTGGGTGTGTCGGGGTAGGTTTCCGACAGCGCCTGCAAGGTCTTGTACGAGCCGCGCGCCGCAAGAAACGTGCGCCATTGCCCGATCAGCTGATCGATGGGGGCCAGCGCGCGGGCCAGCACGATGGTGGCAGCAATCATCACGCCAGCGGTTGCCTGGCCCGTGACCGCAAGCGCGGCCCCCAGCCCCAGCATGCCCGATTGCAGCGCCATGCGCGTGGTTTTCGACATCACCGAAAAGCTGGCGACCCGGTCCGCCACCCGCGATTTCAGGTGGTGGGCGTTATGTTGCAGAGCTGTCCAGCGACGGGCGAGATCACCAGTCATACCCATGGCATGGACAAGCTCTGCGTTCTGTTCACTTGCGGTGAACAAAGCGTCGGACCTGGAACGGGCGTGTGATGCGTCCTGCATCACGTCGGCAGAGCGCGCGTTGTTGACCAGGGCCATAAGAGTGAGGAACAGGGCACCGGCCAGCCCAAGCGCGCCCAGGTAGGGGTGCAGGATGTAGAGGACACCCAGATACAGCGGGATCCAGGGGGCGTCGAAAAAGGCGATCAGTGTCGGGCCCGAGATAAAGTCGCGCAGACCGGTGATGTCTGCCGCCGGAGTGTCGCCACTGGCCTTGCCCTGCACCCGGCGTCGGATCGACGATTGCAGGATCGGTGCGCCGATGGTGAGTTCGAAGCGCGCCCCGAGCCGGTTCAGAATGCGGGTGCGGATCAGGTCCAGAAGCCCGGTGACGATGAACACGCCGCCCAGCAGGATGCTGAGCGCAATCAGCGTGTCCATGTTCCGGCTGGTCAGAACGCGGTCATAGACCTGCAACATGTAAAGCGGACCGGCCAGCATCAGCATGTTCAGGATCATGCTGAAGAAGCCGATTGCAAGAAAACCGCTGCGCAACTGGCCCCAGGCGGTTTTGACGGTGGATTTTTTCTGAAACATTTGGGTGATCTTTTTTCAGGGTGAAGAGGTGGCGACCGGGGCCGCCACCTTGGGGTGTTTAGGATCAGGCGATGAAATCGTCTTCGGTATCGACGCCCGAGACACCTGCCAGAAGGACCGAACCGTTCTGACCAAGGGTCAGCAGAGCGCCTTCATCGGTGGTTTCGACAACCAGTTGGTCGCGGAAGTCCGGGCCGAAGTCGGAGAAGTCCAACCGGTCCACACCGCTTTCGAAGTCGTTTACGGTGTCGTTGCCGAAGAGCCCTTCGAAGGTGAAGGTGTCAGACCCTTCGCCACCGATCAGCACGTCGTCGCCTGCGCCGCCGTTCAGGTTATCGTCACCGTCTTCACCCGAAAGGGTATTGTCGGCGTTCGACCCGATGATGATGTCGCCATCATCCGACCCGATCACGTTCTCGATCGAACTGAGGATGTCGGTTTCGACCACTTCGGCGATCACATCCAGGCCGGACACACCCGTGGGGGCCTGGGCATCGATGGTTGCACCGGCGTCCACAAGCGTGTCCTGCGCGATGGGACCGTTGATCCCGGCAGGCGCATTGTGCAGGTGGATGGCCGACACCACACCCGGCACGGGCGTTTGCAGGTCGGCTTCGTTCAGGCCGGTCACCGTCAGCTCGGAGGAGTAGACGACTTCGCCTGCCTCGTTAAAGCGGATGGTCAACGTGGCCTCGCCGGTGGCTGCGCTGTCGGAGGTCGGCCCAGGTTCCTGAGCGGCATCCAGCGAACCAGCCAGTTCGATCACGCGGTCATGGCCCTGCCCGGTGTCGCTGACAACAAGGAGTTGTCCGCGGATTTCACCACCGGGGAAGTCGGACGTATGGATGTTGTAGTAGAGGTTCCCGGCAAGGGCCTCTGACACAAATCCTGCCGCGTCACCGATGTTGGCCGTGGGTTGCAGCGATGCGCCGACCACCACGTCCTGAACCGAGACGGAAAAGCCGGTTTCCCGGGTCGCGGTACCGTTGCCATTGGCGCCAAGGTTGACGGTGACGGCCACGTCCTGATCCGAGAAGTCGGCCGTATCAATGCCTTCACCACCTTCGATGAAGTCATTGCCCAGACCGCCGACAATCACGTTGTCGCCTTGACCTGCGATCAGCACGTCATCGCCGGCACCGCCGTCGATCACACCGTTGATCTGACCAAGGTCGACGACGATGTCCTGACCTTCGCCCAGCAACACGTTCCCGTTCACCACGCCAGCGTCATCGTTGACAAAGGTCACATCGCCCGCGTCACGCGCGTCAATGGCGTTGACCGTGCCGCTGATTTCACCTTCGTTCAGGATGGCACCCAGCAGGTTGAGGCCGCCGTCGATGCGGATACCTGCGGCGGCATCGCTGTCTGCGGACCCGGCGATGACGCCTTCGTTCTGCACCAGACCGGCAAAGCTTGCGTCTTCCCGGTTGCTGAAGAGCCGCAGGCCGTCGCCCACCTGGTTGCCTTCGGTCGCGTCACCGCGCCCCTGGAACACACCTTCGTTGAAGATGGCCGCCGAAACGACATCCCCCGCAATGTCACCTGTTTGCAGCGACACGGCAGAGCCGTTGTTGCCAAGCCCGGCATCCACGGTCCCGGTGTTGGTGAAGGTGTAGTTGTCAGCGGTCCCATCGGCATAGACGGTGCCGTTGCGCTGATCTCCGGTGCCCAGGATGGCGCCCGAGTTCACGACCTCGAGCCCTTCGCCGTCGATGTTCAGCGCGCGGCTGTCCGACGACACGATGCCCGAGTTCACAAACGAACCGCCCGTGTGATCCCCGGTGCCGAAGTACACACCGTTCTGCACACCCGCGATCACGCCTGCATTGGTCAGCGTGCCCTGGAAGTTGATGCCATTGACCACCCGCACACCGGCAACGGTGCCATTGGCCCCTTCGGACAGGATGGCGCCCGAGTTGGTGATGGTGGCATCTGTCGTGCCGCTGTTGCCAACATTGCCGATCCGCACGCCGTCCCCGGCCAGCGGTGTTCCGGCTGCCGCATTGCCGCGTCCCTGGATAGTGCCCGAGTTGTTCAGTGCAAAGGTGTTGGCACCGTCTTCGGCCCCGCCGATCTCGGCGCCAAAGCCGGAGCCCTGGTTGCCTTGGCCCGCGTCAATCAAGCCGCTGTTCACGACAGCAAAGTCATCTGCCGTACCGTCGGCATAGGCGGTCCCGTTGCGCTGGTCGTCGGTGCCGATGATCGTGCCTGCGTTGTTGACGCTGAGGCCCGTGCCATCGATGTTCAGCGCACGGCTGTCAGACGAGACGACGCCGCCTTCTTCGTTGATGAACACACCGTCAGTGTGATCACCCGTTCCGAAGTAGACACCGTTCTGGACACCGGCAATCAGGCCGGAGTTCGACAGTTCGCCCTGGAAGTTGATGCCATTGACCACCCGCACACCGGCAACCGTGCCATTGGCCCCTTCGGACAGGATGGCGCCCGAGTTGGTGATGGTGGCATCGGTTGTGCCGCTGTTGCCGACATTGCCGATCCGCACGCCGTCCCCGGCCAGCGGTGTTCCGGCTGCCGCATTGCCGCGTCCCTGGATGATACCGTCATTGTCCAGCGCAAAGGTGTTTGCGCCATCCTCGGCCCCGCCGATTTCGGCGCCAAAGCCGGAGCCCTGGTTGCCTTCCCCGGCATCAATCGTCCCGTTGGCGAGGTTCGAGACCGAAAAGTCATCCGCCGTGCCATCGGCATAGACGGTGCCGTTGCGCTGATCGCCGGTGCCCAGGATGTCACCGCCATTTGTCAGATCGACACCTGTACCGTCGATGTTGACCGCGCGGCTGTCCGACTGGATGGTGCCGAAGTTCAGCACGTCAAGGTCATGGTCGCCTTCGCCGATATACAGGCCGTTGCGCACGCCTTCGATCACCCCGGTCGAGGTGTTGAGGATGCGCCCTTCGGCTGACAGACCGTCAGCAATTCGGATACCGCCCGCGGTGCCCTGGTTGCTTTCGGACGAGATCAGGCCGCTGTTGACGATGTCTGTGTCCGATACGGCCCCGTCTGCGCCATTGTTCAGGCGGATACCGTCGCCGGCACCCGGCGTGTCCGATGCTGCCTGGCCACGGCCCTGAATGGTCGCGCCAAAGCCGTTGAACACGGTGTTGGACACCACGTCGCCCGCTTCATCGCCCACCTGGAACGAGAGGCCCGCGCCATCGTTGCCTTCGCCTGCGTCAATCGTGCCGCCGGTGAAGTTCGAAATGCTGACATCTTCCGCCGTTGCGTTGGTGTAGATGGTTCCGTTGCGCTGGTTGCCGGTGCCCACAATGTCGCCGAAGTTGCGGACACTGATACCGTCGCCTTCGATTTCGACCGCGCGGCTGTCGGACGAGATGACGCCGCCACGGAAGTTGTCGAGTGTGCCCGAGCTGTTCGGCCCGCTGAACTCGACTGCGTTCAATTCGCCGGCAATGCTGCCGAAGTTGCGGATGTCGGCGCTTGAGCCGTCCGTCACTTCGATGCCAGTGGCGCCGTCGCCATTGGCCTCGATGCTGCCGGTGCGGAAGTTGAAGACCTGAACGTCGTTCGCCTCGACCGAGACAGCCGAGGGTGCGCCGTTGGTTTCAACGTCGCCAAAGTTCAGGAACCGCGCCAGGTCGTTGTTCAGGACAAAGGCGGGTGTGTTGTCGACAACGGTGCTTTGGAAAAAGCCGTTGGTCAGGGTTTGGCCGTCGCGGACGGTTTCTTGGGCCAGGGTCGACGTGGTCAGCAATCTGGCACGCAGGCTGGCAAGGATCTCGGAAAGCATGGGTGATCTCCGCATGGTTTGGGTTACGGCGGAGATCGGACCGAACCTTGGCCTCTCCGCTCAATCAGCAAATGCAGAGGGGTCTTTGGTATTGAAATTCTTCCTTCGAATGCCCGGTATAAGCGTTGGAAATAGTCACGGGCTTCGTGAAGGTCTCGGAAAAAATACCGAGCAAAAGCAAGGCGCTGTGCCGCATTTCGTCGCTGGTCGGATTTAGTCGCTGGCGCCGGATCACGAATGTGTTTGCGAAGTTTACCGCGGTGGCGCGCCACGGGCGGGCGAATTGCCGGTGATCCGACCGCCGCGCGCGCACTGAACTGCCGCGCGGTCCGACCCCGCACAACGTGTCATCTTGCATGTGATGCGACGATGGGGCCTAGACCGCGACCAGTCGTCTTGGCGCTGCCTGTACCTGTTGCTGCGCGACAGATGCGTCGCGACGGGACAGGAACAGAATGGCGGGGCTTTCGATCCCCGCCTGATCCAGTGCCGCAACCATGTCAGTGGCGTCGCAGCGCAAGATCTTCTGATCGGGGCGCTGCGCGTTGCTGACGGCGGTCAACTCTACCTCATCCAGTATACCCGCGCGCGACAGGCTGTTGGCGATGTCGGGGGCGGCCGCGACGCCCATATAGACGGCCACGTTGCTGCGTCGGGTCAAGTGGGTCACCCAATCCGGTATCCCGTTTCCGTCCGCACAGCGACCGGTTGTCAGGACAAGCGTATCGCTTTTGCCGCGCTCGGTCAGAAAGCCGCCAACCGCGGCCGCTGCTCCGCTTGCGGCGGTCACACCCGGCACGACCTCGTAATCGAGGCCGGCACCCTGCAAGGCCTGGGCTTCTTCCGCGCCGCGGGCAAAGACGCCCGGATCGCCGCATTTCAACCGGACAACGCGCCGCCCTTGCTTGGCTGCGGCCACGATCACGGCGTTGATCTTGTCTTGCGGCCAGGCATGGCACCCCGGCGCCTTGCCCACGAACACACGCTCTGCATCCCGGCGGGCCAGTTCCAGCACGCCCGGGTCAACAAGGCGATCATAGAAAATGACGTCAGCCTCTTGCAGGCGCAGTACGCCGCGCAGCGTGATCAAATCGCTGGCGCCGGGCCCCGCGCCGACCAGCGCGACCGGCGCCGGGGCCGCCGCCGGAACCGCGCCGCTGCGGATGGCGTCCTTGATGGCGCGGGCAACGGGGACGTCGCCATCACGCGCATGCCGGGCGCGCAGCGGGCCATTGAACACCCAACGCCACAGGTCGCGGCGTTGCCCCGGTTCCAACCGCCGGGCCGCATAGTCGCGCAACCGCCCCGCCAGCGCCGCCAGGTCCCCCAAGCGCGGGTCCAGCATACGCTCAAGCGTGGTCTTGATCTGGCGGGCAAGGACGGGAGCCGTGCCTTCGGTTCCAATGGCAACAACCACGGGATCACGGTCTACGATGGCCGGTGTCATCGCGTCACACAGGTCCGGTTGATCCACCACGTTGACCAGCGCGCCCGCGTCCGATGCAACGGCGTGCAAGGCGGCGTCAACGCCCGGACATCCCGTGCCGACAAAGACCAGGGGCGCGCCCCGCAACGCGTCTGCTGTGATCGGGCCGGTCCGGTGCGTGATCCGCCCGGCGTCTGCCAGCGCCTGCAGTTCAACATCGAGACGTGGGGCAAACACCTCGATCCGCGCGTCGGTCTTGAGCATCAGGCGACATTTTTGCGTGGCCTGTTCGGCACCGCCCAGGATCACCACGCGGCGGTCGGTCATCGTCAGGAACATGGGAAAGGTTTTCATGTGCGTATCCTATTCAGCGGCGACGGCCGACGGGGTGTTTGGTATCAGCAATCCGGCCAGTTCCGGCTTGCACGCGCCACAATTGGTGCCTGCGCCGGTGCAGTCCCCCAAGGCCTCGACACTTGTTGCGCCATCGGCCATGGCCCGTTTGAGGGCGTTGAGACCCACGCTCATGCATGCGCAGATTGTCGGGCCCGCGTCCTGCTGAACGCCAGCCGCCCGCCCGGCCAGCACGTCGCCTGCGGCGTTGTCCTGACCCACCGCCGCGATGGCATGGGCGCGCGACAACTGTACGGGATCGGGCGACACAAACAGGGTGGCGACAAGACGGCCCTCCCGGTGGGCCGCTGCACGCGTCATCCCGGTGGTGTCGTCGGAAAACAGGCTGATATCTGCGTCACGGGTATCGACCAGTTCTGCCAGCAGCGTTTCTGCATCCATCGGGGGAGTGTCCCCCGCCAGTTCGGCCTGCCAACCGGTGTCGGTGCGCGCAATGGCGCAATAGGTGCCGGTGGGCCGGATGTCCTGCGCCGCGGCAAGGAAGCCATACCAACGCGCGGCGAACCGTTGGGCTGTCACGCGCCCGGCCTTGAGCGCGGGTTGGCCTGACACCGGATCAGTGCCGGTTTGCACAACTGCATTGATTGTCCCGTGGCGGGTCCGCTGCCGGGTCCAGTGCATGGGGGCAAACAAGGCGTCGCGTGCCACCCGATCGGTGGGCAGCGCCCGCATCACGGCCTGATGTCTGCCATCGCTCAGCACGCACAGCTCTGCCGTTCCGATGCCGAGTTCCGCAGCGGCATCGGGATGTATTTCGACATAGGGTTCGGCCAGATGCGCACCAAGGCGCGCAGATTTGCCCGTCCGGGTCATCGTGTGCCATTGGTCGCGGTTGCGTCCGGTGTTCAGGTGAAACCCCGTTGCCATCCGTCGTGGGGGCGCAACCAGCGGCAGCATGCGCGCCTTGCCATCCGGATGGTAAAACCCCCCGTCGGCAAAGAAGCGGCTCGGACCCTTGCCCGCTGCGGGTACAGGCCATTGCGCGGGTGCAAGCGCCTCGTATTCCGCATCCGTCACGCTGGCGAGCCCGCTGATGTCAAAGTCGCGCCCGAAGTGCCGTGTCGCGGCGGACAGCTGCGCATATTCCCGGAAGATCGCCGCCGGACCGTCATAGGTAAACGCGTCTGCCCACCCCATCGCGGCAGCCACGTCACATATGATTTTCCAGTCGGGCCGCGCCTGCCCGGGCACCGGCAGAAACGGACGCTGCCGCGATATGCGGCGCTCCGAATTGGTGACGGTGCCGCTTTTTTCACCCCACCCCGCGGCAGGAAGGAGCACATCCGCCAGATCGCCCGTATCCGTGCGCGCCATGATGTCGGACACCACGACAAACGGCACGGTCCCGAGCGCGGCAGCGACCCCGTCCGCATCCGGCAGGCTGACGGCTGGATTGGTCGACATCACCCACAGCGCCTTGATCCGGCCATCGGCGCAGGCCCTGAACAGATCGACGGCCTTGAGGCCGGGGGCGTCACAGATCGCCGGGCTGTTCCAGAACGTCTGCACCGCCGCGCGATGATCGGCATTCTCGATATCCAGGTGATTGGCCAGCATGTTGGCCAGCCCGCCCACCTCGCGCCCGCCCATGGCATTGGGCTGTCCGGTCACGGAAAACGGGCCCATCCCGGGCTGCCCAATCCGCCCCGTCGCCAGGTGGCAATTGAGGATCGCGTTCACCTTGTCCGTCCCGCATGTGGACTGGTTCACACCCTGGGAATAGACGGTCACGACCTTCTCCGTCCCCGCCCACATGGAATAGAAGACGGCCAGATCATCGGGCGCGAGGCCGCTGTCGGCAGGATCGGTGGCCTGTGCCGCCGCCATCGCATCCGACAGGTTGGACACATGCGCCGCGACATAGGTCTCGTTGATGCGGCCGGACGCGCCCAGATGCGCCAACAGTCCGTTGAACAGGGCCACATCCCCGTCCGGTGCGACGCGCAGATGCAAATCGGCCAGATGCGATGTTGCCGTGCGACGCGGATCGACGTTGACGACCCGCATTTCAGGACGGGCCGCCTTGGCCGCTGCAATGCGCTGATGCAGAACCGGGTGGCACCACGCGAGGTTTGATCCCACCAGCACAATCAGGTCGGCCTGTTCCAGGTCTTCATAGGTGCCGGGCACCGTGTCCGATCCGAAGGCGCGCTTGTGCGCCGCCACGGAAGATGCCATGCAAAGCCTTGAATTTGTGTCGATATTTGCCGACCCGACAAAGCCCTTCATCAACTTGTTGGCGACATAGTAGTCCTCTGTCAGCAATTGGCCCGACACGTAGAACGCCACCGAGTCCGGGCCATGGTCGCGAATGGCGTCCGCGAACTTTTGTGCCACCAGCCCGGTGGCCGTCTCCCAATCCGTCTCGACACCGTTCACTCTGGGTGACAGCAATCGCCCCTCAAGATCGATGGTTTCGCCCAAGGCCGACCCTTTGGAACAGAGCCGCCCCAAATTCGCCGGGTGCTGCACATCGCCCTTGATGGTGCCATCCGGCGCTGCGATCACCCCACACCCTACGCCGCAGTACGGACAGGTCGTGCAGGTGCTCATGCCGCCGACCGGGCTTGCAGGAATGTCGTATCAAGCAGGATGCGCCCGCCTTCGACACGGGCCGGGTACGTGGCAACCTGCCCCTCGTCATTGCCCTGCACCAGACCGGTCTCAAGCGAGATGACCCAGTTGTGCAGCGGGCACGTCACCGCTGACCCATGCACGATCCCCTCGGCCAACGGCCCCTGCTTGTGCGGGCACGTATTGTCCAGGGCGAAGACCTCATCCGCCGCCGTCCGGAACACGGCCACGCAGCCCGCCCGGGTCTTGACCACACGCGCCCCGCGCTGCGGGATGTCGTCCAAGGCCGCGATATCAATCCAGGTCGTCATTCCGCGGCCTCCAGGGTCAGGTTGGCCACAGGCCGATAAATCGCCGCCTTCTTCGCGGCATGCTCGGCCCAAGGGTCTTTCTGGTAAACCGTCTGGGACAGATCAAAGCGCGCCGCCAGCGCATCGCGCTCTGCCGGGTCGGCAATACGCTCACGTATCCAATCCAGCCCCACCTTGTTCATCCACTTGTAGATGCGGTCGAGGTACTTGGCGTTCTCACGATAGAGCTGCGTCATCGCCTTGATGACGACGATGGTCTCTTCCTCGGTCTCGACGTCGATCAGCCGTTCCACCTCGCGCACATCCATGCCGGCGGCCCCGCCGATGCCCACCTGAAACCCGCTGTCGACACAGACCACGCCAATGTCCTTGCAGGTCGCTTCGGCACAGTTGCGCGGGCAGCCCGACACACCCAGCTTCAGCTTGTGCGGCGTCCACGACCCCCACAGCGCCTTTTCCAGCTTGATCCCCAGACCGGTGGAATCCTGCGTGCCAAACCGGCAATGATCGGTCCCGACACAGGTTTTCACTGTGCGCAGCCCCTTGGAATAGGCATGGCCCGACACCATCCCGGCGTCGTTCAGATCGGCCCAGATGCTTGGCAAATCCTCTCCCTTCACACCCAGCAGGTCGATGCGCTGCCCGCCGGTGACCTTCACCGTCGGCACGTCATATTTGTCGGCGGCATCGGCAATCGCGCGCAACTCGTCCGGCGTGGTGATCCCGCCCCACATGCGCGGAACAACCGAAAAAGTCCCGTCTTTCTGGATATTGGCGTGCTTGCGTTCGTTGATGAAACGCGATTGCGGATCGTCCAGATACTCCAGCGGCCAGTCCGCAATCAGGTAGTAGTTCAGGGCAGGGCGGCACACGTGGCAGCCGTCGCGTGTCTTCCACGCGCATTCCTGCCAGACCGCGTCCATGCTTTTCAGTTCCTGCGACTTGATCATGCGCCGCACGTCTTCATGGGTCATGTCGGTGCAGCCGCAAATGGGCTGCGCGCCCGGCAGAACGAAATCATCGCCCAGCGTGACGGCCAGAACCTGTTCGACCAAACCGGTGCAGGTCCCGCAGGACCCGGATGCCTTGGTCACGGCGCGCACGGCGGTCAGATCGCCCGCGCCCCCTTCGATCGCGTCCACGATGGTGCCTTTGCAAATGCCGTTGCAGCCACAGATTTCCGCATCACGCGGTAAGGCTGCAACGGCTGCTAAAGGGTCCACGGGGGTCCCTCCCTGATAGGCGGGGCCGAAGATGACCGTATCGCGCATGTCCGCGATGTCGGTCTTGTCCCGGATCAGGCCAAAGAACCAGCCCGAGTCCGCCGTATCACCATACATCACCGTACCGACGACCACGTTGTCCTCGATCACCAGCCTTCGATAAACCCCGCGCCCGGGGTCCCTGAACACGATATCCTCGCGGCCCTCCGCATGCGCAAAGTCGCCCGCACTGAACAGATCACAGCCCGTAACTTTCAGCTTGGTGCTGAGTTCCTTCTGCACAAACGCCGCCTCTTCCCCGAGGATCGTCTGCGCCGCCACCTTCGCCTGATCATAAAGCGGGGCGACAAGACCAAAGATCGCGCCGTTATGCTCGACACATTCGCCGACGGCGAGGATGCTTTCATCGGACGTGACCATCTGGTCATCCACATGAATGCCCTTGCCCACGGCCAATCCCGCCTCTTGCGCCAATGCCACGTTGGGGCGAATGCCCACTGCCATCACGAGCAGGTCGCAGGGCAGTTCTGTCCCATCGTCCAGCAGCAGCGCGCGCACCTTGCCGTCGTGCCCAAGGATTTCCTTGGAATTGGCCTGGCACAGCACCGTGATGCCTTTGTCCACCAACGCCTTGCGCAAGAGATAACCCGCCGCCTCGTCCAGCTGACGCTCCATCAGGTGGCCCATGATGTGCACAACCGTCACGTCTACACCGCGCGCGGCCATGCCTGCGGCGGCTTCCAGCCCCAGAAGGCCGCCGCCAATGACCACGACCTTGTTCTGTGGTCCCATCGACATCATCAATTGGGTGTCTTCCAGATCGCGGTAGGCGATCACGCCGTCCAGATCATGGCCGGGCAGGGGGATGATAAAGGGGTTGGACCCCGTGCCAATGATCAGCTTGTCGTAAGGAAGGACATCGCCGTTTTCCGCCGTGACGGTCTTGGCCGCGCGGTCCACCGACGCCACCCGCTCGCCAAAGCGGCAGGTGACACCGTTGGCCTTGTACCAGTCGGCGTCGTGGGTCACGATCTCGTCGTAGGTCTTGTCGCCCGCCAGCACGGGCGACAGCATGATGCGGTTGTAGTTGCCGCGCGGTTCGGCGTTGAACAGGGTCACGTTCACGTCTGCGCCCGCGTCAAACAGGTGCTCCAACGCACGGCCCGAGGCCATGCCGGCACCTATGACAATGATGTCTTGGGTCATCTCTTTCACTCCGCCGCAATGGCTTTGGGTTTCGGGGTGCCGTTGGCAGGTGGCTTGGGCTTGGCCCCGTGTTCGTATTCCTCAAGGAAATCGAGCACATCCTGCCGGTAGCTGTAGTAATCCGGGTGTTCGAGCAGCGCCTTGCGCGTGCGCGGGCGGGGCAGGTCCACATCCACGATCTTGCCGATGGTCGCCTGCGGCCCGTTGGTCATCATCACCACGCGGTCGGCCAGCAAGATCGCCTCGTCGACATCATGCGTGACGCAGATGGCGGTGACCTTGGTGCGCGACCACACCTCCATCAGCACTTCCTGCAATTCCCACCGCGTGAGCGAGTCCAGCATCCCGAACGGTTCATCCAGCAGCAGCAGCTTCGGCGACAGCGCAAACGCCCGCGCAATCCCCACCCGCTGCTTCATGCCGTTCGACAGGCTGGCGGCCTGCTTGTCCATCGCGTCCGCCAGCCCCACCCGCTCCAGATAATACTCCACCACATCCTGCCGCTCAGCCCGCGACGCGCGCGGATAGACCTTGTCCACCCCGATCGCCACGTTCTCCTTCGCGCTCAGCCACGGAAACAGGTTGGGCGACTGGAACACCACCGCGCGTTCGGGGTCCGCCCCCTCCACATGCCGCCCATCCAGCTTGATGGCCCCCTTGGAGATCTCGTTCAGCCCTGCGGCCATCGTCAGCACGGTCGACTTCCCGCAGCCCGAATGGCCAATCAGAGAAATAAACTCGCCCTTGTTGATCTTCAGGTCGAAATCCTCGACGACCGTCAGCGGCCCCTTGGGTGTCGGATACACCTTGTGCAACTGGCTGAAATCCAGGAACCGGCTCTCGATCATGCCCTTCTGCGCATCGGCCACAGCCGACGGCACCCCATGAATGGGGGTCACGTCGGGCAGCAGCTTCGTACCTTCGACCTTGGCCTCGATCCCTACATCCATCAGGTACTTGGTCACATCCGCCCGCAACCGCTTGAACTGATCGTTGTGGTTCATCTCCATCCGGTCCCGTGGGCGGGGGATGGTGACCTTGAACGCGTCACCCAACGTCCCATCGGGGTTCAGGGCGATGATGCGGTCGGCCAGAATAATCGCCTCGTCCACGTCATTGGTGATCAGCACACAGGTCTTCTTGTCCGCCTCCCAGATATGCTCGATCTCGTCCGCCAGATTGGCGCGGGTCAGCGCGTCAAGGGCAGAGAGCGGCTCATCCAGCAGCAAAACCTCCGGGTTCATGGCCAGCGCACGGGCGACGTTCACGCGCTGGCGCATGCCGCCCGACAACTCGGCCGGACGACGCGTGGTCGCATGACCCAAGCCCACCATCTGCACATAGTGGTCCACCTTCGCCGCACGCTCTGCCTTGGGCAGCCCCGGAAAGATTGTATCGACAGCCAGACCAACATTGCCGTTCACCGTCAGCCACGGCATCAGCGAATAGCTCTGAAAGATCACGCCACGCTCCGGTCCCGGACCCGCAACTGGCGCACCCTTGAACAGCACCTCACCCGACGATGGCATCTCCAGACCCGCCATCAGGTTGATCAGGGTCGTCTTGCCGGTCCCCGAAAAGCCAAGCAGAACCAGAAACTCGCCGTCCTCCACGGACAGGGAGATATCGTTCAACACCTCCGTCCGTTCGGTGCCCGCCTCATAATGCTTCGATACGTTCTTGAACTCGATCATGCTCATGGCGCTCACCGGTTGTTCGTGAAGGTGAACATGGACTGGATCGCGTACATCAGACGGTCCAGAAGGAAGCCGATGATGCCGATGGTGAACACGGCCACCATGATCTTGGCGAGGGATTGCGAAGATCCGTTCTGGAACTCGTCCCACACGAACTTGCCCAGACCGGGGTTCTGCGCCAGCATCTCGGCCGCAATCAGCACCATCCAGCCAACGCCCAGCGACAGGCGCAGCCCGGTAAAGATCAGCGGCAGGGCCGAGGGCAGGACCAGCTTGGTGATCTTGGTCCAGGTGTTCATTTTCAGAACCTTCGACACGCTCACCAGATCCTTGTCGATGCTGGCGACCCCAAGGGCCGTGTTGATCAGCGTGGGCCAGAGCGAACACAGGGTTACGGTGATGGCCGATGTCAAAAAGGATTTTGCGAAAAAGCCGTCAGACGCATATGTGGCCGACACAACCATCGTGACGATGGGCAGCCATGCCAGCGGCGAGACAGGTTTGAAAATCTGGATCAGCGGGTTGATGGCCGAATTCACCATGGGGCTCAGACCGGCGGCGATGCCCAGCGGAATGGCAATGGCCGACGCGATGAGAAAGCCAAAGAACACGGTCTGGATCGACGTCCAGATCTGATCGTAATAGGTGGGCTTGCCGGTATAAATGCGGTCCCGCACCCGGTCTTCGCGACCATCGGCAATCAGTTTCGCGTTGCGTTCGTCCTGGCGGACATAGAATGCCGCCTCTTTCTCTTTCTCGCGCAGGGCATCTGCGTGCAGATTGCCCACCTGTTCCCACACCTGCACAGGGCCGGGGATGGCCCCCAGTGACGTCTGCACCGTCGGGGCCAATGTGGCCCACGCAGCCAGAAACAGACCGATTGCCAAAAGCGGCACACCCAGCAGACGCCAGATTTCGCGACCCTGCGCCTTGGGGTTGTCGCCCGCCGCCGCCTTCAACACGGGCGTCAGCCACGACAGGCCCAGAACCTGGAACCATTTGTCAGCGGCATTGATGCGGGTGAATGTCCGCTGCTTGCGATCTTCGCGCGCGGCGGCGTCCAGTTCGGATGGGTCTATGGCGGTCATGTCAGGCTCTCCTGGCGTGTATGCAGTTGGCCTCAGGGCGCGCTGCAAGGCTCGAATTGGCGGATGCTGCGATGCAGCGGTGTACGGGCTGTGCACAGGTTGTGCACACGTGGTGCATGGGGTGTGACAGGGCATTTTGCGGCACTGCGGCGTGCCTGTTTTTTGTGCAGATACCCCGGCGCCAGGGCAGATTTGCTGCGGGGCAGCGTAGGGTGGGCAATCCTGCCCACCCCGTCATGGCGTTCACCCTTCGACCGCGTTGCCGATGACCTTCTGGTCACCCTTCAAACCGATGGGCAGGCTGTCGATATAGGCGTTGGGCGCCTTGCCGTCGTAAGGGATGCCGTCAATGATGTCCTCGGCAGGCGTGGCGGCCTTGAACCCGTCACTGTCCCAGGGGAAATCGGCCTCGTCCGCCAGCCCTTCGTCCACCAGCAGGCGCGCGGCTTCAAGATAGATCTCGGGCTTGTAGACCTTGGCCGCCATGTCGAAATACCACTGATCGGGCTTGGCTTCGGCAATCTGACCCCAGCGGCGCATCTGGGTCAGATACCAAATGGCGTCGGAATAGAACGGGTAGGTCGCGTTGTAGCGGAAGAACACGTTGAAGTCCGGGGCCGGGCGGCGGTCGCCCTTCTCGAACTCGAAGAACCCGGTCATCGAGTTGGCGATCACCTCGTAATCCGCGCCCACATATTCGGACCGGCTCAGGATCTCCACCGCTTCGGGGCGGTTGGCGTTGTCATTCTCGTCCAGCCAGATGGCGGCACGGATCAGCGCCTTGGTGATGGCCTTGGTCGTGTTGGGGTTTTCCTCGGCAAATTCATTGGTGATGCCAAAGACCTTTTCGGGGTTGTTCTTCCACATGTCATAATCGGTGATGACCGGCACGCCGATGCCCTTGAACACGGCCTGCTGGTTCCACGGCTCACCCACGGCATACCCAAATATTGTGCCTGCTTCCATCGTGGCGGGCATTTGTGGGGGTGGCGTGACGCTCAGCAGCACATCGGCACCGATTTGGCCGCTGATGTTTTCGGGGCTGTAAAAGCCCGGCTCCAGCCCACCGGCGGCCAGCCAGTAGCGGATTTCGTAGTTGTGTGTCGAGACGGGAAAGACCATGCCCATGTTGAACGGGATGCCCTGATCCTTGTAGTCCTCGACCACCGGTTTCAGGGCCTCGGCGCTGATCGGGTGTTGCGGGCGACCATCATCCATCAGTGGCACATGGGGCTTCATCTCTTCCCAGATGTCATTGGACACCGTGATGCC
Source organism: uncultured Tateyamaria sp. (assembly GCF_947503465.1). NCBI lineage: Bacteria > Pseudomonadati > Pseudomonadota > Alphaproteobacteria > Rhodobacterales > Roseobacteraceae > Tateyamaria > uncultured Tateyamaria sp. The sequence goes on along the minus strand of NZ_CANNDN010000001.1, from coordinate 1,536,504 downwards.
GTTGCCGTTCAGGTCCATGGAAAAGGGCGTGATGATGTGCGCCTCGGTACCGTAGCCGATGGTGGCGGCCAGCGGTTGACCGGCCAGCATGTGCGCGCCGTCAAGCTGCCCGTCGATCACACCGTCCAGCAGTACTTTCCAGTTCGCCTGCGCTTCCAGAGTGACAAACAGGCCCTCGTCCTCGAAGTAGCCGTTTTCATAGGCGATGGCCAAGGGCGCCATGTCGGTCAGCTTGATGAAGCCAAACTTCAACTCATCCTTTTCCAGATCCAGCAGCTCGGCGTGGGCCGCCGTGCCAAGCAGGGCAGCCATGGCACCTGCGATTGTTATGAAACGGGTCATCCTGTCGGTCCTTCTGTAACAAAAAAACCGCTCGTTCCACGATGCGCACGGGAGGAGGTGTACGCAGAGGGAACGAGCGGCTTTGCTCTTGATAGAGCCCCCAACTTGGAGGCGGAGGGAAGCGTCATTGCTTCGTTGAACCCAAGGTAGCGGGCCGTTCGTTGAGGCAACAACAGGAAAGTGACGTCAGACCGATAAATCGTGCTGCAATGCAGCATCTGCCTAATTTTTGGTCAGTCCAGCGGCGCAAAATCGAAGGTTTCGCCATCAAAAAAAGCATCCGGCCCAAGAATCATCTCCCCCCGCGTCGACGCAACTGCGACGGGATGGGTGAGGGCGCCTTCGATCTTGGCGGATGCGCCGGGCATATCGAATCCGATTGGACCCAGGTGCGTGCGGTAGCAATCGGGTCGCATCGTCCTTTGCGCGACAGAAATGGCATGCGCACGGTCAAGGTCTGCAAGCCGCGCGATCTCGGCGCCGATCCATGCGGCCTGACTGCGCCACGGGAAGTTGGCGGCGCGGTCGTGGAACCGCAGAAACCCCGGCACATCGACCGGCGCCGCGCCCAAACGCGTTGCAAAACGCCCCATCAGCGCATGATCCAGCGCGGCATGTGGCAGATCAAGATGTGCGCTGCGGGCCAGAATCTCGATCGCGAGGGGGCGGTTCTTGGGCACGTCCAGCCATGCCGCCGCGCGCGCGACGGCGCGCATCAATGCGCCGACCGGTCCGGGGTTGCTTTCGACCCAGTCATGCCGCGCGGCCAACACCTTTTCCGGTGCATGGGCCCAAATGGCGGTGCCCGGCAGCGCCAATTCGCCCACGTTGTTCGCCACAGCGACCGACCCCCAGGGCTCACCAACGCAGAATACGTCAATCTCGTCTGCGGCGACGGCATCTGCCATCAGCGGCGGTGGGGTTGTGATGATATGAATGTCTTCGGGCACCGCATGCCCCGCATGTCCGATCCAGTATTCGAACAGCAATCGATGCATTGAGTACGGAAAGGGAACCCCGACGCGCAGCGGCCGGTCCAATGCGGACAGCAGCGGTCGGACCGTGTCCGTGGGTGCGCAAAAACCACCGGGCCAGCCCTTGGTCCGCATGGCATCCGCCATGGCGTTTGACACACCGATGACGGTGCCATTCACCGACAGCACCATGAGCGCATCAATCCGGGCGGCGGGACCACTCAGGCCAAGCGACATGGCGATGGGCATCGGGGCGAGCATATGGGCCGCGTCCAGATGCCCAAGCGCCAGCAGATCGCGCAATGCTGACCAGGAGGGTTGGCGCAAGAGGTTCAGCGACAGCCCCTCATCCGCAGCAAAGTTCAAATCCTGCGCAACGATAAGCGGCGCGCTGTCGACAAGCGGTACATATCCGCAATTGAGCCGGGTGACAGTCATGTCAGCAGGTCCGATGCGGTCAGCAGAGCCTGTGCAACATCGATGACCTTGCGGTTCTGCGACATGGCGGTTTTGCGCAATAGGGCGTAGGCGTCCTCTTCGGTCACGCCCTTTGCGCGCATGATCATGCCCTTGGCGCGATCCACCGTCTTGCGATCTGCCAGCGCCTGCTTGGCCGCCTCAAGTTCGTTGCGCATCTGGCTCATCATCTGGAAACGGGCAATCGCGGTCTGAAGAACCGGCTTGATGCGTTCGGGCTGTAGTTCGCCCACCACGTAGGCGGACAGGCCCGCCGACACGGCGGCCTGTGTCATCTCGTCATCCGAGCGATCGACAAACATGGCCACGGGTCGTGTCTGTGCTTCGGATGCAACACTGACCTGTTCGAGGACGTCACGGCTGGGATTTGCCAGATCAATAAGGACCAGGTCGGGATCAAGCGCGCCCAGCTTGCGCGCGAGTCCGGTCACGTCGCCCAACACAACGACATCCGTCCATCCGCCTTCCATCAAGGCGTCGATGATGTCGCGCGCCCGGTCCTGGTCTGGTTCAATGACCGCTATTTTCATGTTCTGGCTCACGCTGGATGCGTGCGCGAAGCAGGGCGGCACATCCATGAGGGACGCACAGATTTGCCACGCGCAACCACGGCTTTCTTGTCATGTGTCCCAAGCTGCGGGCGGTGCGCCCAAAAAAGCGGCGAATGATGAACAAGGGTCTGGTGCCGCGTGCAAATCCACCGCACAGTCGTGACCGTCGCATCGGCAAGAACAGCGGGAGAGACCTGGTGAAAACACCGGAATATGACAGCTATGACGTTGTTATCGTCGGCGGTGCCATCATGGGCGCCTCAACTGCGTGGTTCCTGTCAGACAACCCGGATTTTGACGGGCGCGTTCTGGTGGTGGAGCGCGACCAGACTTATTCCGCCTGTTCCACCGCGCACACCAACAGCTGCATGCGCCAGCAATTTTCGACCGAGCTGAATGTACGCATCAGCCAGTTTGCCGCCGATTTCGTGAAGAATATCCGCAGGTACATGGGCGGGGATGATCGCGTGCCGGACCTGAGTATTCGCAGTTTCGGCTATATGTATCTGGCCGATACCGAGGCTTTTGCGGCCACATTGCGCGAGAACATCGGTGTCCAGCACGCAGCTGGCGCGGCAACCCGGTTGTTGACCCCGGAAGAGATCAAGGCCGCTTACCCGTTCTACACTGTCGATGACATCTTGTTGGGCTCGATCAACACGGTGGACGAGGGATATTGGGACGGCGCAGCCGTTTTCGACTGGTGGCGGCGGCAAAGCCGCGAACGCGGTGTCGAGTATGTCGAGAACGAAGTGGTGGCCATGTCGCGCAACGCGTCAGGCACCCGGGTGGAAAGTGTGACCCTGAAAAGCGGCGAAGTGATCGGCTGTGGTCAGGTCGTAAACGCGTCCGGCCCGCGCGCGGCCCGCACGGCGCAGATGGCGGGCATTGACGTGCCGGTCGAACCGCGCAAGCGCTTTTCCTGGGTCTTCAAGGCCGAACAGCCGCTGGAACAGGACCTGCCCCTGACCATCGATCCTTCGGGCGTGCATGTGCGTGAAAATGGCGGTGGCACCTATCAGGCGGGTGGGCATGCAGATGTTGATCCGGCGGTGGACTATGATGATTTCGCCATGGATCACGGCATCTGGGAAAATCATGTCTGGCCTGTACTTGCCACACGCATCCCGCAATTCGAGGCGATCAAGGTGACGAGCGAATGGGCCGGGCACTATTCCATGAACACCTTCGACCACAACGCCATCATGGGTCCGCATCATGAAGTTGGAAACTTCATTTTCCTCAACGGGTTCTCTGGTCACGGGCTTCAGCAGTCTCCGGCCATGGGGCGCGGTACGGCGGAATGGCTGACTTATGGTGGCTACCGATCTCTGGATTTGACGCCCTTCCATTTTGACCGTCTGGTTGCAGGCAAACCCATCATCGAAAAAGCAGTGATCTGAAGGACTGACCATGAAAAAACTTGTGCTGACAGGGGCCGCAGGTCGCCTCGGCTCGTATCTGCGCGAACCGTTGTCGCAGATGTGCGACACGCTTGTGTCCACGGATATCGCGGACGGGATCGAGACCCTTCTGCCGAACGAAAGTTATGTGCAGGCCGATTTGGCCGATTTCGACGCGATGGAGGCAGTGGTCAAAGGCGCGGACATGGTTGTGCATTTCGGTGCTTTCGTGGACGAGGGTCCGTTCGAGACGCTGCTTGGTCCAAACTTCATCGGATCCTACAACATTTGGGAAGCTGCGCGGCGGCATGGCACCCGGCGCATCGTCTATGCTTCGTCCATCCACGCGGTTGGCATGCATCCCAAGACCGAAGCGATTGGTATCGACGCCGCACACCGTCCCGACGGGTTCTATGGCCTTGCCAAGTGCTTTACCGAGGACCTTGCACGCATGTATTGGGACAAGAACGGGATCGAAGCGGTTTGCCTGCGCATCCTGTCATGCGCCAATGTCACCAACCCGCGCGCGGTTGGGTCGTGGCTAAGCTACGACGACATGATCCATCTGGTCGAGCGGGCCATCGACACGCCCATTGTCGGGTTCTCGATCGTCTATGGTGTGTCCGACAACGACCGTGCCCCCGTAGACAACTCGGGCGCGCGGCATCTGGGCTTTCGGCCAAAGGACAATGCCGAAAAGTTCGCGAAAGAGATTTATGCCAAGGCCGGTCCGTTGGACCCGCAGGACCCTGCCAACATGTGCCATGGGGGCCCTTTCGCCAGCACACCGATCGGCCGGAGCGCAATGATGGCACTGAACCTCGACAAAGACGATTCCGGGAAAAGCTGAGATGCGCATCGACAATCTTCAGTACTGCAACTGGTCGGAAAAGGTGTTCCGCCAGATGCGCGAAGGGGATGTGGATGCGGTGCATGCGACCATTTCGTACCACGAGAACTTTCGCGAGACGGTGCTGAATTTCGAGATGTGGAACCGGTGGTTCGAACAGTATCCGGACCTGATCACCAAGGGGCTTTGGGCCAGCGATATTGATCGGGCGCGGACCGAAGGCAGGACCGCGATCTTCTTCGGGTTTCAGAATCCCAGCCCGATTGAGGATGATATTGGTCTGGTTGAGATCGTGCACACGCTGGGTGCCCGGTTCATGCAACTGACCTACAACAACCAATCGTTGCTTGCGACCGGATGTTACGAGGACGAAGACACCGGCATCACCCGCATGGGCAAACAGGTGATCAAGGAAATGAACCGTGTCGGGCTGGTCGTGGACATGAGCCATTCCGCGGACCGGTCCACAATCGAGGCGGCGGACATGTCCGAGCGGCCAATCGCCATCACGCATGCCAATCCGCATGACTGGCACCCGGCCCTGCGCAACAAACGCGATGACGTGATCCGTGCCGTGACGTCCAACGGCGGGATGATGGGTTTCTCGTTATATCCGCACCACCTCAAGGACGGGTCGAACTGCACGCTGGAGTCGTTTTGCGAGGCGGTGGCCCGGACGGCTGAACGCTATGGTACCGACAAGATCGGGATCGGATCGGACCTGTGTCAGGACCAGCCTGATCGCGTTGTCGAGTGGATGCGCGTGGGCCGCTGGTCCAAAGAGATCGATTACGGCGAAGGTTCTGCCGCGAACCCGGGTTTTCCGCCACAGCCCAGTTGGTTCCGCGACAATCGCGATTTTGGCACCATTGAAGGGGGCCTGCGGGCGACCGGGATGTCCGCCGAAGAGGTGGCAGGCATCATGGGCGGCAACTGGTACCGGTTTTATGCCGAGAATTTTGTCCCTGCGTCGTAAACAAGACGGACAGTGTCGGCCATTCGCCTTTCCTTGGGCCGACACGAACACGGGAGCAGGTCTATGAACATCGGCTTTATCGGTCTGGGCAATGTAGGCGGCAAGCTGTCGGGCAGCTTGATCCGCAACGGTCATAGCGTGGCTGTGCACGATCTGAATGCGGATTTCGTCGCCGCCAAGGTTGCGGACGGTGCGCGGGATGGTGAAAGCCCGGCAGCGCTTATGCAAAGCTGTGATGCCGTCATCACCTGCCTGCCCAGTCCCGCCGCGTCTGCCGCGGTCATGGACGAGATGCTGCCGCATGTCGGTCCTGGCAAGATCTGGATGGAGATGTCCACGACGGATGAGGCCGAGGTCAAACGCATCGGGGCGCAGGTCATCGCGGCTGGAGGTGCGGCGGTGGATTGCCCGGTGTCGGGCGGATGTCACCGCGCGGACACCGGCAACATCAGCATCTTCGCGGGCTGTGACCGTGCCACGTTCGAGCGGATATTGCCCTTGCTGACCACCATGGGACGCCGTGTGTTGCATACCGGTGACCTGGGCAGCGCATCGGTCCTGAAAGTGCTGACGAACTTCCTTGCCACCGCAAATCTGGTCAGCTGTGCTGAGGCGCTGACAGTGGCCAAGGGCGCGGGCATGGACCTGGCCGTGGCATATGAGGCGATGGCGATCAGTTCCGGCACGTCCTTTGTGCACGAAACAGAAAGCCAGGTGATCCTGAACGGCAGTCGCGACATTTCATTCACGATGGACCTCGTGGCCAAGGACATTGGCCTGTTTCAGGATGTTGCGGACAGGGCCGGGGTGCCGCTGGACCTGAACCCCCTGCTGATTTCGCTGTTCGATGATGCGATCAACCGGTTCGGCCCGCGCGAGCTGTCGCCCAACATCATCAAACGCCTTGAAGAAGCGACAGGTCTGGATGTGACTGCCCCCGGATTTCCGGCTGAGATGGTCGATGATGAGCCCGAGGAGCCCGGCGCAGAGGTCATCGTCCGCCGCTGAGCCCTCTTGCCCAGCCCATGACCCCAAGCTAAGGGCGAGGCATGCAAGGACTGGATTTCAAAAAGGGCGAGGTCATCGCCACCATTCAAGCGTCGCCCGGGCGGCGCATCCTGGGTATCGGATCGCTGTGGATCCTGTCGCTGATGGTGATCTACGTGGGCATTGTGCGCCCGCCGGCGGTGGGCTGGCAGGTTTTCCTTTTTGTGCTTGGGGGTGGGTCGATCTGGATCGCGGAAAAGATGCGCCGGGCCACGGCCCTCACGCTGGAACTGACGCCTGAAGAACTGCGCGACAGCTCAGGCGCGCTTGTGGCGCGCACCGAAGACATACTCTCCATCGACCGGGGCATGTTTGCGTTCAAACCGTCCAACGGCTTCTTGCTGCGCCTTCAAGCATCGAACGGCCGCGCATGGCGGCCGGGTCTTTGGTGGCGTCTGGGAAACCGTGTTGGTGTTGGTGGTATGACACCCGGTCACCAGGCAAAATTCATGGCCGAGATACTCTCGGCCATGATTGCAGAACGATCGTCAGACTGACGTGCTTAGGGCCCTTGCGTGGCCCCTTCGACGGCCCACAGCACGCGGGGTGCATAGCGGGGACGCGTGAAAACAAAGTTCTGGATCTCACGCTCCTGCAGGCCTGTCGCGAACGGCGGGTCGTATTTGACAAAGGTCTCGACCACCATCACGCGCTCGTTGTGTGGCATGACCGGAAGATGGATGCGCAGGTTGTTGACGTCCTTGTTGGACAGCGCAGGGTGCCAACCGCGGGCTTCTGACCAGTCACGTTTGTATTCGTCAGCGTTCGCGTCATACTTGACGCTGGTGACCCGTACAGCCACGTTTTGCTCAAGGTTGGCCGTCAGGTACGCAACGATCTCCCGTGTGCCGTTCATATAGTCACCGTCCAGCGGTGTCGTCTCGCGAGAGATGATGTCACCGATCGTGTAGGCGGCTTTCTGGTTGATCGAGTGCTGGCGATACGCATCAAAGATCGCGAACATCGACAGGTAGGCCCAGAAGAGGACGGGGATGATCAGGACGGTTTCCACCGCCAGGCTGCCCCGTTCCTCGTCGCGGAAGGCCCGCAAGGTGTTGATAAGGCGTTTCATCAGCTTGGCTCCTGCACAAATCCGGACATCGAGACCATCTTGACCCGACCTGCGCCGTCCTTGGTGAACGACCGGCCCATCCCGGCAAGGGGGAAGACAGGATCAAAACTGTAGCATGCCCGCAGCATCATCAGTTGGTGTTCGGCCCCGTGCACAAAGGTGGTGGATGGGGTCACTTCGAGCGACGTGTCGATACAGTCGGGCGAGTTAGGGAAGCCGGCAAAGCTGCGTGCAGAGACAGGTTTCATCTCCAGTTTCAGCAGGCTGTCGCAATCCTCAAGGAAGCCCGAATACTCGCACACCATGTTTTTGATGTCGCTATGGCTATAGTTGGAGCCGGTGTTCAGCCGCACGTTGCGTACCGCCATGTCCAGTCCCCGGTCCAGGAAGCCCTGGCGCACCGAATAGATGCCGAGTTCGACCGAGGTCATGAAGAGGGTGAACATGAGTGGTACCGCGAGGGCAAATTCCACCACCATCTGGCCATCCTCTTCGCGACGGAACCGACGCAGGAATGATTTGATCTTGAGTGTCATTGGGTCAGCCTCAGTTGGTTGATTTGCTTGGCGATTGCCTCGAAGGCTTCGGTGATTTCGACGCCTTCCACCCGGAAGAAGTGGCTGGGCGAGGACGCACAGTTTTCCATGACGCCAGCCGAATAGTCGGTCACCTCGAAGCCCACGGACCACACCACGATGCCTTCAGCCTTGGCTGCGTCGCAGATGTCTTCGAGCATCGCGTCGGCCTGGCCGGACGTGTACTTGGTGTAGCGCCAGTTGTTCCAGCTGCCCCGTACATAGTTGTTCAGGTACCAGTGCAACGGATAGCGGTTCCAGTGCGCGTACTCGGACGGGCTGTTGTAGTACCACGGTTGGATGCGCGTGGTGTCCACGTTTTGGCCGTCCGTCATCAGCACGACTGTTTTCAGTGTCTCCGGATCCGAATAGGACGCAGGGCGGTTGCCAAACGCGTCGTCGACGATGTTTTCGTCGGGACCCGCGAGATCCTGGGTGATCGGGCGGAACGATGGGTCAAGCAGAGCCACGCCCCATTTCATCCCAAGGTGGATCGAGGTATTCGCGCGGGCGCGGTAGTCATCGATCGTGTTCTTCAGGGTCGTCGCGTTCTGGCTGAACGGCACGATTTCCTCGTAGCTGCGCTTGGGGCAACCGGGATTGCTGACGGGGTTGGAGTAGTTCCAGCCTTCGTCAAAGTGCTGCATCTGCTCGTATTGATTGTCGAGGTCGAGCCCGGCTTCGGAGAAGTCGGCGATTTCGAAATCGATGCAGTAAGAATAGTTGTGGCGATGCTGCGTTTCCATCCGCGAGAAGATATCATAGCCCGCGTTTACCTGCGCCGTATAGGGAACGAGCGAGATCGAGATCAGATCTTCGTTTTCATCCCTGATAACCGTGTCGACAAAGGTTTTTGCCGCGTCCTGCAGGTTTTCCATCTTGTTGTCCCGACCCATCGAACCCGAGATGTCGAGCACCATCGAGATTTCGACGTTGGACACCCGTTCTTCGGCCTGTCCAATGGCGGGTACCGGCAATTCGCTGACACCCATCAGGTGCATGAACTGCGTGGTGGTTGTCATGTTGGCCTGGGCCGTAACGGTGCGGAAGTTCAATCCCTGTTCCACCGTGACCGCGCTGAGATAATTGCTCATGCCCGCCTTGTCGAAGTAGTCGCGTACGACAGCCTCGGGTTCCAGCGGTTGATCAAGGTCCGCGGCGGCGAGGACGGCCCGGTCGACCGTGGCCTGCATCCGTGTGCGTTCCATTTCGTTGCGCATGAGGTCGACGCCAATACCGCCAACCAAAATCATCATCAAAAACATTGCGACGGCGAAAATGGTCATGGACCCAGACTCGTCGCGCGCAAATCCGGCGACGCTGTTCTTCAGCCCAGCCTTCGTCGTCAATTTCCGTGTCCACATCATTGGCATCAAGCACCTTGTTGTTTTTTGGTCATCACAGGCTTCAACAGCCTTTTCGTCCGATGATTGGTGTGGCGCCGGAATGTGGCTGAAATCGGGCAAAAGCAGGAAAGCTGTGTGGAGATTTTGACCGCATTTTCATCAATCCGTCACCGTATTGGGTACTGTTTACGGATTGTTAAGTAATTGGGCTAAATCGGGACGACATTTCAAATGCGCACAAAAAAGTCGCACGTCTTAACCGAACCGTCATAGGCTGGTTCCACAGACTCGCGCGACCTGAGTCGAACCGGAAGAAGGAGATCCCGGATGAGCACCCCCAACGAGCCAAGTTTCCGTGAAAGCGTGGACATCATGTTCAACCGTGCGGTGGCGTTGATGGACCTGCCGCCGGGTCTTGAGGAAAAGATACGGGTGTGCAACGCGACGTATACTGTTCGTTTCGGTGTTCGCCTGCGCGGTCAGATCCAGACGTTTACCGGATACCGTTCCGTCCACTCCGAACACATGGAACCGGTAAAGGGCGGCATCCGCTTTGCGCTGGGCGTGAACCAGGACGAAGTCGAAGCGCTGGCGGCCCTGATGACGTACAAATGCGCGCTGGTGGAAGCGCCGTTCGGGGGCTCCAAGGGCGGCCTGCATGTCGATCCACGTGAATATGACGAACACGAACTTGAACTGATCACCCGGCGGTTCGCCTACGAACTGATCAAGCGCGACATGATCAACCCGGCCCAGAATGTGCCCGCCCCGGACATGGGCACGGGCGAGCGCGAGATGGCGTGGATTGCGGACCAGTACAAACGGATGAACACCACCGACATCAATGGCGTGGCCTGTGTGACCGGCAAACCCACCAATGCGGGCGGCATTCAAGGCCGGACCGAAGCCACCGGTCGGGGTGTGCAATATGCGCTGCGCGAGTTCTTCCGCGATGCGGAGGGCGTCAAGAAGGCCGGTATGTCCGGCACTCTGGATGGCAAGACCGTCGTTGTGCAGGGTCTGGGCAATGTGGGGTACCACGCGGCCAAGTTCCTCGCAGGGGAGGATGGCTGCAAGATCGTGGGCATCATCGAGCGTGACGGCGCATTGGTCGATGAGCGGGGTCTGGACGTCGATGCGGTGCGCAACTGGATCGCGAGCCATGACGGTGTCGCCGGCTATCCCGACGGGACCTATGTCGAAGATGGCGCAACCGTGCTTGAGATGGACTGCGACATCCTGGTGCCCGCCGCCCTGGAAGGCGTGATCAACCTAGCCAATGCGGACAGGATAAAGGCCCCGCTGATCATCGAGGCCGCAAATGGTCCGGTGACTGCCGGTGCCGACGCGATCCTGCGTGACAAGGGGACAGTCATCATCCCGGACATGTACGCCAACGCAGGTGGTGTCACGGTGTCCTACTTTGAATGGGTCAAGAACCTCAGCCATATCCGCTTTGGCCGGATGCAACGACGCCAGGAAGAAGCCCGCCACCAGCTGGTCGTAGACGAATTGGAGCGGTTGAGCCGCCATCTGGGCGACGCCTGGTCGATGACGCCGGACTTCAAGGACAAGTACCTGCGCGGTGCGGATGAATTGGAACTGGTGCGCTCGGGCCTTGATGACACAATGCGTGCGGCATACCAGTCCATGGCGTCTGTCTGGCACGAGCGCGGGGATGTGGATGATCTGCGCACAGCCGCATATCTGGTCGCAATCGGAAAGGTCGCCGACAGTTATCGTGCCAAAGGGCTGTAGAAGTACATGGACCAAAGGAGGCGCTGGGGCGCCACGTCATTTGTCGCACCCGTCCAGTGGGCGGGTGCCGTGAACTTTGGGGCTTTGCCTGAAATCCCGGGACTTCTTGAAACTGATAGGATGAACGGAGTCAGCGCGCCGCGAGGTCCGGCATGGCCGCGTCGATTTGGTCGTACACGGCCGTGCAGATATCATCCATCGCAATCATGAAGAAGGTTTTGGCCGCCCTTTCGTTCGGATGATATGGGTCCTTGACCTTGCCCGACTTTGACAGGCGGAAGTATTTCTTGTTGCCCTGGTTGGCGGCCACGGTTTCGGGTGTTGCCCCTTCGATGAAGCTGCATTGGCTGCCCGTTTCGGCAAAGGCCCGTTTGACGTTGGCCTGCGCCTTCAGCCGCAGATCAGTGATCTTCTTGGAGTAGCTGGGCGCTGTCGTCATGAAGATGCACGGCACGCCGGCGGGCAATTGGGCGTTCATCTGTTCCACGTCAGCGACCGCCTTGGCATAGTCGTCCGCCCACCGTTTGGCCGAATTTCCGAGAAAGGACAGGAGGATCAGCTTGGGTTCGTAATACCCGGGGCGGAACATGGTTTGAAACGCCGACTGCTTCATCTCGCAGAACTGGTAGGCGTCGCCCTTGCCGATCTGCTTGTACTTGTTGCCGGTCGTGTTGATGAACCCGTAGGTGCCGGCGTTGACCTTCCACTTGGGATCGACATCGCAGATTGCCCCCTTGGCCTTGCCCATTTTGGCTGTCCACGAATGCAGCGACGTGGAACGCACGCCGATCACAGCGACCTTCATGTCAGCCAGGACCTCGAGGTTGGCGGCCTGCGTGGGTGTGGGGGGGCAATGGGTTTTGATATTTTCGAAAAACTCCAGGAAGACCGGTCCCGAGCCAAACGGGATCTGGCTGTCGCCCAGAATGACGATGGAGGGCGACACAAAGTCGGCCGGTTGCGCAGCAAGTTGGATGGGCAGCAAGGCCAGAACGCCCGCCAGGAAATGTCGAAGTAACGTCATGCGGCCATTGGAAGCCAAAATCATGTTTCAGAACAGGCAAAACCGCGTGAGGTGCGCAATCGGTCGCTCGCAGACCAGCCCATGTCGAAAAGCGCATCGGACCGTGTTTGTGTCCTTGATACACCCGACGGGATGGTGATGGTGGTCCCGTGACAAGGCGGAGGTGCGCATGCGCTTTTCTGGGCTGAAGGTCCTGAAAGAAGGTCTGACCGGCAACAAGGGGTGGGGGCCGCATTGGCGCAGTCCTGAGCCCAAGCCGGAATATGATATCGTTCTGATCGGTGGCGGAGGCCACGGCCTGGCGACGGCACATTACCTTGCCAAGGTTCATGGCATTACCAATGTCGCAGTGCTTGAGAAAGGGTACCTGGGCGGGGGTAATGTCGGGCGTAACACCACCATCGTGCGCGCCAACTACATGCTCCCCGGCAATTCCGAGTTCTATTCCCACTCGTTGAAGCTGTGGGAGGGCCTGGAAGAGGACCTGAATTACAACGTCATGCATTCGCAACGGGGCATCATCAATCTGGTGCATTCGGATGGGCAACGCGATGCCTTTGTAAGGCGGGCCAATGCGATGTGCGGGCAGGGCGACGATGGGGCCATGCTTGACCGGGCAGGCGTCGAAAAGCTGTTGCCGTTTCTGGATTTCGACCAAACCCGGTTTCCGATTTACGGCGGGCTTTATCACAAGCGCGGTGGCACGGCCCGTCATGACGCGGTGGCCTGGGGTTTTGCCCGGTCGGCCAGTGATCGTGGCGTGCACCTGATCCAGCAATGCGAAGTCACCGGCATCGACGTCGAAAACGGTGTCGTGAAAGGTGTGCAAACCACAAGGGGGCCCATTCGGGCCAGGAAGGTGGGGATGGTGGCCGCTGGACGGTCGTCCCAGGTGGCGGCGATGGCCGGGATGCGTCTACCAATAGAAAGCCATGTCTTGCAGGCTTTCGTGACCGAAGGGCTGAAACCCTGTCTTGATCACGTTGTGACCTACGGCATGGGCCACTTCTATATCAGTCAATCGGACAAGGGGGGGCTCGTCTTTGGTGGCGATCTGGACATGTACGCCAGCTATGCCTCTCGCGGGAACCTTCCGCTGGTCGAACACGTGGCAGAGGCGGCCATGACGCTGATGCCGATCATTGGCAAGGCCAAGATGCTGCGCAGTTGGGGCGGGGTGATGGACATGTCACCGGACGGTTCGTTCATCATCGACAAGACCCATATTGACGGGCTCTTTGTCAATTGCGGCTGGTGTTATGGCGGGTTCAAGGCCACACCGGCTTCGGGGCATACCTTTGCTCATTTGCTGGCCACAGGCACGCCCCACCCCACCACAATGCGCCATCGTCTGAACCGGTTCCGCACCGGGCGCGGGATCATGGACGAAGAAGCGACCGGGTCGCAGCACAATCTGCACTAGGGAGGGATTGGAATGACGGGTGCCTCCGGCGGAGCGTATTGTGAAACAGAGAAGGGGTGGATGTTGCACCTTGGCGGAGGCGTCTGATGCGACTGAACTGTCCGATTTGTGGTGAGCGTGACCGGCGCGAATTTTACTATCAGGGGGCTGCCGTGATGCTGGAGCGACCCGCACCTGACGCAGGCGAAGCGGCGTGGGATACGTACCTTCACCTGCGGGAAAACCCGTCCGGTGATCTGGAGGAGCTGTGGTGCCATGAGGCCGGCTGCGGCGCGTGGTTGAAGGTCACGCGCAACGTATCAACCCACGAGATCAAGGATGTTGTCCTTGTGCGCGGAGGCAAAGGATGAGGGTAGAAGGCAAGGGCCTCGTTGATCGGTCGCGCATCCTGTCGTTCCGCTTTGATGGGAACACTTACCGTGGATTTGCGGGAGATACGCTTGCGTCGGCGCTGCTGGCCAATGACGTGCGCCACGTGGCGCGGTCGTTCAAGTATCACCGTCCGCGCGGCGTTCTGACCGCAGGATCGGAAGAGCCTAACGCGCTGATGACCATCGGCCGTGGTTCGGCCACAGATCCCAACGTGCGGGCCACTGTCCAGGAATTGTATGACGGTCTGGACGCGCGCAGCCAGAATGCGTGGCCGTCGCTTGGCTTTGACCTGCTGAGTGTCAATGACCTTGCCGCACCCTTTCTGGGCGCCGGGTTCTACTACAAGACATTTATGTGGCCCCGCGCGTTTTGGGAAAAAGTGTATGAACCGGTGATCCGGCGGGCTGCAGGATTGGGCGCGCTGGGGGATCGGCAAGACGCGGATCACTACGAGAAGGCATATGCCTTTTGCGATGTGCTTGTCATTGGGGCTGGCCCGGCGGGTCTGATGGCGGCATGGACGGCTGCGCAGGCCGGGGCGCAGGTGATCCTTGCGGATGAAGACAGCCGCATGGGCGGACGGCTGAATGGAGAGACCCAGCAGATCGGGGGTATGCCCGGCGCGCACTGGGCCGCCGAGATGGTGACGAAGCTGGCGGCATTGGACAATGTCCGGCTTATGCCACGTACAACAGTCACCGGCGCACATGATGGTGGAACATTCGGGGCGCTGGAACGCGTTTCTCACCATGTTGACGGGGTGCCGCAGGGCGGGGTCAAGGAAACGTTCTGGCGTGTCGTGGCAAGGCGGACGGTTCTGGCCGCAGGCGCAATTGAACGGCATATCGCCTTTCAAAACAACGACAGGCCCGGCATCATGGCTGCGGGTGCCGTCCGCACGTACCTCAACCGGTTTGGCGCCAGCCCGGGCAAGGCGGTCACCGTCTTTGCCAACAACGACGATGCCCACCGCACGGCCTTGGACCTGCAAGACGCAGGGATCCACATCGCCGCTGTGATTGACAGCCGTGCCGACGCAAAGGCGCTGGGCGACTATCGCCTGATGGCGGGGGCGATGGTGACGGGCAGCCAGGGGCGCAAGGGCGTTGAAGCAATCAGTGTCCAGACTGCGGCCGGGACGGAAAGGCTCGTGACGGACTGTCTGGCAGTTTCGGGGGGATGGAACCCGACGGTACATTTGACGTGCCACATGAACGGGCGCCCTGCATGGGACGCGACCCTCGCAAGCTTTGTTCCGAGCCCCGGCGCGATCCCGGGCATGCAGACAGCAGGCGCCTGCAATGGTGTATTTTCCAGCGCTGCCTGTTTGGCCGAAGGTATCACCGCTGCGGGTACGTGTCTGGAGGCGCTTGGCATGACCGTGCCCGACGTCGCCTTGCCGCAGGCAGATGACACGCCCTACAGGGTCGAGCCGTTGTGGGCTGTCCCCGGGAAGGGACGCGCGTGGCTGGATTTCCAGAACGACGTAAGCGTCAAGGACATCAAGCAGGCGGCGCAGGAGAATTTCACGTCGGTCGAGCATATGAAGCGTTACACAACGCAAGGCATGGCCACCGACCAGGGCAAGAACTCGAACGTGACGGCGCTGGCGCTTTTGGCGGACGCCACCGGCCGCGGGATACCGGACACCGGAACCACGACATTCCGCCCGCCCTATTCCCCGGTCGCGCTGGCCGCCCTGGGCGCAGGTGCGCAAGGGAAGGGGTTCGCCCCGGAACGCAAGACGACCAGTCACGCGGCAACCGTCGCTGCAGGCGCACCCATGATCGAGGCGGGACTGTGGTACCGCCCTTCGTACTTCCCGTTGCCTGACGAACGCTCCTGGCGCCAATCCTGTGATCGCGAAATTGGATGGGTTCGCGATGCCGTTGGCATCTGCGATGTGTCGACCCTGGGCAAGATCGACATTCAAGGGCCTGACGCCGCAAAGCTATTGGATTTCGTCTATACGAACATGTTCTCGACCCTGAAAGAAGGGCGCGTACGCTATGGTTTGATGCTGCGTGAAGACGGGCACGTCATGGATGACGGCACGACCGCACGGCTGGGCGATACTCATTACGTGATGACGACGACCACTGCGGCAGCCGGGCAGGTCATGCGGCATCTGGAATTCGTGACCCAGGCGCTGAAGCCGGAATGGGATGTGCGGATAATTTCGGTGACCGAGCAATGGGCACAGTTTGCGGTCGCTGGACCGCAGTCACGCGTGTTGCTGAATGGTCTGCTGGACGACCCCATCGATAATGACACCTGGCCTTTCATGTCCTGTGGCCCGGTTACTGTCCAGGGTGTCACCGGACGGCTTTTTCGCATCTCCTTTTCAGGGGAACATGCCTACGAGATTGCAGTGCCTTCGCGCTTTGGCGACAGTCTGTTCCGCTTGCTTGTCGCTCGGGCTGAGATGTTGGGTGGTGCGGCCTATGGGATGGAGGCCCTGAATGTGCTGCGCATCGAGAAGGGGTTCATCACCCACGCCGAGATTGATGGCCGGGTGACCGCGCAAGACATTGGTATGGCGCGCATGCTGTCGGACAAAAAGGACTTTGTCGGTGCTGCCATGGCGCAGCGGCCCGGTCTGGTCGAAGACGGACGCGGCCAGTTGGTGGGTATCAAGCCCGTCGGACCGATCAAGCAATTGACGGCGGGCGCGCATATCTATTCGGACAATCAAGAGCCTGTGGCCGACCACGACCAGGGCTATGTCACGTCCGTCGGGTTTTCGCCGACGCTGGAGCATTTCATCGGCCTCGCGTTTGTTACCGATGGTTTGGCACGCCATGGCGAGGTGTTGAACATGGTGGATCATGTACGTGGGATCCAAACCCGGGTTGAACTGTGTGATCCCGTGTTCTTTGACAAGGAAGGGGGCAGGACCCGTGGCTGAGCTGATCGCAAAGACCCCACTTGGTAAAATGGCCCCGTTGACCATTGGCACCTGTACGGTAACCGAAGTGTCCCTGGGCACGTTGACCTCAATCGCGCCCTTGGGCGGAGCCAAGATTGCAGACGCATTCAAGACGGCTCAGGGTATTAAGTGGCCCGCCCCGAACCGCGCCACCGGAAAGGAAGGCGCGCGGGCCATTTGGTTCGGGCGCGACATGGTTCTGCTTGCCGGGTCGACAGCTGATGCGTCCCTGATCCCCTACGCCGCGATGACGGACCAGACCGACGCGTGGACCACGGTCACGCTGGAGGGCGTGAAGGCGGAGGATGTTCTTGCACGCCTGGTGCCGCTTGACCTGTCGGCGGCCAGGTTCAAGCGGGGACATACCGCCCGCACGCAAATCCAGCACATGACAGGGTCCGTGACGCGCATTGGTGCCGACACTTTTTTATTGATGGTCTTCCGATCGATGGCTGGCACGCTGCTTCACGATCTGGAAAGGGCCATGGCAAGCGTTGCGACGCGCGGGTAAAACACTGCGAACTGATTCTATCCAGTGGAGCCCGTCCATGATCCGTTTCGCATTTGCTGCCGTTCTTGCCATTGGCGCGGCACCTGCGCTGGCGCAGGAAACCAAGGAAGAAACCTGTGCCTTGCAGGCCCAGGTTGTCGCGGCCGTACAGCAGGCCCGACTGGACCGTGTGGATGAACGGGACGTACAGGCGCATATTCTGGCGCAATCGCCAGAGTGGCCGGAAAAGTACAACAACGCCATCCCGCTGATCGCCCCATGGGTGTATGAGCAAAAGCGCAGGGTGATCCGCAAGGAAAGCCTGTCGGACGCGTGGAACGAACTTTGCTTGCAGCAGTGACTCGACTCGCGGCGCAGCACCCCCAATATTACAGGGCATGAGCCTGCCCCCTGGATTTCTGGATGAATTGCGGACCCGCCTGTCGCTGACACAGGTTGTCGGTCGCAAAGTCATGTGGGATGCGCGCAAGTCCAATCAGGGCAAGGGTGACATGTGGGCGCCGTGCCCGTTCCACCACGAAAAGACCGCCAGCTTTCACGTCGATGATCGCAAGGGCTACTATTATTGCTTTGGGTGCCACGCCAAGGGCGACGCCATCAGCTTTGTGCGCGAAACGGAAAATGTGGGCTTCATGGAGGCGGTTGAGATCCTGGCCGGTGAAGCCGGGATGCCAATGCCCGAGCGCGACCCGCGGGCTCAGGAAAAGGCAGACAAGCGTACCCAATTGGCGGACGTCATGGAGATGGCCGTTCAACACTTTCGCCTGCAACTGAAAACGGGTGCCGCGGGACCTGCACGCGACTATCTCGAACGGCGAGGGCTTGATCCTGCTGCACAGGACCGATGGGAGATCGGCTTTGCCCCCGATGCCTGGCAGGGGCTGTGGGATGTGCTGAAGGGCAAGGGGGTTGAAGACGAACTGATCCTTGGCGCCGGCCTTGGCAAACCGTCCCAGAAAGGTGGCAAACCCTACGACACGTTCCGGGGCCGCATCATGTTCCCCATCCGCGATGCACGTGGGCGCTGCATTGCCTTTGGCGGGCGGGCGATGGACCCCAATGACAATGCCAAGTACCTGAACTCGCCCGAGACAGAGCTTTTCGACAAGGGCCGCAGCCTCTACAACCATGGCCCGGCCCGGACGGCTGCGGGCAAGGGTCAGCCCCTGATCGTGGCCGAAGGGTACATGGATGTCATTGCGCTGGCCGAACATGGCTTTGGCGCGTCTGTGGCCCCGTTGGGTACGGCCGTCACCGAACACCAGCTTGCCATGCTCTGGCGCATAGCGGACGAGCCGATCATTGCGCTGGACGGAGACAAGGCGGGGCTGCGCGCCGCGATGCGCCTTGTTGATCTGGCGTTGCCCGCGCTTGAGGCCGGAAAGTCGTTGCGGTTTGCCCTGATGCCGGACGGGCTGGACCCTGATGATCTGCTCAAGGCGCAAGGTGCCGGCGCGCTGCAGAAAATTCTGGAAGATGCAATGCCCATGGTTCAGTTGCTGTGGCAGCGCGAAACTGAAGGCAAGACGTTTGACAGCCCGGAGCGCAAGGCGGCTCTGGACAAGGCGCTGCGCGACAAGATCAAGCTGATCCAGGACCCGTCGATCCGTCAGCATTACGGCCAGGCCATCAAGGACATGCGGTGGGAATTGTTCCGACCCAAACGGGGCGGCGGTGCCGGTCAAAAGCGCAGGTGGCAAACCGGACGTGGTTGGCAGGCGCCCCCCGTACCGATGGCCAGCACCAAAACATCTGCTTTGGCGGCCGGGGACGCTCAGATTACCGATCATTTGCGTGAAACGGTGATCCTTGCTGCGTTGATCTGTACGCCCGAGGTCGCGGAGGAATTTGAAAACGGACTGGAAAGTTTGCCCTGCAACGACGCGGATCATGCTGTTTTTCGGGACCTGATTCTGCGTCACGGACACGAGGGGAGCGACGTGTTGCGTGAAAAGATTTTCAGCGCACTTGGTCCGGATGCCCTTGATAACCTGCTTACTTCGCGCCATGTGGCAATTGTCCCGTGTATCCGCACCCCCGGCGATGCCGATATGGCCCGCATGACCGTGGCCGAAGAGCTCGCAAAACTCAGCGCGGCAAAGGGACTGAATGCCGAGATCGCGGATGCGGCTCAGGACCTGGAAGGTGTGGCAGATGAAGGCGTGACATGGCGCCTTGCCCAGGCGGCCCAAGCCGCAGCCCAGGCCAGCCGAAGCGGGAAAGAAGATGATGCGGAATACGAGACGGGCGACAACGGTGCCCGAATCAGTCGCAGTGAACGGGATGCGTTTGCGGCGTTGATGGACCAAATCAGCTTCTCCAAACGCCGCAACTGATGCGATTTGGTCTCAAAACATAAAGAAAATGCGCGTAGACGGGTGGCCGAATCACCCAAAGCACTAAATGTTTCTGGCAGCGATTCGGGCAAGCGAATCGCCAAGGAGCCCCGATTGAAGGAGCCCAGTATGGCCGCGAAAGACACAAACGAAGACGCCAAGACCGACGATCAGGACAGCGCCCACTCGCTCGACATGAGCCAGGCCGCCGTCAAGAAGATGATCGGCGAAGCCCGAGAGAAGGGCTATATCACCTACGATCAGCTCAATACCGTGTTGCCCCCCGATCAGGTGAGTTCCGAACAGATTGAAGACGTGATGTCGATGTTGTCCGAAATGGGCATCAACATCATCGAGGATGAAGAGGCCGAAGAGGAAGAGCAAAAAGGCTCGACCGAGGTCATGACCACCGAAGGCACACGCGATCTGACGCTGGGCGCCACCGGTCAGGAAAAGCTGGATCGGACCGACGATCCCGTACGCATGTATCTGCGCGAGATGGGCAGCGTCGAACTGCTCAGCCGCGAGGGCGAAATCGCCATCGCCAAGCGGATCGAGGCCGGGCGCAACACCATGATCGCGGGCCTGTGCGAAAGCCCGTTGACCTTTCAGGCGATCACCATCTGGCGCGACGAACTTCTGAGCGAAGAAATCCTGCTGCGCGACGTGATCGACCTTGAGGCGACATTCGGCAACACGATGGGCGAAGAGGGCGAAGGCGTCTCCGAACCCGTCGTCGACACGACCGCCAAGACGGAAGAAAAGGCCGACGCTGGCCCGGAACTGGACGCCGACGGCAATCCCATCGCCAAAGACGATGACGATGACGAAGACGAACAGGCCAACATGTCGCTTGCCGCGATGGAGGCGGCGCTGAAACCCCAAGTGCTCGAAGCACTTGAAGTTATCGCGCATGACTATTCGCTGCTGTCCGAAATGCAGGACAGCCGGATTTCCGCAACGTTGAACGAAGACGGCTCATTCAGCGAGGGCGACGAGGAAACCTATCAAAAGCTGCGGGCAGAAATTGTGTTGCTGGTGAACGAACTTCACCTGCACAACAATCGGATCGAGGCGTTGATCGACCAGCTTTATGGCATCAACCGCCGTATCATGCAGATCGACAGCTCTATCGTGAAACTGGCTGACCAGGCCCGGATCAATCGCAAGGAATTCGTGGATTCCTATCGCGGGCGCGAACTTGATCCCAATTGGCTTGAAGAGATGGGCGAAAAGACCGGGCGCGGCTGGCAGATGTTCATAGAACGATCCGCCGACAAGGTCGAAGAGCTGCGCGCGGACATGGCGCAAGTGGGCCAATATGTGGGCCTCGACATCTCCGAATTCCGCCGCATCGTGCAGCAGGTCCAGAAGGGCGAGAAAGAAGCCCGTCAGGCCAAGAAAGAGATGGTCGAAGCCAACCTGCGTCTCGTTATCTCGATTGCCAAGAAGTACACGAACCGTGGCCTGCAATTCTTGGACCTGATCCAGGAAGGCAACATTGGCCTGATGAAGGCCGTGGACAAATTCGAGTACCGTCGCGGCTACAAATTCTCGACCTACGCCACGTGGTGGATCCGCCAGGCGATCACCCGGTCCATCGCGGATCAGGCACGCACCATCCGTATCCCCGTGCACATGATCGAAACGATCAACAAACTGGTCCGGACGGGCCGGCAAATGCTGCACGAGATTGGCCGCGAACCTACGCCCGAAGAGCTGGCCGAAAAGCTGCAAATGCCGCTGGAAAAGGTCCGTAAGGTGATGAAGATCGCCAAGGAACCGATCAGCCTTGAAACCCCGATCGGGGACGAGGAAGACAGCCAGCTGGGCGATTTCATCGAGGACAAGAATGCCGTGCTGCCGCTGGACAGCGCCATTCAGGAAAACCTGAAGGAAACAACCACACGGGTTTTGGCCTCGCTTACGCCGCGGGAAGAACGCGTGCTGCGTATGCGTTTCGGCATCGGCATGAACACCGACCACACTCTGGAAGAAGTGGGGCAGCAGTTCAGCGTCACGCGCGAACGTATCCGCCAGATCGAAGCAAAAGCACTGCGTAAGCTCAAGCACCCCAGCCGCAGCCGCAAACTGCGCAGCTTCCTCGACCAGTAAAGAAGCGATGGACGGTGGTCACCGGATCACCGTCCTCGCGGTCCGGTTCGACAAAACAGCCAAGGAGACAGCCCATGTCACTCTTGAAAAAACTGTTTGGCGGCGGCGATACACCCGAACCCAGCGTCGAAATCTACAAGGACTACCGCATCACGCCGACGCTGAAGAAAGAAGCCGATGGCTACCGTATCGCAGCCCGGATCGAAAAAGACATCGAGGGCGAAACCAAGGCGCATGACTTGATCCGCGCCGACACAATAGCGTCGCATGAAGATGCGCTTGCCGCGACCATTGCCAAGGCCAAACAGATCATCGACGAACAGGGCGATTGGATCTTTCGCTAGTTCGGTTGTCATGCAAACCACGTTTGAAATCCAGACACGCGGGCAAGGGCTCTATGAATTCACCCGCGATGTGACCGCTTGGGCCAGCGGTACGGGCCTGTTGACACTGTTTGTCCAGCACACCTCTTGCTCCCTTCTCGTTCAGGAAAATGCGGACCCAGAGGTGCAGACGGATCTGTGCAACTTTTTTGCCCGTTTGGTGCCGCCCGCAACGGACCCTTCTATGTCCTATCTCACCCATACCTATGAGGGACCAGACGATATGCCGGCGCATATCAAGGCGGCAATGCTGCCGGTCAGCTTGCAGATACCGGTGCAGGATGGGCGTGTGATGCTGGGCACATGGCAAGGCATCTACCTTTTTGAACACCGTAACGCGGCGCACCTGCGCCGGGTGGTGGCACATCTTGCGACATGACACGCGAAAGGTGGATGGGGAAAAAGATGCGATCTTGTGAATATTCGCCCTACCACCATGTGGGAGATCCAAATGTACCTTCGTGCGGCCCTGATTGCCTTTGCCCTGTTGGCGCCAGCCACGCTGGCTGCGCAGCGATTCATCGAAAAGGAACTGGTGATAATCCCGGTGCGGCCCATCGATAGCCACACGTTCGAAGCCATCGAGAATGATGGCGCGGGTGGCACACAGATGTGGTGCGCGGCCGCCAAGTTCACCCGCCAATATCTGCGTCAGCGCGGCGGCGACACTACTGTCCTTGCGCCGCGCGCAGCATCTGCCGCTGTTCCGGGCCGCAAAAGCGTGATCTTCACGACGAATGCGAAAGATACATCGCACCGTTCCGTTTCGCAGGGTGTGCGGCAAGCGGGGCAGACTTTCAGCATGGCGCATGCCTACGCACTGTGCAAATCGCGGTATGACCTGTTTGTCAAAGTCCAGGTGATCGCGCCCTAGATGCGGCAATGCAATCCTTGGGAAACGGCGGGTGTCTCCTATCTCAACAGAAAGGAGATTTCACATGACCCGCTTGTTCGCCCTGTATCTGATCGCCTCCACCACGCTGCCAACGCTGGCTCTTGCCCAAACCGAGATCAGGCGTGAACGGTTTCAGATCCCGATTTTTGCGTTGGACGCGAACACGTTCGAGGTGATCGAGAATGACGGCGCTGGCGGATCGGACCTGTGGTGCGCGGCGGGTATCTATGTGCGCACCCGGCTGGGTCAGCGTGGCGGAGATATCACCATCTTGTCGCCGCTTGGCCCTGCGCAATCGGTGCCGGGGCGGCGGGGCGTCGTCTTTTCCACGGCGGACACCGGTGAGGCGATATCATCCTTTTCCGAGGGTGTGCGACGCGCCGGCAAGCGGTTCAGCATGACACATGCCTATGCATTGTGCCGCGGTGTTCCGAACCTGCGCGTCCGGATCCGCGACGATAGGCTGTGATCAAATTGCGCGAATTCGTGCATCCGCAATTTGGTTTGCTTTTGAACTGTGCCGCCTATCCTATAGTGAAAAGGATGTTGATCATGCTCAAAGCCGCTGCCGTCGCGTTGATTGTGACGCTGCCGACAATGACCCACGCGCAGGACTTCATGCGGCGTGAACGGTTTACGATACCTGTCAATCAAATCGATGCAACGTCGTTTGAAGTGATCGAAGCCGACAGTGCGGGGGGCACGCAATTGTGGTGCGCCGCGGGCCTGTTTGCACGCAATGTGCTTGGGCTGCGCGGTGGCAACCTGTACATCGCGGTGGGCCGAAGTGGTGCGCGTACGGTGCCGGGCAGACAGGGCGTCGTGTTCAGCACCGAACCGGTCGAGGGCGCATTTTCGTCCGTCAGCCAGGGGGTGCGCCGATCGGGTCAGGTGTTTTCAATGACGCACGCCTACTCCTTGTGCCGCAATACGCCCCTTCTGCGTGTGCGCACCGCTGACAACCGGCTGGTGCGACGCTGACAGCGTTACCGCTTATCTAGCGGTGTCATTTCCCCTCTACCCAAAACCTTGACGACCGCCTATAGTTTCGTGGAACGGGGGAAAACCCCCACTACAGGCGGGACAAATACGAAGGGGATAGGCAATGCGCTGTCCGTTTTGCGGGAATATCGACACTCAGGTCAAAGACAGCCGACCGGCAGAGGATCACGTTTCGATCCGGCGCAGGCGGTTTTGTCCGGCCTGTGGCGGGCGGTTCACAACTTACGAGCGGGTGCAGCTGCGCGACCTGGTTGTGATCAAGTCCAATGGCAAGCGCGAAGACTTCGACCGCGACAAGCTGGAACGTTCCATCCGCATTTCGATGCAAAAGCGCCCAATTGATCCCGAGCGGATCGACCAGATGATTTCAGGTATCGTGCGGCGGTTGGAATCCATGGGCGAAACCGACATCCAGTCCAAGCAAATCGGCGAGATCGTGATGGAAGCGCTCAACCGGATTGATACGGTTGCCTATGTCCGGTTCGCCAGCGTGTACAAGAATTTCCAGGCGGCTGACGACTTCGACAAGTTCGTGGCCGAACTGCGGCCCGACACCCCCTCGGACGAGTGAGCGCGGCGGAGGACATCCGCTTCATGTCATTGGCGCTGGCCCTCGGGCGGCGCGGCCAGGGGCGTACCGCGCCAAACCCTGCCGTGGGCTGTGTGATCGTCAAGGATGGTCGCGTCATTGGCCGCGGCTGGACAAGGCCGGGTGGCCGTCCGCACGCCGAAACCGAAGCGCTTGCTCAGGCTGGAGACGCAGCACGTGGTGCGACCGTCTACGTCACGCTTGAACCCTGCGCGCATCATGGCAGAACGCCGCCTTGCGCCGATGCGCTGGTCCGTGCCGGCATTTCCCGCGCCGTGATCGCCATGCAAGACAGCGACGGGCGCGTGAATGGGCAAGGTATCGCGCGCCTGAAAGAGGCCGGTATCGACGTTGCCACCGGTGTTTGCGAGGCGCAGGCAGAAGAGGACCACCTTGGCTTTACCTTGCGCACGGAACAGGGCCGCCCCTTTGTCACGTTGAAACTGGCGAGCAGTTTTGATGGACGCATTGCGACTGGCACGGGTGAAAGCCAATGGATCACCGGACCGCTGGCGCGGCGCCAGGTGCACGCCATGCGTGCCCGCCACGACGCGGTGATGGTCGGGGGTGGGACGGCGCGGCATGATGACCCGGCACTGACGGTGCGCGGTATGGGCGACATGCCGCAGCCTGCGCGTGTGGTGGTGTCGCGTCGGCTTGACTTGCCGCTGATGTCCAAGATCGGGCAGACGGCGCGCGATGTGCCGGTGATCCTGTGCCACGGGCGCGATGCCGAACCCATGTTGCAAAACACCTGGCGTGATCTGGGCGCCACCTTGCTGCCATGTCAGACGGCAGGCAGCCAGCTGGATCCGCGAGATGTCCTGCACCAATTGGGTGGGCATGGCCTGACCCGCGTATTCTGCGAAGGGGGTGGCGCGCTGGCAGCATCCTTGATCGAAGCCGACCTTGTGGATCAACTGGTCGGCTTCACCGCAGGCCTCGCCATTGGAGCGGAAGGGTTGCCCAGCATCGGCGCTTTGGGCCTGGGCTCACTTGAGGCTGCGCAACGCTTTGCCCTGAAATCCGTCACGCGGGCAGGCAATGATATCTACCATGTCTGGACCAGGAGCAGCTAGCGCCAGAGATACGCGCGGCTGGCCAACAGACCCTGCAGCTTTGACAGCGTACGGTTTGCGAAACCGGGACGGGGCACAGTCCCACTGGCAAGCCGTTCGACCACGACTTCTACCGGGCAGGCCGTGCCTGTCACCGGATCGAAATAGCGTGGATAGTCGATCAAGGCGGCATGCACCAATCCAATGAGCGGGACATCCTCGCGCCGTCGTGGTGGAACCGTCCCGCGATCTTCGGTCAGGCCCCAGCCTGCGTAGAACGGCGCGCCGGTCGTCACCACGTGGACGCCACGCAACAGCGCTTCGAAGCCGGAAAGGGATGTCATGGTCCAGACTTCGTCGACCTGGTCCAGCAAAGTGGAGATATTGGTGCCGTCTGCCACCACGTCTGCAACACCGGACGCATCCAGCGCCCCGTCGCGCAGACCGGCCTCCACATCCGGATGCGGTTTATAGATCAACACGTCACCCGGGCGCGCGGCGCGCGTAGCATCCAGCAGCGCACGGTTGGTGGATATCTCACCAGCGCCCAAGCGGATCGATGCGTCATCCTCGACTTGTCCAACGACCAGCACGCGCCGTCCCTCGGGCAAATCTGGCGCAGCCCCTGGCAGGTTGTACTTGCTCAGACCGCCATCGGTCAGAGACCGGATCAGGCGTTCGACGCGTAAGGCCTGATCCGGGCGCAAGGTTCTGCGCATGCGGATCATTTCCTCCAACCGGCTGGGGCGGCCGGGGTCATAGTAGATACCCAGATCGTCGGTCACCAACGATAAGGGCGGGATCAATTCGGCCCCTAATCCGCGCGACCGCAGGAACCCATCCTCGACCCGCACTGCGTCTTCGTGCCCGACATCCGCCTTTCCAGCCCATACCATCCACGGGCGCGCCTGGGCCCGGGCACGGGCGGGGTCATCTTCAAACCGCATGGGCGCGTATCGGCCAAACACCTTCTGAAGCGGGCGTCGTTTCCAAAGACGCATGTTGCTTGCAACCCAGCCCTTGCGATCCGCGCGCCAGGCACGGGTCTCTGCTGCCAATGCCTCCATCGCAGTTTGCAGATCGCACAAGCAATCCCGATGCGGGTCATACCAGGTCGGGTAATAGATCATCGCAGCCGCGAACAGCTGGGCGCGGGTCAATGTGCGCTGCCGTCTTTGCACCGGAAACTCGTCTGTCGTCAGACCCCAGCCGGCATAGAACGGTTGCCCAAAGACGCGTGGCTTGTGGCCTGCCGCGATGGCCTCGAACCCCAGACCAGATGACACGGTGTACACTGCAATGGCCCCCTCCATCAGGGTCCATGGACTGACCGGATCGGGGAAAAGCGACACCCGGTCGTTGCAATCGTCATGGCCGAAGTACCCGTCCCTGAAACCTTGCACCGTTTCGGGATGTGTTTTGATCAGGACACGCGCGCCGGGGTGTTCCTCCTGCGCCACAAACAGCATTTCGAGAAACCGATTGCGATCCGCGCCCGACGCGGTGACCGAGGCATCGCCGCGTGTCTGGTCGATGACAAGCACGTAACCCGGGTCCGGCACTGCGGCCTCGGGGGCAAAGCCGGTGTACTTGCTCAGATGGGCCTCTTTCATCCGTGCCATCGCACCGCGCGCCGTGTTCAGAACGGCGGTATCGTCAAGCGGATGAGTGGCCAGAATCTCTTCCAGATCGGATGGGTTCGATGGATCGAAATGTACGCCCTTGTGATCGATCAGCAACCCGATCGGGGGGCTGCCTGTGCGCCCGGGCAAGACAGAGCGCAGAAACGCATCCTCAACCCTGACGATGTTTGCGTCGCGTTTGTCGGCAATCGCTTCGCCCCGGTGCGCGGTAGGTGAATTGCCCCAGACCCCGACAAAGCCGTCGGGTTGCGGCAAACCCAGTGCGATGTCGTAGCCTGCAAGTTCGACAATGCGGCGCACACGGCCGCGTGCCAGAAAGCCGCCGTTGTAAACATAAAGCCGCCGGGCCTCATCAGGTCCGGCGGCAGGGTCCCGGGGCGCACCCATGGGACGGATCAGTTGTTGCCTTCGATGCCGGTCGCGAGCGAATTGAAGCCCGTCAATGGCGTGGTCAGCGATGTGATGATCTTGGCGAATTGGGTGAATGGCGCCTCTGTCACGTAAAGCGTGTCGCCGTCGCGGATCACGAAGTCGCGCGCCTGAAACATGCCATTCGGCTGAGTGAGGTTCAGCACGTAGACAAGCCGTTGCGCGCCGACCAGGTCATCGCGCCCCAACACCACGTTGGCGACTTCGGCGGGTTCGTTTCGGAATACGAAGATGCCTGTGGGATCAGATGTATTGGTCTGCAAGCCACCGACCTGCGCCAGTGCCTCAAGCGCGCTCAGCGTTTGGCTTTCAAAGGGAACACGGGCCTGACCGCCCGTGGCACCCAGCGCAGTGAAGGCGCGCGTGTCTTCTTCGACCAGGACCCTGTCGCCGCCGCGCAGAGCGATGTCCAATTCAGGATGATCGTACAGGTCCTGGAACCAGATCTGGCTGCGCATGCCACCGCGAATGACAGTCACGCGTGCAATTTCGGGTACGATTGTCACCCCGCCCGCACGGGCCAGCATGGTCGACAGCGTCCGTGTCGGGCGTTCGATTGCATAGACGCCCTGCGCGCCAACGGACCCGATCAGGGACACGGTCGACCCGTCGCCCGCGACACGGCGCACTTGCACTTGCGGGTCGGGGGTCTGATCTTCAAGCTTGGTTGTGATGATGCGCCGTATGGCGTCGGGTGTGTTGCCGGCGGCACGGATGCGACCCGCGTAGGGGACAAAGATGAAACCCGCACCGTCAACCTGTACTTCCTCAAGGATGGTCGAGTTCTGCGCCTCGCCCGCGAGCAAGCCGTCATCCACGTTTTCCCAGATGGTCAGGCCCAGCACGTCACCCGGCCGGATGGTGTCCGAGCCCAGCAGGCCCGCATTCCGGAATTCGTCCGAAAAGCCCAGCGCGGGTGTGACGGCGGTCGCCTCTGTCACGCGGTCATTCACGGACACGACAAAGGCGTCCCCCTGACGCTGAACCGAACCGGCAAAGATCTGGCGTTTGTTCGGACCGACCTGTGGGAGAATGCTGCAAGAGGCCAAAACCCCCACAAGGGCCAACGACACGCCCATGCGTGCCCAGCGGAATGACTGGAAAATCACTGCTCGGTCTCCTCGACCTGTTCTTGTCTGCCTCGGGGCGCAGGTTGATCCACGCCCATTTGTTTTTATGCCGCGACGGTTTTCCGGCGCTGATTTGGCGTCAAGTTACCGGAGTCCAGCGATAAAATCTAGCCATAGGGATAGTGGTGATCAGGTCACCAACCGCAACTGTTGCCGTGGAGCCGCGGTGCCCGCAGCCAGAGCGTCATAGGGATCATCAGGGGACAGCATCATATCCACCACCTGCCGCAGAAGTTGCCGACGCCCACGCGCCGAATAAAATCCGCCCGGCAGCTGACTGGTTTCCAGCAGGTAGCGCCGGTAGTCCTTGTATGCCCGGTTGTCAGGTCGCGTGGCGCCGGCAAAGAAGGCAGGCAGCGGCTGATCGCTGACAAATTCCGGTTTTGCAAAAACGGCCTTGCCGAACACTTTCAGCGGAATGCCGCGCCAAAGAACCTGTTGTGCGGCGGTGGAGTTGACCGTCACAGCGCTGCGGGCGTCGTTGAGCAGTTGGGCCAGCTTACCGCCGCGCACATAGTGCACACGACCCTGCAGGCCCAATTCCCTCGCCGACATACGA
Organism: uncultured Tateyamaria sp.; assembly: GCF_947503465.1. NCBI lineage: Bacteria > Pseudomonadati > Pseudomonadota > Alphaproteobacteria > Rhodobacterales > Roseobacteraceae > Tateyamaria > uncultured Tateyamaria sp. Next base: position 1,506,735 of record NZ_CANNDN010000001.1, on the reverse strand, counting down.
ATGGACTTGCGGATCGGCGCGCGCCCGTCTTCCAGCGGATGTGCCTTGATCACCAGGTGATGGTGCTTGGGCGCCCCGTCGGCAAAGCCACGGATCACGAGGTCCAGAAATTCGGTCATCGTGTCAAACGGTGAGTGTTCCTGAAAGCTGCTGTCATGTTCAAGCTGGAGCAAGGCCAGATGGTATGGAAAGCCGCCGTAGCGGATGCGCAGTGTCGCCTGAACCCGGTCCAGCGCATGGAGCGGCATCAACAGAAGGCGTTTGAGATAAAGCCGGAATTCGCGGGCTACGGTCAGCGCGCGATGGGGTTGGAAATTGCGATAGTCACCGTTCCGAAACATTACGAACCAATGATACAGTGCTCCGTAGAACACGTGCTGCCGCATATCACCCCAATGGCCGGGGGGCAGGGGCGCTTCCATGTCAGACAGGGCAAGCGCTGTCTGCATCTGGGCCACCGACATGTCCATGAGGCGCGAATGCCCGTTGGTACCACCCCGTTCATACGTGACCCAATAGGGGCGCATGTACCCTTCTTCGAAGACATGGACCGTGATGCCACGGCGCTTGGCCTCGGCCACGGCCTGCGCATGGATGGGGCGCACATCGCCATAAAGGACGATGTCTGTCACACCCTTTTCGTCAACCAGTCGGGCAAATGTGTCCGGCCAGTCGCTGGCCTTGCCGCGATAGGGAATGTAGCTGCGCGGGTGAAACCAGAAGGCCCGGTCCCCCGCGTTGAACCCCACACGCCACACCGTCGCGCCCGCCCGCCGCAGCATGGCGCCCAGGCGATGAAAAAAAGGCCCGTGTGGTCCCTGCAAAAACAGAAACACGCGGGATGTGGGGGCGTGCAGTGTCATCTGATCCCTGATACGCGGCAATCTCTTACTCATAGATGAACACCTGACTGGGGCGTTTTTATGGCCCAGATTTTGCGCAATCGCAATCCGTGGCCCTCTTGCCCTTGCAGATATGCGCCGCTACCTCGGGACCAACGGCATGGGAGACCGCAATGTTCACGGGCATCATCACCGACATCGGAACCATCACTGACCTCAAGCAAGAGGGTGATTTGCGTGTGCGCATTTCGACCGGTTATGACACGGCAGGTATTGATATGGGTGCCTCCATCGCGTCAGACGGCGTTTGCCTGACGGTCGTTGATCTCGGTCCTGACTGGTATGACGTGCAGGTCAGCGCCGAGACGGTGTCGAAGACAAACCTTGGCGCGTGGACGGTGGGCAAGCGATTGAACCTTGAGCGGGCATTGCGCGTGGGTGACGAGTTGGGCGGACACATCGTGTCCGGCCATGTGGATGGTGTGGCCGAGGTGGTCTCTGTACTGGACGAAGGTGACAGCACGCGCGTTCAGTTGCGCGCCCCGGATGACCTTGCCCGATTTATCGCGCCAAAGGGATCCGTGGCCCTGAATGGCACCTCATTGACCGTGAACGAGGTGCAAGGTGCCATTTTTGGCATCAACTTTATCCCGCACACCAAGGACGTGACCACATGGGGCGATGTGGCTGTGGGGGATGCCGTCAATCTCGAGATCGATACGTTGGCCCGCTATGTCGCGCGCCTTGCCGACGCGGGCTGATCCAGTGGCCTGACGCCATGCCGGCACCTCTTGCTGGCGTTCTCGTAATCGGTATGGCGTGCGATCATGTCTGACCGACCCTTCGGGACAGATTCTTTGAAACAGGGAAGAGAACAGGGTTTGTGCGCTGCGTCCTACTGGCAATGGTGCGCCTGATCCTCTATGTCGCGGTCAATGCTGCCATAGGTGATCCATGAGCTTTGAAACCCCTGGTCCTGTCGAGACGGATTTGGCTACGGCCATTTCGCCCATCGAAGAAATTATCGAAGAGGCACGTCTGGGCCGGATGTTCATTCTGGTTGACCACGAAGATCGCGAAAACGAAGGCGATTTGGTAATCCCAGCCAATTTCGCCGATGCGGCGGCGGTGAACTTCATGGCGACCCATGGGCGCGGGTTGATCTGTGTGACCTTGCCCGCAGAGCGGGTCGAGGCGCTGGGTTTGCCCATGATGGCAATGCACAACTCCTCGCGCCACGAGACGGCATTTACCGTGTCGGTCGAGGCCCGGGAGGGGGTCAGTACGGGCATCTCGGCAGGGGACCGGGCCCTGACCATTTCGACACTCGTGAACCCGCAAGCGACCGCTGCCGATTTGGCGACACCGGGGCACGTGTTTCCGCTGCGCGCTCGGAAAGGCGGGGTGCTGGTGCGGGCCGGCCATACGGAGGCGGGGTGCGACGTGGCGCGACTGGCCGGGCATTACCCATCAAGCGTGATCTGCGAGATCATGAACGAAGACGGGTCTATGGCCCGTCTGCCCGATCTTGTGGACTATGCCGCCGCGCACAGGCTGAAGATCGGCACCATCTCCGATCTCATCGCCTATCGTCGGCGCCATGACAATCTGGTGGTCGAAACGGACCGCCGCATGGTCACCTCGCAGCATGGTGGCGACTGGGACATGCGTATTTTCACCGACCAGACCTATGGGATTGAACATGTGACGTTGTCCAAAGGGAACCTGGCGACGGACGAACCGGTGCTGGTGCGGACCCATGCCTTGGCTGAGGTCACCGATATTCTGGGCCTTTCCGACAAGCCGGTGGGAGAGTTGCCGCGGGCCATGGAGTTGATTGCCGCCGAAGGACGCGGCGTTGTGTGCCTGTTTCGCGAACCACGCAAATCCCTGTTTACGGACGAAGACGCGGGCCCGCGTATCGTCAAGAATACTGGCCTGGGCGCACAGATGTTGTCCAACATGGGACTCTCGCGCCTGATCCTGCTGACAGACAGCCCGCGCACCACCTACATGGGCATCGACGCCTATGGGCTCGAAATCGTCGGCACCCGACCCATCCTCGGAGAGTAACATGGCATCCATCGATCATAACGTGCTGGACCGTCCCAGCTTTGACGACCCGACCAAGCTGCTGATCGTCGTGTCGCCCTATTACAAGCAGATCGCCGACAATCTGGTCGCTGGAGCCACGGCCGAGATTGAGGCAGCAGGCGCCACCTGGGACCTGATCGAGATGCCCGGTGCGCTGGAAATTCCCACCGCTATCGGGATCAGCGAACGCATGTCGAACTTTGATGGCTACGTGGCGCTTGGCTGTGTGATCCGGGGTGAGACGACGCACTACGAGACGGTCTGCAATGACTCGTCCCGCGCCATACAGCTTCTGGGGCTCCAGGGCCTGTGCATCGGCAATGGCATCCTGACGGTCGAGAACACCGAACAGGCCGAAGTGCGCGCGGATCCGGCCAAGCAGAATAAAGGCGGCGGGGCAGCGGCTGCGGCCTTGCACCTGATCGCGCTCAGCCGTAAGTGGGGCCGCTCCAGCAAAGGGGTCGGGTTCAAACCCGCCTCTGAATATCAGCTGGCGTCCAAAACAGGATCCACAACCGCATGACGACCCTTTCGGGCAACCAGAAACGCAAGATGCGCTCGGCCGCGCGGCTTTACGCAGTGCAGGCGCTGTTCCAGATGGAGCAGACAGCGCAGACCGTTGACCAGATCAAGGTCGAATTCATGGACCACCGTTTTGGCGCGTCCTACGAGGGCGACGAGATGGCCGAGGGCGATCCGGACCATTTTGCGCGGGTCATGGACGATGCGGTGAACTATCAGGCTCCAATCGACCAGATGACGGACCGTGCGCTGGTTGCGAAGTGGCCGATTGCGCGGATTGATCCGACCCTGCGCGCGCTCTTTCGGGCGGCGGGGGCCGAGTTTCGGGACACGGGCACGCCGCCCAAGGTGGTGATCGTGGAATATGTGGACGTAGCGCAGGCGTTCTTTCCCGACGGCAAGGAACCGAAGTTTGTGAACGCCGTCCTTGATCACATGGCCCGCGAGGCGCGGCCCGAGGCGTTTTAGCAGCCTGCGCGCATCGGCGTTTCTCCGCCAGTTGGGCGCCAATCAACACTCTGTTTCCCAAACGTGTCCAATGGGATGTAGGCGATGTCGCCTGGGCCTTGTATCGTCTGGGCTTGGGGTCCGCAGAACGCGGACACAAGTTGGAGCGTTGCGTTATGCCAAATGGCGGGTCGATCACAGGATTTCTGTTCGAGGATTTTAGTTTCGTGAACGACAACGGGCAGCTGAACCCGGGTCAGAACGGTCCTTTTTCATTGCCGAACAATGCCCAGGCGACGCTGGCCGCCGCAGCCACCACAATCGACATCAATGTCGATGACGATGACATGGAATTTGACGACGGGTTTCAGGACGATCCGGGTGGTACGCCGCTGAACCAGATCCTGCGCGACGACATTGACACCACGAATGCCGATGGCGACCCCGTTCAGGTCGCGGCAGGCGCCGTTCTCGAGGTCGAGTTTACCCTCACAGCCACGCCCGTTGGCGGTGGCCCGACAATTGATCTTCTCTTTGTCGCGGCAGGCCCGGGCGAGAACCAGGGCGACCTGACCCTGGTCGTGTCCACGGCGCCGCTGATCCCCGGTACGACATACAACATCGCATTCAAGAATGACGGCGGCGGCACGCCTTATGGTGAAATCGTATGCTTTGTGCGCGGCACGTTGATCCGAACGCCGGATGGCGATGTGCCGGTCGAACAACTTGAGATCGGTGACCGTGTCCTGACCTTTGATGGTGGCGCAGAGCGGATCAGCTGGGCCGCGCACCGGATGATCCTGTTTCCGCAGGGCGACGATTTGCCGGTTTGGGTCGCGCCTGATACCTTCGGTCCGGGTCAACCCTTTGCGCCAACCGGAATTTCACCGCGCCACTGCCTGCTTCGGCGCGACGCGGCTTTTGAACTGATGTTCGACACGACCGAAGTGCTGATGGCTGCGCGCGAATGCGTGAACGGTCACGACATCACTCGGGCCAGCGCGTCGCAGGCTGTCGAGTATCACCACTTCATGTTCGATACCCATGCACTGGTCTGGGCCAACGGCATGCTCGCAGAAAGCTTTTATCCCGGTCCCGTCGCACGCCAAAGCCTTGATCCGCTGGCGCGCGCGCGCCTGATATCGCTGTACCCCGAACTTGCCAGCGACAGCGCGCCCGCGCCGTTTCCCCGCATCCGTCGACGTGTGCGGGGGTACGAAGGGATGGCAGCCGCCAGCGGTCTTGCCGCGGCAAACGCAGTGGCGGGCTGATCCTACACCGCGGCCACGGCCAGCTGGCGGTCGTCATCCGCGTCGCGTGCCCTACATTTGCCGCATGGATCCGGAGCAACCGAACCCCCTTATCCGCCTGTTCCTGAATGGCACGGCCGTCGGTTTTGCCCTTTCGGCCGTTTTTGTCTCGGGCATCTGGATCATGGACGTCGCAGACATTCACACACGTTCCACAAACAGCGATGATGCGTTCCTGATCCTCTTTATCCTTTGGTTCTTCCACGGCCTTCTGTTCGGCGCCGTGCAGATCAGTTATCAGGTCTGGCAAATCGGCCGCGACGGCCACTAGACCAAAGGAACAACCATGCGTGCCATGCAAGTCACCGCCCTTGGGCAGCCGCTTGAACTGCGAGAGGTCGATGCACCGATCCCTGAGGCAAACGAGGTGCTGGTGCGGGTCCACACTTGTGGGCTGAACTTTGGGGACACACTGATTGTCAAAGGCACCTACCAGGAGAAACCGCAACTGCCCGCGACCATCGGGATGGAGATGTGCGGCACGATTGAAGCGGTTGGCGATGGCGTCACACATCTGAAGCCGGGCCAACGGATCGCGGCCTATTCGGGTTTTGGGGGCCTCGGTGCGTACGCTGCCTTGCCTGCTGACATCTGTGTGCCGATTCCTGATGAGATGACAGAAGTGGATGCTGCCGCCTTCCTTGTGGCCTATGGCACCAGTCACGTTGCACTGGATTACAAAGCACGTTTGCAACCAGGCGAACGCCTGTTGGTGTTGGGGGCGTCGGGCGGTGTGGGCCTGACGGCGGTCGAACTTGGCAAACTCATGGGGGCCGAGGTGATTGCCTGTGCCCGTGGCGCTGACAAGTTGAAAATCGCGTCGCATGCCGGGGCAGATCACCTGCTGGACAGCGACACGTGCGACCTGCGGGCAGACGTCAAGGCACTGGGCGGTGCGGATGTCGTCTATGATCCCGTGGGTGGCGATCTGTTTGAGGCGGCGTTGCGCGCCTGCAACCCCGAGGCACGGTTGCTGCCGCTGGGCTTTGCCTCCGGCACCGTTCCACAGATCCCGGCCAATTACCTGCTGGTCAAGAACCTGCATGTGCTGGGCTTTTACTGGGGGGGCTACATGCGCGTGAACCCCAAGGTGCTGACGGACAGTTTCGAAGTGCTGTTCGGTTGGTACGCGGAGGGAAAGTTGAAACCCCATGTCAGCCACGTGCTGCCACTTGCCGACGCGAATGACGGGCTGGATCTGCTGCGGACCCGCAAGGCAACGGGCAAGGTTGTAATTCAGGTCGACGCCTAGCGCGCGCCGCCCGCGAACGGGCGCCGGGCCAGCATCCGGGCCTTTTGGCGCTCGCGCACGTACACGAACAGGCCGGCCCCCAGGATCAGTAGGATGCCGATCCAAACTTCCAGCACAGGCAGGTCGCCGAACACGGCCCATCCCCAAAACACGGCCAGCGGCAGGCCAATGTACTCAAACGGGGCGACTGTTGCCGCGTCGGCCAACCGGTAGGCCTGACTGAGGCAATAGCCGATGATGGCCGCATTCAGGCCCAGCCCGGCAAAGACCCACATATCGGCGCCGCTGGGCCAAACCCACGCACGGAGCAGGAAAATGAGCGGTTCGTTTGTTGTGCCTTCGGCAAAGCGCCCATCGCCCGCAACAATGTAGAAACCCGCTGACACGATGATGAAAGTTGCCTGGATATAGACCGCCATGGCGCTGGCCTTGCTCGCAACGCCCAATTTGCGGGTCAGCACCTGGTTCAAGGCATAGGTGAGGGCCGCAAGAACGGGCAGCACCAGGACGATGCGGTTGACGTCAAGCGACCCGGCGTCGGCCCAGGGGCGTTGCATGATGACAACGCCGGCAAAGCCGATGGCAACGGCGGACAGGCGCAGGGGCCCGACACGCTCGCCAAGCATGGGGACTGACAGCAGGGTAATGAACAGCGGCGCCACAAAGAACAGGGCCGTCACATCTGCCAGCGGCAACACCGCAAGGCCGACGAAGAAGGTCATGTTGGCAATCACGATCAGAACGCCGCGCAACGCATGCTGCCACGGTGTGTTCGTGCGCAATATGCCAAACCCGCCTTCGTACTGCACGATGATCAGACTGAACAGAATGCCGATCGCGGACCGCGCAAACACGATCTGATGTAACGGGTACGCGCCCGACAGCTGCTTGATCAGCATGTCATTTATGGAGATGCAGAACACCCCGATCAGGACAAATAGGATGCCCAGCCCGGCAAAGTTCTGGCGTATGCTTTCCATGACACCAGCCCTACCACAGGATGCAGGGATGTGGGTTGCGAATAGCGCATGGCACAATTGCGGGCGCTCAGGTATCACACCTCCAAAAAACCAAGGGAGACACCCGATGCAAATGTCCGACACACGCCAGATCGCGGCCCCGCCCTCCGATGTCTATGCCGCCTTGCTCGACCCAGAGGTGCTCAAAGCCTGCGTGCCAGGCGCGACTGAGGTCACAGGCAATCCCGATGACGGGTTCGAGGCCACGGTCACCCAAAAGGTCGGCCCGGTCAAAGCGACATTCAAAGGGGCCGTCACCCTGTCCGATAGGGTTGAAAACCAAAGTCTGACCATTTCGGGCGAGGGCAAAGGCGGTGCTGCCGGGTTTGCCAAAGGCGGTGCCGAAGTCCGGATGGCGGCTGTCGATGGCGGCACGGAGCTCAGCTATGATGTCGAGGCCAAGGTGGGTGGTAAACTGGCCCAGCTTGGCAGTCGTATCATCGACGGGTTCGCAAAGAAGATGGCGGACCAGTTCTTTGCCAACCTTCAGGAAACGCTGGAAGGACCGCCCGCGCAGGATGCGGAGACGGAAGGCGCCGAACCCGCCAAAAAGGGGTGGCTGGGTCGTTTGACCGGCAAGGACTGAACGCCTGCACACGTGCGTGTGCGCCCGCGCGCTGGCCCTGTCTGTTTACGGGGCATACCTCTCGTTTGCGTGAACACAGCGGAGATTCCATGTCCACGATCCTGAGTATCCAGAACCTGCGCAAGTCCTATGCCGGCGGATTCGAAGCCTTGAAAGGTGTGAACCTCGATATCGACGAGGGCGAGATCATTGCCTTGCTGGGGCCCAATGGCGCCGGAAAAACAACTTTGATTTCAACGGTGTGCGGGATCACGATGCCCACATCCGGCTCCGTCTCGGTGACGGGGTTCGACACGCTCACCCATTACCGCGAAGCGCGCAGCCTTATTGGTCTTGTCCCGCAGGAGATTGCACTTGAACCGTTCGAAAGGGTCATCAACACCGTCCGGTTTTCCCGGGGCCTGTTCGGCAAGGGGCGCAAGGACAGCGCGGTCGAGGATATTCTGAAACGCCTGTCCCTTTGGGACAAGCGCGACAACCAGATCCGCGAACTGTCTGGCGGGATGAAGCGGCGCGTCCTGATCGCCAAGGCGCTGGCGCACGAGCCGCGCGTGCTGTTTCTGGATGAACCCACGGCCGGCGTCGACGTGGAGTTGCGCAAGGATATGTGGGAAATCGTCGAACAGCTGCGCGCGGACGGTGTGACCACCATCCTGACAACCCACTACATCGAAGAAGCCGAGGCCATCGCCGACCGCGTGGGCGTGATCAGCAAGGGCGAAATCCTTCTGGTCGAAGACAAGAACACGCTCATGGCGCGGATGGGTAAAAAGCAACTTGATGTGCAGTTGACCACCCGGATTGACGCGGTGCCAGAGGCATTGGGCGGCTATGACCTGACCCTGGGCGACGACGGCTGGACGCTGGTTTACAGCTATGACGTAAACGCCGAACGGACGGGGATCACCAAGCTTCTGAACGATGTGCAGAAGGCCGGCCTGCAACTCAAGGACGTGGTGACCCGTCAATCGAGCCTTGAAGATATATTTGTGTCGCTGGTCAACGCGCCGGAGGAAACGTGATGAACTGGTCTGCTATTCGCGCGATCTATGTCTTTGAAATGGCGCGCTTCTTTCGGACGATTGCGCAATCTCTCATCTCGCCCGTTCTGTCCACGTCACTGTATTTCGTGGTCTTCGGTGCCGCCATTGGCAGCCGCATCCAGGAGGTCGAAGGCGTCAGCTATGGCGCGTTCATCGTGCCCGGGCTGATCATGTTGACCGTGATGACCCAAGGCATATCCAACGCATCCTTTGGCATCTACTTCCCCAAGTTCATCGGGACGATTTACGAATTGCTGTCGGCGCCGGTTAACTTTCTTGAGATTGTCATGGGCTATGTCGGCGCTGCGGCGACAAAGGCGATGTTCATCGGGATTATCATTCTTGCGACGTCGTTTTTCTTTGTCGATATCCAGATCCAGAACCCGTTGGCGATGATCGCCTTCCTGATCCTGACCTGTATCAGCTTTGCGCTTTTGGGCTTCATTATCGGCATTTGGGCCGGGAACTTTGAACAGCTTCAACTGGTGCCGTTGTTGATCGTGACGCCGCTGGTGTTCCTGGGCGGGTCATTCTATTCCATCTCGATGTTGCCACCGGTCTGGCAGACGATCTCGATGTTCAATCCGGTGGTTTACCTCATCTCGGGCTTTCGGTGGGCCTTCTTCGGGATTGCGGATGTGCATATTGGGACATCGCTTGCGGCGATCGCGGTCTTTACCGGGCTGTGCCTTGCGGCGGTCTGGTGGATTTTCAAGACCGGGTGGCGTATTCGGCAATAACGTAACGGCGCACAACTCCTTTGCATTGCGGCCTTGTTCTGTGCGGGGCCGCATTCTACATGGGCTGAGATGAAACGCTGGATTCCCTTCATGAAATCCGACCCGACGGTCGCCATTGTGCGACTGCAAGGGGTCATCGCGGGCGGGACGCGCGGCACCTTGAATGACCGGGCCCTCGCTGGCGTCATCGACAAGGCCTTTGGCCGTGGCAAACCCGTGGCAGTCGCGCTCGAGGTGAATTCACCCGGGGGCAGCCCTGTGCAGTCTTCGCTGATCGGTGCGCGCATCCGCAGGCTGGCGGAGGAAAAGGACATACCGGTCATCGCCTTTGTCGAGGATGTCGCGGCCTCTGGCGGTTATTGGCTGGCCGTTGCGGCGGATGAGATTTACGCCGACCCGTCCTCTGTCGTGGGGTCCATCGGTGTCATCTCTGCCGGGTTTGGCGCACACGAATTTCTGGCCAGGCAAGGGGTTGAGCGGCGGGTCTATACGGCGGGTAAGTCCAAGAGCATGCTGGACCCGTTCCGCCCGGAAAAGCCGGAGGATGTCGAACGGCTCAAGGGTCTGTTGGATGACATCCATACCAATTTCATTGACCATGTGAAGGACCGGCGGGCTGGCAAGATTGATGCAGAGGCTGATCTTTTCACAGGCGAGGTCTGGCTGGCCGAAAAGGCCAAGGCGTTGGGGCTGATCGACGGCATCGGGCACCTGAAACCGATGATGGAAGCGCGGTTCGGCGACAAGGTCAAGTTTCGCCGCTACGGCGTGCGCCGCCCCCTGTTCTCCCGTTTGGGCGCACAGGCGATGGACGACGCCGTATCCGTCATCGAAGAACGGGCGGCCTATGCCCGGTTCGGGCTGTAGCCCATGTTGTCCAAGATCGTCCTTCTGTTCCTTGCTTTCATCGCCGTCCTGGCGGTCTTTGGCAAACTGCACTGGATTGGCGGCAAGCGTCTGGCAGCCGCAAAATGTGAATGCGGGCGCTACCGGATCGGCAAGGGCACGTGCACCTGCGGCCGAGGGGGTCGCTGATGGCTGCCGCAATGCCGTGGCTGTTGAGCGGGCTGGGACTGATCATTCTTCTGCTGGCAGGCGACTCGCTGGTCAAGGGAGCGGTCAACCTGTCCTTACGCCTCGGCGTGCCGGCCTTGATCGTCAGTCTAACCATCGTCGCCTTCGGAACGTCAGCGCCCGAATTGCTGATCGCCATTCAGGCCGTTCTGGACGAGGCACCGGGCATCGCGATCGGCAATGTGGTGGGGTCCAACACGGCGAACATTCTGATGGTTCTCGGGATACCGGCCTTGCTGGCGACCATGCACACGTCGGAATGCGAGACAAGGAAGACGTACAATTTCATGATCGCGGCGTCGGTCTTGTTCATCGCGCTGGCGTTTCGCGGCGTCTTTGACTGGATCGCGGCCGTTGTGCTGCTTGCGGCGCTTGCGTTTGTCTTGTGGGACGCCGCACGCGAAGCGACCGGCCACCGCGCGGCATGCGCGGATGCATCCGCAGACGAAGACGAGATCGAGGGCGTGGACCCGGATCTGCCAGGCTGGCGCATTGCCGTCTTCCTGGTTCTGGGGCTGATCGGTTTGCCGCTTGGTGCGGATCTTTTGGTCGACAACGCCACCATCATCGCCAAGATGTACGGGGTCAGCGATACGGTCATCGGTCTCACGCTTGTTGCTGTTGGCACCTCGCTTCCCGAATTGGCGACAACGGTCATGGCGGCGCTCAGACGGCAGGCGGATGTGGCGCTGGGCAACGTGATCGGGTCGAACATGTTCAACCTGCTGGCCATTGTCGGGATTGCGTCGCTGGTCGGGCCCATCCCGGTTGATCCCGCGTTCCTGCGCTTCGATCTTTGGGTCATGCTGGGCGCGTCCATCCTGCTGGTGCCCTTTGTCTACATGCGGCGTGACATCACGCGGACATGGGGTGTGATCTTGACCGTGCTCTATCTGGCCTATCTGGGCATCGTACTAAGCTGATCAAAAAGAAGGAGAGTGCGATGACACGCGCGCTTGTAACAGGGGCAGGGCACCGACTGGGCCGGGCGATGGCTGTGTATCTGGCCGGCCGGGGATACGATGTCGCCGTACACTATGCCAGTTCCGACAAAGGTGCGCTTGAAACAGTGGCTCGGATCGACGCCAGGGGTCAGCGCGGCGTTGCACTGCAAGCGGACCTCACGAAAGAGGCAGAGACCCAATCCTTGTTTGGCAAAGCGTCCGATGCGCTGGGTGGGCCGATCACCTGCCTGGTAAACAATGCCTCGATCTTTGAATACGACACAGTTGAAACGGCCACCCGCGACAGTTGGGACCGACACATGGAAAGCAACCTGCGCGCACCGTTTGTGCTGACGCAGGCGATGGCAGCCCAGGGCTTGGAGCCCACGCGCGATGACATGGATGAACCGGTCGCCTCCGGCCTGATCGTGAACATGGCAGACCAACGGGTGCGCAAGCTGACGCCCGAGTTCATGACCTACACACTTGCCAAGATGGGCCTATGGGCCTTGACGCAAACGAGTGCCCGGGCCCTGACCCCAGCGATCCGCGTCAATGCGATTGGGCCCGGCCCCACATTGCAGGGCGGCCGCCAAAGTGCCGAACATTTTGCAAAACAACGCGCCGCAACCGTTTTGCAACGCGGATCAAACCCTGCAGACATCGTGGGCGCGCTGGGCTATTTCCTCGACTCTCCGGCGGTCACGGGCCAACTTCTTTGCGTGGATGGGGGACAGCACCTCGCCTGGGAAACTCCGGACGTGATCGGCGTAGAGTAAGGTGACGTAAGGTGAGTTTTGCACCGGGTTAATACTGGTTACAAAACTGTTACCAAAAGCCATGTGTTTTCAGTTACTTGCCGCAAGTGAAAATAAAAGTGAAGTAAAACCATATACTTACATATGTGCCCAAAAATTAGGCAGATTGGCGAAGGGCCCAAGAAACAAGGAAAAAATCTGAGCGCCCGGAAGTTACCCGCACACTTATCCACAGGAACCGTGGATGCAAGTTTGCTTGATCACCTGGTCAAATCAGTGCAGCCAAAACATGGAAGACAGCGCGAATCGCATGGCGAAACAGGATACCCCCTCACACTCCCAGATTGAGCCGCCCGTGCCTGTCGGTCACGAGGTGATCCAGGGATATCTCAAGACACTCGACAGCTCGCCCGGTGTCTACCGCATGCTCGACCGCGAAAGCCGGGTGCTGTACGTCGGCAAGGCCAGAAACCTGCGCGCACGGGTGTCGAACTATGCCCGCCCCAGCGGTCATTCGGGTCGCATTGCGCGCATGATTTCCATGACCGCGTCGATGATGTTCCTGACCACCCGGACAGAGACAGAGGCGCTGCTGCTTGAACAGAACCTGATCAAGCAGCTCAAGCCCAAGTTCAACGTCCTGCTGCGCGACGATAAATCCTTTCCCAACATCCTCGTGACGGGCGATCACGCCTATCCCCAGATCAAAAAGCACCGCGGCGCAAAGAAACAGAAGGGCGCCTATTACGGGCCGTTTGCCAGCGCGGGTGCCGTGAACCGCACGCTCAATCAACTACAGAAAGTCTTTCTACTTCGTAACTGCACCGATTCCATGTTCGAAAGCCGCACGCGGCCCTGTCTGCTTTATCAGATCAAGCGCTGCTCGGGGCCATGTGTCGGCCTGATTTCAGAGGCCGAGTATGCCCAGTCGGTCAAGGATGCCGAGCGCTTCCTGACCGGCAAGTCTACGGACATCCAGGCCAAGCTGGCCGGGCAGATGGCAGAGGCGTCGGAAGCCATGGAATTCGAACGCGCCGCAGCCTTGCGGGACCGTATCCGGGCCATGACGCAGGTACAGACCGCGCAGGGCATCAACCCGCGCGGCGTGACCGAGGCGGATATCGTGGCCCTGCATATGGATCAGGGGCAGGCCTGTGTGCAGGTCTTTTTCATCCGCGCCAACCAGAACTGGGGCAATCGTGATTTCTATCCACGCATCGGTGCGGACGTGGACGCGGCCGAGGTGCTGGAGGCGTTTCTGGGCCAGTTCTATGACACCAAGGAACCGCCCCGACAGTTGATCCTGTCAAACGAGATCGAGAACCCCGACCTGATGGCCGAAGCGTTGAGTGGGAAACTGGGGCGCAAGGTCGAGTTGCTGGTGCCACAGCGCGGGGAAAAGGCCGAACTGGTCGACAGCGCCCTGCGCAATGCGCGTGAAAGCCTGGCCAGAAAAATGGCTGAAAGCGCGACGCAGGCAAAACTGTTGCGCGGGCTGGCCGAAGCATTCGAACTGCCGGAGCCGCCTGACCGGATAGAGGTGTACGACAACAGCCACATCCAGGGCACCAATGCCGTGGGCGCGATGATCGTCGCGGGCCCGGACGGGTTCATGAAAAACAGCTACCGCAAGTTCAACATCAAGGGCGATGACCTGACGCCCGGTGATGACTTTGGCATGATGAAGGAAGTGCTGCACCGCCGCTTCAAGCGCCTTTTGACTGAGGACCCGGACCGCAGCAAAGGCATGTGGCCTGACCTGCTGTTGATCGATGGTGGTGCGGGGCAGGTGAGTGCCGTGGCCGAAATCATGCGCGAACACGGGGTCGAGGACATCCCGATGGTGGGCGTTGCCAAGGGTGTGGACCGCGACGCGGGCAAGGAGGAGTTCCACCGCGTGGGCCAGCGCCCCTTTGCCCTGCGCCACAACGATCCGGTGCTCTATTTCGTGCAACGCATGCGGGACGAAGCGCACCGTTTTGCCATTGGCACGCACCGGGCGAAACGGGCGAAATCCAACATGAAGAACCCGCTGGATGATATTCCGGGCGTGGGTGCGTCCCGCAAGCGTGCGCTGCTGGCGCATTTCGGATCGGCCAAGGCGGTGGCACGTGCGAACCTTGCCGATCTCAAGGCCGTGGATGGCGTGTCAGAGGGGTTGGCGCAAAAGGTCTATGACTTCTTTCACGATCAGTAGGCGCATGTCTGCGTACGCCCCCTTCCGGCCCGGCACCGGACACGCTAGAGATTGCGCATGACCTGGACGATCCCGAACATCCTGACGACCCTGCGGCTGATCGCGGCCCCGCTTGTTGCTGTGATGTTTTTGTATTTCACCCGACCCTATGCCGACATCCTTGCCGTGATCCTGTTTATCGGGGCGGCCATCACGGATTGGTTCGACGGCTATCTGGCCCGCGCATGGGGACAACAGACCAAGCTTGGCACGATGCTCGACCCTATCGCGGACAAGGCGATGGTGGTCATTGCGCTGATGGTCATCATCGGCTTTTCCAGCTGGTCACCGTGGCTGGTGCTGCCTGCGACGATGATCTTGTTTCGAGAGGTTTTTGTGTCGGGTCTGCGCGAGTTTCTGGGGGACACGGCCGGTACGTTGAAGGTTACAAAGCTTGCGAAATGGAAGACGACTTTTCAGATGGTTGCCATTGCGGTCCTGTTTTCCCAAGGCGTGTTTGAACACTATTTCGGGATGTCGATCTGGGGCATGGACGAGGCCATGGTCAGCGCCATCCTGAACGGTGACGAACCCGACAATCTGGGCCTGGCGTGGAAGCTGGCCGGTGCCGATTGGTCGGGCCGTATAGGCCTTTGGTTGCTGTGGATCGCTGCCGCCCTTACCTTTATCACCGGATGGGACTACTTCCGTAAGGCCATGCCGTATCTGAAAGGGTGACAGCCATGAACGTGCTTTACTTTGCCTGGGTGCGGGAACGGATTGGCATCCCGCGTGAGGCGGTCGACACGCAGGCGGCAACCGTGATGGATCTGGTGGAAGAACTGCGTGCCAAGGAAGAACGATATGCGGCGGCATTTGCCGACATCACGGCGTTGCGGGTGGCTGTGGACCAACAGTTGACCGACTTTGATGCCCCCTTGTCCGGGGTGCGGGAAGTGGCGTTTTTTCCTCCAATGACAGGCGGTTAGGCGGATGCGCGTGGTCGTTCAGGATGCGCCGTTCGACTTCGGGGCCGAAGCATCTGCCTTTGCCGGGGGCCGCGCTGTTTCGGGGGCCGTGGTGACGTTTACCGGCATCGTCCGCGACGTGGATGGCGGGCTGCAGGCCATGGAGATCGAGCATTATCCCGGCATGACGGAAAGCGCGCTGTCAGAGATTGCGCAACAGGCGGTTGACCGATGGTCGCTGGAGGATGCGCTGGTGATCCACCGGCACGGACGGCTTGAGGTGGGCGAGATGATCATGATGGTCGCCACTGCCGCCAGGCACCGCAAGGATGCATTCGAGGCGGCTGAGTATCTGATGGACTACCTCAAGTCCCGAGCGCCGTTCTGGAAGCGCGAAGTGACAGCAGATGGCGCCGATTGGGTGGCCGCGCGGGACGAGGATGAGGACGCGCTGGCGCGGTGGTGATTCGCACCTTTTTTAGATACCTGAATCGCGGTTTTCGCCGGTGCACTACCTGTACACACCGTGTGCACAACCTGTGCACCGCTGATGCGCCGGATCGCGGGGTTAACGGACCGCGCGTCGGTTAACGAAAGGTGGACGTCGGACGCAGGATGCTGATCCGGCCCCGGTGCTCAGCTGGCCTGTTGGCGGTCGATCCAGGCGCGCAGTTCCTCGGCCTCGTGCCGGGCGTCGCGCAACCCGTCCATGGCGGCGCGCAATTCGGCCTCGGTCTGGCTCAGCTGGTTGGTCAGCTCCGCTTCGCGCTGTTGCAGGTAGGTGATCGCCTGATCGCGTGTTTCTTCGGCCTCGTGCAGTTCCTGGCTCATCCGGTCCAGTTCTGCCACGTCGCCAGAGGCAACACGTGTAAAACGGTGAATCAACCAGTTCGCGAACCATCCCAGGCAGAACGCGATGAAAAGAATGATGGCTGTCGCAATGACAAACTCAGTTCTGCTCATCGTCCTGTCCTTCGGCGCTGTCCTCTGGGCCCGCCTCTGTATCGCCTGTTCCGGCGAGGGTTTCCAGCGTTGTTTCGCCTTCCGGTGCGGAAGGGGCAGGGCGGATCAGCTTGAATTCGATGCGGCGGTTGGCCTCACGCCCTTCTTCGGTATCGTTTTCCGCAATCGGGTCCGTTTCACCATAGCCCTTGGCCGAATAGGTGGCCGTCAGCACGCGGCGGGCGCGCAGTTCGTTCAGAACCGATTGGGCGCGGGCCTGGCTGAGGTTCAGGTTCATCACCTCGCGGCCCTGGCTGTCGGTGTGGCCCTGGATTTCCAGCCGCAGGTCACCGCATTGGCGCAGCACCTCTGCGATGTCGTCCATTGTGCCCAACGCGCTTGCATCGATCGTGGCGCTGCCCGGCTCGAACGTGATCTTGGAGGCGGAGAGGATCCCCGCGATTTCCGCCTCGCACGCTTCGGGCGTGGGCAGGGCGGCGACCGGGTCCAGTTTTTCCTGATAGGTGACGCGAATGTCGAACTCTTCGGCCTCGCCCAGTTTGGAGGCCAGAAGCGATGCGATATTGGTGCTGGCCTTCGGGTTGCCTGTGTTGCCGGATATGGTGAGCGTATCCGGCGTCACGGTCACCGCACCATTGGACAGTTGCGACAGCGCCTCGAGCCCCGTCAGCACCCGCACCGGCCAGTTTGCGGGCAGGTTATCGACGATCCGCGTCGCGGTATAGACGCTGTCCGATCCAAAGGCCGCCTGGGCATAGCTGTCGACCAGCGACCGCAGGTTTTCGTCGGAGATGCGGCCGCGCAGCTGTACGAGCCCTTCGGGGCTGAGCGTTGCCACGAATTCGGACGGTCCCTGATCCGGGTCCACCGTTTCCGGCAGCTTGGCATAGAGGGCAAACACCTCGGGCAGGGCATTTTCCAGTTCACCCACGATCCGATCAAATTCGGTCTGTGGCGTGCCTTCCGCCGCGATCAGCGTGATATCCGCATCTGAAAACGTGACCGAACCTGCGCCGAGTTCGGCCAGGGCGGCAATGGATTGTTCGACGGCGATGCTCCAGTTCGGGCTGGGCACGCCCATGCCCACCGTGCACTGGCCCGGACCGGTCAGGCCCGCCGAAAATGCCGCGTTCACGATCCGTGTCCGGGCCGCTTCGGTGTCGGCCGAACAGGCGTCAAATCGGGTTCCGGCCTCGTCCTTGACGAGGCGCAGCGTGAAGGGCGTGATGACGGGGCGGGGCGCTGCAATGTCCAGCGCAACACGCAGGCCCGGCGGGGCGGCGCGGTTCAACTGGGTTTCAAGCTGGTTCTTTTCTTCAGCGCTGTCGGTGATCGCGGTGATCGACACGCGCCCGGCCAGAACGGACACCTTGGCGCGCGGCAAGCGTTCCATCGCGGTCAGTGAAAAGCCAAGCGCGTCCTCCCACCCGTCCGGGGCCGGATAGTCGGCGACCTCGATCAGGTCCGTTACGGGCAAGTCGCCGGCAATGGCCGTGATCCGGTCAATGACTGCCGTCCGGTCCGTAGCCGCAGGGATCAGCCCGATGATGGAAAAGCCCGCGTCGTTGCGCAGGATTTCGGCAGAAAAGCGCGGTGGCGCGATGGCGGCGGCGGCCTCGACCTCCATTTCGTCGATCACGCGTGCGGCGTCCACGATACTGCCCGCGGTCGACAGTGCCGCAAAGCGGATCGCTTCGGTCGGCGCGATGCCGGCCAGCGTGACCTGCAGCCCGTCTGCCTGAACCTCGGCCCAGGTCATGCCTTCGTCATCCAGCGCGTCCCGGACCCCGATTTCCGAGCTTTCCTCGATCAATGTCACTGACAGGTTGGCGGTGACCAAGGCCAGAACGGCCGCCACGGAAAACGTGACAACGATGATCAGCAGGGATGACAGACGCATCATCGGCAAACCTTTGCTTGGGCCCTGGTACGGGGTCAGGTCTACGCCCAGAGGGGCAGGGGTTCAATCATACCAGAAGTGCGGCGCAGAAAAAGACCAGCGGAATCATGCCGGTGTCGCGGTTGGCGCGAAAGAGTTGCAGGCACTTTGCCGGATCTTCGATGTCGAGGCCGCGCAATTGCCAGGCCATGTGCCAGCCCATCGCCCACGGTCCGCCAAGGGCCAGGACCATCGCCAGGACATTGGCCTCGTCAATGGCCGCGCTGACCACGGCGATCCCCATCAGGCCCACGGTCGCCATCAGGAAGCGGCGCAGCCATTGCGGGGTTTGGTCCCCGAACAGGCGCGCCGTCGATTTCACCCCGATCAGTGCATCATCTTCGGTGTCCTGATGCGCATAGATCGTGTCGTAGAAGAGCGTCCACGCAATCCCGGCACAGTAGAGCACGACGGCGGGCGCCTCCAACGCCCCGGTATGGGCCGTCCACGCCAGCAGCGCCCCCCAGTTGAAGGCCAGCCCCAGAAACACCTGTGGCCACCAGGTGAACCGTTTGGCGAACGGGTAGACCGCCACCGGCAGCAGGGCGAGGATGCCCAGCAGGATCGCGGCGGTGTTGAACGTGAGCAGGATGCCGAAGGCGATCACCGCCTGCAGGCACATCCAGACAACGGCCCCTCGCACGTTGACATGTCCGGCGGGGATCGGCCGCGACCGGGTACGCTCGACCTGTCCGTCGAAGTTGCGGTCGGTGATGTCGTTCCAGGTGCAGCCCGCACCGCGCATCAGCAGCGCACCCATGGCGCAGCCCACGATGATCCATATATCTTCGAGGCGCGGGGTCTGGTCATGCAACACGGCAAGCGCCAGCCCCCACCAGCAGGGCAGCAGCAGAAAGAGCACGGGTGTCGGGCGGTCGAGCCTGCTCAGACGCAGATAGGGCCGCGCGCTGGCAGGTGCGTATCGATCAACCCAATTGTGATCTTCGGCATCGGCGACTTGTCCGTCTGGTGCAGGCGCAGGCTTGGTCATATGTAGGGGCTCATGAGTGACGCAAAGATACGCCTGTATGTAGAGCACCCGCTGGGGCAGGGGCAATCGGTTCCGCTGTCGCGGGAGCAGGCGCATTATCTCTTTGGCGTGATGCGGCTGGGCGTGGGTGGTGCGGTGCTGTTGTTCAACGGGACGGGCGGTGAATGGCGGGCCGACGTGGTCGAGGCGGGCAAGCGTGGTGGCACGCTGGTGTGCGCCACACAGACCCGGCCCCTGCACATCCCGCCGGACCTGTGGCTGTTGTTTGCGCCGATCAAGAAGGCGCGCACGGATTTCATCGTGGAAAAGGCGGCCGAAATGGGCGCGCGGCGCATCGTGCCGGTCCAGACGGCTTTCACCAATGCCGGTCGCATCCAGCGGGACCGCCTTCAGGCACACGCCATCGAGGCGGCAGAGCAATGCGGCGGTACCTATGTGCCCGAGGTGGCAGACCTGCAGAGGTTGGATCGTGCCCTGGCGCAGCTGGGCGACAGGCATCTGATGTTCTGCGACGAGGCGCTGGCGGGGGCGGAGGACAGCTTTGCCTTGCCTGACATCCCCGGTCCGTGGGCCATTCTGATCGGGCCGGAGGGCGGGTTTTCGGACAAGGAACGGGCCCAATTGCACCGGACGGAGCGCGCCCACGCCGTGCAGCTTGGGCCACGTATCCTGCGCGCCGACACGGCGGCGGTGGCCGCCCTGACCGTCTGGCAGCAGCGCTTGGGGGATTGGGCATGACGGTGCAGGACACCTGTGCCCTACGACGGGCGCGGCCTGACGATGCCCAGCGGATCGAGGCGTTTTTGGCCACGCATCCCGCAACGTCGATGTTCTTGCGTTCAAACCTGGCTGCGCACGGCCTTGTGGCTTCTGACGCCGCCCATGCGACCGAAATGTTCATGATCGAAAAGGACCGTCAGGTGTGTGGCGTTCTGGGCCTGACCAACGGGGGCTATCTGCTGGCGCAACTGCCGAACCCGCCACGGAACCTGTCCGAGGCAATCGCGGCCTGGCGCGGGCGGACCGTGCGGGGCATGACGGGCGTCAGCAAGCAGGTTGCCCATGTGCTGCGCGAGTTTGGACTGGCGGACACCCGGATGTGGGACGACACGCCCGAGCCGCTATACGACATGGATCTGGAGCGGCTGAAAGGCCCTTTTGCCTCACTGCGGCCCCCGAACGCCGCCGATCGGTCGATGTTGGAGGCATGGTTTTATGCCTATCTGCAAGACACGGATTTCGGCGACAGCGAAGACGCCATGCGCTGCGATGCCCGCGCCCGTGCGCAGCGGGCGATCGAAAGGCAGACGTGCCGCCTTCTCCTCTCCGAAAATGCACCGGTTGCGATGACGGATTTCAATGCCGAGGTGGCGGATGTCGTGCAGGTGGGTGGCGTCTTTGTCCCGCGTCCCTTGCGCAATCGCGGCTATGGCCGCCGCGTCGTCGCGGCGCATCTGTCCGAAGCCCGCGCCCGGGGTATCACACGTGCGATCCTGTGTGCCGCATCGGCCCCTGCCGCGCGGGCCTATGAAAGCATCGGGTTCAGGCGCATTGGCACCTATCGGGTCGCTCTGTTTGGTGCGCCCGTCGAAATCAGGGGAGCGCACTGATGTTTTTCCGACCTGAAGCCAAAGCCGCGCTGTGGCGCTGGCGCGAGGTGCTGGCGGGCGCAGCCCTTGCCGTTCTGGCGCTGTGGCTGCTGGCGCAGGCCCGCGGTGTGCTGGGCTATGTCGCGCCGGTCATGCTGGTGGGGGCGGGTGCCCTGATCATGGTGGGTCTTCAGCGCGGGCGGTTTCGCGGGGCGGGCGGGGGCCTTGGAACCGTGCAGGTGGTCGAGGGCGAAGTCATCTATTTCGGGCCGCTGACGGGCGGGTCCGTTTCCCTGCGCGAAGTGCAGCGGCTGACCCTGGATGGCGGGCAGAAACCGGCGCATTGGCGGCTGGACCAGCCGGACCATCCGCCGCTGTTGATCCCGGTCGATGCCGATGGGGCGGACGCGCTCTTTGATGCGTTTGCGGCCCTTCCGGGGCTCAAGACCGAGCGGATGCTTGCGAAACTGCGTGCGGACGCCGGGGCACCTGTGTTGATCTGGGAGCGCAGCGCGCCGTCGCTGGCGCAAATGGAACCGCAGGGCCGCGCATAAATGCGCACACCACCGTGACCATGTGCACGGGTTCCGCACATTGACACCCCCGCCAATTCGCCCCATCCCTAATACCTCGTAAGCAGACGCAAATCGGAGCGCCCCCAATGTCCATCCCTCAATCCGGCGGCGGACCGATTGAACATCACGACCAACTGGCCCAGTACCTGGCGGATGGCTGCAAGCCCAAGGACCAGTGGCGCATCGGCACCGAACACGAGAAGTTCGGCTATTGCCGCGACACCCTGAAACCTTTGCCCTACGCAGGTGCACGGTCCATCGAGGCGGTGCTGAGTGCCCTGCGCGACCGGCATGCCTGGGCCGAGATTCGCGAAGGCGGCAAACTGATCGGGCTGGAAAAGGACGGCGCGAATGTTTCGCTGGAACCCGGTGGCGCGCTGGAACTGTCCGGTGCGCCGCTTGAGACCATTCACGAGACCTGCGACGAGGTGAACAGCCACCTGCGCGAGGTCATGGACATCGCGAACGAGATCGGCGTCGGCTTTATCGGTCTTGGGGCAGCCCCGACTTGGTCGCATGAGGAAATGCCCCTCATGCCCAAGGGGCGCTACACGCTGATGGATGCCTATATGGGCAAGGTCGGCACCATGGGCCGTGTGATGATGCGCCGCACGTGTACGGTGCAGGTGAACCTCGATTTCGCGACCGAAGCCGACATGGTCCAGAAGATGCGCGTGGCGATTGCGCTTCAACCTGTGGCCGTAGCGCTGTTTGCCAATTCGCCCTTCTTTGAAAACAAGCTGAACGGTCACAAATCCTGGCGCAGCCGGGTGTGGCGCGATCTGGACCCGGATCGCACCGGGATGATCCCCTTTGTGTTCGAGGACGGGTTCGGTTTTGAACGGTGGGTCCAATACGCGCTCGATGTGCCGATGTATTTTGTTTACCGCGATGGCAAATACGTGGATGCGCTGGGCCAATCCTTTCGCGACTTTCTGCAAGGCAGGCTGCCTGCGCTGCCGGGTGAAACCCCGACCCTCAGCGATTGGGCGGATCACCTGACCACTGCCTTTCCCGAGGCCCGCGTCAAGAAATTCATCGAAATGCGTGGCGCCGACGGCGGGCCGTGGCGGCGCCTGTGCGCGTTGCCCGCGTTCTGGGTCGGGCTGACCTATGATCAGACGGCATTGGATGCAGCCTGGGACCTGGTCAGGGATCTGGACGCAGAAACGCGCGAGGGGTTGCGCGTTGCTGCGTCGGTTGATGGGCTGCAGGCCGAGGTGAACGGCGTAAAAATGCATGATCTGGCGCGCGAGGCGGTTGCGATCTCGCGCGCGGGGCTGGCCGCCCGCGCCCGGCCCGGCGCCGGTGGATTGATCCCGGACGAAACCCATTTTCTGAATGCGCTTCAGGAAAGCGTCGAGACGGGCAAGGCGCCCGCGGACGAGTTGCTGGATCGCTATCATGGCGATTGGGGCGGGGATATCAGCCGCGTCTTTGCGGATTATTCCTATTGATAACAGACGGTGCGCAGGGAATGCGCACCTTGGGTCGCTATGCCAGCCGCGCCGTCAGGATGCGCCAGGCCGCTGCGCCAAAGAAGATGGCAAAGACCGCCTCGAACCCACGTTTGGCCTTTGTGTAGGCACGGGTCATGGGCGCTGAGGAAAAGATTAACGCGTAGCCGTGGAACACCGCAAAGCTGAGGGTGCCCACCGCAAGGATCACCGTGGCAAGGGCCGTCACGGGCGTGCCGGGGGGCACACCCACGGAATAGAGCGCGCCGAAAAACAGGATGGCCTTGGGGTTGGTGAGGTGCAGCGCCAGTCCCTTGGCATAGTGGCCCCGGTTGGACCGCGACGCCACAGGCGGCACTGTCAGTGCTGCACCCAACCATGCGGAACGTGCGGATTTCAACGCCAGCCACCCCAAGTAGGCCGCCCCGGCGTAGCGCACGAGCTCGAACAGCCAGGCATTGGCCAGCATGATCGCGCCAAGCCCGAACGCGGCAGAGACCGACCACATGAACGACCCGGTCGTGACACCGGATGCGACGGCCAGACCGGCGCGACGGCCCGAGGACATGGATGTGCCCGCAATTGTCAGTGTCGCGGGGCCGGGGCTGGCGCCTGCCAGAAGCGCGGCCAGCAGGATCAGGGGCAGGTTGATGTCTGTCATGTGGGCAGCTTAGGCGTCCGGCACCAGCGCGTCCACAAAGGCGCGCACCTTGGCCTCGGGCATTTCGCAGGGTTTCAGCCGACCGCCTGTTTCGAGCGTATACCAGTTCAGGCTGATATAGTCCGGGCCGCCCAGTTCCTCGGCCACCAGCTTCGTGGACTTGCCGTTTGCAAAGCTGGATTTTGTCGCCACATAGCGGCGACCATGTGCTGTGCCATAGAACGTGCCGTCCGGCAGGGCCGCGAGGGCCTGCGCGAACGGTGTCATGCGGTTTTCTTGCCGATCTTCGGCTCGGTGCCCGCCTTGATGCGGCGGATGTTCTCGCGGTGACGGACAAAGATCAGCAAGGTCAGGATCACGCCCAGGAACAGCCCGTCCGGATAGCCCAGAAACACCATCAGGAAGGTCGAGGCGGCCGCCGCAACCAGCGCGCCCATGGACGAGATCCGCGACAATGCGGCCCCGACAAGCCATGCCACGCAGGCCCCAAGCCCGACCGGCCAATGGAGGGCAATCAGCAGTCCAAGAAAGGTCGCGACGCCCTTGCCGCCCTTGAACCCGAGCCAGATGGGAAAGCAGTGGCCCAGCATTGCGGCAAGGCCCGCAACCTGGGCTGCATCCTCGTGCCCGGTGACCAGCCGCGCCAGCAGCAAGGCCGCCGCGCCCTTGCCCGCGTCCAGCAGCAACGTCAGCGCCGCCGCCGTCTTGTTGCCGGTCCGCAGCACGTTGGTGGCGCCGATATTGCCCGACCCGATCTCTCGCAGGTTGCCCAGGCCCATTATGCGGGCCAGAACCATCCCGAAGGGGATGGAGCCAAGGGCATAGCCAATCACGGCCCACAGGGCGAGCGCGGCAATGGTGCTTTCGATCAGGGGCATCAGGGTTTCTTGTAAACGGAACGGCCAGCGACAAAGGTTTGCAGGACCTTACCCTGCATCCGCGCCCCGTCAAACGGGGTGTTGCGCGATTTGGAGTGCAGTGTGGCACGATCCATCACAAACGGGGCGTGCGGATCGAACAGCACCAGGTCGGCAGGCGCACCGACGGCCAGACGCCCGGCATCAAGGCCCAAGCGCCTGGCTGGGTTCAGCGACATCGCACGCCACAGCGTGGGCAGATCAATCTGGTCGGCGTGAAACAGGCGCATCGCGGCGGGCAGCAGCGTTTCCAGCGCGACCGCGCCCGAGGCGGCCGCCTCGAACGGCAGGCGCTTGCTTTCCTCGTCCTGCGGCGTGTGCATGGAACTGATGATGTCGATCAGGCCAGTCTGCACGGCCTCGGCCATCGCGACCCGGTCCTCTTCGTCGCGCAACGGCGGCTTGATCTTGAAGAAGGTGCGGTAGTCGGCCACATCGAGCGCATTCAGCGTCAGGTGGTGGATCGAGGTGCCTGCCGTGATGTCGAACCCGTTGGCCTTGGCCCGCGCCAGCGGGGGCAGCGCGCGGGCGGCCGTGACCTGGTCGGCGTGATAGCGCGCGCCGGTCATCTCGACCATGGCGATGTCGCGGTCGAGCCCCATGCGTTCGGCCATGGGCGACACCGCCGGAAGGCCGCGCAGCGAGGCAAACTTACCGCTTGTGGCTGCCGCCCCCGCGCTCAGCCCCGGCTCTTGCGGGTGGCCCAGAACCAGCGCCCCGAGCGACCGGGCATAGGTGAGCGCGCGGGCAAAGACCTTGCTGTCCGTGACGACATGGTCGCAATCGGTAAAGGCAACGGCACCGGCGTCCAGCAGAAACCCGATCTCGGTCATCTCGCGCCCCTGCCGCCCCTTGGTCAAGGCGGCCATAGGCAGCACGTTGACGGGCGCGGCCTCGCGCGCGCGTCGGATGACGAATTCAAGCGTTTCGGGATTGTCGATGGCGGGGTCCGTATCGGGGCGGGTGACCATGGTGGTGACGCCCCCCGCAGCGGCGGCAAGGCCTGCGGAACCAAAGCTTTCCTTGTGCCGCTCGCCCGGCTCGCAGACCTTGACGCCGATATCGATGATCCCCGGGGCAAGATGCTTGCGGTCGCACTCAATGACGGCGCCGGCTTCTGGCAGGGGGCTGCCATCGGTAATCACGGCGCTGATCCGACCATCCGTCACCCCAAGGGCACCGGTGGTCACGGTGCCTTCGGGGTCCAGCAGCTTGGCGTTGGTCAAGAGAAGATCTGTCATCCACCAATCCAAATCATTGCCCAGGTCAGTAGGCCCAGAATAAGCAGTGCAATCATCGCGATCCGGCCGGACATGGCTGCATCCGATGGCTTCTTCCGCACCGTTTCCGTCGGCGCGGAATAGGGTTGCGCGCTGTCTGCGTCCACGGTTTCGGTTGCGCGCCAATCTGTGCGCCCCTCGCCGTAGGTCCCGATCAGGGTCAGCGACGACGCAGGGTCAAGCACGGTTTCGCGGTCCTCGAAGGCCAGTGAAAACACGATCATGACCCACCCGCCCAGCTTGTCCAGCTTGCCGCGGTCGGGTGCCAGCTGGTCCATGGGCACCGCATTGCCTTCCAGCAGATAGCCAACCAGCCCGATGCCTTCCAGGTCGGACACCGGAAACACTTCGATCTGGTCCGTGTTCACGGGCGCACCGAGGGCCGCGGCGATCAGCTCCGGATCGTCCTTGACCTGGCGCGCCTCGTCATCCGTCATCGACAGGGCAAAGACCCGGATCACGCCGCGTTCGTTGCGGGGCACGTGCAGTGCGTCGGTCATGCCGCCCCCCGCACATTGCGCAGGTTTCGGGCCAAAAGGTCCATGGCCGCCATGCGGACGGCCACGCCCATTTCGACCTGATCCTGAATGACGCTTCGGTTGATGTCGTCGGCCAGCGTGCCGTCAATCTCGACCCCGCGGTTCATGGGGCCGGGGTGCATGACGATGGCGTCGGGCTTGGCATGGGCCAGCTTGTCACCGTCCAGGCCAAACCGGTGGTAATATTCGCGTTCCGACGGGATGAAACCCCCATCCATGCGTTCGCGTTGCAGGCGCAGCATCATCACCACGTCCACATCCTCCAGCCCCTTCGCCATGTCGTCATGAACCTCGACGCCAAACTCGGAAATGCCCGTGGGCATCAGGGTCGGCGGGCCGATCAGGCGGATGCGGTTTTCCATCTTGCCCAGAAGGATGATGTTCGACCGCGCCACGCGGGAATGGGCGATGTCACCGCAGATGGCGATGTTCAACCGGTGCAGCCGCCCCTTTGCCCGCCGGATGGTCAGCGCATCCAGCAGGGCCTGGGTGGGGTGCTCGTGCCGCCCGTCACCGGCGTTCAGGACGGCGCAGTTCACCTTTTGCGCCAGCAGGTCCACGGCCCCGGAATGCGGGTGGCGCACCACCAGCAGGTCGGGATGCATCGCGTTCAGCGTCATGGCCGTGTCGATCAGCGTCTCGCCCTTGGTGATGGACGAGGCCTGCATCGCCATGTTCATCACATCCGCGCCCAGCCGCTTGCCCGCCAGTTCGAAACTGGCCTGCGTGCGGGTGGAGTTTTCAAAGAACATGTTGATCTGGGTCAGACCGGCCAGGGCGTCGCGGTGCTTGTCGGCGGCGCGGTTCAGGTCGACATAGTCTTCGGCCAGGTCCAGAAGGGTCACGATTTCTTCGGGGCGCAGGTGTTCGATCCCCAGAAGGTGGCGGTGGGTAAAGGTCATGGGCATCCCTTGGCGTGCTCGGGCGCTTATAGGCGGCGGCGGGGCGGGGCGGCAAGCGGTTGGATTTGCATATTTGAGGAACAATGAATGGGCATTCCGGTTCCCGGCTGCCGGGCGTAGGATCGCGCCATGGAATCGGCAGAGTATCACAGCGCCCTTGCGGCCCTTGCCTGGCAGATCGAGCTGGGCGCGGACGAGTGCATCGCCGATGCACCGGTGAACCGCTATGCCGTGCCTGCATCCGCCCCCAGGGCCGCGAGGCCAAAGACCCCGGATACGCCGCAGGCTGTGGCACCGGCCACCGCCATGCCTGCCGGTCCCGACCCTGTTGCCGTCGCGCGGGACGCGGCGGCGGCGGCGCAGGACCTTGATGGCCTGCGGGCCGCCCTTGCGGCGTTTGATCATTGCGAGTTGAAGCGAGGTGCGCGCAACCTTGTGTTTTCCGACGGTCAGCCCGGGGCCCGCGTGATGATCGTGGGCGAAGCACCCGGTCGGGACGAGGATATGCAGGGCAAACCCTTTGTCGGGCGCGCGGGTCAGCTTCTGGACAAGATGCTTGCCGCCATCAACTTGCGCCGCCACGACAGCGTCTACATCACCAATGTCCTGCCGTGGCGCCCGCCCCAAAACCGCGATCCCAAGCCCGAGGAAGTCGCGATGATGCAACCTTTCCTCAATCGTCATATCGAGCTGGCCAACCCCGATGTGCTGGTGATCGCGGGCAACCATTCGTGCCAGGCGCTTCTGGGCAAGCGCGGCATCACGCGTCTGCGCGGCGACTGGACCGAAGCGCAGGGCAAACCGGCGCTGCCCATGTTCCACCCGGCATATCTCTTGCGCAACCCGGCGGCAAAGCGCGAGGCCTGGGCTGATCTGCTCAGCCTGCAGGCGCGGTTGCGCGATGGTTGATCCTGTCCTGCTGCTGGCCTTTGTCCCTGCCGGGCTGGCGTTGAACCTGACGCCGGGGGCCGACATGATGTTCTGTCTGGGGCAGGGGGCGCGTGCCGGCCCACGGGCCGCGTTGGCGGCGAGTGCCGGGATTTCGCTGGGCGCATTCATCCATACGTTGCTGGCCGGTTTGGGCCTGGGCGCGCTTGTTGCCGCAGTGCCGGTGGCGTTCGAGGTGATCCGTTGGGTCGGCGTTGGCTACCTGCTGTGGCTGGCCCTTCAGACCCTGCGCAGCCGGTCGCATGCGGGTGTCGGGCCCGCGGTACCGGGCCGTGCTTTCCGGGCGGGGCTGATGGTCAACCTGACAAACCCCAAGGTGATCCTGTTCGTGCTGGCCTTCGTGCCGCAATTCGTCGACCCGGACGCGGGGGCGGTTCTTGGGCAATTCCTGATCTTCGGTGCGTTGCTGGCCCTGGGCGGGTTCATCATCAACGGCGCAGTTGGCGTGTTCGCAGGCGGTGTGGGCCAGCGCCTTGCCCAGGGCAGCCGCGTGCTCGACTACATCTCGGCCAGCGTCTTTGCCGCCCTCGCCGCCCGCCTTGCCATATTGGAGCGTACATGAGCCGTATCGACGACAGCCTTGATTTCATTGCGATCCGCATCGCCGTGCTGACGGTCAGCGACACCCGCGACCTGGATCAGGACCGCTCGGGCGACGTGCTGGTCGGGCGGCTGACAGAGGCTGGTCACATGCTGGCCGATCGAAAGATCCTGCCCGACGAACGCCACCAGATCGCGGAACAGTTGCGCGCCTGGTGCGATGATCCCCAGATCGATGTCGTGATTTCGACCGGCGGCACGGGCCTGACCGGACGCGATGTGACCGTCGAAGCGCATCGTGATGTTTACGAAAAGGAAATCGACGCCTTCGGCACCGTCTTTACCATCGTGTCCATGCAAAAGATCGGCACATCCGCGGTGCAAAGCCGTGCCACCGGCGGAGTCCGCAACGGCACGTACCTATTTGCGCTGCCCGGCAGCCCCGGCGCATGCAAGGACGCGTGGGACGAAATCCTCGGTCGGCAACTCGACTACCGGCACCGGCCCTGCAACTTTGTGGAAATTCTGCCGCGCCTGGATGAACACCAGCGACGGAAATAGTGCGGACATACGTAACAGTAATGTTGCTTGGACATTTTCCGGGCGCACCTAAATTGTGATACGATGCCGGTCGCGGCGACTAAGGGCGTGAAAGAATGAGATTTTTGAGGCAGAGCCTGATCGGACTGGTGCTGGCTGCACTCAGCCTCGGCTTGCTTGCCTATGCCGGGTCCATCGTGGGCGGTGCCGTCCAGGACAGGCTGGCGCAGGAAACCAACGCCCCGCCCGCGCGCGAACGGGTCTTTGCCGTTGGTGTGGTGCAGGCGCAACCGGGCACCGAAACACCGGTGCTCGAAGCGTTTGGAGAGGTTCAAAGCCGTCGCACACTGGAATTGCGCGCCGCCGTATCGGGCCGCGTGATCGAATTGGCCGACGGGTTCGAAGACGGCGGCGACGTCACCGCGGGCCAGGTGCTGGTGCGCATCGATCCGGCCAACGCCAAGGCGGCGCTGGCCCGCGCCGAGGCCGACATGATGGATGCCGAGGCCGAAGTGCGCGACGCGGACCGGGCGCTTGTTCTGGCGCGTGACGAAGAACAGGCCGCGCAGGACCAGACCGACCTGCGGATGCGTGCTTTCCGCCGTCAAAAAGATCTGGCCGCCCGTGGCGTGGGCACCGCCGCAGCGGTGGAAGAGGCGGAACTGGCCGCCGCGTCGGCGCGTCAGGCCGCACTTTCGCGCCGTCAGGCCGTCACAACGGCCGAAG
Organism: uncultured Tateyamaria sp.; assembly: GCF_947503465.1. NCBI lineage: Bacteria > Pseudomonadati > Pseudomonadota > Alphaproteobacteria > Rhodobacterales > Roseobacteraceae > Tateyamaria > uncultured Tateyamaria sp. The sequence goes on along the minus strand of NZ_CANNDN010000001.1, from coordinate 1,476,393 downwards.
CCCGCATCGATCAGGCCCAGACCCGTCTGGCCCGCGCCCGCATCGCCCTGGACGAGGCGCAACGCACGCTGAACGACACCACGGTCATCGCTCCCTTTGATGGCACGTTGACCGACACCGATCTCGTGGCGGGCCGTCTCGTATCGGCAAATGAACAGCTTGCAACCCTGATCGATCCCAGGGCGCTCGAAGTGGCGTTTCGTGTCTCAACCGCGCAATTCTCGCGCCTTCTGGACTCATCGGGGTCCGTGATCGACGCGCCAGTCACCGCAATTCTGGACGTTGTTGGCATTGATATGACGGCAACCGGCACCGTCAACCGCGCCAGCGCGGGCGGCGGCGACATGCAGACCGGGCGGCTTGTCTTTGCCCGGCTGGGCAGCGCCGTCGGGTTCAAGCCGGGCGATTTCGTGACCGTGGTCGTGTCCGAACCACCGCTCGACAACGTGGTGCGCTTGCCGGCCTCCGCCATTGACGCGAACGACACGGTGCTGGTGCTCGAAGACGACAACCGCCTCGCGTCCGTCCCCGTCACCGTGTTGCGCCGTCAGGGCGATGATGTGCTGGTGCGCAGCGCCGACATTCTCGGCCGCGACGTGGTCGAGGCACGCTCGCCCCTTCTGGGCGCAGGCATCTCTGTCCGTCCCTTGCGCCCACAAGAGGCCGACACCGCCCCGGCAGAGCCCGAGATGGTCGAATTGACCGACGAACGCCGCGCCCGCCTTGTCGCCTTTGTCGAGGCGAACCAGCGCATGCCGGCCGACGCCAAGGAACGTGTGCTGGCCCGGCTGGCCGAGGCACGGGTGCCCGCACGCATGGTCGCCCGGCTGGAAAGCCGGATGGGCGGATAGATGGCGCGCGGTATCCCCAAGGCCGCGGGCGGCATTCTCAGCTACTTCGTGCGCCACCGCACGGTCGCCAATCTGCTGCTCCTCGTCATGCTGGTGGCCGGTGTGGCCGCCGTGCCCAACATGCGGGCACAGTTTTTTCCCGACGTGATCATCGACAATGTGACCGTCAGCGTGACATGGGACGGTGCGGGGGCCGAAGATGTGGATGCGGGCATCGTACAGGTGCTGGAACCGGGGCTTCTGGCGGTCGAGGGGGTGGAAAGCACGTCGTCCCGGTCGCGCGAGGGATCAGCGACAATCACGCTGGAATTTGAACCAAACTGGGACATGGGTCGCGCCGCCGACGACGTGCAAACGGCCGTCGATTCCGTCACCACGCTGCCCGAGGAAGCGGACGAACCCACCGTGCGCCGGGGCGCGTGGCGCGACCGGGTGACCGATGTGGTCATCACCGGTCCGGTCGATCCGCAGCAACTGGGCCTGTTTGCCGACGAATTCGTTGTGCGCCTCTTTGCCAAAGGGATCACGCGCACCACCATCCGTGGCGTCGCAGCCCCGCAGGTGCTGGTCGAAGTGCCGTCGCTGTCGCTGATCGCGCACGAGGTCACGATGTCCGAGATCGCACAGGCCATAAACGCCGAGGTCGATACCGATCCCGCAGGCGATGTGACCGGGGCCAATGCCCGCGTGCGCACCGGCACCCAGAAACGCACACCCGAAGAGATCGCGGATATCGTACTGCGCTCGAATACGGACGGTTCCAAATTGCTGGTGCGTGACGTGGCGACGGTCACGCAACTCGGCTCTGCCCGTGAACGCAGCTATTTCGTGGGCGACGATCCGGCGGTTTCAATCCGTGTGGACCGGTCCAACAACGGTGATGCGATCGAGATGCAGGGGCAGGTGGCCGAAGTGGCGGCCGAACTGCAGGCGACGCTGCCCCCCTCTGTCACGGTCGAGTTGATCCGGACACGGGCCGAGGCGATATCGGCGCGTCTCAACATTCTGGTCGACAACGCGATTGTGGGTCTTGGCCTTGTGATTGCGCTGCTGTTCCTGTTCCTCAACGCCCGCACGGCCTTTTGGGTGGCTGCCGGTATCCCGGTTGCGCTGCTGGCGGCCATCGCGCTGATGTATCTGGGCGGGCTGACCATCAACATGGTGTCCCTCTTTGGCCTGATCATCACGCTGGGCATTGTCGTGGACGATGCCATTGTCGTGGGCGAACACGCCGATCATCGGCACCGCGCCTGGGGCGAAGCGCCCCTTGTGGCGGCCGAGAATGCCGCCCGGCGTATGGCGATGCCGGTCTTTGCCGCCACGCTGACCACGGTCATCGCGTTTTTCGGCCTTGTTGCGATCGGGGGCCGGTTCGGCGACCTGATCCGCGACATTCCCTTCACAGTCATCGCCGTGCTGATCGCCTCGCTGATTGAATGCTTCCTGATCCTGCCACACCACATGGGCCACGCGCTGGCCGCTTCGGACAAGCCGCGCTTTTCCCGCGTCAAGCTGGCGGTGGCCCTTGCCAGCGTCGCCGTCCTGTCCGCCGTGGTGTCCGGGGCGGTGGGCTATGTCATCTGGTCCGACCGCATTGCGGGGCTTGCGGATATCTGGCCCTACCTGCTGGCGGGCCCCACCATCATGGCCGCCGTGTTCCTGCTGTCGCCACGTCGGCTCAAGACGCGTTGGGTCGCGTCCATGGGGGCCAAGGGTCTCGATACGCCCTCTGTCATCGTCAATGCGGGTTTCGAGTGGATGCGCGAGCGGCTGTTCCGTCCCATGATGGCGGGCGTGATCGCCGCCCGCTATGTGGTGCTGGCCGGTGTCTGCGTGGTGCTGGCCAGCCAGCTTGCCCTGTTCATCCAGGGGGACGTGCAATGGCGCTTCTTCAACGCGCCCGAACGCGGATCGGTCACGGGCAACTTTGCCATGGTCGAAGGGGCCAGCCGCGACGACACCCTTGCCATGATGCGCGAAATGCAGCGCGCCACCGAGGCGCTGGGCGCACAGTACGAAGACCGCTATGGCCGCAATCCCATCGACTATGTCATTGCCGAGATTGGCGGCAACGCGGGCCGGGGCATTGCCGGGACGGACAGCAAGGACACTGATCTTTTGGGCGGCATCTCGATCGAACTGATCGACGCCGACCTGCGCCCCTATTCCTCTTTTGCCTTTGTGGCCGAGTTGCAGGATGTGGTGGTGCACCACCCGCTGGCCGAAACGGTCAGCTTCCGCGGCTGGCGGTCCGGTCCGGGGGGCGACGCGCTGGATGTCGAATTCTTCGGCGCCGACACTGACACGCTCAAGGCCGCGTCCGAGGACCTCAAGCGCGCGCTGCTGCAATACCCCGAAGTGTCGGCGGTCGAAGACAACCTCGCCTTCGACAAGGAGGAGCTGATCCTCGACCTTACGGCACAGGGCCAGGCGCTGGGCTTTACCATCGACACGTTGGGCCGCGCCCTGCGCGACCGCCTGAACGGGATCGAGGCGGCGACCTTCCCCGATGGCCCCCGCAGCGCCGAAATCCGCGTCGAACTGCCCGAGGGCGAGTTGACCGCGGATTTCCTCGACCGCACACAGATGCGCACGCCCGACGGCACCTATGTGCCGCTGGCCGACATCGTAAGTGTCGACCGGCGCACCGGGTTCTCGACTGTCCGGCGCGAAAACGGCATCCGCCTGATCTCGGTCACCGGCGACACCTCCGAAGACGACCCCGCGCGCGCCACCGAAATCAACCGCGCGCTGGCCGAGGACATCCTGCCGACCATCGCCGCCGAACGGCAGGTGGACTACCGGCAATCGGGCCTGAACGAACAGGAAAACGAGTTCCTGAACGACAGCCTCACCGGCCTGATCCTCTGTCTTACCGGTATCTACCTTGTGCTGGCTTGGGTCTTTGCCAGCTGGACACGGCCCATCGTGGTAATGGCGATCATCCCTTTCGGCCTCGTCGGCACGATCTACGGCCACCACCTGTGGGACGTGCCGCTCAGCATGTTCACGGTTGTGGGGCTGCTGGGCATGACAGGGATCATCATCAACGACAGCATCGTGCTGGTCACGACCATCGATGACTATGCCAAGGACCGCGGGCTGTTCCCCTCGATCATCGACGGCGCGGCGGATCGCCTGCGGCCGGTCATGCTGACAACGCTCACAACGGTGCTGGGCATGACGCCGCTGCTGTACGAGACGTCGCAACAGGCGCAATTCCTGAAACCCACGATCATCACGCTGGTATACGGCCTTGGCTTTGGCATGGTGCTGGTGCTTCTGGTGGTGCCTGCGCTGGTGGCGGTGCAACACGACGTGGCGCGCCAGATCCGGGCGATGCGGCGGGGCCTGAGCGCACCGGCCGCGCCCGTGCGTTGGGGGTTCATGGCGTTGTGGGCGATTGTTCTGGGCTGGTTCGGGGCCACGATGGGCTACACGCTGGTGACTGGCTCGGTTCTTTCAACGCTCACGGATGCGCTGCCCGTGATTGCGGATCGCGCGGCGCTGCCTGTGGCCTTGGGGCTCTTTGCTGCCGGGGTGATGGGATTGGGCCTTGCGGCTTATGTGATCGGCGCACTGACGTTCCAGATCGCGCGCTGGCGGGCGGCTTAACCGGCGGTGCAGCCGCGCACATCCACGGCATAGTTGCCACCCAGAATGGTGATGCGGACATCGGACCGGTCGATGGCAAAGGCACCGCCATCGGCATGCACCATCTCGCTGACGGCCACGACAGTGTCACCGCTGCGCGATGTGCGGGCTTCGCTGACCCAAACACCCGGAATGCCGGGCTCGATGACGGCGACCTCGGTGCCGCCGGTATGGGGCAGGGTGACACGGGCCTCGATCTGCATGCCATGTTCGGTGGGGCGCACGCGGCAGGTGGCGGCGCGCACCTGGGCCTCGGCTTCGGAATAGGGGACATCGGACAATGCGGCCACGATGGCCGGGGTCGGGGTCAGGTCCGGGCTGTCCAACAGCGTGTCAATGGACACCTGATGGGGAATGCACACATCCGCACACACGCCCATGGACAGGGTGGTGCGCAGGCGCATGGGCTTGCCCGGCTTGGCCGGGGTCAGATGCATCGGGATCACAACCTGATCGGTATAGCCGATGGATTGCATGCCGTTCTGGTGATGCACGTCCGGCGTGGGCCAGGTCAGGCTGACAGCGCCGACATTGCGGGCGCGGGACCAGTCGAAATGGGGCGGGATGCCCGCATCGCCCGGCGCACGCCAATAGGTTTTCCAACCCGGCGCCAGAACCAGGCGCACCGCCGCCAACCGCTGCCCATTGGGCAAGTCCCACCCTTGCAGCACTTCGGTGCGGACAACATCATCGAATTGACCCTGCGCCAATGATGGCACGGCAGCAACGGTCGCCAGCACGGCGGCTAGGGAAAGGGCGCTCTGTCTCATATGTCTGTAAATGACGGTTCATGCGCACAATGCCAAGTCACGTCACGGTCAATTCGTTGTAACGAAAAGGTGGGCAAGGGCTTGCCTGCGGCACATCCTCCGGTTGCCCTCGCCGCACACCAGCGTCATGCTGGGCACAGACGTTAACGGAACAGGCAATGACAGGCGCTGCCACCTTGGATCTGACCGGACAGCTTTTGGTCGCCATGCCGGGCATGGGCGACCCGCGTTTCGACCGGTCGGTCGTGTTTGTCTGTGCACATTCCGACGACGGGGCGATGGGTCTGATCGTCAACAAACCCGCCGTGGACATGGTTCTGGGCGAATTGCTGGACCAGCTCGAAATTGCCTGCACCGGCCCGGAACGGAACCATGCCGTACATTTCGGTGGCCCGGTCGAAACGCAGCGCGGCTTTGTGCTGCATGGCACGGATTATGCCTCGCGGTTGCGCACGCTCGAGGTGGGCGCCTTTGGCATGACCGCGACCCAGGACGTGCTGGAAGACATTGCAATCGGGGACGGACCGGAACGCACGCTGGTCATGCTGGGCTATGCCGGATGGGGGCCGGGCCAGCTTGAGGGCGAGATTGCGCGCAATGGCTGGCTGACGGTGGCGGCCACGCCGCAGCTTGTCTTCGGCACCGGCGACACGTCGAAATGGATCAAGGCGCTGGGGGCGCTTGGCATTGATCCGCTGGGCCTGTCGGGGGCGGCCGGTCGCGCCTAGCCTCTGGGCGCCGCAGCCCGTGCCAGACGGTCGTTGATTGCCTGACCCAGACCACACTTGGGAATGGGGGCCACGGCAATCGGACGTGCCATCGCGTCAAGGCTGTGCAGATGCCCGAACAGGTTGGCCGCCGCCTCGATCAGATCGCCCGAGACGGACAGGTTCAGGTCCGATTGCATCGGGCCAAACCCCAGCAACACCTCGCCCGGATGGGCCGTATTGGCGTTCAGGCGCAGCGTGGCGTCGGGGGCATAATGGGATGACAATTGCCCCGGTGCCGTAATGCCGGCCCCGGCCCCGGCCAGCGGACCGGTGATGGTTTCGATATCGTCCTGCGCCAATCCGCCGGGGCGCAACAGCGCCAAAGGGTCACCGCCCACGATGGTTGATTCCAGGCCCACGGCGCAGGCCCCGGCATCGACAACCGCATCCAGCTTGCCGTTCAGACCCGCCATGACATGGGCGGCGGTGGTGGGGCTGATCCGTCCCGAGCGGTTGGCTGACGGCGCGGCCACGGGTCCGTCAAAGACCCGCAACAGGTCCTGGGCCGCTGGATGCGCAGGCACCCGCAAGGCCACGGTATCCAGACCGGCCGTGACCAGCGGCGACAGCCCGTGGCCGTCCGCCAGCGGGGCAACAAGGCTGAGCGGTCCGGGCCAGAAACCTGTGGCGAGTGCGGCAAGCGGCCCATCGATGCGGGCAAACCGTCGGGCCGTCTCCAGATCGGGCACATGCACAATCAGCGGATTGAAGCGGGGCCGCCCCTTGGCGTCGAAAATGCGCGCAACTGCAATGTCATTGCGCGCATCCCCGCCCAGGCCATAGACTGTCTCGGTCGGAAACGACACCAGCCCGCCCGCCGCCAGCAGCCGGGCCGCCTCGGCGATACCTGCCGCATCGGCGCGCAGCACGGCTGTCTCAATGTCGGTCATCTGGTCCCGCCCGTGATTTCGTGACGCCGCGTTTGAGTTGCGGTAGCGTCATCCCAAACGCATCTATGATTTCAAAGACGCCCCTTTACGCGCCGCACAGGCGCTTGCCAAGAGATTGATACCGGAGCCCTGCCATGCCTTATCGCGCCCCTGTCGACGACTATACGTTCCTTTTTGACCACATCGTGGGACTGGATCAGGTGGTGGCAACCGACCGCTTTGCCGACGCCACGTCAGATGTGACAAGCGCGATCCTGACGGAGGCGGGCAAGCTCTGCGAGGACGTGATCGCGCCCCTGCAACGCCCCGGCGACCTGCATCCGGCGCGACTGGAAAACGGCGTCGTGCGCACCTCGCCCGGCTATGCAGAGGGTTACAAGGCCATCGCGGAAGGTGGCTGGGTCGGCATGGCGGCGGACCCCGAATATGGCGGCATGGGCCTGCCCATGGCCGTGACCACAGCGGTGAACGAGATGATGTCGGCGGCCTGCCTGTCGCTGCAACTGTCCCCCCTGATGACCCAAGGCCAGATCGAGGCGCTGGAACACCACGCAAGCGACGAGATCAAGGCGCTCTATCTGCCCAAGCTGATCTCGGGCGAATGGACCGGCACCATGAACCTGACCGAACCGCAGGCCGGATCGGACGTGGGCGCACTGTCGTCCAAGGCCGAGGACAATGGCGACGGCACCTACGCCATCTCGGGCCAGAAAATCTATATCTCCTGGGGCGACAACGACTTTACCGAAAACGTCTGCCACCTTGTGCTGGCCCGCCTGCCGGGCGCACCTGCGGGGACCAAGGGGATTTCGCTCTTCCTCGTGCCGCGCAACATCCCGGACGAACACGGCAATCCCGGCGTGGCGAACACGCTCAAGGTGGTCAGCCTCGAACACAAGATGGGCCTGCACGGCTCGCCCACCTGCGTGATGCAATATGACGGCGCCAAGGGCTGGCTGATCGGCGCGCAAGGCGGCGGCATGGCGGCCATGTTCACCATGATGAACAACGCGCGCCTTGGCGTGGGCGGTCAGGGCGTGGGGGCGGCCGAAGGCGCCTACCAGCACGCGCTGGGCTATGCCCTCGACCGCAAGCAGGGCAAGACCGAGGGCGAGACCGGCACCATCATCGACCACGCCGACGTGCGCCGCATGCTGATGACGATGCGCGCCGAAACCTACGCCGCGCGCGGCATCGCGCTGATGTGTGCCGTCGCCATCGACATGACCACAGCCGCCAACGACGCCACGTGGAAATCCCGCGCGGCGCTGCTGACGCCCATCGCCAAGGCGTTCGGCACCGATATCGGCAACGAGGTTGCGGGCATGGGCATCCAGGTCCATGGCGGCATGGGCTTTGTCGAGGAAACGGGCGCCGCCCAATATGCCCGAGATGTACGGGTCACCACGATCTACGAAGGCACCAACGGCATACAGGCCATGGACCTTGTCGCGCGCAAGATGATGGACGGGGGCGAAGCCGCCGCACGCATCTTTGACGAGATCGAGGCCGCCGCCGAAGACGCGCGCGGCACCTTCCCCAAGATGGCCGAAGCGGTCTGGCAGGCCAGCGAATCCCTGCGCGAAACCACCGAATGGATGATCGCACAGAACCACCGCGTCCGCTTTGCCGGGGCCGTGCCCTACCTGCGCGCCTTTGCCCGCGTGCTGGGCGGCCATATCCACCTCGCCTCGGCGCTGCACGACCAGGGCGGCGCACATGAAAAGGTGGCGCGCTTCTACATCCAGCGGCTCTTGCCCGAACATGACAGCCTGCTTGCACAGGCGCAGGCGGGCGATTACGACGTCTATGCATTGACGCCAGAAGAGTTCGCCGCCTGATGAAAGACATTCCGCCCGCTGGCCTCAGATACCCGTGGGCGGACCCGCCGGAACATGGCGCAGCCGCGCACGTGGCGCCCGGCGTGCTCTGGATGCGGCTGCCGCTGCCGATGAAACTGGATCACGTGAACGTCTACGCGCTGGATGACGGCGACGCGTGGACCGTGGTCGATACAGGGTTTGCGTCCAACAAAACCAAGGCCATCTGGCAATCGCTGATGGACGGGCCCCTGGGCGGCAAACCCATCACGCGGGTGATTGTCACGCATCACCACCCCGACCATGTCGGCCTTGCAGGTTGGCTGCAATCCGACTTCGGAGCAGAGCTGATCACCACACGCACGGCGTGGCTGTTTGCGCGCATGCTGACGCTGGATGTGCAAGAGACACCCACCCGGGAAACACTCGATTTCTACCGCAGCGCAGGGATGGACAAGGCAACCTTTGACAGGCGCGCCTCGGAACGGCCCTTCAACTTCGGGGATATCGTGGCGCCGATGCCGCTGGGCTACACACGGATCAAACAGGGCGACACGATCACCATGGGCGGGCGGACATGGGACATCCATATCGGCAACGGCCACGCCCCGGAACACGCCACGTTCTGGAGCAGGGATGACAATCTGGTGCTGGCGGGCGACCAGATCCTGCCGTCGATCAGCCCGAACATCGGCGTCTATGCCACCGAACCCATGGCCGACCCCATCGGCGACTGGCTGGAGGCGTGCGAGCGCCTGAACCTGCTGGCGCGCGCGGATCATTTGGTGCTGGGCGGGCACAAGCTGCCCTTTACGGGTCTGCCCACACGGATGCGGCAGTTGATCGACAATCACCACGGCGCGCTGGCCCGCCTGATGGACCATATCGACACGCCCAAGGCGGCCTCGGACTGCTTTGCGCCCCTGTTCAAGCGGACAATTGGCGACGGCGAATACGGGCTGGCGCTGGTTGAAGCCGTCGCGCATCTGTCGCACCTTTACCAGCAGGGGCGGGCCACCCGCACCAGACGGGACGACGGCGCGTGGGTCTACCAGCGCGCCGAATAAGGAGCGGGCCATGAACAACGACATCAAGACAGCGGCCGAGGCGGTCGAGGCAGACGCCCTGCCGCGCGCGCACGAGGTGCATTCGGACCCCGATGCGCGCAACGCAGGCGATCAGCCGCTGCCCAAAGGCGTGTCCAGGACGCCCACCGAAAAGAAAAGCCCGGCGCAATGGGCCTATGAACGGATCATCATGTACCTCAAGAATTTCGAGGAAAGCCTCGACAACGAACATGAGGTGGCGATGGGGTTCACGGGCGGTGACGCGGGCGTGCTGCGAATCGAGGGGATGGGATATTTTCCACCCGACATCGTGACCTTTTACGGTTCGGACCCGACCGGGGCCAAAACGCAGGCGATCCAGCATGTCAGCCAGCTGAATGTGATGCTGCGGGCGCTGCCCAAGGCCGTGGAACAGGCCGAACCGCGGCGCATCGGCTTCCGTCTGGCCCAGGATCTCGAAGACGAATGACACGTGATGCAACGACGCAGTGACAGACCCGCGCGGATAGGCTAAAGCGCGGCCCAAGCTGATACGGAAAGGGACCCGGAACATGGCAGAGCACAAAGTGGGCGAGATGGACGTCAAGAGCCAGGAAAAGACCTTTGACGGGTTCATGTCCTGGGTCACCTGGTCGGTGATCATCATCCTGGTCCTGCTGGTCGGCATGGCGATCTTTATCACCTGAGGTGACGTGGCCCCTGCGGGCCAAGTGGGGAGTGGTGGACATGCGAATGCTTGCAGCCCTTGCGGTGTGCGGCGCGCTGGCGGGCTGTGCACAGCCGCCTGCGGTGCCTTATGCGTCGGATGCGCGGGTGGCCTCGGTTGCCTATCGCGCACCGGGGCCTGCCACGATCACCGTCATGACCATGGTGTCGAACCGCGACGGGTCGGGTGGGCATTCCGCGTTGATGATCAACGGCAGCCAACGGGTGATCTTTGATCCGGCGGGCTCCTTCGTGAACGAGCGGGTGCCCGAACAGGAGGATGTGCTCTACGGCGTGTCGCCTGCGGTGCTCAAGGGCTACAAGAGCGCCCATGCGCGCAGCACCTTTCACGTCGTCAGCCAAACGGTCGAAGTGACCCCGGAACAGGCCGAAATTGCGCTGCAACTGGCGCAGCGCAACGGTGCGGTGCCCCGCGCGTTCTGTACCAACGCCAACACCAACCTGCTGCGGCAAGTGCCGGGCTTCGAAGACATCCGCACCACGTTTTTTCCGACCAACCTGATGGAGCAGATGGCGCAGCGCCCCGGCGTGATCGAAGACAGGTATTTCGAAAATGACGAAGGCACGATCGTGGACGGGATTGAGAACCTGGTCATTGCCGAGTGACGGGGCCGGACGCGCTTTGGCGGTGCCAAAGACGCCCCGCCCACCGTCCCTTCAGACCAGGTAGACCAGCACAAACAGGGTCGTGGCCCCGGCCCCGATGGCGGCAAACACGTTGCGCGTCCACATGCCCACGCCCAGCGTTGCAAGGGCCGCCAACACGCGGGTGACATCGGTACTGCCGTTTTCGCCTGAATAGACCACCAGCGGTGCCACCAGCGCAGGCAGGATTGCCACCGCCGTATAGCGCAGATGGCGCAGCAGCCACTCGGGCAGGGGCCTGTCGCCCACGAAGCCGAGGAACGCAAAGCGCAACAGAAAGCTGCCCACACCCAGCCCGATGATGACGGTCCACAGGGTTGCGCTGTCGATCATGGCGTGCGCCCCTTCAACATCACCTCGGCCTGGGCGCCTGCCATCATGCCTGCGGCCCCCGCGACGATCAGGCCCAGCGAATAAGGGACGGAGACGGCCAAAAGGCCCACCACCACCGCGACCACGGCGGCAATCAGATGCGGCAGCGTGCGCACCATGGGGGCAACCATGGACAAAAATGCAATCGGCAGCGCGAAATCCAGCGGCAGGTCCTGCGGCAGTTGCGTGCCGACAGCCGCGCCGACATAGCTCATCCCGAACCAGAAGATCATCACCAGCAGGCACGTGCCGAAATAGTAGGCCATCCGCTGCGGCACATTCAGATCGGGGGCCGCCTCGAACTTCGCATGGCTCAGGGCATAGCTTTGATCCACCAGCAAATAGGCCGCAAACACCCGCTGCCACAACGGTGCCTTGCCCAGATAGGGGGTAAGCGCCGCGGAATACATCGCCACCCGCAGGTTCACCGCAAGGGCCGACAGGATCACAACAACGGTGGGCGCATCGTTCTGCAACACCTGCAACGCGGTGAATTGGGCCGCCCCCGCGATCACCACCAGCGAAAAGGTCATCACCTCGAACACGTTCAACCCCGCCTCGGTCGCCAACACGCCAAACAGCAGCGCAAAGGGACCGGCCACGAAGATAAACGGTGCGCCGTCGCGCACGCCCGCCCAAAAAGCGGATTTGGTGGTGGTGATGGGCATGAGGGGGCCTTAGACTGATCTCTGAATGGGTAACGCCAGCCACGGGGGGATGCAATTGGCACGTGACGCCAACACGAACGGATACATCATCGCGCCCGACCCGTCTGCGGCCCGGCTGACCCGCGCGGTGACGGGCCACGACCATACCGGGGCCGAAACACAGATCAGCGTGGTCGAGGAACGCCCCCTCACCATCTACCTCAACGCACAGGAAATCGTGACGGCCATGACCATCGGGGATTACCCCGACTACCTGGCTCTGGGCTTCCTGCGCAACCAGCGGATGCTGACGGATGCCGATACGATCACGCGGGTGGACTATGACGAGGAACTCGAAACCGTCGTCGTCCGCACCGCCACCCCCACCAACCACGAGGACAAGCTGAAGAAAAAGACGCGCACCAGCGGCTGCGCGGTGGGCACCGTCTTCGGCGACATGATGGAGGGGCTGGAGGATGCCCAGCTGCCCGCAGCAGATGTCCGCACCTCATGGCTCTATGCCCTGTCGGCCACGATCAACCGCACCCCCTCGCTCTACCTCGAAGCGGGGGCCATCCACGGCACGGTCCTGTGCCACCGCGACCAGCCACTTGTCTACATGGAGGACGTGGGCCGCCACAACGCCGTGGACAAGGTGGCGGGCTGGATGCTGCAAACCGGCGCCGATCCTGCGGACAAGATCCTCTACACCACCGGCCGGCTCACGTCGGAAATGGTGATCAAGACGGCCCTCATGGGCATTCCTGTGCTCGCCTCACGGTCGGGCTTCACCGCGTGGGGCGTTGAAATCGCACAGCAGGTCGGCCTGACCCTGATCGGCCGTATGCGCGGGCAACGCTTCGTCTGCCTCAGCGGCGAAGACCGGCTGATCCGCGACACGGACCCCACCAGCATCACGGACGAGCCGCGCAAGAGCGGGCGCAAGGGGGCCGCGTAATGGACGCATCCCCCTTTGCCGACGCGGTCGAAGCCGCCCGCGCGCTCATCGACACACAGAAACGGCCCGACTGGCACACCGTCGCCGCCGTCGTGGTGACCCGTCGCGGCCAGCGGTATATCGGCATGAACCTCGACAGCATCTTGCCCCGCGCCAGTGTCTGCGCCGAACCCGTGGCGCTGGGCATGGCGATGACCCATGACCCCGACGATCCCATCGTGTTCTGCGCCGCCGTCAACCGGCACGGCGCGGTTATTCCCCCCTGCGGCCCCTGCCGCGAACTGATGCTCGACTTTGCCCGCCAGGCACAGGTCGCCGTCCCGGACGACACCGAAGGGGGCTATATCACCGTGCCGATGGCGACCCTCATGCCCACCCCCTACAAACAGGACCGGCGCAAGCCATGACCCCACCCCTTGGCGTAATCCTCGCGGGCGGACAGGCCACGCGCATGGGCGGCGGCGACAAGGGGCTGCTGCGCGCAGGTGACAAACGCCTGATTGACCACGTGATCGACAGGCTTTCGCCGCAGGTCGCGGGCCTGGCGCTTAATGCCAATGGCGACCCGGGCCGCTTTGACGACCTCAACCTGCCCGTGATCGCGGACAGTATCGGTGGCTTCGCAGGCCCGCTTGCGGGGGTGCTGGCCGGGCTCGACTGGGCCGCGGAACAGGGCGCGGACGCCATCGTCACCGCCGCCGCCGACACACCGTTCTTCCCATGCGATCTGGTCCCCCGCCTGCAATTGGCGACCGAAGGCATGGACCACCCGCTGGCGCTGGCCGCCACACTCGACCCCAAACGCGGACAGGCGCGGCACCCGACATTCGGTCTCTGGCCGGTCGCCTTGCGCGACGACCTGCGCGCGGCACTGGACGCTGGCCTGCGCAAGGTTGTCCTCTGGACCGACCAACATGACGGACGCACCGCCCTTTTCCCGGACGAGGCCGCGTTCTTCAACGTGAACACCCCCGACGACCTGAATACCGCAAAGGACATGGCATGAGGATCTATGGCGTGGTGGGGTGGAAAAACGCAGGCAAGACCGGCCTGATGGAACGGCTCGTGACCGAGATCACGCGGCGCGGCATCACCGTCTCGACCGTCAAGCACGCGCACCACACGTTCGACGTGGACCATCCCGGCAAGGACAGCCACCGCCACCGCGTCGCCGGCGCGTCCGAGGTGCTGCTGGCCTCGCGCAATCGCGTGGCCTTGATGCAGGAATTGCGGGATCAGGACGAACCCACACTCGACGATCTGCTGAAACGCCTCAGCGCGGTCGATCTGGTGCTGGTCGAAGGCTACAAACGCGACGCGCATCCCAAGGTCGAGGCGCACAGGGCCGAAACCGGCAATCCCCTGATCGCGCCCGACGATCCGACCATCCGCGCCATTGCCAGCGACACGGCGCTGACGATGGACCGGCCCGTCTTCGATCTGAACGACACCACTCGTATTGCCGATTTCATCCTGTCAGAGGTCGGCCTGTGACCGCTTTCGACACCCTCCTCGTGGCCGACTGGTCCGCAGGCAAACGCCGCCCCGCGCGCCCCAGCAAGGATGCGATCTGGCTTGGCGTTGTCCGCAATGGCGTGGCACAGGACCCGATCTATTGCCGCGCGCGGCAAGAGGCAGAGGCGCAGATCACGGCGCTCATCGACGCGGAACGGGCCGCAGGCCGTCGCATGCTCGCGACGTTCGATTTCCCCTTTGGGTACCCGCGCGGCTTCGCGCGCCACCTTACCGGCTGCGATGATCCCTTCGCTCTGTGGGACTGGATCAGCGCCCGCATCACGGATGCGCCCGACGGGACCAACAACCGTTATGATGTCGCAGAGACCATGAACGCGCAGTTTGACGGCCCCGGCCCGTTCTGGGGCAAGCCAAACCAGACCGATTGGCCGGGCGTGCCCTACCGCAAGACCGGGATCAACTACGACGCAGTGCCCGAACGACGCGTCTGCGACCTGGCGGCCAAGGCGTCTTCCAGCTGTTTTCAACTGGCCTTCCCGCCGACGGTCGGCGGCCAGATCCTCATGGGTCTGCCCACCCTGAACCGCCTGCGTGCGCGTCCCGGCGTGGCCGTCTGGCCGTTCCAGGCGTGGCAAGACGCGCCTGTCGTCCTTGCCGAAATCTGGCCCGGTTTGATCGAACCGGCCGTCAAGGCCGCCCAGACCGATGGCATCCGCGACGCCGTGCAGGTCCGCCTGTTGGCGACGGCGCTGTCGCGCGTGCCCGCTGCGACCCTGCGCCGCTGGATGACCGACCTGCCATCTGCCGCGCGCGAAGAGGCATGGATCTTGGGCGCAGGCCATGCCGCCGACCTGCTGGCCTGTGCGGAGGACACCGATGCCGCCGCTTAAGAACGACTGTTTCGCCTTGCCGCCGGGGGTGCACTGGACGCCCGTGGACGAGGCGTTGGCCGATCTGCGCACGCGTCTGTCCTGCGTCGTGGACACCGAAAAATGGCCCGTGGCAGAGGCCCTCGACCGCATCCTTGCCACGGACATTTCAGCGCCTCGCGCGCACCCGCCGCTGCCAAACACGGCTGTAGATGGTTACGGGTTCCTTAACGGACGCGGGGAAGGGGACCACAACATCCCGCTTGTGGCGCAGCATATGGCTGCCGGAGCGGCCCCCGACACAAGTGTCCCCGCGGGGACAGCCATCCGCATTCTCACCGGCGCGGCCCTTCCGGACGGGGTCGATACCGTGATTTTGCAAGAAGATGTCGAGGTCCGCGACGGCGCCATCCACTTCACGGGCCCGATCAGGCAGGGGGCCAACACCCGCAAGGCAGGTGAGGATGTGCAGGTCGGCGACGTGATCGCGCAGGCGGGGCGCAAGTTGACGCCTGCCGACCTTGCGCTTCTCTCTGCGGTGGGGGTGGCAGAGGTGCCGGTACGGCAGCGGCTGCGCGTTGGCATCCTGTCGACCGGGGACGAATTGCGCCAACCCGGCGAGACCGCCGCGCCGGGCCAGATCTATGACGCGAACCGGCCGATGCTGCGCGGGCTTGTCACGCGGTTGGGCCACGCGCCCGTGGACCTCGGCCAGGTGCCCGACAGCCGCGCAGACCTGCGCGCCCGCCTGAACGAGGCGGCGCGCAGCGTGGACGTGATCCTCACCAGCGGCGGCGCGTCCGCGGGCGATGCGGACCACGTGTCAGCCCTGTTAAACGAGGCCGGGGCCATGGCGCTCTGGCGCATCGCGATCAAGCCCGGACGCCCGCTGTGCTTGGGGATGTGGGAGGGCACGCCGGTCTTTGGGCTGCCGGGCAATCCGGTTGCCGCGATGGTCTGCACGCTGGTCTTTGGGGCCCCCGCGCTGGCCCTGCTGGCAGGGGCCGACTGGACCGCGCCGCAGGGGTTCATGGTGCCTGCCGGGTTCTCAAAATCGAAGAAGCCGGGGCGGCGGGAATTCCTGCGCGCGCGTCTCCGCGGGGACAGGGTCGAGGTCTTTGCCTCGGAGGGGTCGGGGCGGATCAGCGGACTGTCTTGGGCCGAAGGGCTGGTAGAATTGCCCGATCACGCCATATCAATAGAACACGGCGACCTTGTGCGCTTTATCCCCTGGGCCGGGTTCGGCATGTGATGCCCATCAATCAAGGCGACGTGCCGTCTTGCGACACTTGACAGGATGGGCCCATCAACATGAGCGACAACATCATCGTCATAGGCGCGTCCGCCGGCGGGTTGAAGCCCATGATCCGTGTCTTGCGGGTCTTGCCGCGCAATCTGGATGCGCCCGTGGTGGTTGCCATTCATGGCGGTCAGTTCAGTCAGTTGACCGAAGTGTTGACAGGCAAGGTGCTGTTGCCCGTGCAGAAAGCCACCGACGGGCAACGCCTGGAACGGGGGGTGATCGCCGTGTGTCCCGGCGGGGAACACACACGGGTCGAAGGCCGCACGCTGCGCCTTGGGCGCCTGCCCGATGCGGCGCGGTTTCAGCCCTCTGTCGACCTGCTGTTTCGCAGTGCCGCCGAAAGCTATGGCGCCGGAACGGTCGCGGTTGTTCTGTCGGGCAACCTCAATGACGGCACGATGGGTGCGCAGGCGGTGCACGAGGCGGGCGGGTGCACGCTGGTGCAGGCCCCGGGCGAGGCGGATTTCGCGTCGATGCCGGCCAGCGTGGTGCTGCATGATCATCCGGATGCAGAGCTGAAGGCGGAGCACATTGCGCAGCGGTTGCTGGACATGGTGGGCGCGCGCGGGCTGGTGCGCCCGGATTGAGCCCCTAGTCGAACGTGCCTGCGACGCGGCCCAGCAGCATGAAAGCGCGCGCCGTGCGGGTGTCGCTGAGGGCCGAGATTTCCGAATCCGTGGCGGTTTCGGCAAAGGCCGATATGGCCTTGTCGAAGCGGCGCAGGAAGTGATGCGCGGCATCCCGAAAGATCGGATCCTGTTTCATCCGGCCTGCGGACAGGGCCAGGGATGAACGATCCCTTACACCACCGAGCGGTGCCACCGCACGGCCCCGCGCGCCTTGGGCGAACTGGCGCCAGATTTCGGGCCGGGCGCGGTCGGGGCGCAGGTCATCCATGTAGATGCCATCCTGGCTGAGCAGGGTCAGGATGTCCTGGGCCGCCTGTACCAGCTTGGCCGTCTCACGGTCGCGCATGGCCTTGCGCAGCGCGACAAAGCCTTCCTCGTCCTCGGCCGTTTCGGGGAAGTTGAGGGCACGGATGAAATCTTCGGTCGCAAGCGGCGGCGCGATGTCTTCGGCGCTGGTGCCAAGCGCCAGCGCGGGCTGATCGCCGCTGAGGTCTTCGGCCCGTGCGGCAGGGTGCGGGGCCGGGGCCTGGTCCCGGCGGCTTTGGAAGGTGGCAAGCGCCGTTTCGGTCTTGCGGGTGGCGGCGGCAATCTCATCGAGCTTGCGCGCGACCGAGGGCTCATCCGCCACGTTGCGCCCCTGGTTCTGGGCGATATAGGCCTGCCGGATCGCGTCGATGGCGGTCTGCAACCGCTGACTTTCCTCGCGCATCACCATGCTGGAGCGGGCCGCCGTGGCCGCGACCCAGATCATCGCGATGGGCATGAACACCGCCAGCATCGTGATCAGAAAGCGCAACCCTTCGCCGGTGCCCGCCGGGTCATCGCCTGCCAGAATGAAATAGGCCGCCGCCCCCACCAGCCAGATGGCGGTGAGGATCAACGCGGCGATCTCGATCCCTGTGACACCCCCGGTGCTGGGCTTGTCGTAGATACCCAGGGGGGTCGGGCGCGATTGGGGTTCGGGCTTGTCGGCCATGGCCTCAGCTATAGCTGATTTTCAGGACTTCATAGGACTTTTCACCGCCGGGTGTCCGCACCTCGACGCTGTCGCCCTCTTCCTTGCCGATCAGGGCCCGTGCGATGGGCGATTTTATGTTCAAGAGGCCCTTTTCGATATTGGCCTCGTATTCGCCAACGATCTGATAGGTTTTCTCTTCGTCCGTGTCCTCGTCGACCAGGGTGACGGTCGCGCCGAACTTGATGGAGCCGGAGAGTTTGGCGGGGTCGATCACCTCGGCCAGCGAAATCACGCCCTCAAGCTCCTTGATCCGGCCCTCGATAAAGGACTGCTTTTCCTTGGCCGAATGGTATTCGGCGTTTTCGGACAGATCCCCGTGTTCGCGCGCTTCGGCAATCGCCTTGATGATGGCGGGGCGCTCTTCGGTCTTGAGGTGTTTCAATTCCGTTTCCAGTGCAGTGGCACCGGCGCGGGTCATCGGGATCTTTTCCATCGGCGTCGTCCTAATCACGAGCGGCGGCCCGATTTGGAGCCGCCGTTGTTTGCGATGGGGATTACCTGACCCAATGGGACGGGGGAATGCAAGGGGGTAAGGGGGCCAGCCCCCGTCGCTGGCGCGACTCCCCCGGCATATTTTGGGAACAATGAGGACCTAGTCGTATTGCACGACCTCGTATTCGATGTTGTCGGCGTCGTGGAAGTAGAAGCGGCGGCCCGGTTCGTAGTCATGGTGTTGGCCCACCTGGAACCCGCGGTCGCGGGCAGCCTGTTCGATCCCTTCGAGATCATCTGTGACAATGGCGATATGGTTCAGACCGCCGATGGTGGCGTAGGAGCTTTCACGCCCCTTTGCCGCCGCGTCCTGTGTGTAGAGCGCGAGATAATGCGTGTCCGTTCCGACGTGGACGGTACGCCCGACCTCCATCGCGTTGCCGGCCCACCGGATATGCCAGCCAAAGAGGTCGCACATCCACGCGGCGGTTGAATCGGGATTCGAGACGGTGAGATTGGTGTGTTCGAGCATCGCGGGCATGGTCTGGTCCTTTCGTCATAGTCTTTCCTTTTCAGGTCTATGGGGTCATGCTGCGACCTCAAGTCAACTTGAGGTCAAGGGATTTTTTCATGGCACCGTCAGAAGGGTTGAGCATTGGGGATATTGCGGCGCGGACCGGGTTGGCGGTGTCTGCGATCCGGTATTACGAGGACGAGGGGCTGGTGGCCCCGTGGCGGAATGCCGGAGGGCAGCGCCGGTTTCAGCGGGCTGACATCCGGCGCCTGAGTTTCATCATGGTCGCGCAGCAATTCGGGTTTACCCTGGCGCAGATCAAGGCGGAGCTGGACCTGTTGCCCCGCCACCGCGCGCCGACGAAGCGGGACTGGGCCCGCATCAGCACAGAGTTTCGCACCGGCCTGGATGCGCGCATTGCGCGGCTGGAAAAATTGCGCGACACGCTGGATGGCTGTATCGGCTGTGGCTGTTTGAGCCTGGAGGCGTGCGCGTTATACAATCCGGCCGATACGGCGGCGGAGAAGGGGCAGGGGCCACGGTATCTGCTGGGAGACCGGCCGCCCGCGCGCTGATCGCCTTTCGTGCGGATTTGAAAGACGGGTGCCTGCCCTGGGGGGTAGGACACAGGGTGACGTAAATGGCCGTGACGTCACTTGAAATAACGTGCGGTCGTTTCGTGAATTTTTTGTGGATTTTTTCACGGGGACAGTTCACCACATTGCGCGCGCCCTATCTGTAGGGTAGCGACGACAAAATTTGCGCGAAAGCGCCGGGAGTTGAAGGGAGCCGCCGGATGGCCGAGATTGAACGCGAAGCGATGGAATATGACGTAGTGATCGTGGGGGCAGGGCCGGCCGGTCTGTCGGCGGCCATTCGTCTGAAACAGC
The DNA here is from genome assembly GCF_947503465.1 of uncultured Tateyamaria sp. Classification (NCBI taxonomy): domain Bacteria; kingdom Pseudomonadati; phylum Pseudomonadota; class Alphaproteobacteria; order Rhodobacterales; family Roseobacteraceae; genus Tateyamaria; species uncultured Tateyamaria sp. Next base: position 1,456,092 of record NZ_CANNDN010000001.1, on the reverse strand, counting down.
TGGATGCCGATCTGAACGTCGTGGTTCTTGAGAAAGGGTCCGAGGTCGGGGCGCATATCCTGTCGGGTGCGGTGCTGGACCCGTGTGGTCTGGATGCGTTGATCCCGGATTGGAAGGAAAAGGGTGCGCCGCTGAACGTGCCGGTCAGGGACGACAATTTCTATATGCTGGGTGAGGCGGGGCAGGTCCGTATCCCCAACTTCCCCATGCCGCCGCTGATGAACAACCACGGCAACTACATCGTCTCCATGGGCAATGTCTGTCGCTGGATGGCCGAGCAGGCCGAGGCGATGGGGGTCGAGATTTTCCCCGGCATGGCGTGTTCCGAGCTTGTTTATGGCGACAAGGGCGAGGTGAAGGGCGTTGTGGCCGGTGTGTTCGGCCTGGAGGCGGACGGGTCGATTGGCGAGAACACCGAGCCGGGCATGGAGTTGCACGGCAAGTATGTGTTCCTGTCCGAGGGTGTCCGCGGGTCGCTGTCGAAGGAAGTGATTGCCAAATACGGCCTGAGCGATGGCAGGGAGCCGCAGAAATACGGCCTGGGCATGAAAGAGATCTGGGAGATTGATCCCGAGAAGCACCGCGAAGGGTCTGTCACCCACACGATGGGCTGGCCGCTGGGCAAGAACGCGGGTGGCGGGTCGTTTATCTATCACCTTGAGAACAATCAGGTTTATGTGGGTTTCGTGGTCCACCTGAACTACCGCAACCCGCATCTGTTTCCTTATATGGAGTTCCAGCGGTTCAAGCATCACCCGATGGTTGCCGACCTGCTGAAGGGCGGCAAGCGCGTGGCCTATGGGGCGCGGGCGATTTCCGAGGGTGGATACCAGTCGATGCCCAAGATGGTCGCGCCCGGCGTGGCCCTGCTGGGCTGTTCGGTGGGCATGGTCAACGTGCCGCGCATCAAGGGCAACCACAATGCGATGCTGTCGGGCAAGGCAGCGGCGGAGGCGGCCTTTGACGCGATCAAGGCAGACCGTGCCGGCGACGAATTGACCGCCTACGAGACCGAGGTGCGCAACGGCGCCATCGGCAAGGACCTCAAGAAGGTGCGCAATGTGAAGCCGTTGTGGTCGAAATACGGGCTGGTGGCGTCGCTGATGGGCGGTGGTCTGGACATGTGGACCAACACGATGGGCTTTTCGCTGTTTGGCACGCTGGGGCATGGCAAGACCGATGCAGAGGCCACCGAAGAGGCCAGCAAGCACACGCCCATCGACTATCCCAAGCCAGATGGCACGCTGTCCTTTGACCGGCTGACGAATGTGTCCTTCAGCTTTACCAATCACGAGGAAAGCCAGCCCGCACACCTGCGGCTGACCGATGACAGCATCCCCGTGGCGCAGAACCTGCCGAAATATGCGGGGCCGAGCGCGCGGTATTGTCCGGCGGGTGTCTATGAGTTCGTGGAGGAAGAGGGCAAGGACACGCGCTTTGTCATCAACTTCCAGAACTGCGTGCACTGCAAGACCTGCGATATCAAGGACCCGGCCCAGAACATCATCTGGACCACGCCGCAGGGGGGCGACGGGCCGAATTATCCGAACATGTGATCAGGACAAAGGCCGGGCCCCTTGCCCGGCCTTTTTTCTGGCACCCATCCGCTGACACTTGCGCGAGGCCACATTGCACATGGGGCCAGACGTGCTAGCCTCTGGTCAAACAGAGAAAAGGCAGTGCCCCCGTGATCCGAACGCTTCTTTCCAGTGTTGCCCTGGCCGCCGTTCTGGCGACCGCGCCGCACACCACATCCGCACAATCCGTTGCCGGATCGTATCTGGCCGGACGGCAGGCCGCGATCCTGAGCGATTTTGAAGCTGCGGCGCGGTATTATACCGAGGCCCTTGCCCGTGATCCGGGCAATGTGGAGTTGATGGAGGATTCCATTGTGGCCCAGCTGGCCCTGGGCCGCGTGGACCGCGCCCTGCCCATTGCGCGCCTGGTGGAAGAACGCGGCGCGCGCAGTCAGGCCGCCCACATGGTCATCATCGCCGAGATGCTGAAGCAGGAAGACTATGCCGCGTACCTGGCGCGGGACACCGAGACGCAGGGCATCGGACCCCTTGTGGATGGGCTGCTGAACGCATGGGCCCTGGTGGGCGACGATCAGACAGAGGCGGCCATGGCGGCCTTTGATGACGTGTCAGAGCAGCGGGGCGTACGCGGATTTGCCCTGTATCACAAGGCGATGGCGCTGGCGGGACTGGGACAGTTCGCGGCCGCGGCGGATCTCTTTGAAAACGATGGCTCCGGTCCGCTGCAACAGACACGCCGTGGCGCGATGGCACGGGCCGAAGTCCTGTCGCAACTGGGCCGCAACGCGGATGCGATTGCGTCGCTTGAGGCTGCGTTCGGGTCCGTGACCGACCCGGAACTGGACGCGATGACCCTGGCGCTGGAGGCCGGTGAGACGCTGGCCTTTACCCATATCACGTCGGCCCGCGACGGTATGGCCGAGGTGTTCTATTCGCTGGCGGGCGCGCTGCGCCAGGACGCGGGGGCGGATTACACGCTGCTTTACGGTCGCGTGGCGCGGTATCTGCGCCCGGATCACGTCGATGCCCTGCTGCTGAATGCCGACCTGCTGGAGACATTGCAGCAATACGAGCTGGCGAACGCGGCCTATAAACAGGTGCCCGCGGATCACCCGGCCTTTCACGCCGCCGAGTTGGGGCGCGCCGCCGCCCTGCGCGAATCCGGCAAGCCGGATGCCGCCATCGAGGTGCTGGAGCAGCTTGCCAAACGCTTTGGCGATCTGGCGCTAGTCCATTCGACGCTGGGCGATGTGCTGCGTCAGCAAAACCGATTTGAAGATGCGGTTGCCGCCTATGATCGTGCGCTGGACCTGACGGACCCGAATGCGCGGGGCGCGTGGTTCCTGCATTATGCGCGTGCGATTTCCCACGAGCGCCTCAAGGAATGGCCCAAGGCCGAAGCGGATTTTCGTCGCGCGCTGGAGCTGAACCCGGGCCAGCCGCAGGTCCTGAACTATCTTGGCTATTCGCTGGTCGAAAAGCAGATCAAGCTGGACGAAGCGCTGGAGATGATCGAGCAGGCGGTCGCCGCCAGCCCCGACAGCGGGTACATCGTGGATTCGCTGGGCTGGGTTCTGTACCGGCTGGGCCGCTACGAAGAGGCCGTGGACCATATGGAGCGGGCCGTTGAACTGATGCCGATTGATCCGGTGGTGAATGACCACCTGGGCGATGTGTATTGGGCCGTGGGGCGCGAGCGCGAGGCGCAGTTCCAGTGGATGCGGGCGCTGAGCTTTGTCGATCCCGACGAGGTGGATGGCGAGGCGGACCCGGACCGGATGCGCCGCAAGCTGGAAGTGGGGCTGGACAAGGTGCTGGAAGAGGAAGGCGCCGAACCCCTGAAGGTTGCGAATGACGATTGAGGCCTTTGCGCCCGCCAAGATCAACCTGACCCTGCATGTGACCGGCCAACGCGATGATGGCTATCATCTTCTTGATTCCTTTGTGGTTTTTGCGGATGTGGGGGACCGGTTGAGGTTGACGCCCGGTGATGCCCTGTCACTGGATGTTACGGGGCCGTTTGCCGATGGTGTTCCAACGGATGCGCGCAACCTTGCGTGGCGCGCGGCGGACCTGGCGGGTTGGACCGGTCACATCGAGATAGAAAAGAACCTGCCCCATGGCGCGGGGATTGGTGGCGGATCGGCTGATGCCGCGGCTGTGTTGCGTGCTTTGGGGGCTGGACCGGATGCGCTGGCCCTTGGGGCTGACGTTCCGGTGTGCATGGTGCGACGGGCCGCGCGCATGGGCGGTATTGGCGACGTTGTGACGCCGGTTGCAGACGATCCGACCTTCTTTGCCGTTCTGGTCAATCCGGGCCTGCATGTGGCGACGCCCAAGGTCTTTGCCCGTTTGCAGCGCAAGGACAATGCGGGCATGGCACCGTTGCCACCGCGTCACTCAGGCATGCGGGGGTGGTTGGATTGGCTGCGTGCGCAGCGCAACGACTTGCAGGCCCCCGCGATGGCTATCGCGCCCGGCATTGATCGGGTCCTGCGCGGCCTTGAGGCGGCGCCGGGTGTTCTTGTCACGCGTATGTCGGGATCGGGTGCGACCTGTTTCGGGTTGTTTCCCACCCGGTCAGCTGCGCAGTTTGCGGCCAGCGCGATTGCCGCGGAACGCCCCGATTGGTGGTGCGTTCCCGCGACGCTTAGCTGATCCGTTCGACCACGTAATCGGCCAGGTCAATCAGCATGTCGCGCAGATCATGCGCGGGCAGGGTGCCAAGCGCCGTCTTGGCCTTCTTCGCCCAGGCAATGGCATCCTGTCGTGTGGCGTCTAGCGCGCCATGTTTGCCGAGCAGGGCCAGCGCGTGGTCGAGATCGCCGTCATCCTGCTGGCCCTTTTCAATGGTGCGGGACCAGAAGGCGCGCTCTTCGCTGTCGGCCTGTGCCACGGCCTTGATCACCGGCAGGGTCAGTTTGCGTTCACGGAAATCGTCACCGACATTCTTGCCGGTGGCCGAGGCCTGACCCTGGTAGTCCAGCAGGTCATCCACGATCTGAAATGCGATGCCAAGCGCGTCGCCGTAGTCGAAAAGTGCCTGCGTCGTGGCGGCGTCCTTGCCCGCGATCACGCCGCCCACTTCCATCGCGGCGGAGAACAGGGCGGCCGTCTTGCCGCGCACCACCTGCAAATAGATGGCCTCGTCCGTGGCGAGGTCCTGGGCGGCGGTCATTTGCAGAACTTCGCCTTCGGCGATGGTGGCGGCGGCGTCCGACAGGATGCGCAGAACGTCGATATTGCCGGTCTCTGTCATCAGCTGGAAGCTGCGCGCGAAGAGATAGTCGCCCACCAGCACCGACGATTTGTTGTCCCACAGCAAGTTGGCCGTGGGCCGTCCGCGCCGCTGGCCGCTTTCGTCCACCACGTCGTCATGCAGCAGGGTGGCGGTGTGGATGAATTCGACCGTGGCCGCAAGATGCACGTGATAGGGGCCGGGATAGCCGCACAGGTGGGCCGCGGCGAGCGTCAGCATGGGGCGCAGGCGCTTGCCGCCCGCTTCGACCAGGTGGCGGGTCACTTCGGGAATGCGGGGCGCATGTTCCGACGCCATGCGGTCGCGGATCAGGTCGTTCACGCCTTCCAGATCGGCCGATAGATAGGCCGCCAGACGGTCATGCGGCTTTGCGATTGCGGACGCGTCCATCACTTTCCTCATTGCACCCCTCGACAGCTAGGCCGGTGTGCCCCTACATCCATGATATGAAGGAACTTTTGCGCAGTACTGACCCGACGATCATCGCCTTTGCCTCTGCCCTTCTTGAAGGCGAGGATATAGACTGCTTTCAGATGGACGTAAACATGAGCGTCCTGGAAGGTGGCATCGGCATCTTTCCACGCCGCTTGATGGTACGGGCCGATGATTATGACGCCGCTTTGAAAGTGGTCACGGACAATGACATCGACCTTGGGCGATGATCTGACGCATGACGCGTTTCTGGGCGGGCGGGTGCATGTGTGGCAACCGCGTGCCGGGTATCGGGCGGGGGTCGATCCGGTGCTTTTGGCGGCCTCTGTGCCGGCAAGGGCGGGGCAGGCCGTGCTTGATCTGGGCTGCGGCGTGGGGACGGCGGCGCTGTGCCTTGGGGCGCGGGTGCCGGGGCTTGACCTGGTCGGGATCGAGCGTCAGGCGGATTATGCCGCGCTGGCCGCGCGCAACGGGTTGGAGGCCTTTTGCGCTGATCTGACCGACATGCCCGAAGCGGTGAAGACACGCAGTTTCGATCACGTTTTGGCCAACCCGCCGTTTTTTGACCGGGGGGCCGGGGCGTCCGCGACAGATGTGGGGCGCGAAGCCGGGCGCGGGGCAGAGACACCCGTGGCAGCGTGGATTGATACCGCGGCGCGGCGGCTGGCGCACAAGGGGTATCTGCACATGATCCACCGGGCCGCGCGGCTGCCGGACCTGCTGGCCGGTGCTGCGGGGCGGCTGGGCAGCCCCGAGACATGGCCGCTTTGTCCCCGGATCGGAAAACCGGCAGAGCTGGTTATTTTTCGGGCGCGCAAGAACGGGCGCGCAGAATTTCGCCAGCATTTTCCCATCATTTTACACGAAGGGACGCAGCATGAACGCGATGGCGATAGCTATCGATCTGAAATTCAAGCGGTTTTGCGGGATGGCGCCGCTCTGACCCTTTAACGGGCCGTTAACCGTACCTACGTCAAGCTTATCCATATGCTGCGCCTGCGGCGTGACTTGGCGACAAAGCTGTGCTTGGCTGTGGGAGCAACTTTATCAGCAAGGAGGACCGAATGAGCGTGATTGCCCATCTCGAAGAGTTGAAAAAGAAGCACCAGAACCTGAGTGATCAGGTGGATATGGCCCAACGATCCCCTGGTGTGGATCACGTCGAAGTGGCCGCCATGAAAAAACAGAAGCTGAAACTGAAAGAAGAGATTACCCGACTTTCGAGTTAGGGCGCACTTTCAGGCTGGCGCGGGCTGCCAGCAGCGCTCCGCCGGTGATCAGAATCGCCGCGAGAGCCAGTGACCAACTGGGCGCAGCAACGCCAGCCACCACAAGAACGATCGTCGACAAGAGCGGCGCCGCATAGGACGCGGTGCCGAGCATCTGGATGTCGCCGCGTTTCACCCCGATGTCCCAGACATAAAAGGCCAGTCCGACGGGGCCGAGGCCAAGCAGAATCGCGCTTGCCCACCCCAGCGTGCCGCTGGGCCACACCGTGTCCTCGAGCATCAGGTGCAGCGGCACGGACAGAATGGCACTGGCGACACAGAACACGGCGACGGACGCGGTGGGCACGGCGCCAAAGCGCCGCGACAGGATCGAATAGGCGGTCCAGGTCGCGGCACAGGCCAGTGCCAGCATGTAGCCCGGCAAAGCGCTTGCGTCGAAACCCGTGGCCCCGCCGGTGATGACAAGTGCCGCACCCGAAAACCCGATCAGCGCGCCGAACACATGGCCACGCCGCAGCGTTTCCCCGGGCAGAAGGCCGGACACGAACACGATCAGCAGTGGCCAGAGGTAGGCAATCAAACCGGCTTCGGCCGCGGGGGCCAGGCGCAGGGCCGAAAAATACAGCGCGTGATAGCCGAAGAGGCCCAGCGTCCCCATGACATAGACTTGGACCGGCACGACGCGCAATTGTGACAGCCCACCGCTGGCGGCGGTCCAGACCAGGCCCAGCGTGCCGCCAATCGCAAAGCACAGCGCGTTCAACAGGAAGGGCGGTGTCGGAGCAGAGCCGACGGTCAGCAAGGCCAGCACACCCCACAGGAGCACAGCGACAAAGCCGATCAGGGTGGCGGTGGTGCGTGTCATTCGGCCTGGTAGTTCGCGGCGGGCTTGCGGATCATCTGTTTGGTGATGTGGCCTGTTTTGTCGATCTCGGCAAGCATCCAGTCCCGGAAGGCGGCGATCTGGGGGCGGGTTTCGGCCCCTTCCGAGCAGAGGAACCGGAAGCGGATGCCGGTGTCGAGCGCAGTGGGGAACGGGGCCACGAGACGTCCATCATCGAGATCCTTGACCACCAATGATCGGCGCCCGAGGACGACACCGACACCTGCAAGTGCGGCGTCGACGGCGTGGTCTGCCTGGCTGAACCTGGGGCCTGTGGTTGGTGCGAAATCAACGCCCATCATGCGGAACCACGTGGCCCAGTCGCTGGACGGTTTCAGGAAAGCGATACTGTCGTCAAAAATGAGCGTCGCTGCGCGTAGGCTGTCGGGGGTGGGAAACCGGGCGGCCATGTCCGGGGTCATGACGGGGCACACCCATTCCTCGACCAGCGGCAGGGAATAGACGCCTTCGTCCTTGCCGGGGCCAAAGCGGATGGCGACATCGACGGCGTCGCGGCTGAGGTCCACCAGTTTAAGCGAGGCGGAGAACCTGAGTTCGATTTCGGGATGTGCCTGCGCAAAGTCGTAAAGACGGGGTGCCAACCACTTGGCGGTGAACGCGGGACCGGCTGTGACGGTCAATGTTTCATCGTCCAACGTGCGTTCGGCGGCCCGCCACGCGGCGCCCAGCATCTGGAAACCGTCGGCCAGTCCGGGGGCCATGGCACGACCTGCTTCGGTCAGTTCGACCGCGCGGTTCAAGCGGCGGAACACTTGCGTGCCCAGGTGCTCTTCGAGCGATTTGATCTGGAAGCTGAGCGCGGCGGGGGTGACGCGCAATTCCTCTGCCGCCTTGGCGAAAGACATGTGGCGGGCGGCGGCGTCAAAGGCGCGCAGGGCGGTCAGAGGGGGGAGGCGTTCAGACATGATCACTTAAGTACAGCTTAAGTGAAGCCTTGGAAAGACTCGTTTGTCAGGTTGTCTGCTAGGGCGCATATTCAGATCAATTCAGAAACGCTGATCCAAAGGATACCGCCCATGTTCGAGACATCTGCACACCCCGCCATCCGCAAGGGCCTGGAACGCGCCCACGCCGAACGTGGTGCCATGTTGGCCGAGGCCTGGACCTGGCTGTTCGGGGGCAAGACTTCCCGCTGATGGGCGCGCGCCATCTTACGGGATAAGACAGGGCCGGTGCAGCGATGCACCGGCCCTTTTTTGTGGTCAAACCCGTGTGCACCGCCTGTGCACAATGTGTGCACAGCCCGTACACCGTTTTGTCAGACGAAGAACTGTGCGCCGTTGGCCGAGATGGTCGAGCCGTTGATGAACCCCGAATCGTCCGAGGCCAGGAACACTACGCAGCGCGCGATTTCTTCCGGTTCGCCCAGACGGCCAGCGGGGATTTGCGCGATGATCGATTCGCGCACCTTTTCCGGAACCGCCATGACCATATCGGTGCCGATATAGCCGGGGCAGATCGCGTTGGCGGTGATGCCTGCGCGTGCACCTTCCTGGGCCAGCGATTTCACGATACCCAGATCACCGGCCTTGGTCGCGGCATAGTTCACCTGGGCGAACTGGCCCTTTTGGCCGTTGATGGACGAGATCACGATCACGCGGCCGAACTTGCGTTCACGCATGCCCGGCCAGAGCGGGTGCACGGTGTTGAACACGCCCGTCAGGTTCGTGTCGATGACCTGGTGCCATTGTTCCGGCGTCATCTTGTGAAACGGCGCGTCACGGGTGATGCCCGCGTTGGCGACCACGACGTCGATCGGCCCAAGGTCGGCTTCGACCTGTGCGAGGCCCGCCTTGGATTCGTCGTAATCTGCCACGTTCCATTTGTAGGTCTTGATGCCGGTTTCGTCCGTGAATTTGGCGGCGGCTTCGTCATTGCCGGCATAGGTGGCGGCGACGGTGTACCCTGCGTCTTTGAGGGCTTTGGAAATGGCTTCGCCGATACCGCGGCTACCGCCGGTGACGAGGGCTACACGGGACATGGGGTGAACTCCTTTTGGGATTTGTTTCGCATTGTTTCCCTCAAACGGCATCAAAGCGCAATATTATTGCGCAGCATAGCCGCATGAATTTTGGGATATGGGTGCGCCACGACGGCGCACCCCAAGACCGATCAGTCGCGTTCCAGGCACATGGCAACGCCCATGCCGCCGCCGATGCACAGCGTGGCGAGGCCTTTTTTGGCGTCGCGGCGCTTCATCTCGAAGAGCAGGGTGTTGAGGATGCGCGCGCCCGAGGCGCCGATGGGGTGGCCGATGGCGATGGCGCCGCCGTTCACGTTCACGATGGACGGGTCCCACCCCATGTCCTTGTTCACGGCGCAGGCCTGCGCGGCAAAGGCTTCGTTGGCTTCGACCAGATCGAGGTCTTCGGGCTTCCAACCGGCCTTTTCCAGCGCCTTGCGGGATGCATAGATCGGGCCCACGCCCATGATCGACGGATCAAGGCCGACGGTCGCGTAGCTGGCGATGCGGGCCAGTGGCTCGATCCCGCGTTTTTCGGCGTTCTCGGCGCTCATCAGCAGGGCACCGGCGGCACCGTCATTCAGGCCCGACGCGTTGGCGGCGGTGACCGACCCGTCCTTGGTGAAGGCGGGGCGCAGTTTCTGCATTGCCTCCATGGTCGCGCCGTGGCGAATGTATTCGTCGGCGTCGACGATGGTGTCGCCCTTGCGGCCCTTCACGGTGAAGGCGGTGATTTCGTCCGCGAACTTGCCTGCCTTTTGCGCGGCTTCGGCCTTGTTCTGGGAGGCGACGGCGAATTCGTCCTGCGCGTCGCGCGTGATCTGCCACTGGTCGGCAACATTCTCTGCCGTCTGGCCCATGTGGTAGCCGTTGAACGCATCCCACAGACCGTCGCGGATCATGGTGTCGATGTATTTCAGATCGCCCATCTTGTGACCGGCGCGCAGGGCCGCGGCATGGGGCGACAGGGTCATGTTCTCTTGTCCGCCGGCGGCGACGATGTCGGCATCACCCAGGGCGATGTGCTGGGCACCAAGGGCGACGGCGCGCAGGCCCGAGCCACAGACCTGGTTGATCGACCAGGCGGCGCTTTCCTTGGGCAGGCCTGCGTTGATGTGCGCCTGGCGGGCCGGGTTCTGGCCCTGGGCCGCGGTCAGCACCTGACCGAGGATCGTCTCGGAGACTTCGGACTTGTCGATGCCCGCCCGCTCGACGATGGCTTCGAGCACGGTCGCGCCGAGGTCATGTGCGGGGGTGTTGGCAAATGAGCCACCAAAGCTGCCGACGGCAGTCCGGGCGGCTGATGCGATGACGATGTTGGTCATAGTGTCAGGTCCTCTGTCAATTTGATGAGGACCACTCCGAGACTTCGCACGTCCGAGGGCGTTTTTTGCGCCGGTGCGGGCCTCAGAATGGTCCCGCGCTGCGGCTGCACTACCGGATTCGCTGCCATGCGGCAACGGACGTTATGTCTCAGGCGCGCATACCCGCCTGTTGCGCACCGGGACGCTGACCAAACAGCCAGTTCGGCCGGACCTGTGGCGCCTGGAAATAGAAGCCCTGCAAACAGTCGACCCCCATCTGCGTCAGCATGTCCACGTCTTCCTGTCGTTCGACCCCTTCGGCCACGACCAGCATGTCGAAGTGATGGCCGATCTGGATGATGGCGCCGGTGAGGGCCTGCGTGTCGGGGTCGCCCGCGATGCCATGGCAGAATTCCATGTCGATCTTCAGCACGTCGAAATAGAAGTCCTTGAAATACCGCAGCGCGGTATAGCCCGCCCCGAAGTCGTCAAGCGCAAAGCTGATCCCCTTCAAGCTGAGCCTGTCCATGAAGTCGACCACCAGTTCGGGCTGATCCATTGCCGACCCTTCGGTGATTTCGAGGATCAGTCGCTCGCCGACCGACGGGTCCTTTTTCAGCCAGCGGTTCATGGTCTGCATCCAGCGCTGGAACCCGATTGACCGCGCCGACATGTTGATGGACAGCCGGATGGACGGATTTTCGTGCAACGTGCGCAGTCCCATGTTCAGCGCGACGACGTCGATTTCGCGCCCCAGTTCGGCCCGTTCGACCACCGGCATGAAATCCTTGGCCGGGATGATGCGCCCCGTTTCATCCATCACCCTGATCAACCCCTCGTAAAACCCGACGCGCGAGGGATCGTTTGCGATCACGACCGGCTGGAACGCCAGCAGGGTCTGCTGGTGTTTGACCGCCTGTTCGACCATCGACAATGTGCTGCGGTCACGCGATGACACCGCCGCGTTCAACGGAGAATCGGCCCCGGTGGGCACGTTTTGGAAGCGTCTTTTGCTCATGGGTTGGCAGGACCCTTGTGTTCAAAAATCTGTGGTCACCATGGGTCGGAAGCCGTAAAAACACTCTTAATGTTTGCATTTTGTTCTAATTTTATCCGTTAACCAAGCAGGGAGGATCTGCCGTGTTGCATCGCTGTGGATGGGAGGGGGAGGCCCCGGATTACGTGGCCTATCACGACACCGAATGGGGCGTGCCCGAACATGACGCGCGCAGCCTGTGGGAGAAGTTGATCCTGGATGGATTTCAGGCCGGTTTGAGCTGGATCACGATCCTGCGCAAGCGCGATGCGTTTCGCGATGCCTTTGCCGGGTTCGACCCGGCGGTGGTTGCCACATGGGGCGACGCGGATGTGCAGCGCCTGCTGGGCAATCCGGGCATTGTCCGTCACCGGGGCAAGATCGAGGCCACCATAACCAACGCCCGCGCTTACCTCGAGGTTAACGAGGCCATCGGTTTTGATAAATTCTTATGGAATTATGTCGACGGTCAGCCGTTGCAGACCAATTTTGCCAGCCGCGATCTGGTCCCGCCCAAGACGAAGCTGAGCGAACAGGTGTCCCGGGACCTGCGCGCCCGCGGCTTCAAATTCGTGGGCCCCACGATTGTTTATGCGTTCATGGAGGCCACGGGCCTGGTCAATGATCACATCACCCCCTGTTTCCGCCATGCCGCATGCGCGGCGATGCCAGGCCCGGGCAGCCGTTGACTCTGATGATTCTGCGCGTATAAGCGCGGCTTCATTGGTGTTGGTGGCCTTCGCAAGAAGATCCCTGTCGTCCCGGCCAAATCCGGGGAGAGGACAACGCCCTTCGACAACCTGAACGAAGGAGATCAGCCGTGACAAAACGCACGTCTGCCAAGTACAAGATCGATCGCCGCATGGGCGAAAACATTTGGGGCCGCCCCAAATCCCCCGTCAACCGTCGTGAATATGGCCCCGGCCAGCACGGTCAGCGCCGCAAGGGCAAGCTGTCGGATTTTGGTATCCAGCTGCGCGCCAAGCAGAAGCTGAAGGGGTATTACGGCGACCTGACCGAGAAGCAGTTCCGCCGAATCTATGCCGAGGCTGTCCGTGTGGGCGGTGACACCGGTGAAAACCTGATCGGCCTGCTGGAGCGTCGCCTGGACGCCGTTGTGTACCGCGCCAAGTTCGTGGCGACCGTGTTTGCCGCGCGTCAGTTCGTGAACCACGGCCACGTCCGTGTGAACGGTCGCAAGGTCAACATCCCCTCGTACCGCGTCAAGGAAGGCGACGTGATCGAGGTGCGTGACCGGTCCAAGCAACTGGCCGTGCTGCTGGAAGCCACCCAGCTGCCCGAGCGTGATGTGCCCGACTATATCGAGGCCGACCATTCGAAGATGACCGCCACCTTCACCCGCACCCCCACATTGGGCGACGTGCCGTATCCGGTGATGATGGAACCCAACCTGGTCGTCGAATTCTACGCCAAGAACTAAGGGTTTGGTGGGCACATTGCCCACCCTACAGCAACGACAGGCCGCTCCGATACGGGGCGGCCTTTTTCGTGTCCGGGGGGCTGCACTGCCCTGTTGCGCCGTGGCAAAATGTATCCGGCGTTGTGATTTCATGTCACAGGGTGCGTATCCGTCTGCGTCACTAGGGTAAGCATCGACGATCACAGGAGGGACGGATCATGTCCGCACCACGTGTCACGGCCACACGGCTGCCCGCGGCCAGCATGCTCAGCGCCCGGATCGGGCAGGGCGATTTCCTGGACTGCTATAGTGTGGCCAGCACCCTAGGCCCGCGCCGCGCGGCCGAGATCATCACCGCCTTTCCCACATGGGCGCAGGCGCTGGTCATGCTGCGCGGGGTGATCACCGCCCCTTTCGGTCTGTCGCAGGATGGACCCGCCGCGGATGACAAGTTGGGGCCGTTCCCGGTCGAAAGCGAGACGGGTACGGAACTGATTGCCGGCTTTGACGACAGGCATCTCGACTTTCGCGTGTCCGTCCGGTCCGAGGACGGTCTGGTGTCGCTGGCCACATGGGTGCATCCGCACAATTTGGGCGGGCGTCTGTATCTGGCGGCGATCATGCCGTTTCACATCCTGATTGCGCGCAATGCCCTGGCACGTGTTGCCCGGTCCTGAGGAACAGCGCCGCAAGCCGTGTGTTGCGATGTGCAGGGATCCGGCCGGGGCAGGCCCGGACAGGTGTCGCGTCCTGAATGCAAGGGACCAGGCGGTCACCGGTTGGGTGACGGGTTGACGCCCGAGGCCGTGCGCGGCCCCTCAACCCGGATCAGCCGCCATGGCCCTCAGCGCTGCATCGCTTTCGGCATCTGCGGGGAAGTATAGTTCGACCTTGAGGTCATCCAGAGCGACATCTTCGGGCGTGCCCAGTTGCGCGATGGTGGCAAAGACCGACAGGCGCATGCCGCCGGTATTGAAGATTGTGGGGATCACGGGGCCGGTTGGTTTTTGGGTGCGCCCGGTCACCGCGCCAAGATGGTCGGCCACCCGGTCCAGGGCAGGCACACCGCCCTGGGCCGCACTTTCCGTGCGCAGGCGCTGGCAGGCATGATGCGCCACGTCGGGCCAGTTTTCGATCAGGGGGGCCGCGTCGTCCGACATCATCAGATCCAGCAGGCTGCCCCCGGGCGCCAGTCCCAGCGCCCCAAAGAGCAGGGCGGCGGGCCGGTTCATGTCGATCACGGTCCACAGCCTGTCCACAGCCAGGGCGGGGTAGGGGGCGTGCGCCTTCAGCATATGGTCAACCGCGGCCCGGATCGGGGCCATGTCCGCATCATCCCAGGCCCGGCTGGGATAGCGTGCGGCAAAACCGGCATGGGTCAGCAACTGGTTGCGGGCATCCAGCGGCAAGGTCAGCGCGTCGCTGAGCCGCGCGATCATGTCCCGGCTGGGCTGTGATCGGCCGCTTTCCAGAAACGAGATGTGGCGCGCCGACACGTCCGCCTCGCCTGCGAGGTCCAGTTGACTGAGGCGGCGCGCCTTGCGCCAGGTGCGGAGTGTGCCGGGAAAATCTGACATGGCCCCAGCCTAGCGCCGGGCGTGCCCCTGATCCATTACCTGCAAGGTAATTGATGGGCCTCTGCCGCGTCCGCTACCCAGTTGTCAGTCTGAAAAGGGAGGCGCACATGACCCGGGACTTTCAAAAATTCTGGCTGAGGATCACGGCACTTGTCATCGGTTCCTTTGCGCCGGTGATGTTTCTGGGCAGCATGGTGGCGACGTCCGCACCATTGCAATTCACGCTGGATCTGCTGGGTCTGCCCCTGGACGGGTTGCCCGTGTACGGCACCGATGCGAGCAGGTTTCTTGCTGCCATCATGGGGGGTCTGTTGCTGGGGTGGGCCACGACGATCTGGTGCTTGCAGGCCTGGGTTTTCGACGCGGCCCCGGAGGGCGTGCGCAGGGCGGTGGTGACCGGTCTTTGCCTGTGGTTCGTGTTGGACAGCGCCGGTTCCGTCGTGTCGGGGCAGGCGTCCAACGTGGTGTTCAATATCGGAATTCTGGCTGTTGCCGTTGGCCCGCTGTACCGGCCCGCGCAGACGCCGGCGGCGTGATGAAGTTTTCATGACCCACTGTTGCAACCTGTGGTAGCCTTTGCGCATTGATTGATGCGAATTGGAGACTGCCATGGGCGCGCGCGACATTTCTTTTGCGAGCTTCAACCTGTTGAACCTGCAAACCCCCGGAGATGCGATTTACGGCGACACTGACGGGTGGGACCCGGTGACCTATCAGCGCAAGGTGGACTTTACGGCCAGCGTGATAGGGCGGCTGGATGCAGATGTTGTGGGCCTGCAGGAACTGTGGGCCCCTGCCGCGCTGGATCAGGTGCTGATCGAGGCGGGTATGGAGAGCGACTTTTCCGCGCTGGTTCCGCCTGGACATGCCGGGGACAAGATTGTCTGCGCGGCGGCCGTGCGCAAGGGGATGCTGGTGGGTGATCCCGAGTGGATTGTGGATTTTCCGGACGAATATGTCCTCAGGACCGGCGGCGACGATCCGCAACAGGATTTCCTCGAGGTCAACCTGAGCACTTTCTCGCGCCCGGTTTTGCATTTTCAGGTGCAGCCCGATGACCGGACGCCGGTCATCCATGTCTTTGTCTGCCATTTCAAATCCCGCCGTCCCACGCAGATCTGGCGCGAGCGTAGCTGGTACGAAAAGGAGGTGCACGGGCCGCACGCCAACGCGCTGGGATATGCAATCTCGACCGTTCGCCGGACCGCCGAGGCGGCGGCGTTGCGGGTGTTGATCACGAAACTGGTCAAAAAGACCGACACGCCTGTTGTCGTCATCGGCGACATGAACGATGGCAAGGACAGCAACACGCTGAACATCCTGTCCGAACAACCCACCTACCTGTCCCCCCTGTCCACCGGGGGCGGGGACAACGCGCTGTATACTGCACAGACGATGCAGGAATACCGATCCGTGCGCGATGTCTACTATACCCATGTCTTCAAGGGGCAGCGCGAAAGTCTGGATCACATCCTGTTCAGTCAGGAATTCTATGACAACTCGAAGAAGCGCAAATGGGCCTTTGACGAGATGGTGGTGCAGAACGACCACCTGAACCACGACGATCACAAGGAAAGCGGCACCAACGATCACGGCGTGATCCGGGTTGGGTTCAAGTGGAAGCCCGCGCCGGGGGTGACGGGCTGACCTGCGCCCCGATACGTCGCCAGACACGCGCGCTTTTGCCCCTAGTCACTCAGGCCCCGCGCCCCTAAAACCTCTCTGACATACGGAGAGGAACAATGACGCGCATCACACCGCAACCCGGCATCATGGACATCGCGCTCTATCAGGGCGGGGCGTCGCATCTGGCGGGTGTTCGGGACGTGCTGAAACTGTCCTCGAACGAGAACCCGGCGGGCCCGCCGCCCTCTGCCATCGCGGCGTTGCGGGACGCGGCGACCGGCATGCACCTTTATCCGTCAACCGACCACGCGGCGCTGCGGGCGGCCATTGCGGATGTCTGGCACGTGGACGCAGACCGGGTAATCTGCGGTGTCGGCAGCGACGAGGTGCTGCAATTCGTGACGCAGGCCTTTTCGGGGCCGGGGGATGAGATCATCCACACCGCGCATGGCTTTTCCATGTACCCGATCCTGGCCAACATGGCCGGGGCCACACCCGTCTGCGTGCCCGAGCATGAGCGGGTCGTGGATGTGGATGCGATCCTGGCGGCCGTCACCGAACGGACCCGTATCGTGCTGTTGACCAACCCGGGCAACCCGACGGGCACGCGGCTCGCTGATCCCGAGATCGTGCGGCTGGCCGATGGCTTGCCCGATCATGTGATCCTGGTGATCGACGGGGCCTATACCGAATATGCCGAAGGGTATGATGGCGGTCGGGCCCTGGCAGAGACGCGGCCCAACGTGCTGATGACGCGCACCTTTTCCAAGATCTACGGCCTGGGGGGGCTGCGTGTCGGCTGGGGCTATGGCCCTAGGGACATGATCGACGTGATGACGCGGATCCGGCAGCCGTTCAACTTGTCGACCGTCGCGCTGAGCGCGGCAGAGGCGGCGGTGCGTGACACGAAATGGGTGGCTGATTGCGCAGCCCTGAACGCCGACCAACGCGCCCGCCTGACCGGCGCGTTGCGGCAACTGGGCCTGGCCTGCGACGACAGTGACACGAATTTTGTCCTGGCCCGGGCCGCATCCGTGGCAGAGGCGGACGCGGCAGAGGCGGCGCTGAATGCCGATGGCATCCTTGTGCGCCGGGTGGCCGGTTACGGGTTTCCCGAAGGCATCCGCATCACCGTCGGCAATGCAGACCAAACGGGCCGCGTGATTGCCGCCCTTACCGAATGGCGGAATGCATCGTGAGCGTCATCTACGAAAAGATCGCCTTTATCGGATTGGGTCTGATTGCGGGATCCATGGCGTGGGCCACGCAGCGGGCCGGGGCGGCCACGACGATCAGCGGCTATGCCCGGTCCGAGGCGACGCGCGACACGACCCGGCGTCTGGGGTTTTGTGACAGCGTCGCCGACACCGCAGCGGACGCTGTGGCAGAGGCCGATCTTGTGGTGCTTGCCGTGCCCGTGGGCGCGATGGGGTCGGTCATGGCCGAGATTGCGGGCGCGTTGAAGCCGGGGGCCACGGTGATCGATGTGGGGTCGGTCAAACAGGCGGTGTTCGATGCCGTTCTGCCGCATCTGCCCGCCGGTGTTCATTTTGTCGGCACGCACCCGATGGCCGGCACGGAACATAGTGGACCGGACTCCGGGTTTGCCGAATTGTATGACAACCGCTGGACCCTGATCGTGACGCCGGACGGGACGGACGACGCGGTGGTGGAACAGGTTGAAGCCTATTGGGCCGCGCTGGGCGCGATGACCGACCGGATGGAGGTGCAGCATCACGACCGGGTCTGTGCCGTGGTCAGCCACATTCCGCACCTCATTGCCTACACGATGGTCGGTGTGGCGGATGACCTGCGCCGGGTGACCGACAGTGAGGTCATCAAATTCTCGGCCGCGGGGTTCCGGGACTTTACGCGTATCGCGGCCAGCGATCCGACCATGTGGCGCGATGTCTTTTTGACCAACAAGGACGCGACGCTGGAAATTCTGGGCCGGTTCACGGAAGAGCTGTTTGCCTTGCAACGCGCCATCCGCAAGGGCGACGGTGATCATCTGTTCGACTACTTCACCCGCACGCGTGCGATCCGTCGCGGCATTATCGAGGCCGGTCAGGACACCGATGCCCCCGATTTCGGGCGCGGGAGCAAGCGGTGAGGGGGCTTGCGCTGGCCCTGGTGCTGCTGGCGGGTGTCGCCGTGGCTGCGCCAGACAGTTCCAAACGCCCCGTCGCCCGGGCCGGCACCGATGCGCGCAATGCGGTGCGCGCGGCGGCGGTGCAACCTGCCCCACCCACTGTGGTCTCTGCCCTGCCTGCGGCGGCCGTTCTGCCCGGACGCGCCGAATCGTTGCGTCCCGTTCTGCGCCCGGGTGCCATTGTCGAACAGGCGATGTCGCGTCGGTCCGAACGGCAGCGCGGACAGGTGTGCGGCGATCCGGACCTGCAGGGGGAGGTTGTCGGCTTTGTGCCCGGGCGCATCAACGGGTGCGGGATTTCGGAAGCGGTGCGGCTGCGCTCTGTCTCGGGTGTCACGCTCAGCCAATCGGCGCTGATGGATTGCACCACGGCCAAGGCGTTGAAGCAGTGGACCCAGCGGGGCGCCAAGCCTGCGCTGCGCGGCACGGGCGGCGGGCTTGCCGGTTACCGGGTGGCGGCCCACTATGCGTGCCGGACGCGCAACAACCGGCCGGGTGCCCGCATTTCGGAACATGGCAAGGGCCGGGCCATCGACATATCGGGGTTCCAGTTGAAGGACGGCACGGCGCTGACCGTGTTGAACGACTGGAATTCGCGCCATCGGCGTGCGCTGCGGCAGATGCACGGGTCGGCCTGTGGGCCCTTCGGCACAGTGCTGGGCCCGAACTCGGACCGGTTCCACCGCGATCATTTTCATTTCGACACCGCACGCTATCGCAGCGGGCCGTACTGCCGGTAGCGATTGACTGGGGGCCAGCCCCCAGACCCCCGTCGTATTTCTGGTCAGAAGAAGACCTAACGCAGGATCAGGCGGGGTGCAGGCAGAAGCGGGATGAACCCCAGTCGGAGCGTTCCGTCGCGCACCGCGAGGTCGACATCCAGCGTATCGGCGCCACCCGAAGCGTTCGCGAGCGCCTGCAGAACGGTGTCCGCCTGGGCGCGCAGCTGTGACGGCAAGGCGCCTGCGTTTTCGGCAAGGTCCAGCATCGTCCGCCAGTTTTCGGCCTGAATGGCCACTGTCCCTGCGGGGACACCTTGTGCATCGACGGTCAGATCGGCGCTGAGGTTGAATTGCAGATCCCCCCAGATCGCCTCGGCGAGGCGGAGCTTGATGATCCGGGGTTGCGGGCGCCGCTGGTCCAGTGCCCGTCGGTCCCACGGCGTGTCGAAGGTGATATCGGCCTGCACCTGCAGGCTGTCGAATGCATCCGGGAAACTGTCCGGCAACCGCAGGCCGCGCCGCGCGGCGGTGCCGGGGGAAAACGCGTTGGCCTCTGCCGTGAGTGCGTATTGCGCGCCGTCAGTCTGAACCATGGTGAGCGTCAGGTCGCCCGCCTGTGCCTGCACGCCATCGCCGTCGCGCACCTGCCACGGGCCCGCCGTCCATCCCAGCGCCTCGAGTTCGAGCGCGGTGCCGGGATGCAGGTTGAGGACCATTGCCCCGTCCTGCATGATCAGCGTGGAGCGTCCCAGCGGCGATGCGATGAGGATCGGGTCGTCATCCAGGGTGACCGTGACATCGCCGGGCCACCAGGCGGGGGCCGAGATGTCGAGCGCCTGGGTCCGCAGGGCAAGACCCGCCTGGGGGTCCGCCAGCGCCACGTCGCGCAAGCCAGCCCGCAGGGTCAGGGGGAACCCGCCGCCCGCGACCTCTTGCAAGTCTGCCTGCCACCCTTCGGCGGCGCGGGCGTCGAACCAGGTGATGACCGCGCCGCGCAGGCCTGCAGAAGCCACCCACCACCAGCCGCACCATGCCAGCGCAGCCACTGCAACAATCCACATCACTTTGCGCATGGGGGGCCCTTTTCCTTGTTCGCGAAATCGGGTCTACCGCACCCGGCAGCAAAAGGACCAGTGACAATGACGATGTGGGTGTTTGGCTATGGCAGCCTGCTTTGGAACCCTGGCTTCGACGTGGCCGAAAGCGTGCGGGGCAGCTTGCCCGGGTGGGCCCGTTCGTTTTGCATGCGGTCGATCCACCACCGTGGGTCCGAGGCCGAGCCGGGGCTGGTTCTGGCGCTGGATGCCGCGACCGACGCGGTTTGCGACGGCGTGGCCTTGCGCGTGGCCCCCGGCACGGAAGACGGGACGCTGGCCTATTTGCGCGAGCGCGAGCTGATCTCGTCCGCGTATCTGGAAAAGCGGCTTCAAGTGGCGCTGAGCGACGGGCGCCATGTCGAAGCCGTGACCTATGTGATTGACCCCGATCATGTGCAGTATTGCGGTGGTTTGCCGTTGGAAGAACAGGCGCAGATCATCGCCCATGCCCATGGCGGGCGGGGGCCGAACAGCGCGTATCTTTTCAACACCGCCCGGCACCTGACCAAGATGGGGGTTGCCGATCCTGACCTGGATTGGTTATCACGCCGCGTCGCAGCAATATTGGCATAAATCCTTGGCGCTTTTGCACAAAAGCCGATAGATTGCCAAAAACGCAGAACAGAGCAGGGGTCAGGAGCCACAATATGGCGCAGACCACACCCGAGGCGCAGCCGCATTTCTCGCAGCCGGTCCAGCAGATCTTTGCCATGGTCTTTGTGCTGGGCCTGTCGCTTTTTGGCGCGGTGCTGGCCCTGCCGCGCGTGTTGCCGGTGTTTCAGGCGAACCCCTATCTGAACGGCTTTATCGTCCTGGTGTTCATCATCGGTGTCATTGCCTGTTTCTGGCAGGTCTTTTCGCTGATTTCCTCTGTCCGGTGGATCGAAGAATTTGCCAGTGACCGGGCCGAGGCCCAGACCAAGGCGCCGCAGCTTCTGGCGTCGCTTGCGTCGCTGTTGCGGTCGCGGGGGGCACGGATGCAGTTGTCGGCGTCGTCGACCCGGTCCATCCTGGATTCGGTGGCGACCCGCATCGACGAGGTGCGTGACATCACGCGCTACATCGTCAACATGTTGATTTTCCTTGGTCTTTTGGGGACATTCTATGGTCTTGCGACCACTGTGCCTGCCGTGGTCGACACGATCCGCAGCCTGGCCCCGCAGGAAGGCGAGGGCGGCGTCGAGGTGTTCAACCGCCTGATGACCGGCCTGGAAGCGCAATTGGGGGGCATGGGGGTCGCCTTTGCGTCGTCCCTGCTGGGGCTCGCCGGATCGCTGATTGTCGGGCTTTTGGAACTGTTTGCCGGGCGTGGCCAGAACCGGTTCTACCGCGAGCTTGAGGAGTGGCTGAGTTCGATCACCCGCGTGGGCCTGACAGATGGCGAAGGCGGTAGCGATCAGAGTGCGATGGCCGGTGTGATCGATCATCTGGCCGAGCAGATGGAAAGCCTGCAAACCATGTTCACCCAGTCCGACATCAGCCGGTCCATGGTGGATGAAAAGCTGGGCAACCTTGCGGATGCGGTGGATCGCATGACCACTCGGCTGGAGGCGCAGGGCGGTGGGACCGATGCGCTGGCCCGTATCGCCGACGGTCAGGACCGGTTGATCGAGGTGATCGAACGGCAGGGCACCGGAGACGGCATTGATGCCGAAAGCCGGATGCGGTTGCGGTCCATCGATGTGCAGATGCTGCGCATCCTGGAAGAGATCAGCGCGGGCCGCCAGGAAACGATGGCCGAATTGCGGACCGATATCTCGGCGCTGGCCACGGCGCTGAGCCAGCCACGTGGACAGGGACGCAAGACAGGCCACCCCGTAAACCGCCAAGGCCAATCCACGGGAGATAGCTGATCATGGCGTTGTCGCGACGCACAGGGCAAAGGTTCCAGGCGTCGATCTGGCCCGGTTTTGTTGATGCGATGACGGGCCTTTTGCTGGTTCTGATGTTTGTGCTGACCATCTTTATGGTGGTGCAGTTTGTGCTGCGCGAGACGATTTCGGGCCAGGAGACGGAACTGGATCAACTGGCGGGCGAGGTGGCGGCCCTTGCGCAGGCGCTTGGGCTGGAAGAGCGCCGGGCGAACCAGTTGGATGCACGCCTGTCGGCCCTGAACGTGACATTGACGGATACCCAGTCCCAGCTGGCCGACCAGGCCGCCCAGATCGCGGCGCTGACTGCGGAGCGCGACGCGCAGGACAGTGCGCTGGCCGAGGCGAACACGCGCATCACCAGCTTTGAAGCGCAGGTTGCCGCGCTGATTGCCGATCGGGATACCGCCTTGGAAACGGTGTCGGGCCTTGAGGCCGAGCAAACACGATTGCTGTCAGAGCAGGAGGCGCTGAACCTGGCGCTGGCGGCGGCGCGGACCGAGGTTGACGCGCAGGCAGAAGCCGCCCGGTTGGCGGCGGCCCGGACCGAGGCATTGCAGGCCTTGATCGCCGATTTGCGTACGCGCAATGCGGACAGTGCCGATCAGGCCGCCGCGTTGCAGGCGGACCTGGACGCCGCCCGCGACGCGCTGAGCGCTGAAGAGGCGGCCCGGCTGGCGGAAGCGGCGGCTGCCGAGGCGCTGCGGCAGCGGTTGGAAAATGCGGATGCGGAATTGACGGCGATGACCCTTGCGCTTGAGGCGCAGCGGCAAGAGGCCGAAGACACGCTGACCCTGCTGGCCGCCGCGCGCGCCGCAGAGGCCGATCTGACGGACCGATTGGCTGTGGCCTTTCTGGCGGCACAGGATTCCGGTGCCACCGCGTCGCTGGCGCAGGACCGGATCGAGGGGCTTGAGGCAGATCTGGCACTGGCCCTGTCGGCATTGGAGACGTCGTCCGCCCAGACCACGGCGCTGCAAGAGGCGCAGGCGAGCCTTGAGGCGCGTCTGGCGGCGGCGTTGCTGGCCGCAGAAGACAATGCGGCGGTGGCCCAGACCTTGTCCGACGTAGAGGCCCAGATGGCCGTGTTGGAGGAGCGGTTGGCCGCACTGGATCTGGAGCGCACCGATCTGCGCGACAGGTTGGCGGCGGCCATTGCCGAGAAAGTGGCCGCCGAGGGGCAGGTAGCGACGCAAGCGGGGGATCTGACCGAACTGCGCACGCAACTGGCGACGGCCATTGCCGCGCGTGAGGCCGCCGAAGCGGATGCGCAGGCCGCCGGCAGCAGCAACGCAACGGTTCGCGAACAGTTGGCCGCGGCGCTGGCCGCAAAGCTGGCCGCCGAAACGGAGTTGGACACGCTGGGGGCCGACACGCGGGACTTGCGCGCGGCCCTGGCGGCGGCCTTGGCCGAGAAGGCGGACGCGGAAGGCGCGCTGGCAACCCAGACGACCGCAGCAGAGGAGCGGGCCGCCCTGTTGGCCGCCGCCCGTGATGCATTGAGCGCGGAAGAAGCGGCGACGCTGGAAGCGCAACGTCAGACCGAACTGTTGAACCAGCAGGTTGAGGCGCTGCGTACGCAGCTGGGGCAGTTGCAGGCCCTTCTGGATGATGCGGTGGCGCGGGATGCGGCCAAGGACGTGCAGTTGAGCACGCTGGGGCGCGACCTGAACACGGCTCTGGCGCGGGCCGCGCTGGAAGAACGGCGGCGGCGGCAACTGGAAGAGGAAGAGCGCAAGCGGCTTGAGGCGCAGGCGCAGGACCTTGAGCGTTACCGGTCGGAATTCTTTGGCCAGTTGCGCGATGTGCTGGAAGGGCAAGAGGGTGTGCGGATCGTCGGCGACCGCTTTGTCTTTTCGTCCGAAGTTCTGTTTCCGCCCGGCGGCGCGGAGCTGTCGGCCGAGGGGCAGCGGGAGATCGCGAACATCGCGGGCATCCTGAGGGGCATTGCCGATGACATTCCGGCCAGTATCGACTGGGTGTTGCAGGTGGACGGGCACACCGACAACGTGCCGCTTTCGGGCCAGGGCGAATTTGCCGACAACTGGGAACTGAGCCAGGCGCGTGCCCTTTCGGTGGTGTTGTATATGGTGAACTTCCTTGGCCTGCCGCCGGATCGGATGTCGGCCAACGGGTTTGGGCAGTATCAGCCCATCGCGTCGGGTGACACGGCCGAGGCCCGGGCGCAAAACCGCCGGATCGAGTTGAAGTTCACCGAAAAATAGCGTGCCTCGGCGCTATTGGACGATTGTTTCGCCCTGCACACGGCTGATTTCGCGTTGTCCGCGACGCAAGACAACGGTGCCCGTATACCGGCCGGTTGGCCAGTTGGCTTGCGTCCGTTTCTTGCCGATGGCGCGAAAGAACTGGGCCTGATTGCGGTCAATCTCGACCTCGTCATCGATCAGCGTGCCCTCGGGGCCATCAATGCGCAATTGCATCCGGTCACCGGCTTTGCCTCCAAAGGCGTAGCCAAAGACGACAAGCGCTGGCGCGTCGCTGGGCATACGGCCCGCGCCAGCCGTCCCGGCCTTGACGTCATTGAAATTCGGAACGCCGTCGGCAAAACCCACGTCCAGCACGCCGCCGGGCCGGTAGGGCGGGGGTGTCTGCCACAGTGTATCGGTGCTGGGTGCGCCACATTGGATTGCGCCATCGGGGTCGAACGGGTCGATCACCTCGCCGTCCTTGCGCACGGTCATGTGGACGTGGGGGAACTGGGTGCGTCCGGACAGGCCAACCTGGCCAAGAACGGTGGATGTGTTGACCCGGTCCCCATTTTTTACGGCAATCGTGCCACGTTTGAGGTGGCAGTATTGCGTGCTCCATCCGCCGCCATGGTCGATCAAGACGCCATTGCCGCATTCCCGACCGCTGACCCGATCGCCGTCGCCGGTGCGATACAGCCTGTCTTCCATACCGTCGCGTGTGCCCTGAACCGTGCCGGGGGCAGCAGCCACCACATTGACGCCGCGCCGCATCTGATCCAGTGACCGCAGGGCAAAATCGGTGCCCTTGTGCGTGTCATAGCTGAGGTTCGAGCAGCGGAAATCCATCGCCTGGCGCGAACGGTCGTGGTCCACATATTGCTGGATGAAGCATTCCGTGCCCAGATCGCAATCAATGGGCACGTTCAACAAGATGTCCCTCGCCGCGACGGGCGCGGCAAGGGACGTGATCAAAGCGGCAAAGATTGCCGCGCGCATCAATCCGCAGTCAAAAGCGGTGGCTTGTCGCCCGAAATCCGGGGGTTGTCCGGGCCGGAGAGTTTCAGGTCCAGTTCGCCATTCTTGACGCCCACACGGACAACGCCACCTTTCATCAACTTGCCAAAGAGCAGTTCTTCGGCCAGCGGCTTCTTGATGTGTTCCTGGATGACGCGGCCCAAGGGACGCGCACCCATCTTGTCGTCATAGCCCTTGTCGGCCAGCCATTCAGCCGCAGGTTTCGTCAATTCGATGGTCACGTTGCGATCCATCAACTGCGCTTCAAGCTGCAACACGAACTTTTCGACCACGGACAGGATCGTATCCTTGCCCAGCGGCGCAAAGCTGATCACCGCGTCCAGGCGGTTGCGGAATTCGGGCGTGAACGTGCGCTCGATGGCGGCGGTATCCTCGCCCTCGCGCCGGTCGCGGCCAAAGCCCACGGCGGCCTTTGCCATATCCGAGGCCCCCGCATTCGAGGTCATGATCAGGATCACGTTGCGGAAATCCACGGTGCGCCCGTTATGATCGGTCAGCTGGCCGTTATCCATGACCTGCAGCAGGATGTTGTACACATCCGGGTGTGCCTTTTCGATCTCGTCCAGCAACAGCACGCAGTGCGGATGCTGATCGACCCCATCGGTCAAGAGACCACCCTGGTCAAAGCCGACATAGCCGGGAGGCGCACCGATCAGGCGCGAAACAGCGTGTTTCTCCATGTATTCCGACATGTCGAAGCGCAGCATTTCAACACCCAGCGTGTCTGCCAGTTGCTTGGCGACCTCGGTCTTGCCCACGCCCGTCGGCCCGGCAAAGAGGTAGTTGCCGATGGGCTTTTCAGGTTCGCGCAGACCGGCCCGCGCCAGCTTGATGGCCGAGGACAGCGCTTCGATCGCCGGGTCCTGACCAAACACCACGCGCTTGAGCGACACTTCGAGATCCTTGAGGGTCTCTGCGTCGTCCTTGGACACGTTTTTCGGAGGAATGCGGGCAATCTTGGCCACGACATTCTCGATCTCCTTGGTGCCGATGGTCTTGCGACGCTTGGCGGCGGCGACAAGGTGCTGGGCCGCGCCCGCCTCGTCGATCACGTCAATTGCGCTGTCCGGCAGCTTGCGGTCATTGATGTAGCGGCTGGCCAGTTCCACCGACGTCTTGATCGCGTCCGAGGTGTATTTGACGCCGTGGTGATCCTCGAAATAGGGTTTCAGGCCCTTGAGGATCTTGGTGGCGTCTTCCACCGACGGTTCATTCACGTCGATTTTCTGGAACCGGCGGCTCAGCGCGCGGTCCTTTTCGAAATGCTGACGGAATTCCTTGTAGGTGGTCGAGCCCATGGTGCGCAGCTTGCCACCCTGCAGGGCAGGTTTCAGCAGGTTGGACGCATCCATCGCGCCACCAGACGTCGCACCCGCACCGATCACGGTGTGAATTTCGTCGATGAAGAGGACAGCGTCCTTGTGCTCCTCCAGTTCGGTCACGACCGCCTTCAGCCGTTCCTCGAAATCACCGCGATACCGTGTGCCCGCCAGAAGCGCGCCCATGTCGAGCGAATAGATGGTCGTGCCGGACAGCACTTCGGGCGTTTCGCCTGCGACGATCTTGCGCGCCAGCCCTTCGGCGATGGCGGTTTTGCCCACGCCGGGATCACCCACAAGCAGCGGGTTGTTCTTGCGGCGGCGGCACAGCACCTGAATGCAGCGTTCCACCTCGGCCGAGCGGCCGATCAGCGGGTCGATATCGCCCTCGCGCGACTTTTCGTTCAGGTCCACGCAGTATTTGGCAAGCGCGCTTTCCTTTTTCTCGCCTTCGGTGACGCCTTGGGCTTCTTCCTCGGCCTCGGGGGCGCCGGATACAGGCCGCGCCTCGCCAAAGGCGGGGTCCTTGGCGACGCCATGCGCAATAAAGTTCACTGCGTCGTAGCGGGTCATGTCCTGTTCTTGCAGGAAGTAGGCCGCGTTTGATTCGCGCTCGGCAAAGATGGCGACCAGCACGTTGGCCCCTGTCACCTCTGTGCGGCCAGACGATTGCACGTGAATGGCGGCGCGCTGGATGACGCGTTGAAAGGCGGCCGTAGGCACGGCTTCGGACCCGTCAATGTCAGTGACGAGGTTCGACAGGTCGTCGTCCACGAATTCCTCAAGCGTGCCGCGCAGCTCGTCAATGTCGACCGAACAGGCCTGCATGACGCGGCGTGCATCGGGTTCGTCGATCAGCGACAGCAGCAGATGTTCGAGCGTTGCGAATTCGTGCCGGCGTTCGTTGGCCAGCGCAAGCGCCTGATGAATGGCTTTTTCCAGTGTCGTCGAGAATGAAGGCACGAGCGTGCTCCTTTCGATCGGGGTCGGGTGGGGGCGCCAAGGAATATCGAGGCCCCGTACCAACCATGGCCTCATGTGTTTAAGTTTGGTTGAAGATCGCGCGGCTTCAAGGCTTTTCTGTCCTTGGGACCTCACATTGTGCGTGAGAAGCGTTACGATGGTGTCACATTGGGCGTGTCGGTGGAACGCCGCGTCTCAGAAGTTGTCCTTCCGGGTGCGGATTTCTGTAAACACGTCGGTGGCGTTGGCGCCGGTCATGCCCAGATGGGCCTGAATGGCGGGATCATGGGCGCGCAGAAACGGGTTTGTGGCCAGTTCTTCGGACAAGAGCGATGGAACGGTCGGGGTGCCTGATGCGCGTTTTTCGGACACCTCGCGGACCCGCGATATAAGGTCGGGATTTTCGGGATCAATGGTCAGCGCAAATTTTGCATTGGCGGCAGTGTATTCATGCCCGGAATAGACAACCGTGTCGCCCGGCAGGGCGGCCAGCTTTTGCAGGCTGTCGTGCATCTGGGGTTTGGTGCCTTCGAACACGCGGCCACATCCCAGCGCCATGAGGCTGTCGGCAGTAAAGACGGCCTTGGAGGACGGAAAGTGAAATGCGATATGTCCGACGGTGTGGCCCGAAACGTCGATGACCGTGCCTGTTTCGTCGCCGATGTTTACAGGGTCCCCCTCTTCTACTTGTACATCCAGTGCTGGCAGGCGGTGCGCATCGGCCCTGGCCCCGATAACCCGGGCCGGGTATTGCGCAAGGATGCCGGGCAGGCCGTCGATGTGGTCATAATGGTGATGTGTGATCAGAACATGGGTCAATCGCCATCCTGTGTCGTTCAGGGCCGTCAGGATCGGTTCCGCCTCCGGCGCATCAATCAGGGCGGTGTCGCCCGTCGCCGGGTCGTGTGCCAGATACGCGTAATTGTCGGACAGGCAGGGTATTGTTCGGATGTCGAGGGGCATGGCAATTCGGCTCTTTGTGCTTACTGTTAAGGGCAAGGTGGCCCGCGGGGCCCGGATGGACAAGAGACGATCATGCATCTTGATGTGCAGGACCTGCGCAATTTCTACTATCGCAGCGCGCTAGGGCGGGCGGCGCAGGCGTCGCTCAGGCGGCGTCTGGTCGAGATGTGGCCCGAAGCCAAGGGCCAGACAGTGGCGGGGTTCGGGTTCGCCGCCCCCTTGTTGCGCCCGTATCTGAAGCAGGCGCGGCGCGTGGTGGCCCTGATGCCCGGACCGCAGGGGGTGATGCCTTGGCCTACTGACATGCCCAACGTGTCGGTCCTGACCGAGGAAACGCTTTGGCCGCTGGAGACCGGTCACGTGGACAAGTTGATCATGTTGCACGGGCTCGAGACGTCGGAGCGGGCCTATGACCTTCTGGAAGAGGCGTGGCGGGTCTTGGGACCGGGTGGCAAGGCATTGTTCATCGTGCCGAACCGCGCAGGGCTTTGGTCCCGTCGGGACCGGACGCCATTCGGCTTTGGCCGACCCTATTCGGCCAGCCAGCTTGAAACCCAATTGCGCAAGCATCAGTTCCTGCCGGAACGGCATGTGGGCGCATTGTACCAATTCCCATCCACCAAGCGGGTGTGGATGAAATCCGCCCCGATGTTCGAAAAGGTGGGGCGCCTCATGCCTGGCATGGTGGCCGGAGGGGCGTTCATGGTTGAAGCATCGAAACTGGTCTACCCACCCAAGGGCAAGGTGGCCCGGTCCAATGCCAAGCGACAGAAAGTGCCCCAGGGGGTGGCTGCACCCATCGCCGGCCGGGTGTAGGCGTCAACTTACAATGATGATCTGATCTTCGGTAATGTCGGACAGGCCGTCGATACGGATGATGGCCGTGCCGGGACCGGTATTGCCGGTGTCCACGTAGCTGATGCGAATATCGGTCACACCGGCATCCGCGTTCTGTTCTATGTCGATATTCGTGATGCCGACCCCGCTGAACGATCCAACTTGCAGTACATCCTCCGTCGTGTCGAAATCGGTGATTTCGGCATATATCGCCTCGGGTGTCCCAAAGGCATTGCGCACCTGCGCATTGATCGTGTCTGCGCCCGCACCTCCCGTAATTGTCGTTGGTCCATCCTCGTCATCGTAGAAACTGTACAGGTTGAAAAGATCGTCGCCTTCGCCGCCGAACCCCGCGCTTCCGGCGCTTAGCTGCAACGTATCGTTGCCGGCGTCACCATATGCGACCGCACCCGCATTTCCCGTTGTGGACAAAAAGTCGTCTCCCGCACCTCCGAACGCTTCTGATCCTGCGCCGCCGATGGTCAAGCGGTCATTCCCGTTGTCGCCAAAAAGGGAGGTTTCGCCTGGGCCGGAAGACATCAAAACGTCATTTCCGTCGCCCCCACGCACCTCACCGCCAAACAGGCGTACGCTATCATCTCCGGTGCCTGCGTCGACGATCGCATTGGACGTGCGAACGTTATCGTCACCGTCGCCAGCATCGATCACGATGCCGGGTTCGCTGCCATCCAACAGCGAAAACCCAGCCCCACGCTCGGCAAACACGCCTTCGAAAATATCGTTGCCTGCCCCTCCGATCAGTGTTGTGCCTGCATGGTCGGCAACGAGCGTGTCGTTGCCGTCGCCACCGTCCAGGGTCAGGTTCTCTGCCCCGGTGGTGATCCAGTCGTTGCCATTGGTGCCGGTGGTGTCTTCGGTTACCACTTGTTCGGTCACACCACCCCGGGTGATAACGTAGTCCTCGTTTAGAAAGGTGATCAGGTCGTCTCCGTCGGTGTTGGCTTCAAGATAGTGAACAGCAACTTCTGCATTGGCCGCTATGTCGGGCAGTACGCTGCGCATCGTGCCTGGTTCAGGAAGGATGCCACCGTTTTCGGGCACATCCAGCGGTACGGTTCCCAGAAGTTCCAGGCCGAAAAAGGCTTCGAAGTCTTCCAACTGGTAGTTGAACGGGGAACCGCCATACTCTTGCTGACCGGGGATGTCGCTTCGCGCTTCGAAATCTGCATCGGTCAGATCGGTGCCCTCGGGCACAAGGTAAAACCGCGCCTCGTAGGTTTCGACAAAGTTTTCCTCATTGTCCTCGGTGTCGACATAGATAATGCTGGCGATCCGGCCCGTCTCATCCTCGCCGACATCGATGCTGACGGCGTTTGTGGTCTCATCAAACATAAAGGATGCACCGACGTCCGGTTCGGCCGGGACATCAGGGTCTGACGGCTCGATGATCGGGTCCGGATCTTCGGGTTCCGGCGTCGTGTCATCCGTAGCGGGCGATGTGTCATTGTCTACGACTGCACCAAGAACAAAGGTGCCGGTCAGCAAAGCCAGTAAAGCCAATGGGCCCATTTCACGTTCCTTAAAAAAATGCTGAGACCTGAGAGATATGTGCACAATGACGCGCTTTAGAGTCAACTCTTGCGGTTGAACTGTTGCCAACGTTGAAACGGTTGCAGGACTCGCGCGATATTAAGATGCGTTCGCGACGCCGGACGTACTGGGCACGCAAAATGCGAGGAATCGCCCGCAATCGGGCGCGTTTTGTGACAGAATTCTTGCAGTTTCGGCGGGCCAATAGGTCGCAGTTTTGTTAACCAATTGAAAAGGCTCAATAACCACTCGATTGCCTGTTCGCGAACATATGTTGCGGGGTGGCAAACCCTCTGCTACATCCCCCCTGATTTTCACGCCTTGGCCAAAATCAGGGCGGTCCAACACCCCGGGCCACACTTCCCGTGTGCAATCCTCCCGGGCCAAGACATCGAAAGGGTGGACGTGTCCGAACCAGCTTCGATCTCCACAGGCATCGCGGCGCGCTATGCTACGGCTGTCTATGAACTTGCCAAGGACGGCAAAGCCGTAAAGAACCTCGAAGGCGACATCGCGACACTGACTGAGGCCATGGCCGACAGCAGTGATTTCAACGCCCTGATACACTCGCCCATCTACAGCCGGGAAGAGCAGGCCGCCGCAATCACCGCCATTGCCAAGAAAGCCAAGCTGACAGACCTGATGACAAACACGCTGGCCCTGATGGCCGAAAAGCGTCGTCTGTTCGTTTTGCCACAGCTGGTGCAGGCGCTGCGCGATGTCATCGCCGAAGACAAGGGCGAAGTGACCGCGGACGTGACCAGTGCCAAGGCGCTGACCAAAACGCAAAGCGACAAGCTTGCCAAGACGCTGAAGGCCCGCATGGGCAAGGACGTCACCATCAATGCTTCCGTCGATGAAAGTCTCATCGGCGGTTTGATCGTTAAAGTGGGCTCGAAGATGATCGACACGTCGATCCGCTCCAAGCTCGCTTCCCTCCAGAATGCAATGAAAGAGGTCGGATAAATGGGTATCCAAGCAGCAGAGATTTCTGCGATCCTGAAAGACCAGATCAAGAACTTTGGTCAGGAAGCGGAAGTGGCCGAAGTGGGCCGCGTCTTGTCGGTGGGCGATGGTATCGCGCGCGTCTACGGCCTCGACAATGTGCAAGCCGGTGAGATGGTCGAATTCCCCGGCGGCATTCAGGGCATGGCCCTGAACCTGGAAAACGACAACGTGGGCGTCGTGATCTTCGGCTCCGACCGCGACATCAAGGAAGGCGACACCGTCAAGCGCACCAACTCCATCGTGGACGTGCCCGCCGGTGACGAACTCTTGGGCCGCGTCGTGGACGGCCTGGGCAACCCGCTGGACGGCAAGGGCCCGATCAACGCCTCCGAGCGTCGCGTGGCAGACGTGAAGGCGCCGGGCATCATCCCCCGCAAGTCGGTGCACGAGCCGATGGCGACTGGCCTCAAGGCCGTGGACGCGATGATCCCGATTGGCCGCGGCCAGCGCGAACTGATCATTGGTGACCGTCAGACCGGCAAGACGGCTGTGGCGCTTGACGCGATCCTGAACCAGAAATCCTATAACGACGCAGCCGGCGATGATGAGAGCAAGAAGCTCTACTGCATCTACGTCGCCGTCGGCCAGAAGCGTTCGACCGTGGCGCAGCTGGTGAAGAAGCTCGAAGAGAGCGGTGCGATCGATTATTCGATCGTCGTGGCCGCGACCGCGTCCGACCCGGCACCGATGCAGTTCCTGGCGCCCTACGCCGCGACAGCCATGGCCGAATTCTTCCGCGACAACGGCCGTCACGCGCTGATCATCTATGATGACCTGTCGAAACAGGCCGTGTCGTACCGCCAGATGTCTCTGCTGCTGCGTCGCCCGCCGGGCCGCGAAGCGTATCCCGGCGACGTGTTCTACCTTCACTCGCGTCTGCTGGAGCGGTCTGCCAAGCTGAACGAAGACAACGGCGCGGGCTCGCTGACGGCGCTGCCGATCATCGAAACCCAAGGTGGCGACGTGTCGGCCTTTATCCCGACCAACGTGATCTCGATCACTGATGGCCAGATCTTCCTTGAAACCGAACTGTTCTACCAGGGCATCCGCCCCGCCGTGAACACCGGTCTGTCGGTGTCCCGCGTGGGTTCGTCGGCACAAACGGACGCGATGTCGTCGGTGGCCGGCCCGGTGAAACTGTCGCTGGCGCAGTACCGCGAGATGGCTGCCTTTGCGCAGTTTGGCTCGGACCTCGACGCCGCAACCCAGCAGCTTCTGAACCGTGGCGCGCGCCTGACCGAGCTGATGAAACAGCCGCAATACTCGCCCCTGACCAATGCCGAAATCGTGTGCGTGATCTTCGCGGGCACGAATGGCTACTTGGACAACATCGCCGTCAGCGATGTGGGCAAGTTCGAGAGCGGCCTGTTGAAATTCCTGCGCTCGCAGAAGGCGGACTTCCTCAAGTGGATTGCAGACGAAGATCCCAAGTTCAAGAGCGGCGAGAATGTCGACAAGATGAAGGCGGTCCTCGACGAGTACGCTTCGACCTTCGCATAAGGAGATCGGGCAATGCCAAATCTCAAGGACCTGAAAAACAGGATCGAAAGCGTGAAATCCACGCGGAAGATCACCAAGGCCATGCAGATGGTGGCCGCCGCGAAACTGCGGCGGGCGCAGGAAGCGGCCGAGATGTCGCGCCCCTATGCCGAACGGTTCACAGCCGTGATGGCGGGGCTGGCATCCGCTGCTGCCGGCTCTGACAGCGCGCCCAAACTGCTCAGCGGTACGGGCTCGGATCAGACCCACCTGCTGGTGGTGATGACATCTGAACGTGGACTGTGCGGTGGCTTTAACACCAACATCGCGAAACTTGCGCGCGCGAAGGCCACGGAACTGAAAGCCGCCGGCAAGAAGGTCAAGATCTTGACCGTTGGCAAGAAGGGCCGCGACCAGCTGAAACGTGATTTCGGCAATGACTTTGTCGGTCACGTGGACATGTCCGAGGTCAAGCGGATGTCCTACGCGGATGCGCAGGGTGTGGCAAAGGATGTGCTGGGCCGCTTTGACGCGGGCGAATTTGACGTGGCGACGATCTTCTTTGCGAAGTTCCAGAATGTCGTGACGCAGATCCCCACCGCACAACAGATCATCCCCTTTGCGATCCCGGAGGACTACGAAGGGTCCGACACGCTTTATGATTACGAGCCGGACGAGGAAGCCATCCTGGCCGATCTTCTGCCGCGCGGCGTCGCCACAGCGATCTTTTCCGGCCTGCTGGAAAACGGAGCGTCCGAACAGGGCGCCCGGATGAGCGCCATGGACAACGCGACCCGCAACGCGGGCGAGATGATCGACAAGCTGACCATCCAGTTCAACCGCTCGCGCCAGGCCGTGATCACCAACGAACTGATTGAAATCATTTCCGGCGCGGAAGCGCTGTAAGACATCCGGAGACGAAAAATGGCAAATGCTAAAGGCAAAATCACACAAGTCATCGGGGCCGTCTGCGACGTGCAGTTCGATGACCACCTGCCAGAGATTCTGAACGCTCTGGAAACCGACAACAATGGCAACAACCTTGTATTGGAAGTCGCACAGCACCTTGGTGAAAACACCGTGCGCTGCATCGCGATGGACAGTTCCGAAGGTCTGGTGCGGGGCCAGGAAGTGTCCGACACAGGTGGCCCGATCATGGTGCCCGTCGGCCCCAAGACATTGGGCCGTATCCTGAACGTCGTGGGCGAGCCCGTGGACGAAGGTGGTCCGGTCGAGGCCGAGGAAAAGCGCGCCATTCACGCGCCTGCGCCTGAATTCGCCGAACAGTCGACCGAATCCGAAATCCTGGTGACCGGAATCAAGGTTGTGGACCTGCTGGCCCCCTATTCGAAGGGCGGTAAAATCGGCCTCTTCGGCGGTGCTGGTGTGGGCAAGACCGTTCTGATCATGGAACTGATCAACAACATCGCCAAAGTGCACTCGGGTTACTCTGTGTTCGCCGGTGTGGGTGAACGGACACGTGAGGGCAACGACCTGTATCACGAGATGATCGAATCCAACGTGATCAAGCCCGACAATCTGGAAGAAAGCCAGGTTGCTCTGGTTTACGGTCAGATGAACGAACCTCCCGGAGCGCGGGCACGTGTGGCCCTGACCGGTCTGACGCTGGCGGAACAGTTCCGTGACGCGTCGGGTACGGACGTTCTGTTCTTCGTCGACAATATCTTCCGCTTCACGCAAGCGGGCTCCGAGGTTTCGGCTTTGCTCGGCCGTATTCCTTCGGCGGTGGGCTACCAGCCGACACTGGCCACCGACATGGGTGCGATGCAGGAACGGATCACCTCGACCAAGTCGGGTTCGATCACATCGATCCAGGCCGTGTACGTGCCTGCGGACGACCTGACCGACCCTGCGCCTGCCACCACCTTTGCGCACCTGGATGCGACAACGGTTCTGTCCCGCGCGATTTCGGAGCTGGGTATTTACCCCGCCGTGGACCCGCTCGACAGCTCGTCGCGTCTGATGGACCCGCAGATCGTGGGGGAAGAGCACTACAAGGTGGCCTCGGACGTGCAGCAGATCCTGCAACGCTACAAGTCGCTTCAGGACATCATCGCCATCCTCGGGATGGACGAGTTGTCGGAAGAGGACAAGCTGACCGTGGCCCGCGCCCGGAAAATCCAGCGCTTCCTGAGCCAGCCCTTTGACGTGGCCAAAGTCTTCACCGGCTCGGACGGTGTGCAGGTTCCGCTGGAAGACACGATTGCCTCGTTCAAGGCGGTTGTGGCGGGTGAATACGACCACCTGCCCGAAGGTGCCTTCTACATGGTTGGCGGCATCGACGAGGTGAAAGCCAAAGCCGAGAAGATGGCCGCCGACGCCGCCTAAACAGTGCGGTGGGCAGATTGCCCACCCTACGACAACGCCCAAGGGTAGGGTGGGCAATCTGCCCACCACCCGGATAGGAGGCAAAGATGCAATTTGATTTGGTATCGCCCGAGCGCAGCCTGGCCTCGCTGGACGCGTCCGCCGTGCAAATCCCGGGTGCGGATGGCGACATGACCGTGATGGCCGACCATGCCCCCACAATCACAACCCTGCGCCCCGGTGTGCTGAAGGTCGAGGCGGGCAGTGAAACACATGAGTATGTCGTGACCGGCGGCTTTGCCGAGATCGGCGCCGCAGGCGTGTCCGTTCTGGCCGAACGTGCGGTGGCGAAGGGTGACATGACCCAAGAGCAGATGGATGCGATGTTCGATGAGGTGCAGGATGCCTACACCCGCGCCAAGGACGTCGCGGACGGCGACAACGGGCTTGTGGATGACGCCGCCAAGCTGCTGGCCGACATGGTCGCCATGGGCGGGGAAATTGGTCTGAGCACCAAGCAGCCCAGCCTGTAACGTCAGGTAGAACAGACGTTCGAGGCCTCGCTTTTTGCGGGGCCTTTTGCGTTTTGCCCCTTAAATTCCCGTTGCGACGTGTTACGACATTGTGACGAACCCAAGACCGAACTTATGAAACGACTGCGCAATCACCTGATAGGGATCGACCAAGGCGACACCGTCCTGTTTTCCGATTTCGAAGATGGCGGGGAGATGTGGACCGGCCGCGGGCAACGCGAGCGTCGTCGCCGCATCGCCTTTTCCGAGCCGTTCCGGACGGAGCCGTCCGTGCACGTGTCCATTTCGATGTGGGATGTCGACAATGAAACCCCGTTGCGGGCGGACGTGGTGGCCGAAACCATCACGCAGGCCGGTTTTGACCTGGTGTTCCGCACCTGGGGCGACACGCGCGTGGCGCGCGTTCGTGTCGCGTGGCTCGCCATGGGCGAATTGCGGCAGGCGGACGAGTGGGACCTTTACTGACTGCCCAATTCGACACGGTGTCCGGCTGCATCTCCAGGCCGACCGCGTCCACCCCAGATCATCGTTTTTTCTTCGACGGCCCCAGCTTGGCATGATCTATGATCAAGCCGATTTGAAGGACGAAAAAGGCAAAGACCACCACCGGCATAACGAGTGTTTCGAACAGCACCCAAAACCTCTCTGAATGCGTGCGCCACACCAATTCGTTGGCGGCCGCAGACAGGACAAACAGCGTGACCAACCGCTTGGTCAAAATCATCCACCCCTTTGGCTTCAGGGGGATCATGTCGTCCATGATGAACTTGAGCCAGCATTTTCCAAACATCAGACCGACGCCGAGCACCGCCGCCAACAGAAGATAAATCGCGGTCGGTTTCATCTGAAACACACGCGGGTCATTCAGCCAGATGCTCAACCCGCCAAACACAAGCAGCATGGCTGCCGTTGCAACCTGTATCCGCGCAACCTTGCCGCTCAGGACCCACAATGCCGCAGTGGCCGCAAGAAAGACGGGCATGAACGCGGCAACGACGACGACAAAACCGGTGTACTCGGTGCCGCCGATCACAAAGACATCGTTCCGCAGGATCAGGTAGATCACGACAAATGCCGCGACCGGGCCAATCTCCAGAATGGTCTTTACTTTGGAGTTGAGCGGTTCGGTGGTCACTCGTTTGATCTTTCCATGGCACGCACGTTTTTTTGCACAGCAAGGTTAGCCAGCATTTAACAAACGGACCCTGTCGCGCCTAGCGCAACACGCTTGCCAGGAACTGGCGCGTGCGCTCCCGTTCGGGGGCGGAAAAGATACGGTCCGGCGCCCCTTCCTCGGCCACTACGCCCTGATCCATGAACACCACGCGATCCGCTACATCGCGGGCAAAGGCCATCTCGTGCGTTGCCAGCACCATCGTCATCCCGTCATCTCGCAAGCGGCGTAACACGTCCAGAACCTCGCCGACCAGTTCGGGGTCCAGGGCCGAGGTGATTTCGTCCAGCAGCATCGTCTGGGGTCGCATTGCCAGTGCCCGGATCACAGCAACCCGCTGTTGCTGACCACCTGACAGCTGGTCGGGATACTTCGTCATGTGATCGGCCAATCCAAACCGGACAAACAGCGCCTCGATCCGCTCCCGCGCGTCTTCGCCCAGCACCCGGCGGGGGGCGAGGGCGACGTTGTCATAGGCTGTCATGTGCGGAAACAGGTTGAAGGATTGAAACACGATGCCGATGCGTTGACGCACCGGCCCAAGGTCAAACCCCGGCTCGGCGATGTCGACGCCGTCCAGGCGCACCTCGCCATCATCTACCGGCTCCAGCCCGTTCATACAGCGCAGCAGCGTCGATTTGCCCGACCCGGATGCGCCGATCAGGCACACCATCTCGCCTGCTGCGATGTCCATGTCGATGCCCTTCAGCACCTGTACGTCGCCAAAGCTTTTGGTCACGCCACGCAACGACAGTCTAGGATCGGGCATCGCGGTCCCTGTTCATCAGATAGTCGGCATACCGCGTGGCGGGCACTGTAATGCACAAAAAGATCACGGCGGCGGCCACATAGGGTGTGAAGTTCGCCAGCAGGGATTTGAAGATGCCCGCCTGCCGCAGAATTTCGACCGGTCCGATAAAGGACAAAAGCGCGACATCCTTTTGCAGCGCCACCAACATGTTCATGTTGGCAGGCACCACGCGCCGGATGGCTTGCGGCAGGATCACGTAGCGCATCGTGTCCCGTTCGTTCAGGCCCAGACAGATGGCGGCATTGCGTTGGCTGGCATGGATGCTTTCGATGCCGGACCGCAGCACCTCTGCCACATAGGCGGAATAGGTCAGGACCAGCGCAACGGTGCCCCAGATATAGGGCGAATTCCAGGGGCGCGGCAGCCCCAGCCCGGGAATGCCGAAGCCCACCAGATAGACCAGCAAGACCACGGGGATGCCGCGAAACAGATCGACATAGATTGCCCCGAAAATCCGCAGCGGAAACAGCGCCGGGTTGGTGTTGCCGCGTGCCAGCGCAATGGCAAGTCCGAGCGCAAAGATCATCGGAACCGACCAGGCAAAGATCGCCACATCCAGCGTAAAGGCCCGCAGAAGATCGGGAAAGACGCGCAGGAACACGTCGCCATTGAAGAAAGACGCACGTACCGCGTCCCAGCCCGGGGCGAGGGGGACCAGAAGCACGACGAGGGTCAGCACGACAATGGTGCTGACCCCCGCAATCGTATTGGCCCGGCGCTTTTGCCGGGCCTCATAAGCGGCGCGCCGTGTCACTGGATCAGGGGAACTCCGGTGGCTTCCTGAAGCCACTGTGCTTCTATCTCGGCCAATTTGCCGCTGTCCGTCATGGCAGCCAGGGCCTCATCCACGCAGGCCTTCAGGGCCGACCCTTCGGGCATCAGCATACCGAACTGATCCGGGTTTTCCGCAGCCGCCGGGTCGAATTGGCCCAGCACCACGCCATTGTCCATCAGCACGGCCGCAGTAAAAAGCGCGGTTGGCAGGTCAAACAAGGCTGCGTCGATCTGGCCGGCCTGCATGGCTGCCGTGATGTTGGCATTGTCGTCATAGACCAGCGGTGACTGATCGGGCTGGATTTGCTCCATGACCACGGGCAGGGCAGTGGTTGATGCCACCACCCCCCATTTCAGGCCCTTCAGGCTGTCCAGTGTGGGTTCTGCGCCACCTTCGACCACGGTTTGCGTCGTCATCACCGCCTGGGGCGCGGTGTAGTAGGGGGCAGAGAAGTCCACGACCTTGTCACGTTCTTCCGTGATCGAATATTGCTGCATGTTCAGGTCGAAATTCTTTGCGCCGGGTTGGATCGCCTCGTCGAACGACGTGCGCACCCAGGTGACCTGATCCGCGGAAAATCCCATTTCCTCGGCCAGCGCATAGGCGACGGCAGCCTCAAACCCTTCACCCGCTTCCGGCGCATCGTTGAGAACCCAAGGGTAATAGGCCGGGTTGCCGGTGGCGATGGTCAATGTGCCGTCAGTCAGCGTCTTGCCAGCGGCACAGTGGCCGTCGGCCCATGCGGCTGAGGCGGTGAGTGCGAGGATGGCGGCGGTGATAAACGGTTTCATTACGATCTCCCCATTATTTGCCGCGATATTCGGGCAAGGGGGCAGGGGTGTCGAGTCCATATCGTTGCCACCTGCTCAGGTCAGCAGATCAAGTTCGTCCTTGCATGCAGATTGCACAAACGCATCGGGGTCCGCCGCGAAAGACGCCCAGAGACGGAAGTGTTCCGTCTTGCGCAGTCCGATGCTGGATATGCCGCGATGCGAGATACGCAACAGTGTCGCCGACGGGATCGCCATCAAGATGGGTGAGTGCGTGGCCATGATGACCTGCGCGCTTGCATCTGTCTGTATCTCGGTCAAGAAAGCCAGCAATTCTGCTTGCTTGCGTGGTGAAAGCGCCGCCTCGGGTTCATCCAACAGGAAAACCCCTGACCGGACATGCGGTCCTGAATCATGGCGGCAAAACCTTCGCCATGCGATGCCGAAAGGTAGTCGCCCACCGTCACGTTGGCGACTGAAGCAAAGCTTTGTGCCTTGAGAAACCAGCCCCGCTGCACCTTGGGCAGCCACCCACATCGCAAATGTGCCGCCAGATCCGCCGCATTTTCATCATTGCTGGTATCAGGTGCGCCCGCCCAGGCACCGCCGCCTGCCGCAGAAAACCCCGAAAGCACGGCGATGGCCTCAAGCAATGTGGATTTTCCTGATCCGTTTTCGCCAACGAAGATCGTGACGGGCGTGCTGAATTCCAGTTCGAAACCGTCACCCAGCCACGGCAGGTTGAAAGGGTAGCGGTCAGGGCGTTCTGCACCGGGATCTTCCATGAAGACCCTTTGCAAGTAAGGCGCGGGTAGCCTCGTATCGCGTTGCCTACGCACGATGGTGACCCATTACTCGGCCGCGTACATCCCGTCATAGATGGGCGACAACGTCTCGGCCTCGAACAAGGACGACACGGACGTGCCGTGCCAGATGTTCAGAATGGCCTGTGCAAAGACAGGGGCCGTGGGCACGATGCGGATGTTGGGCGCGGCCTTGATGGCGTCGGTCGGCTGGATGCTGTCGGTGATGACTAGTGACTTCATGACAGAATTTGTCACCCGCTCGACCGCCGGGCCGGACATCACACCATGCGAAATGTAGGAATGCACCTCTTTTGCACCATTTTCGATCAGAACCTCGGCCGCTTTGCACAATGTGCCTGCGGTGTCACAGATATCGTCAACAATCACACAGGTCTTGCCGGTCACTTCCCCGATCACGGTCATCTCGGCGACTTCGCCGGCCTTTTCGCGGCGCTTGTCCACGATGGACAGGGGGGCGTTCACACGCTTGGCCAGATCACGGGCCCGCGCCACGCCGCCCACGTCGGGGGACACGATCATCAGGTCGTCCATCTGCCCCGCGAACTGGGTTTTCAGGTCCAGCGCAAAGACCGGAGAGGCGTAAAGGTTGTCGACCGGGATATCAAAGAACCCCTGGATCTGCGCCGCGTGCAAGTCCATTGTCAAAACCCGTTCGATCCCTGCACCGACCAGCATATTGGCAACCAGCTTGGATGAAATGGGCGTACGGGCCTTTGACCGCCGATCCTGCCGCGCATATCCAAAATAGGGGATCACCGCGGTGATGCGGGCCGCCGACGACCGGCGCAGCGCGTCACACATGATCAGCAGTTCCATCAGGTTGTCATTGGCCGGGTTCGACGTGGGCTGGATGATGAACATGTCCTCGCCGCGCACGTTCTCGAACACCTCGACAAATATCTCGCCATCGTTGAACCGTTCGACACGGGCATCGACCAGGCCGACATTGACGCCGCGATGCAGCGACATGCGCCGAGCGATGGCATTTGCCAATGGCAGATTGGCGTTGCCCGAAATCAGCTTGGGCTCTTGAATGGTTGGCATGTCGTGTCCCCGCGCAGCACGATTGTGACAGATTCGTGATGTTGACTCCGCTTAGCACGGGCGTACGGTCGCGCGAAACAGCAGACCCTGCCGCCGGAGACAAAAATGGCCCAGATCGATTACTATTTTGCGACGCTGTCGCCCTATACCTATCTGGCCGGGAAACGGTTCGAGGCGCTGGCAGAGGCGCATGGCGCAACGGTGACCTATAAACCGCTGGATGTGATTGCTCTGTTTGACCGGACCGGGGGCACACCGCCAAAGGATCGGCATATCAACCGGATCGAATACCGCGCACAGGAATTGGTGCGGCAGGCCAAAAAGCACGATCTGCCGTTTAACCTGCAACCGGCGCATTGGCCCACCAATGCGGCACCCTCGTCATACGCGATCATTGCCGC
Source organism: uncultured Tateyamaria sp. (assembly GCF_947503465.1). NCBI lineage: Bacteria > Pseudomonadati > Pseudomonadota > Alphaproteobacteria > Rhodobacterales > Roseobacteraceae > Tateyamaria > uncultured Tateyamaria sp. The sequence goes on along the minus strand of NZ_CANNDN010000001.1, from coordinate 1,413,934 downwards.
TCAGACCGCGGGCGGCGGTGATCTGGGCGCGCTGGTGCACGCGATCCTGCGTGCGGTCTGGGCCGAGCAGAAGGACATCGCCGAGGATGACGTGATCAAGGCCTGCCTGTCAGAAGCGGGATTTGACCCATCTCTCGCCGACAGCGGCCTGCTCTCCGGCGCAGAGACCTATGCCGCCAATCTGGAAGAGGCGGTGGACAAGGGCGTTTTTGGTGCGCCTTTCTACATCGTCGATGGGGATCAACGCTTTTGGGGCCAGGACAAGCTTGAAGATCTGGACCTGCACCTGTCCGGAAAACTGTGATCCCCCACATCAACACCCGGGCCTTTGGGGCCGGTGAACGTCCGGCCCTCGCCATCCATTGTTCGTTGGCGCATTCGGGCATGTGGCGCGCTTTTGGCGATGTGGTCGGGGATCTGGTGACTTTGCACGCCTATGACCTGCCAAACCACGGCCAGTCCGGCGATTGGGACGGGCAGGGGGTCATGCATGATACAGCCACGGCCATGGCGCTGCGCGTGCTGGACGATATTGGCCCGGACCCCATCGACATCATCGGTCACAGCTTTGGCGGCACGGTTGCGTTGCGGATTGCAATCGAACATCCAACCCGCGTGCGCAGCGTGACACTGTTCGAACCGGTCTATTTTGCAGCGGCCTTCGCGGATGATCCGGGCTTTGCGGATCGCTATGCCGCAGACACGGCCGACTTCGATGCCGCACTCGCGGCGCAGGATGACGAGGGGGCAGCGCGCGCCTTCAATCGCGCGTGGGGCGATGGGCCGGCATGGGAGGATATCCCGGCAAATGCCCGCCGCTACATGACAGACCGCATCCGGTTTGTCCCTGACAGCGCGCCGTTCCTGTTGCATGACAGCGCCGGTTTGCTGACGCCTGGCCGCTTTGCCCGGGCGACCATGCCTGCACTGGTGTTGGCGGGCGCAACGTCCCCATGGGCGGCCGACGTGAATGGCGCCATCGCCCGGCGCCTGCCCCAGGTCCAGTCCGAAACGCTGGACGGGGTGGGGCACATGGGGCCTGTCACACATCCCGACCGGGTTGCGCCGCTCTGGGCCGGGTTCCTGAAAACCGCGTGAGGGTCAGGTCGGCTCTTCGATGATGTGATCCTCCCAATCCTCGTCGGCGACATCGAACTCGCTGACGGTCTGCCCGCGCATGGACAGACCCGCGTCATGCACTGTCTCAGCCGTGCCCGAGATCAGGGGATGCCAATCAAAAAGCGGTTTGCGTTCATATACAAGGCGGTAAGCGCAAGTTTGCGGGATCCAGTACAGGTGCTCCTCGATGTTCGAGGGCTTGAGCACAATGCAATCGGGCACAAACTGGTGACGGGTGTCGTAATGCGCGCAACGGCACGTGTCGTCATCCAGCAACCGGCACGCCACGCGGGTCAACGCCACTTCGCCGCTGTCTTCATCTTCAAGCTTGTTCAGACAGCATTTGCCGCACCCATCGCACAGCGCTTCCCATTCCTTGCGGGTCAGCTGGTGAATGGGCTTGTTTTCCCAAAATCGCGGGGGCAGACCGGCGCGGTCAATCGGATCGCTCATAGGTTCGCCAGAATGGCACGGGCCTGCGCACTGTCTGCATCCATCTGCGCAATCAGGGTCTCCAGGCCGTCGAACTTTTCCTCGCCGCGCAGATGCGCGACCAGAGCCACCGACACCGGTGCCCCGTAAAGGTCACCTGAAAAGTCGAAAACAAAGGTTTCCAGGTTCGGTTTGTTTTCTCCGAACATCGGTCGGACGCCCAGCGATGCCACACCGTGATAGGCGCCCTTGTGCGGCCCATCCAGAACATTGAACAACACGGCATAAACACCAAAGGCGGGCGGGTGCAGCCCGTCGATTGACATGTTTGCTGTCGGGTATCCCAACGTACGCCCACGCTGTTCGCCGCCAATGACGGGCCCTTCGATCCTGTGCCAATGGCCCAGCATGTCTGCAGCGTCCTGCGGACGACCATCGGTCAAGGCCTGGCGGATAGCCGTCGAGGACACCGTGCGCGCCTCGTGTGCCAGAAGCGGCGCAACCGTGACCCCGAACCCCATGGCCTGACCAAATTGCACCAGGTCGCGCGCCGTGCCCGCCCGCTTGTTGCCAAAACAGAAATCGGACCCCACGACAACATGACCCAGGCCCAGGCCTTCACAAATCACATCACGCGCGAAATCCTCGGGGCTCAGCCCCGCCAGGCCTGCGTGAAACGGCAATTCAAACAGATAACGCAGCCCCATCTTTTCCAGTCTGCTTGCACGTGCGGCCTGGCTCATCAACCGAAACGGGGGGGCGTCGGGGGCAAAGTATTCGCGCGGATGCGGCTCGAACGTCAGAACGCCCAGCGGTGCATGGGGGGCTGCTTTCTGCGCCAATTCGATAACTGAACGATGGCCGACATGTACCCCGTCGAAATTGCCGATCGCCACGCTTGCGCCCCGGTCGGCGGCGTCCACATACTGATAATCCCGGATGATCTTCATGGGCCCTGCCTAGCCACGCGCCGTCACAAGGGCAAGATGCAGTTTCTTCCGACCGGAAATACGACGGGGGAGGCCGCAAGGCCGGGGGCAGCGCCCCCTCGAACTTGTCGTCGCGCGCCAGCGCGTCCTTGGGATCAGTCGAACTTGCGCGATGGCGCCAGCACTGTGGCTTCGCCGATCAACACCTTCTTGCCATCGACGGCACAATGACAGTCCAACCTGACCCTGCGCTTGGCAAAATCGATATCGATGACCTTCACCTCGGCATAGACCATGTCGCCGGGCCGCACGGGGGCCAGAAACTTGAGCGACTGGCCCATATAGACGGTGCCGTGGCCGGGAAGCTGTTCCCCAATCACGGCCGAGATCAAACCAGCTGTCAGCATCCCGTGGGCAATGCGCCCCGCAAAGATGGTGTCACGGGCATAATCGTCGTCCAGATGCACCGGGTTCCGGTCTGTCGACACCTGCGCGAACATCTCGATGTCCTCGTCCGTGACGACTTTGCGCAGGTGACGGGACATCCCCATTTCGATGTCCTCGATGCAGATCGTGCCGCGGGGCAGGTTGTCCAACATGGAAAGGCTCCGGTAATTTTCTGACCGCTAGCGCGGCCTTCACGCAATGTAATTACTTTGCGCACGCAGAAAATCAAGCGAAAAGAAGGTCAGCGCAGATGCCCTATTGCAAAGGTCGGGGCCGATTTTTCCTTTTCCAGATAGGTTCTTAGCGCATCTTCGTCCGGTTGATGCGACGTTTTGGTTTCCGCCGCGGCCAGCCCACCCGAGATGAACAGAGAATCAATGTCCTCACCCATGGCCCCTGCAATGTCCGTCAGAACCCCGTCACCGATGGCCAGAATGCCGCTGCCCGGCACGTCCACACCCAGCTCTGCCAACCGCCTGCGCGCCAGGTCATAGATCGGCGGATGCGGCTTGCCGAAATACAGGCTCTCGCCTCCCATCTCGGTATACAGCTTGGCCAGCGCGCCAGCACACCATTCGCGCACCTCCCCTCGGTCGACAACAATGTCGGGATTTGCGCAAAGCAACTTCAGCCCCAGCTGTTTGGCCATCAGAAATTCGGGGCGCATCACATCGGGATCGGCCAGCGGATCCCGCGGGCCGGTGCACACGATCCCTTCGGCCTCCTGCAGCGGAACGATCTCGATCTTGACCGGGTCCTTGATCACGCCAATCGGGTCAAAGAATTTCTCCTCCCCGGGTTGGCCGATGAAATGCACCTTGGTTCCCACCATGCCCCGAAACATCGCGGCACGCGCACTGTCGCCAGAGGTGGCAATGGTGTCCCACGCATTGTCCGGAACGCCAAAATGCACCAGTTGTTTCGTGACACCGGCCCGCGGACGCGGAGAGTTGGTGACCAGCACAACCTTGCCACCCTTGGCACGGTAGGTCCGCAACGCGGCCACCGCGTCGGGCAGCGCATGCACGCCATTGTGCACGCAGCCCCACAGATCGACAAACAACGCATCGTAGCGGTCCGAAATGTCGGACAGGGAAGTGATGATCTGGGCCATGACGTCTCCGGCAGCAAGGGAATGCCCGGGGTCTGCCACAGACAGGGCGGGGGCGAAAGGGGCTAGCGTGCCGGACCCTTGTCCACGCGGCGCGCCGGATCATTCAACGGATGATCCCGCGTCCAGTCATACAGGCCTTCGTCCCGCTCTTTGACGGCCTGTTTCCACCCGACGGCCTCGGACCGGGCTTTGAAGTTCAGCCCTTCGGGCGAGTGCCGCGTGATCCCGTCAAACACGGTGGCCAGGCGCTGGGTCTGGGTAAGTGTCGCCTCAAGGGTCTGGTTGATGACCATCTTGTTCATGGCAAGCTGGTTGATCGGTACCGACGCCATTCGCGCCGCCAGGGCGTCGACCTCTGCGTCAAGCCGGTCCTCGGGCACGGATTTCAACACCAGCCCCATGTGTTCCGCTTCGGTGCCGCTGATCTTGTCCCCGGTCAACAGCATCCGCTTGGCGCGCTCGGGTCCCAGCCGGTATACCCACATCGCTGTTGTCGGGCAGCCCCAGACGCGGGCCGGCATGTAGCCGATCTGCGCCGTATCCTCCATCACCACCATATCGCAACACAACGCGATGTCGGACCCCCCGGCCAACGCCAACCCGTGCACTTTTGCGACCACGGGTTTCATCGCGCGAAACAGTGACATGAAGCACTGTGTGTTGGCCCACATGAACTGATAATCCTGCATGGGGTCCCAGGGCATGTCCTGCGTGATCCTGTTGTCGGGGTCCTGGGCGTAATGCGCCAGATCATAGCCTGCGCAGAACGCGCGCCCTGCACCCGACAGGATCATCACATGCACATCGCGGTCCGCATCAAATGCTTCGACGGCGGCCTGCAATTCGCGGGGCAGATCGTCGTCGATGGCATTCATCACCTCCGGACGGTTCAGGATGATGCGACCGATCCGGCCATCTTTCTCTGTCTTGATGGTGCGCATGATGTCCTCCCTTTGACGGGAGGCTTGCACAAAAAGGTAAGGCGGGCCAATTGCCCGCCTTCGCATCTTAAATCGTAAGGCGCAGGTGCCCTCCGCCCCGCGCGCTCAAACTTTGAGGTGCGGAATAATCTGCTTCTTGCGGCTCATGACGCCGGGCAGCACGACCGTGTCGCCGGACACGGTGGCGTCAAAGCTCTTCTCTGCCACGCCCTTAACCCGGTCGTTCGGGATCAGCATGGTGGCCTCTTCGTTCAGGATGTCGACCACAAACAGCAGCACTTCGTCCGCGCCGTCTTCCTTGGCGACATCCACCATGGACGCCATCAGGCTGTCCTTGCGGTCCAGCACCAGCTTGGGTGCGGTGGTTTCCAACACGGATACGCGGAACTGCGTGCCGTCCACTTCGTATTCCTTGCTGTCCATGCGCAGCAATTCAGCGTCCGAAAACGCAGACACGTCAGACTTCGCCTCGAACATCTCGAATGCATAGGCCGACAGGTCCACCCCCAGATCCTTTGCCAGGTCATGGGCAATGGCGGTGTCTTCCTGTGTCGTGGTGGGCGAGCGGAATTCGAGCGTATCGGACAGGATGCAGGACAGCATTGCGCCTTTGATGCCCGTGGGCATCTGGGCCATGTCCTTGCCGATCATCTTCCACATGATGGTGGCCGTGCAGGCCAGCGGCTCGATACGGATGTCGATCGGGCCCTTGGTCTCCAGCCCGCCCACCAGCTTGTGATGGTCGATGATGGCCGTGATGTCGGCATCATTGATCGCATCGGGCAACTCGGCCGGGTTGTTCGTGTCCACGATAACCACGGGTTGATCCGCATCCACGCCATCAATGATGCGCGGCTTGGGCAGGTCCCACTTCTTCAGAACAAATGCCGCTTCGGTGTTGGGCTCGCCCAGCAGAACGGGTTCGGCGGCCACGCCCTTGATCTCGTTCAGGTACCAGGCCCAGATGATGGCTGATCCGGTTGAATCCGTGTCTGGTGATTTGTGGCCGAAAACAAGGGTGGTCATGGCGGTGCGTCCTTACCGAAAGCGTCAATTTCGCGCCCTTATAGCAACCTTGCCTGCCGTGTCACGGGGGACGGACAGAGTGCAATTGTCGCGCCGTGCGTATTGCGGTAAACTGGGCGCTTACACATCCCGAGGAGTGCTCTGAAAATGAACAGCCTGGTCTGACCGCCAAAGTGTTCCGCGCGCCCCGCGCGCCCTGTTTTCAGAGGAGTGTTTTTCAATGGACAAGCCTGCCTGACCCGCATCCGCGGGGATCGTGCTGCGCGTCGCGCAGTCCCATCCATTTCAGACAGAAGGGGCACCTCATGCCCAGATCGAAACCCCCAGCCCGCAAGCCGGGCACCATCCGCACGCCATCCAAGGCCCGTCCACCTGCACGTCCTGACCTGAACCGCAGGCCTGGCCAGACCCTGCGCATGCAAGTGCGCGGTGGCCGCCCGCCACGGTTCCCGGGCCGCACCGGCGGGCGATAGGACTTGCCAACTGGTCCGTGCGGGGGTTTCTTCGCACAGGCCAAATGCCTGGACCGCCGACGTGACCACCCGCGAAACCGATCTTTATCCTGCTGTCAAAACCTTCCTCGAAGGGCAGGGGTACGTGGTGAAATCCGAAGTTGGCGCGGCAGATGTGGTGGCGGTGCGGGGCGGTGAACCTCCCGTCATTGTCGAGTTGAAAACCGGGTTCTCCCTCGCCTTGGTGCATCAATGCGTCGCCCGGCTTGCGGTCAGTGATGATGTTTACATGGCCGTTGAACGCGGCAAGGGCAAACGGTTTCAGAAAGCGGCCAGGGACATGACCAGGCTGTGTCGCCGTCTTGGGCTGGGGCTGATGACGGTGCGACTGTCCGATGATCTGGTGCAGGTGCATTGCGACCCCGGACCCTATGCGCCCCGCAAGAACACCAGGCGACAGGGGCAATTGCTGCGCGAATTTGCGGCGCGGCAAGGGGATCCGAATGACGGTGGTCAGACCCGTGTCGGGCTGGTCACGGCGTACAGGCAGGATGCTGTCAAACTTGCGATGTATCTGTTCGAGGTTGGCGCGAGCAAGGGCGCGGATGTCGCGCGCGAAACCGGTGTGGCCCGCGCCACGACAATGATGCGCGATGATCATTACGGTTGGTTCGAGAAGGTGGAAAAAGGTGTCTACGGTCTGACGCCCAAGGGGGCCGAGGCGGTGGCGCAGTCCGGGCGGGTGCTTGGGGCCTAAGGCGCCTTGGCGTGCGGCAAAGCGCGGCGCGCATATCGGCCTCGGCTGTACCCAGCGACTGGCCCACATCAACGCCCGCAAGGGCGAAACCGCGTACGATCAGGACAGCCTGAGAAACGGGTTTGGTCAGGTGGGTCATAGTCACCTCCGTCCGGACTTTTGCGCGCAGCGGTGCGGACGGCTGGGGATGACCTGTGGCGCCGGGGACATGTGCAGAATTGGACGGTCGACCGTCACCCGACCGCATGGGCCAAAGGGTTACGCTCTGTCTTGCACCGACCGAGACGTCCAGGACCTAAAAGGGGCGGCGTTCCACAGTGTACCCGCGCAGGGCCAGTTGGTTCAGCAGCCCGGTTTCGCCCGACAAATGCGCGGCCCCCACAGCGATGACGATGTTGCGCTCTGTGCGTTGATCGATCCGGTCCATCCACATCAGGTTCCGCTGATCAAGCAGCATACCCATCATCTCGTCAAACAGGGCGTCAAACTCATCTGCGGCAATATCGATCTGTCCGCGCGTGAATACCTGCGAAAAGGCCAACAACTCACCATGTCGTTCTTCGAAATAGCTTGCGATAGTCGTGGCGGTCGCATCATTCACCGTCCGCTCCATCTGTATGGTCAGCGGCAGAAAGCGCAGTTGCTCTTCCAGCGGGTCAGACGCCATCAGGTCAAACACCTCGCGAAAGGTCTCGAGGCCCGCAACAGGGACATCCGCGGCGTCCGCCGCACCGATGATCTGCTTGTCGAGACCGGGTTTGCCTGCCTGCACGTCCGCCGCGGCACAGGGCGCAAGGGCCAGGGTCAGTGACAAAAACCACGGTTGATACTTCGCAGCCATGAAAGGTGGCACACCGCGCTTCTGCACGGCAGCTGCCAGCTCGGTCCACACGTCCGGGGCCACCAGATCAATCAGGCTGGGCCCGTCCGTCAGAAAGGCAATTGAAGGATCGGTTGCGATGGCGTTCAGCATGGCCGCTTCCTCGTCCGACGTGATCTCGACCAACAGCAGGTCCGCGCCAGCGATGGTCGGTCTCAGGCGATCGACGATGGCCCCCATCCGCGCATCGTGCAGATGCATGGTGCCGATCAGGGCAATGGTCTGATCGCCCCGCGTTGCCTGCCAATGGTTGCCTTCGGGATAGGGCATCGACGCGACCTGTGACGCGATCTCTGCCTTGTCCTGCGGGGTGAGCGTTTCTCTCAGATCGGCGCCGGTGCAGGCTGCCATGGCAAGGCCCGGCAGCACAAAGGCGCAGGCGGCCAGACAGGATCGAACAAATGTGTGCATTGTCGCCTCGCTCTTGTTTTCGGCAGGCTAGGGGCAGGGGCAAAGCTTGCCAAGACAGGTGCGGACAAAGCCGTGCATTTTTTGGTGTTGGCGGTGCTTGACTCGGCGCGGGCGCTTCCTTACCTACGCCACGTTATCACTCGCACGTAATGAGTGCTAACGGCCCCGAATCCGGGGTCAAGGGAGAGTAACTTTGAGCCTCAAGGAGCTGCAAAGATGGCATTGAAACCGCTTCATGACCGCGTGCTGGTACGCCGCACGGAAAGCGAAGAGAAAACCGCTGGCGGGCTGATCATCCCCGATAGCGCCAAGGAAAAGCCCAGCGAAGGCGAAATCGTGGCCGCAGGCCCCGGCGCCCGCAAGGACAGCGGCGAGCTGATCGAAATGGGTGTCAAAGCCGGCGACAAGGTGCTGTTCGGCAAGTGGTCCGGCACCGAAGTCAACATCGACGGCGAAGAGCTGCTGATGATGAAAGAAAGCGACATCATGGGGATCATCGAGTAAGCGGCCCCGCTTCTCTGATCCCTGATCGAAACTCTCACAGGAGAATTCAAAATGGCTAAGGACGTCAAATTCGACACAGATGCCCGCGGGCGCATGCTGAAAGGCGTGAACATTCTGGCGGACGCCGTCAAAGTGACACTGGGCCCCAAAGGCCGCAACGTGGTGCTGGACAAATCCTTCGGCGCACCCCGCATCACCAAGGACGGTGTGTCGGTTGCCAAGGAAATCGAACTGGAAGACAAGTTCGAGAACATGGGCGCGCAAATGGTCAAGGAAGTGGCCCAGCGTACCAACGACGAAGCGGGTGACGGCACAACGACCGCCACCGTGCTGGCCCAGGCCATCGTCAAGGAAGGCATGAAATCGGTTGCCGCAGGCATGAACCCGATGGACCTCAAGCGCGGCATCGACATGGCAACCGCCAAAGTCGTTGAAGCGATCAAGGCCGCCTCGCGCGAAGTGAACGACAGCGCCGAAGTGGCACAGGTCGGCACCATCTCGGCCAACGGCGAAGCCGAAATCGGCCAGCAGATCGCGGACGCGATGCAGAAGGTCGGCAACGAGGGTGTCATCACCGTCGAAGAGAACAAGGGTCTGGAAACAGAAACCGATGTCGTCGAAGGGATGCAATTCGACCGCGGTTACCTGAGCCCCTACTTCGTGACCAACGCGGACAAGATGACCGCCGAGCTCGAAGACTGCATGATCCTGCTGCACGAAAAGAAACTGTCGTCGCTGCAGCCCATGGTGCCGCTGCTGGAATCGGTGATCCAGTCGCAGAAACCCCTGCTGATCATTGCTGAAGACGTCGAAGGCGAAGCGCTGGCAACCCTGGTTGTCAACAAGCTGCGCGGCGGCCTGAAGATTGCAGCCGTCAAAGCCCCCGGCTTTGGTGACCGCCGCAAGGCCATGCTGCAGGACATCGCGATCCTGACAGGCGGCCAGGTGATCTCCGAAGATCTGGGTATGAAGCTGGAAAACGTGACCATGGACATGCTGGGCACCGCCAAGCGCATCCAAATCACCAAGGACGAGACCACGGTCATCGACGGCAATGGCGAGAAAGCCGAGATCGAGGCACGCGTTGCCCAGATCCGCGGCCAGATCGAGGAAACCACATCCGATTACGACCGTGAAAAGCTGCAAGAGCGCGTTGCCAAGCTGGCAGGCGGTGTTGCGGTGATCCGCGTCGGCGGCATGACCGAAGTCGAAGTGAAAGAGCGTAAGGACCGCGTCGACGACGCCCTGAACGCCACCCGCGCTGCCGTGCAGGAAGGTGTTGTTGTGGGCGGCGGTGTTGCTCTGGTTCAGGCAGGCAAGGCGCTTGACGGGCTGACCGGTGACAACAACGACCAGAACGTCGGCATCGGCATCGTGCGCAAGGCCATCGAAGCGCCGCTGCGCCAGATCGCCGAAAACGCAGGCGTCGACGGTGCCGTGGTTGCGGGCAAGATCCGCGAAAGCGGTGACGTGACCTTTGGCTTTAACGCGCAGACCGAAGAATATGGCGACATGTTCAAGTTCGGCGTGATCGACCCCGCCAAAGTGGTGCGCCACGCATTGCAAGACGCCGCCTCGGTCGCGTCGCTGCTGATCACGACCGAAGCCATGGTGGCCGACAAGCCCGCCAAAGAAGGCGCAGGCGGTGCCCCCGGCGGCATGCCCGACATGGGCGGCATGGGCGGCATGATGTAAGCAACAAGGCGGCGTTCAGCCGACTTGTGCGACCACGAAAGGGCAAGCAACCGCTTGACCGGATGGATGAAAGGGGCTGCCTCGGGCGGCCCCTTTTGCGTTGGCACCTGCGCAGGGGTGGCGGCGCGGCGACCCCTTTTTACGCAATCCACACCCAACAGGAATGTCCCCGGGTTGTGAAATTAGGAAAAAATTCACCTTTATTGACTTGATGTGAAATTTCAATTTGTAAAATCATACTTCCATCACCGAAACCTGGGCTGACAGTGTTAGCCCGGATTTAACCAAGTGCGCGTACCTCTTTGCTCAAACGGAGGTGCATCGCGCTATGACAACACCGGTATTTGTTTTGGCAGGCCAAAGTAATGTTGGCTTCCTGTCCAGCGAAATCGAACAGGCATTCGACGATGAATATGGTTTGGGCAATTACGAACTTATTCGCGTTTTCGATGCGGGCGCACCGTTGACCCGGGAACGGGAAAACCAACTGGATTGGAGCAATCCAGATGAATTGAGAGAGGACCTGACCGTCGAAACGATCAACGCGCTGCTTGCTGACGATGATCGGGTCTTTGGCGGCATGATCTGGGTCCAGGGCGAGGCGGACACGTTTTTCGCAGGCGGCGCCGACCGATATGGCGAAACGCTGGACGAATTGATTGACGGGTTCCGGGACGATGTTTCGACCGCAATGGGCGACATCGACGTGGGCATGAATACTGCAAACGTGACCATTCTCGAATTGTCAGAGAACGCGCCAGACGCCCCGGACCGCGTTGGCTGGGACACCGTCATTGCCGAACAACGGGAGGTCGCGGACGCGGATCCGACGGTACAAACGCTGGACCCCGACACCGTTGCCCAAGATGCAGATGTCGCTGCATCGGACATGTTTCGCGATGGGCTGCATTACGAGGATGACTTTGGGGCCATCCTGGCCGACGAACTGGTGCAAACGCTGGCGTTCTCGCCGCCAGAGGTCGGGGACGACGGTGATGGGTCCCCCGTGCCGCCATTCCCGACGTTGCCGGTCACGGACGAGGGCCCGCCGCTGGACGACATGCAAGCGGACGGCGCAGAAGAAGACGGGGATGACGGCGGCTTTGGCTTCGAAGCGATCTTGTTCCTGCTGCCACTTCTGCCGTTGCTTGGCATGGTTGGCTAAGCGCATACGGTACGGGCCCATTGGCGGGTCAAGGAGGACGCCTTTGTCCGCTTGGGCACCGACGCGACCAGATGATCCGGTGCCGGCTCGCGGCGCTGCCCGCACACCAAGGCCGCCCTTGCGCCTTCGGCTTTGGTCAGATCGGGGATGCGTCGCGGCAGTACTTCGGGCGTGGCAGAGTGTTTGCATCAGGCTGAACCGCATGGCGTGACCCCTACGGCCAGGGGCCATGTCACGCCCCTGTCCGTGCCCGTGCCGCAAGTGCCAGACCCACGGACATTCGGACTTGACGAAGCGCCGGACTAATCCGCACTCTGGGAAAACCCTTGTGCCCGGAAGGCAGGTCAATGCCCTATTCGTCCCAGCAGAAATCGGCCTTCTGGAAAATCTGTCGCGACAGCCAAGACTTTCTTTCCAATCAGATGTTTCGCCCGAAACGCCAGTTGAAGACGGGGGATCAGATCGCGACGGCCGGAAGTTGCTTTGCCCAGAATATCGGCGCCTATATCAAGAAATCCGATTTGACCCTCGTAGACGTCGAACCTGCCCCCTACGGCATGCCACCGGACGTCGCCAAGAGATACGGGTATGACCTGTTTTCGGCCCGATACGGAAACATCTACACGGCCCGGCAATTGCGGCAATTGCTGACCGACGCCGTCACGGGCGACGTGCACAAAGAAGCGATCTGGGGTCAGGACGGCGCCTTTTTTGACGGCCTGCGACCGGGCATCGAACCCCACGGATACGCCAGCGTTGACGCGCTGAAGGCGCACCGGCGCGATCACCTCGACCGCGTGCGCTCCATCTTCGAGACGGCGGACATGTTCATCTTCACTCTGGGTTTGACCGAAGCATGGCAAGATACCAGGACCGGTTTGGCGTTTCCCACGGCGCCGGGTGTCGTTGCGGGCACCTATGACCCGGCCCGCCATTCCTTCGTCAACTTCCGCTTCAACGAGGTGGTCGAGGACATGAACATCGCCTTCGAACTGATGCGCGACATCGCACCGGACATCAGCCTCTTGCTGACGGTGTCCCCTGTTCCGCTGACCGCAACCGCGACCGACACACATGTGCTTGCGGCCACGACGTACTCCAAGTCCGTGTTGCGGGCCGCAGCAGAAGAGCTCGCGTTGAGCCATCCCAATGTCGATTACTTTCCGTCCTACGAACTGGTATGCGGCGTGCCGTTCGTGTCCGGGTCCTACACTGCGAACCTGCGGACCGTTGGGCGCTCTGCCGTGGATCGGGTGATGTCGGTTTTCTTTGAGGCCCACGCGGAAATACGCAAACCCGACATGGAGGATCCCCAGCCCATCGCCGCGCCCGGGTTCGACGATCTGGACGCGGACGATGCTCTGATCTGCGAAGAAATGCTGCTTGAGGTTTTTGCAGACAAATGAAGATTTGTATGATCGGCGACAGCCATCTTGCGATGATGATGGAAGCGGCCAAGGCATATTCCAAGTCAGAGTGTGACATTACCGCCGTGACCTGGCCACGCCAATTCGAAGATCAATTCTCCTATCAGGGATCGCAATTGATGGCGATGGGCCCGGAATTGGCCGCGTTCTGGAAAAGTGGCGGATATTCCGACAGAATTGAACTTACGAAGTTCGACAAGATCGTATTCGTGTCTCACACCGTCACGATGTTCAATATCTTCAATATTCTGAGGGACCATGTTGTTTCCGACTGGAATGGCGGCGCTCTTGTTGTCGAGGCGGTCAATTCCCTAAATGCGCCCCCGAACAGACGGCGGCTTTTGACCTCTGCGGCCTTCCACGAGTGTCTGAAAGGCATAATAACAAGCAACTATGCCTTTCGCATCGCGGCCGAGGCGCGCGCGCACTGCGCTGTGCCAATCTGCGTGCTGCCCGCCCCCTTTCTGGCAGAGGGCACTTTGACCCATCGTCCCAACTTGAACGGTCTCAAGCGTATCCTGAACCGCAAGGACGGTGCCAACCTTGCGCGCGCCTACAACGATGCACATGTTGCTGCCTTTGCGGATGTGACCGACGTGACCGTGGTGCCGCAGCCCGCCGAAACCATAACGCGGGCCTGCCTGACCAAGGAAGACTACCGCGTGGGCGCAACAAAATTCGGCACGGATGATTTGCACAGGGCCGATGACGTCATGCACGCGGGGCCTTTGATGGGGCAGCTTTTGCTGAAGGACATCCTTGCGTGACGGACTGGCTGCGGCCCCGGCGACACGACAGGGCGGATCAGGCGCACACATGGTCCGGCCTGTCGTATCCCTGTCCGCAGGTCGCGTGTCGCACCGCACCTCTTGCACGCGCCCGCGCCTTCGGCGAACGTCCCGCCATGCAACGCGTGATGATCATAGGCCAACCGGGGTCGGGGAAATCGACACTCGCCCGGCGGTTGGGCGAAAAGACGTTCCTGCCGGTCATCCATATGGATCACATCCACTGGACAGCGGGCTGGGTCGAACGGGACAGGGCCGAGAAATCGCAAATGACCCTTGATGTGATCGCAGAGCCGCAGTGGATCTTCGAAGGCGGGCACAGCGCGACCTATGCGCAGCGGCTGGCGCGCGCGGACACGCTGATCTGGCTTGACCTGCCGCTCATGCTGCGCCTGCGCCGGGTGCTGTGGCGGACCGTGCGCCACTACGGGCACACCCGGCCCGACCTGCCGCAGGGGTGTCCGGAACAGTTCAGCCTTGAATTCCTCGCGTTCATCTGGCGCACCCGGCACCGGTCGCGGGCGAAACTGCAGGCGCTCTACGACACGGCCCCGGCGGACAAGACCACGTACCGCTTTACGACCGCTGCACAGGTGAACACCTTTCTGTCAGACCTTGGAACCGCCCTTGCCATTGGCAACCTTGGCATTCCACATCGCTGACATGATGCCTTTGCCCCTGCTTGTCTGCCTGACCATGATCGCCTTTGCCGCCAATTCGGTCCTGAACCGCATGGCCGTGGACAGTGGCGCAATTGACCCGTCCAGCTTTGCCATGATCCGGGTGCTGGCGGGCGCGGTGGCGCTGTGCATGATCCTGACGGTGCGGGGTGGGGCGCTGCCGATGCTGGACCGCGGCCGCATCGTCGGCGCGCTCAGCCTCGGGGCGTACATGATCGGGTTCTCGCTCGCCTATGTGACGCTTGATGCCGGGCTTGGGGCGCTCATCCTCTTTGGCACGGTCCAGGTCACCATGTTCGGCTGGTCCGCCCTGCGCGGCAGCGCGCCGACAGTGCGGCAAATCACCGGGGCCGGCATCGCGTTTGCAGGCCTGCTGCTGGCGCTCTGGCCCAGGGATGGCGGCGGCGGCGATCTGACGGGCGCGATGCTCATGGTCATCGCCGGGCTGGGGTGGGCCGCCTACACGCTGGCGGGCAAGGGCGCGCGCGACCCGTTGGCAGCCACGGCTGCCAACTTTGTCTGGACGCTGCCACTTCTGGCGATGCTGCTTTTGGGGACTGGCCTGCATGCGGCGCCCTCGGGTATCGCCCTGGCCATTCTGTCAGGGGCCGTGACATCCGGGCTGGGCTACGCGCTGTGGTACAGCATCCTGCCCCGGCTGGCCGGACAAACGGCCGCGGTTGTGCAACTCAGCGTGCCGATCATTGCCATCGTGGCCGGGGCGCTGCTGTTGGGAGAGACGCTTTCGGTGCTGCTGGGCCTGTCCGCGGCCCTGGTTGTCGGCGGGATTGCAGTGGCGGTTACCGCGCCAAAGGTTCCAGCGGGTCATAGCTGACGGCCCCCTCCCCAAACGCCACGCGGCCCAGACTGTCGGGCTTGTGCGGCACCGCCGCCAGGTCCTCGCGCGTCAGCCAGCGCCGCTCGGTCACGACGGCTTCGGCATCATGCCACACGTCCGGGCGGGGGGTGCCGGGCACCACCCGACAGCGAAAGAACACCTCGACCTGATGAAACTGGCTGGGCGCATCGTGGTATTCGTTCACCAGACAGGGCGCGCCCACTTCGATGGTCAGACCCGTCTCCTCGTGCACCTCGCGTGCCAGGTTGGCGGGCAGGCTGCTGCCCACCTCGACCCCGCCGCCCGGCGCACACATCAGATCGCTTTTGGACGTATGCCAGGCGTTTACCATCAACAACCGTCCGTCTTCGACAATGACGGCACGCACGGCAAGGCGGGGGGATTTGGGACGCATGTTCGGGCCTTTGAAATTTCGACGACGCGTCATCATTCCATAACCGCACCCAAGGGGCTATCTGAAAGCCATGAGATGGATTACTGCCCTTGTCATGTCCCTTCTTGCCACCACGGCCCGCGCGGATTGCGTGGTGCTCTTGCACGGGCTTGCCCGAACCGAAGCGTCGCTGGTGGTGCTGGAACAGGCGCTGCTTGCGGATGGCTACCGGGTCGTGCGGCCCGGCTACCCCTCGACGTCCGAAACGGTCCAGACCCTGGCGCAGGATGTCATGCCGCGCGCGATCAAGGCGTGCGGCACCGACACCGTGCACTTCGTGACCCATTCCATGGGGGGCATTCTGGTGCGCCACTGGTTTGCCAACAATCCGACACCGGCCCGAATGGGGCGCACGGTGATGCTGGCCCCGCCCAACCGCGGCAGCGAGGTGGTGGATGAACTCGGGGATCTCGAAGCGTTTGGCTGGTTCAATGGCCCGGCGGGACGGCAATTGGGCACAGGGCCCGACAGCCTGCCGCGCCGCTTGCCCGCCGTGACCTATCCGGTCGGTGTGATCGCGGGGGAACAATCGCTCAACCCCTATTTCTCGTCGCTGTTGCCGGGGCGGGATGACGGCAAGGTGTCGGTGGTCTCGACCCCCGTCGCCGGTATGCAGGACCATATCGTGTTGCCGGTCACGCACACATTCATGATGAACAACCCGAATGTCATTGCGCAGGTGCTCACCTTTTTGGAAAACGGATCCTTCGACCGCGAATTGCGCTGGGTCGATGCGGTGTTGGAACAGCTCGGCTGTCCCGACGGGGACTGTTTGACAGGAAACGGTGATGATCGAGATTGACCTCGTCGCGGCAGAAGTGTTGCTGCCCTCCGGCGTCGAAGACACCCGCCTTTCGATTGCGGGCGGCGTGGTTGCCGATGCGCCGGTCGGCCGTGCGGTTAACTTGCGCGGTTACCGGATTCTGCCCGGGATTGTCGATGTGCACGGCGACGGGTTCGAACGGCACATGGCCCCGCGCCGGGGCGCGATGAAACAGATGAACGACGGCATCGTGGCCGCCGAGGCCGAGATCGCGGCCAACGGCATCACCACCGCCGTCATGGCCCAGTTCGTCAGTTGGGAAGGCGGGCTACGCGGGCTCGACTTTGCCGATCAGGTGTTTGGCGCGCTCAGTGCGACACGCGACAAGGTTGTCACCGACCTGCGCCCGCAATTGCGGTTCGAAACCCACATGCTCGACCTCTATTCCGACCTGCCCGCCCGGATTGCGGATTGGAATGTGGGCTATGTCGTGTTCAACGACCACTTGCCGCATGACCGGCTGGCCGACGGGCGCAAACCGCCGCGCCTGACCGGGCAGGCGCTCAAGGCCGGGCGCAATCCGGATGTGCATTTCAGGATGCTGCTGGATTTGCATGCGCGCGGGGGCGAGGTGCCCGCCGCGCTCGACACGCTGTGCGCCGCGCTCCAAAAGGCCGGTGTGATAATCGGCAGCCACGACGACCACACCCAGGCACAGCGCGCCACGTGGCATGCGCGCGGCGCAACCGTGGCCGAATTCCCCGAAACGCCCGAGGCGGCGCAGGCGGCACATGACGCGGGCGATCTGGTGGTCCTGGGCTCTCCCAACGTGGTGCGGGGCGGGTCCCACAAGGGCAACGCGTCCGCCCTCGACCTGATTGCCATGGGGTTCTGTGACGCCATCGCATCGGATTATCATTATCCGTCGCCCCGGCGTGCGGCATTGATGTTGGCCAAAAGCGGGCTGATGGACCTGGCCGGGGCCTGGGCGCTTGTGTCATCGGGCCCGGCGGCTGTTCTGGGCCTGTCGGACCGCGGCACGTTGGACGCCGGCAAACGGGCGGACCTTGTGATCCTCGACAGTCACGACCGGGTGGCGGCCACGCTGTCCGGTGGGCGCGTCAGCTACATGTCGGGCGATATCGCACAGCGTTTCGTTGCCGCAGCCTAGCCGACAATCCGGTTCACATGGCCCATCTTGCGGCCCGTGCGGGCCTCGGCCTTGCCATAAAGATGCAGGGCCGTCGCAGGGGTGCGGGCCAGTTCGGGCACCCGGTCCATGTCGTCGCCGATCAGGTTCTCCATCACCACATCCGCGTGCCGCCTGCCGTCGCCCAGGGGCCACCCGGCTATGGCACGAATATGCTGTTCAAACTGGTCCACGACACAGCCCTGCTGGGTCCAGTGGCCCGAGTTGTGCACGCGCGGCGCAATCTCGTTCACGATCAAACCCTGCGGCGTGACAAACAGTTCAACACCCAGAACCCCCACATAGTCCAGCGCATTCAGAATGTTGGCAGCCAACAGGACGGCATCGGTGCGCTGCGACGGGGTCAGGCGGGCCGGAACGGTGGTTGTGTGCAGGATGCCATCCTTGTGCACATTCTCGCCGGGGTCGAAACAGGCGACAGACCCGTCCGGTCCACGTGCGGCAATGACGGACACTTCGTGGCTGAAATCCACGAACCCTTCCAGCAGGGCGGGTGCGCCCTGCATTTCGGCCCATGCGGCCTCGGCGTCACCGGGGTCCGTGATGCGGGCCTGCCCCTTGCCGTCATATCCAAACCGGCGGGTCTTCAGAATGGCGGGCGCTCCGATTTGGGGCAGGGCCGTCGCCAGGGCCGCCATGTCCGGCACATCCGCAAAGGGCGCGGTCTTCAGGCCCAGACCCTGCAGGAACTCCTTTTCCACCAGCCGGTCCTGGCTCACCCGCAACGCCTCGCGGCCCGGGCGGATCGGTGCGTGATCTTCCAGCGCATCCAGCGTCAGGGTCGGGATATTCTCGAATTCATATGTGACGACATCCACCGTGGTGGCAAAGGCAAACAGCGCGTCGTTGTCTTCATAGGGGGCCGTCGTCACCAAATGCGCAACATCGCCCGCAGGGGGCAGGTCGGACGGATCAAAGACATGGGTGCGAAAGCCCAGGCGGCTGGCCGCAACTGACAGCATCCGGCCCAGTTGACCGCCGCCCAGAATGCCGATGGTCGACCCCGGTGCCAGCGGTTCAGTCATCCTGCGGCACCTCCGGGATCGACGCCGACAACGCGTCGCGCCATGCCTCCAGCCGCGCGGCCAACGCGTCGTCGGACACGGCCAGAATGCCCGCCGCCATCAACCCGGCATTGGCGGCACCGGCCGCGCCGATCGCCATGGTTGCCACGGGGAACCCACGCGGCATCTGCAGGATGGAATACAGGCTGTCGACCCCGCTCAGGGCCTTGGTCTGGACCGGCACGCCAATCACCGGAACACGCGTCTTCGATGCCATCATACCCGGCAAATGCGCGGCACCCCCGGCACCGGCAATGATCACCTTCAATCCCCGGTCCACGGCCGTCCTGCCATAGTCCCACAACCGGTCCGGCGTCCGGTGGGCCGACACGATCCGTGCCTCATATGGCACCTCCAGCGCGTCCAGCATCTCGGCGGCTTCGCGCAGGGTGGGCCAATCGGACTGGCTGCCCATGATGATGCCAACAGGGGTCTGGGTCATGTCTTGCCGCCCTCATGTTCAAGAAGCGCGCACTATAGCCAGATCAGACCCATAGGCAATGCCGCCCCAACCGGATTCACCGGACACGATGCTGCGTCGCAGCATGGCCGGGGCGAAAGGATCAGGCGATGATGTCAGGGGTCAGGCGGTCTTCGATAATGGCGATCTGGTCCTTGAGACGCAGCTTCTTCTTCTTGAGCCGCTGAAGGGTCAACTGATCGCCCGTGGCCTTTTCCTGCAATGCGGCGATGGCTTCATCCAGATCGCGGTGCTCACGCTTGAACACCTCCAGTTCAACGCGCAACACTTCGTCTGTCTTCATCGAAATGTCCGAAGGGGCATTCATGGCGCGATTCCAAGCAATTGCAGAGCCTTTAATATAATCACAACCATCCCAACCGCCTAGACCTTGTTCCGGTCAACATTTCTGCCCATATTTACCCTATCCGCTGCCGCAACAGGGGCGGAAACCTGACTGTCGCTTGACCAAAAGGACGTGTCGCATGACGAAGATGACCCTTGCCTCATACCCCCACATGCTGGGGTTCGAGCAACTGGAACGCCTGCTGGAACGCACGGCCAAAAGTGCCGAAGGCTATCCGCCGTTCAATATCGAACAGACGGCGGACCTGTCGTACCGCATCACCCTGGCCGTGGCCGGATTTGCCGAGGATGACCTGTCCATCACGGTCGAAGACCGCCAACTGGTGATCCGGGGACGCCAGGGCGAAGACACGGAAAACCGCGTCTTCCTGCATCGCGGCATTGCCGCGCGCCAGTTCCAGCGCAGTTTTGTGTTGGCCGACGGGGTCGAGGTTGGCGAAGCGGTGATGGAAAACGGTTTGCTGCATGTCGACCTGACACAAGCCAAGCCCGAGACAATCGTCCAGACGATCAACATCAGGAAAGGATGAGTCATGAACACGCCCTTTGATTTGAACGCCGATGTGGGCCGGATGGTCTATGTCAAACCCATCGACATCGAGGCGCTGCCGCAAGAGGTGCAGGACCAGGCCCAAGGGCTGGACCAGCTCTTTGCCGTGCACGATGCCGAAGGACAGCAACTGGCGCTGGTCGCGGATCGCAAGCTGGCCTACGCGCTGGCGCGGCAACACGACTACGCGCCGCAGCCGCTGCACTGATGTCAGGGCGTGCGCGCCGCGCGCACGCCTGCTCCGGATACCGTCCGCAAAAATGTGGAACGGGCCAGGCGCGTCCTGTGCTAGGCTGCTGCATCGCTTGGGACGGAACCGCTTATGACAATTGCTCAGACAGAAACGAAGCCTGACGCAGTCCGGGTTGTTGAACTGGCTGGTGACGCCAATTACGTGCAAGGGCAGTTTATCCGGCACGCAGCCACGCTCGGGTCACAGAAAATCGGCGTATTTGACGTCGTGAACAATCCGGCGGGTGCATACCCGGATCCTCCGCTCGCTGAATACAGCCTGCAACTGGCAACTGCCAAAGCTGCACGGGCTGAATTCGACCTTGGCGCAGGACCTTTTCATACCACATTCGGTCGCGGCACGGCGATCCTGGCGCCCCCCGGTGCGGACTGCGACTACATATTGGAGAGTTCCTTTTCGCTGATCAATGTCGGCCTGCCTCTGCCGCTCTTTGACGAAGCGATGCGGGCCTTCAACGGGGCGCACAAGCCCGATCTGGAACGTCTGCACACGATGGCCTTCCGCGATCCGCGGATCGAGACCATGTGCACCACGATCGCGCAAAATGCGCGCTCGGGCGGCAGCACCGACGCGTTGGCCGTCGATCACGCCGCCTTCGGCATCGCGGCCCTGCTGGTCGACAAGGCGGGCAAGGTCACGCGCTATCCCGGAACCCCTGCGCCCTTGTCCGACGCCGAATTCTCCAGCGTGCTCGACCTCATGCACGACAGGATCGAAGAGGGGGTGACGCTGACCGACCTTGCGCGCCTCAGCGGGCGCGATGTCTACCAGTTCAGCCGGGCGTTCCGCCTGCGGGCCGGGGTCGCGCCCTACAAATTCCTGATCTGGATGCGCCTCGACCGCGCGCGCGACCTGCTGGCCGCGACCGACCTGCCGCTGGTCGAAATCGCCTATGCCTGCGGCTTTTCCAGCCAGGCGCACCTGACGACAGTGTTCCGCAAGACGTTGGGCACAACACCGGGCGTCTACCGGAACCGGCACTGACAGCGCCCCGACACAGTGCGCCTCCCCCCTCTGCCCCCAACCCCTGTCCCGCCGGGAGAGGCGACCGCCTCCCCCTCCGGCACGGAGGGGGACCGAGGGGGAGGCATGCGCATCACACAGCGCCGTGCGCTGACAAGCATACATTCCCTTCCCGCCCGAACCGGTCCATCCTAAGCTGCGCCGGGACACCGGCAAAAGGGGAACCAGCCATGCCATTCAACGTCGACTGGGTCGATGCCTTCACCAACCGGGCCTTTGGCGGCAATGGCTGCGCCGTCGTGCATGATGGCGCGGGCTTGGATGATGCCACCTGCATGGCCGTCGTCCGCGAAACCTCGCTTGTCGAATGCACCTTCACCGGCCCCTCGGACGTGGCCGACATCCGCGTGCGTTACTTCCTGGCAAGTCGTGAAATTCCGTTTGCAGGGCATCCGACCGTCGCGACCGTCGCGGCGCTGCGCCACCGCGGGCTGATTGGCGATGGCCCCGTCACGTTGGAGACCGGGGCAGGGATCGTCCCCGTGGACGGCACCGGCATGTCCGTCCGTATGACGCAAGTCGCCCCGACCTTCGGCGCGCGCCCCGATGCGGCACTTGTGGCAGCCGTGGGCGGTCTCGGCGTCGATGACATCCTGCATCCCCCACGCGTGACCTCGACCGGGCTGCCTTTCACCATCACCGTTCTCAGGGACCGCGCGACGCTCGACCGCGTCCGCTTCGACATGCAGGCGTTCCGCGCCTATCTCGACACGTTGGGCGCGCACGGCACCGACGTGATGGAGCCGTTCTGGTGCATCCTTCAAGGCGCGACCGAAGCGGGCGACACCTTTGCCCGCCTGCTCATGGCCCCGCCCAGCCCGGCCGAGGATCCGTTTACCGGATCGGCCACCGGGGCCATGGCCGCCTATCTCTGGTCCGAAGGGGTGATCGACAGCCCGACCTTCACCGCGGAACAGGGTCACGGCCTTGGCCGCCCCGGACAGGCACAGGTCGAGGTGCTGGGCCCCCGCGACGCCATCACCGGCGTGGTGGTCGAAGGGCAGGCGCATGTGCTGATCAGCGGCACATTGCACCTCTGACGCCGCGTGATTTGGCGCCGCCTGCGGTCGTCGCGCAGTGTGCGTTTTGCGTGGTTAACATCCGGCAAACCCACCGCGCGCCGCCCAAGCGGTTGCGATCATGGACGAACCACAGACCGGTTAACGTCCGCTGACCCCATCGCACAGCCTGTCCCCGCGGGGACAGGCCCGAAAAAAACTGTCCCCGCGGGGACAGTTCCTGTGCCGTCACGCCATTATTGCGCCGCGATCAGCCCCATGCTCTCCAGTTTCAGCAGGACCTGGTGCGCACAATTGTCCACGTCCACATTCTCTGTCTCGACGCTCAATTCGGGATTTGCGGGCACATCATAGGGGTCCGAAATGCCGGTAAATTCCTTGATCTTGCCCTCGCGCGCCAGCTTGTAAAGCCCCTTGCGATCCCGCCGCTCGCACTCCTCGATGGACGTGGCCACGTGCACCTCGACAAAGGCCCCGAAGGCCTCCACATCCTCGCGCACGGCACGGCGGGTCGTGGCATAGGGCGCGATGGGCGCACAGATCGCGATCCCGCCATTCTTGGTAATCTCGGACGCGACATAGCCGATGCGGCGGATGTTCAGATCGCGGTGTTCCTTGGAAAAGCCCAGTTCCGAAGACAGGTTCTTGCGCACGATGTCGCCATCCAGCAGGGTCACGGGACGCCCGCCCATCTCCATCAGCTTGACCATCAGCGCGTTGGCAATGGTCGACTTGCCTGACCCGGAAAAGCCGGTGAAGAACACGGTAAAGCCCTGTTGCGACCGCGGCGGCTTGGTCTTGCGCAATTCCTTGACCACCTCGGGGAACGAGAACCATTCGGGGATCTCAAGCCCTTCCTGCAAGCGACGCCGCAGCTCGGTGCCCGAGATGTTGAGGATGGTGATGTCATCCTTGTCCTTGATCTCGTCGATGGCCTCATACTGGGCGCGTTCCTGCACCCAGACCATGTGTTTGAAGTCGACCATCTCGATGCCCATCTCTTCCTGATGCTCGCGGAACAGGTCCTGCGCATCATAGGGGCCATAGAAATCCTCGCCGGCGGAATTCTTGCCGGGGCCCGCGTGATCGCGGCCCACGATGAAATGGGTGCAGCCGTGGTTCTTGCGGATCAGACCGTGCCACACCGCCTCGCGGGGGCCAGCCATACGCATGGCCAGGTTCAGCAGGGACATGGAAGTGGTGGCCTGCGGATACTTGTCCAGCACCGCCTCGTAGCAGCGCACGCGGGTGAAATGGTCCACATCGCCGGGCTTGGTCAGGCCCACGACGGGGTGGATCAACAGGTTGGCCTGCGCCTCGCGCGCGGCGCGGAAGGTCAGTTCCTGGTGCGCGCGGTGCAGCGGGTTGCGGGTCTGGAAGGCCACGACCTTGCGCCAGCCCATCTTGCGGAAATAGGCGCGCAATTCGTTGGGCGTGTCGCGACGACCACGGAAATCATAGTGCACAGGCTGCTGGATGCCGGTCACGGGACCGCCAAGATAGATGTCGCCAGCGGTGTTGTGCAGGTAATTCACGGCCGGATGCGCGCTATCGTCCGCGCCAAATACTTGCGCGGCTTCGTGCGCCTTGTTGGGTGTCCAGCGGTCGGTCACAGTCATGGTGGCAAGGATCACGCCTTCCTGATCGCGCAGGGCAATGTCCTGTCCGATCTCGAGGGTATCCGCAAATTTTTCGTTTACATCCAACGTGATGGGCATGGGCCACAGCGCGCCATCGGCGGTGCGCATGGTGTCCACAACGCTGTTGTAATCGGCCTCGGACAGGAACCCTTTCAACGGGTTGAAACCACCGTTCATCAACAGTTCCAGATCACAGATCTGGCGCGGCGTCAGATCCCAGCTGACCAGGTCGGCTGCGTCCAGTTTCATCTTCTGGGCACTGTCGTAAGACACATAGAGCTCAGAGATCGGAGCGAGGTTGTTTTCCATCAATTTAGTCCTGTGTTTCAGGGGGTTAAGCCCTGACGTGGTGCCGGTCAACTCGGCATAGAGGGCGTCGTATTCCGCAAATTTGCGGGCGAGAAACTGGTCAGTGAGGCGGTTCTTCTCTCCGGCCCCACGCGAGGTGAGCGCATAGGAAAAGCGTTGGCGTTTGTCGGGACCATCCGTCGCGCCCACCGCGACAAATCCGGCTTGCGTTGCCTGCCGCAACAGGGCGTTCAGGCGTCCAAGCGATACGCCGATGCCCTGCGCCATCGCGCGTTGCGTGGCACCGGGGGCCTCATCCAGTTGGCGCAACAGGCGGAACAGCTGGTCATCGCTGTCTGGGTTGGGTTTCACTGCGGTGGGCATCTGGACTGGCTGACTTTGTTCACGCGTGAACGCATCTCACAAAATGTTTGTTCATGCCAGAACGAACTTTGCCTCACGGCAGATATTCGCAATTGTGGTAAATGCGTAACGACGCCTTCAGGCGGTGCGGGACATGCCCGACCTCAACACACGCGCATCCGCGGCGTCCTCAAGCGCGACGGCGCCAAGCGGTGCATCGCGCCCACGCAGGTTCAACGAGATTCGCGCGCTGTGAGGCGCAGTCATCCCTGCGGCATTTATGACATCAATCGAGATCAACGCCTGCGCGCCCAAGGTCTTGGTTTCACTCTCCAGACGCGACGCGATATTCACCGTATCGCCGATCAACGTGCGCGGCGCTTGCCCGGCGGCTCCGATTTCACCCAACACCACATTGCCCAGATGCACGCCGATGCCGATGGCAACGGGCGCGCTGCCTTCACCGGCCAGCTTGTAGTTGAAGCCGCGCAGCGCAGTGCCGACCCCTTGCACCGCGTCGATCGCGGCCTTGGCCGATGCCTTGGCGCTGTTCTGTTCAAATACGGCCATCAACCCGTCACCCATATACTTGTCCACCGTGCCGCCGGCGGCGTTGATCGGGGGCACGATCTCGTCGAAAAAGCGGTTCAGCAGGTGCACCACATCATAGGGCAGCTGCCCGTCCGTGCGCGCGGTAAACCCGCGCATGTCCAGGAACAGAACCGCCAGTTGCGCCTCTTTCCCCTGGCTTGCATGGGCGCGGCTTTGCTTGCCGTCCCGGTCGAAGACGCGAAAGACGCGCACGGATTGCCCGGGGCGGACCTGACAGGCCAGCCGGGCGTTTGGCGGCGCGCCCACGGCCGCAAGGCTGCGCGCTTCGGCCTCGGACGGGGCGGGCAGGTCGTCCAACCCATCCTCGACGATCACGCGGCAGGTCGTGCAGCGACCCCGTCCGCCACACAGCGCGGTATGGGGCACGCCGCTGATGCGCGAGGTTTGCAGGATGGTCTGGCCCCGCGGGGCCCGCACGCTGGGCCCGTCCACATAATGGATGCGGATGGGCCGCGCGATCGCGGCATAGATGCGGCGCACAAGGAAGGCGGCAATGGCAAGGCCCAGCACCGCCCACACGGCATAGGTCATGTTCGTGGCTGCCGTGGTCAGTGCGGCAAAGCCGTCGGCATCCGGCCAGTTCCAGGCGGCATGGGCCACCTGTTCCCCCTGCGGATTGCTCAGCAATCCATCGATGGTGCGGGCAAAGGTGACATAGCCCACAAGGGCCAGAATGGGCAGCGTCACGGCCACGCCGATCAGCCAGGGCACCCAGCGCTGCCACCAGTCTGTCAGCCGCAGCCACATATGCATGCCAATGCAGCCATGGACCCACGCGATGATCAGCAGCGCCGCCTGGCCCCAGCCATCGGTCGTGTCCCAGATCAACCGGGTGACGTAACCAAGCATGGTGTTGACGCCCAACATCTCGTGTGCGGCGCGCGTGAACACGAGGTGATCCACCAGCATCAGCGGAATCAGCAGGCCCAGCACAAGCTGCACCCAGTCGGTCAGGGGCATGCGCAAGGTGCGCGAGACCACGACCTTGCCCAGCGACAGGATCATGTGTGACAGCATCGCGCCGACCACGATCACGGTGCCCACGTCGGACCGCGTGACCCATAACCGCGCGGCCTGGAACAGGTCGAACGCCGTGGGCGAGATCAGGATCGCGGCGATGTTCATGATGTGCAGGGTCAGGTACAGCATCAGGATCAGTCCGCTTATGATCCTGACACGTGTCGCCCAACTGCCACGCCAGATTGCCTGCGCCATGTTTGCCCGTTCCCTGCAATATGCGCCCAAGCTGGCGACATGTGCGCTGTGGGTCAAGCCGGGGCAGGGGCGCTGCCCCTCGGCCTTGCGGCCTCACCCCGTCGTATTTCTGGTCAGAAGAAGGCGCGGACCTATTCCGCCACGGCGCCATAGCCCAGCGGTGCGGTCATGTCCTTGCCCGCGTCGAGGTCGTGTTCGGCAAGAAAGCGTTCGGCCTCGAGCGCTGCCTGACAGCCCATGCCCGCGGATGTGATCGCCTGGCGGTATTGCCAGTCGGTGATGTCGCCCGCGGCAAAGACGCCCGGAATCGACGTTTCGGTGCTGTCGGGTTTGGTCACGACATAGCCGCCCATATGGGTGTCCAGCACATCCTTGACCAACTCGTTCGACGGCGCGTGACCGATGGCGATGAACACGCCCTTGGCCGGGATGTCCGTGATCTCGCCCGTCTGCACATTCTTGACCTTGACCCCCTCGACACCCAGCGGGTTGTCGGTGCCATAGACCTCTTCAAGCTGGTGGAACCACAGCGGTTCGATCTTGGGGTTCTTGAACAGCCGGTCCTGCAGGATCTTTTCGGCCCTGAGTTCGTCGCGGCGGTGCACCAGCGTGACCTTCGAGGCGAAGTTGGTCAGAAACAGCGCCTCTTCCACCGCCGTGTTGCCGCCGCCGATCACCACGATCTCCTGCCCGCGATAAAAGAAGCCGTCGCAGGTGGCACAGGCCGACACGCCGAAGCCCTTGAATTTCTCTTCGGACGCCATGCCGAGCCACTTGGCGCGGGCGCCGGTGGCCAGGATCACGGCATCGGCCACATATTCGGTGCCGCTGTCGGACTGTGCGACGAAGGGACGTTTCGACCAGTCGACCGAGGTGATGATGTCACCGATGATTTCGGTGCCCATCGCCGCTGCGTGCTCCTGCATGCGGATCATCAGGTCGGGGCCCTGGACCTCGGTGTCGCCGGGCCAGTTCTCGACTTCGGTGGTTGTGGTCAGCTGCCCGCCGGGTTCGATACCCTGGACCAGGATCGGCTTCAGCATCGCGCGGCTGGCATACACGCCTGCGGTGTACCCTGCGGGGCCGGACCCGATGATCAGAACCTTGGTGCGCTTCGTCTCAGCCATTTTGACCCCCATCGGTGAAGTGAAAGCCCGTCTGATATAGACGCGGCAGGCCCGGGTTTGAAGCGGCGATTTGGGCAGCCGGGTTGCACCGCACGCCGGGTCTGCATTTCGGAATATTGCGCATCTGTGAAACTTTATTGCGCACGCGCGCATTGCTGTTATAACAACCGCAAAATTCACGGGGGCTGTCCATGGCAAGTACGCGACTCGATCCGATTGACCGAAAAATCCTGGCAGAGCTGCAGGCCGACGGGCGCATGACCAATGTGGAATTGGCCAAGCGGGTGGGAATCTCGGCTCCGCCCTGCCTGCGTCGGGTGCGCACGCTCGAGGAAAGCGGCTATATCCGCGGCTACCACGCGGATGTGGACAGCCACGAACTGGGGTTCGAAGTGCAGGTGTTCGCCAATGTGGGCCTCGCCAGCCAGGCCGAAGCCGACCTGAGCGCCTTCGAGAACAAGTGCCGCGCCTGGCCGCTGGTCCGTGAATGCCACATGCTGAACGGCGAGGTGGATTTCATCCTCAAATGCGTCGCACCCGACCTGTCCAGCTTCCAAAGCTTTCTGACGGGCGAACTGCTGACCACGCCGAACGTGGCGTCGGTCAAGACGTCGCTGGTGATCCGGCAGGCCAAGGATGCCCCCGGCGTGCCGTTTGATGTGCTGGAAGAGCGGCTGGCAAAGTCGGCCTAGGCCACGACGTCCTGCTCGGGGGCGCGGGGATGCGCAAGCGGGCCGAAATCCGTGACATGGGCGATGTGCGGGAACATCGACAGAAACAGATCGCGCTGGGCATGGGTCACCTGCCGGGTTGCGCTCAGGCCGGGGTGGAACGTCTCGGCGGCAATGCCGCCCACATCCACCGCCGCATGGCGCGTCAGGCAGATGTGGAACAGACGGATCGGCGTGGGGGGCGTCACCTCGATCACGTTCACGTTGTCCACAAATGCCGCGGCCGGTGTCAGGACGGGCCCGCCGCCGGTGGTGCCGCGCAGATGCGCCGGCGTCTGGAGCAGGCGGGCACCGGGGCCCACGGTGATAAACGAACTTGGGCGGTTCTGGCCGAAACTGTCGGCCATGACGCGGATCAAGGGCATGCGGCGGCCCGTGTCCGACGGCACGAAGCTGGACGATCCGATCCAGACAACCTGGGCCGGGTCACCCGCGGTGGTGTTCAGCCAATCGCCCGGTTGCAGGTCCTCGATCGCGATACCGCCGCCGGGACCGGCAAGGACAACACCGCGCGCAAAGGCGGAAAACGCGGCCTCGAACAGCGGCAGGGCCGGGGCCTTGAACGTGGCAATGCTGCGCGACCCATCCGCACGCAGCGCAGCAACTTCGAACGTGCGCACGGGTATGGAGTCGGGCTGGGCCATGGGAGTCGTATAGCGGTCGTAGGGCGCGCGCGGTAGGCGCAAGGCAGCTGGGGACGTCATATGTAACCTCGAAATACTGGTCACATCTGTGTCGGCCCCCACCGACGACGACAGACGGAACATGTCCATGTGTCAAGTTTATGGACAACATTTCCGAAAATTGCCGCAAATTGTCAAAGAATTGGGGACATAAACCTCAGATGGCGCACCAATGGCGCGCCGATCAGGGGGATTGTTCACTTCGATGTGGGCCAAAGCGCCACATTTCGATTCGGGATCAGGCGCTTTTGCGCAGGTCCGCCGCCGCCTTGCGCCGCGAGATGAACATGGCGCGCCGCGTCCCGCGGGCCCACGGCATCTGGGGGGTGTCGGTCTTGGCGGCGTCGGTCACGGATTTGATGAAGCGTGTGTTTGTCATGGTCTGTCCTCTGCTCAATGGGGTGGGTCTCTGCGCCCGTTGAAGACAAGGATGGCGTGGCAATCGGGCAGGTTTTGGGCCGTCGCATACAATTTTTGAAAAATGTGCGGGATGTGCCGGATCAAATGTGGCGGGGTGCAGCCCCCTGTTTTTCAGGGGGCGTGTGCCGCCATTGATCGCGAACCGGAAACAATCGGGCCAAGCTGGGGCAAGGCATGCCCGAATTGTGCCCCAATCACAGAACGATGGACGAAATCAGCCGGCCATAATCGGGGTCTTTGTGATGCACGGACCGGCGATAGGAATAGAAGCGGTCGGGATCGAAATAGGTGCAGTGACGCGTCCACTCGGCGGATGCGATGCCCGCCGCGCGCAACCGCATCAGGCCATAGCCCGGCAGGTCGAAGTGCATCCGGTCGCCATCGCCTCCGGCAAAAAAGCGGGTGTTTTCCGGGTCTTCATCCAGGAAGATATCAAAGAATTCCGGTCCAACCTCGTAGGCGCGCTGGCTGATCGTGGGGCCAATCACCGCGTGGATGTTCTCGCGTGCCGCACCCAGATCGGTCATGGCGTCGATCGTGGCCTCAAGAATACCCGCCTGCGCGCCCTTCCATCCGGCATGGGCCGCGCCGATCACGCCCGCCTGCGCGTCGGCAAACAGGACAGGCTGGCAATCCGCTGTCAGGACGGACAGCGCCACGCCCCGGGTCGCCGTCACCAGCCCGTCGGCCTTGGGTTTGGGATCAAGCGGGGCGGTGATGCTGACCGCGTCGCTTGAATGGACCTGATGGACGCCGGTCAGTTGATCGGCCGCCACGCCCATCGCCTCGGCGACGCGGGCGCGGTTGATGGCGACAATCTCGGTCTGGTCCGAACTGCCGGTCCCGCAGTTCAGCCCCGCGAAAATGCCCGAAGACGCGCCGCCCTTCCGGGTGAAAAAGCCATGGCGCAGGGGCGCAAGGCTGTCTGCGGTCAGAATTTCCAGCGTCATCGTTCCAGTCCGGGCGGCGGGGCAGCATGGTTGGGGAAAAGCCCCAGCACCTTGAACAGGTTTCCCATTTCCGCCGGGTGCGTCAACCGCCGATGTGCCGCGACATGGGCCTCAAGCGCCGGACCTTCCAATTTTGCGGCCAACGCCTGCGCGCGGGCGGTGATGCCCAGCCGTTCCAGGAACACCCCCTGCGGCGTGACGCGGCTGTGGGCGGCGGGCGCGGCGGCCGTGCACAGCGTTTCGAAATCCACATGCGCCGTCAGGTCGGCCTGGCCGGGGGACGCCAGCGGATCGACAGGGGCATGCGCGTGCAGGGCCTGCAACGTGTCGCCCAGCGACCGCCAATCGCCATAGTCGATGATCAGCGCGGCCCCCCCCCGCGACGCGATACGGGACGCAAGGGCCGCAAGGATCGGACGCGCGACCGGGCAGGTCTCGACCAGCTGTCCATCCTCGGTGTCTGCCAGCCGATGCTCCAGGCTGGCTTGTGGCCCAAGGGGTGACAGCCCGAAGGTCAGCGCGCCCTTCTGCACGCCCACGCAGCGCTCGCGCCAGCCGCTGCCGTCACGCTGAAACTGGCGGATGGGCAGGGCGTCGAAAAATTCGTTCGCGACCAGCCAAAGCGGGGCGTCGGGCAGGTGTTCCGCGCTGTCCACATAGGTGATGTCGTGGCCTGCCAGCGTCTTGGCCTGGGCCGCGCGCAGGGGGGGCGAGGCCTCGATCAGGGTGATCTGTGCCGCCGCGTGAAAGCCGGGCACCCGTGCCGTCGCACGCAGGATATCCGCCATCAACGTGCCGCGCCCCGGCCCCAACTCGGCCAGCGTGAAGGGCGCGGGCGCCCCCTGGTCCACCCAGCTTTGGGCCAGGCTCAGCCCGACCAGTTCGCCAAACATCTGGCTGATCTCGGGCGCGGTGGTGAAATCGCCCTGCGCGCCCAACGGATCACGGGTGCAGTAATAGCCATGTTCGGGATGCAGCAGCGCCTCGGCCATGTAGTCGGCAACGGTGATCGGCCCCTGGGTCGCGATGCGCGCCGTCAGCAGGTCGCGCAGGCTCATGCCACAACGGCACGCCGCCGCGCCCGCGCGATCAGCCATATCCCCAGCAGGATCATCGGCAGCGACAGGATCTGACCCATCGTCAGGCCATAGCCACCCACATGCCACGCCAGCCCCAGCGGATTGCCGTTCGAGATGAACTGCGCGTCCGGCTGGCGCACGAACTCGACCACAAACCGGCTGGCACCATAGCCCAGCAGAAACACGCCCGTCAGAAACCCGGGCCGCTTGAACCCCTCGCGTCGCCACGCCAGCCACAACAGGACGATGAGCAGGACAAACCCCTCGAGAAACGCCTCGTATAATTGCGACGGATGCCGCGCACAGGCCCCCACGACATCCGGACAGAACTGCGCCGCCTGTCCGGGAAACACCACACCCCAGGGCACCTCGGTCGGTCGGCCCCACAGTTCGGCATTGATGAAATTCGCAATCCGGCCCAGCAGCAGCCCCGGCGGCACCCCCAACGCCACCGCATCCGCCGTGGTCAGCAAAGGCGCGCCATGCCGGCGCGTATACAGCCAGAAGGCCAGGATCACGCCCAGCATGCCGCCGTGAAAGGACATGCCCCCCTCCCAGATCGCGATGATGGACAGGGGGTCGTCCAGATAGGCACCGGGCTGGTAAAACAGCACATAGCCGATGCGCCCGCCCAAAAGCACACCCAGGATGATCCAGGTCAGCATGTCCTCGGTCTGGCCGGGCGACAGCGGCGGGGTCCGTGCGGGCCACAGCCGCGGCGCCTTCAGCGCCATCACCACCAGCCGCCAGCCGATGATGATGCCGACGATATAGGCCAGCGCATACCAGCGCAGGGCCAGTTCGAAGCCGAAGACCGAGATCGAGAAGATCTCGGGCGAGATATCGGGAAAGGGAAGGGCGCCTGTCATCTGCGTCTGAATGCCTCTGCTCTCGGGGCACGTCAACCTTGCCCCCTGCTTTGCCTATGCCCATATAGAGGACAGGTTTCAAAGGAACACGACATCATGCAAGCACGCGGCAAGATTTTCGATGACATCTCGCAATTGATGACCAACGCGATGGGCGTGGCCCAGGGCGCCCGGGACGAGGCCGAGACTGCGATGAAATCCATGATGGACCGCTGGCTGGCGGACCGTGATTTCGTGACGCGCGAGGAATTCGACGCGGTGCGCGCCATGGCGCAAAAGGCCCGCGAAGAGAACGAAGCCCTCAAGGCCCGGATCGAGGCGCTTGAGGGGAAATAGGCGCATTCGCGCTGAGATGAAGAAAGCCCGGTCGATACCGGGCTTTTTTGGTGGCGGACGAGACCCGCTCAAACGGTAAGCCGCCCGCTCAAACGGCCCGTCGGACATCGCCAGACCGGGTGGGGCGCTCTGGCGTTGGTTGCCATCGATGCTCCATTGGTCCGAGCGCCACCGGCGATGCGCTTTCAGTTTGATCCCGGACGGGCAAAGCGAATGGCAGGTATGAGCCCTTTTTGACTGATGCTGCGCTGTGTGCGAACGTCCTCTCTTCATTGGCAGGTCAAAAAAGGCGACAAAACCTGAGGCAGTTTTACGAAGGGTTTGTGGCACAAGACTTTCCAACGTTTCATGTGGCCATGAAGCGAAGGACCAAAACGACGGTATTTGAACGCTTAATCGCCGATCTAGTCACATTCGAAAAAAAGTTGTAAAATGCTCAAAGTGTGTGTGCTTTCGCCCCTAAATCTCTTGGAGGAAAAATGTCAAACCTTAGTGATCTACTTGAACCCTTTGTTCGACCAAAACGTGATTTGAAAGCGATGAGGCCATTTGAAGAAGCAGCCTACAAAATTCTTGAACCTAAGGTATCAACCGATCCTGAGCGCGGACCCCGAAAAATTGGATCATATGACCTCTATACAGATTCGGGGCAACCTCTTGAAGACTATCTTTGTGTAATATTACTCGTGCAAGAAAACGCGGGTGACGTTTTCCACATTGCAATACCACGTGCTGTATATGAGAGGAATTGGAATATATCGGCGACCGAAGAATATATTTCTACTAATCCAATAACGGCACGTCAAGACACCTCAATATTTCTAACTAAGAGAGGTTTTGGGTTTGGTGAAGCCACTAGGCATGGTCTAGTAGATTTTCTTGTTTTTGATCGAAATTTCTTCGATAGTGCATATATTTATCAACCACGAACAAACTTTTATGCTAAATTTGATCGCTATGCTACTGTACTACCGTAAGCTATGCCATGTTTGTTCTGCCACTATTGGTGGCAGATGGGTGTAAAACCTAACTATCTGGAACGTTAGGGAAAGATGGATCGCGCTATGCCACGCATTGAACTCGCCATCACAAAGGTTTTTCTGTTTTGGCGACAAGACGTTCACGCCCAATTATTGCCCAGTGTTCATCCCAAAATTGCGTTTGTGATTCAGGAGTGTGGAAAACTAGACCGTGCTAGTTACCGGCTATAATCACC
The DNA here is from genome assembly GCF_947503465.1 of uncultured Tateyamaria sp. Taxonomy (NCBI): domain Bacteria; kingdom Pseudomonadati; phylum Pseudomonadota; class Alphaproteobacteria; order Rhodobacterales; family Roseobacteraceae; genus Tateyamaria; species uncultured Tateyamaria sp. Next base: position 1,379,638 of record NZ_CANNDN010000001.1, on the reverse strand, counting down.
GATTTTGGCCTGCCAGATTTCTCGAGAGCCGACTTTGGCGCAGCCGCAGCGAATTGGCGCTTCGTCCCGCAAGCCAGCCATTGGGATACTCTGGTCCAATGTTAATCCCGTGCAATCCTTTTTCTTTCATCGCAAAGCATCTGTTCTCCGCTCCAAGCTCAAGGCCACCACCCCAAGTGCTTGCACGGATTCAAAACGCAACCGCCGTGCATCGCCAGACCGCCCCGGGCTGGCGATATGGCTGGGCTTGGCGCGCCATATGACCCGCAGATGTGTTTGGCCACCATAAAGCGCTGCTGACTATCTGTGGCATCGCCCGCCCGCGGTCTTGCGATGCATGGCTCCCGGTGGGTGGTGTTTTGGCCGCGGGCTTCGTCCGCATGGTCTCCGTCCGCCGGCATGGACTTACAGTTCCCCCTCACACTCACCGCCCCCATTTTGCGCCTCACGCGCACTTCTCCCCAACTTATTGCGGTTATCCCCAAATAAAGGGTTGCCAGACGCGCACCCCACCGTCACCATATCTGGTAGAGGCACGGGGGATCGCCCCGGTTTCTAGAGCAGGCACCTAGCGCTTGGGGCGCTGCCAGCCCCACGCGCTACCAGCGAAAAAGAGGTGGCACCATGGCCCTTTCCGAGCAGTTCCTGGAAGATGAAATTCATCCCATCGACATCGTCGAACACCTGGCCGAACACCACGAGTGGGATTTCGACCGCATCGCCGATGATCAGATCGCCATGGCGGTCGAAGGGCAGTGGCGCACCTATTCCATCACGCTTGCGTGGTCGGGCTATGACGAAACGCTGCGCATGGTCTGCACCTTTGAAATGGAACCGCCCGAGGAAAAGCTTGGCGGTCTTTACGAGCTGTTGAACCACGTGAATGATCAATGCTGGGCGGGCAGCTTTACCTATTGGGAAGAACAAAAGCTGATGGTCTATCGCTATGGCCTTGTTCTTGCGGGCGGCCAGATGGCCAGCGCCGAACAGATCGACACCATGATCGGCGCCGCCGTGATGAGCGCCGAGCGGTACTATCCCGCGCTTCAGCTTCTGGTCTGGGGGGATCGGACGCCCAAGGACGCGATGCAGGTCGCTATTGCGGAGGCCTATGGCCGCGCCTAACCTGCGCCCCTGAACGATCAGGGGGTTTTCATGCAGGACAGTCGGATTGCAGCCCGGGGCCTTTTGCTTCTGGGCTGCGGCAAGATGGGCTCGGCGATGCTTGCCGGGTGGTTGGAACGCGGGTTGCCCGCGTCCTCGGTCTGGGTGCAGGACCCTGCGCCGTCCCCGTGGGTACAGTCCACGGGCGTCCACGTGAATGCCGTCCTGCCCGCGGGTCCGGCCATTGTTCTGATCGCGGTCAAGCCGCAAATGATGGGCGATGCCCTGCCTGCCATCGCGGCGTTTGGTGGCGGCGACACGGTCTTTGTCTCGGTCGCGGCGGGTACGCCCCTGTCGGCGTTCGAGGATGTGTTCGGTGCCGCCACCCCCATCGTGCGCGCCATGCCCAACACCCCCGCCGCCGTGGGGCGCGGCATCACCGCCATTTGCGCAAACGCAGCCGGTCAGGCCGCCCTTGACGAGGCCGAAATGCTGCTTTCGGCCGTCGGCGACGTGGTGCGGTTGGAGGGCGAGCATCAGATGGACGCGGTCACCGGCGTCAGCGGCTCCGGCCCGGCCTATGTCTTTCACATGATTGAAACTCTGGCTGCCGGTGGCGTGGCGCAGGGGCTGCCCGGGGACCTTGCCATGCAGCTTGCCAAGGCCACGGTCGCGGGGGCCGGGCAACTTGCGATGGACGCCGAAGAAACCCCTGCGCAGTTGCGCGTGAATGTGACCAGCCCCAACGGGACAACGCAGGCCGCGCTCGAGGTTCTGATGGACGAAAACGCGGGCTTTCCCAACCTGTTGCCGCGCGCTGTCAAAGCGGCAACCGAACGATCGAAAGAACTGTCCCGTGGCTGATGAGATTTCATTCGATGACTTTATGAAAGTCGACATTCGTGTCGGCCGCGTGATCCGCGCCGAACCCTTCCCCGAAGCACGCAAGCCCGCGATCAAGATGTGGGTCGATTTCGGCGACGAGATCGGCGAACGCAAGACCTCGGCCCAGGTGACCGTGCACTATGATCCCGAGGCCCTGGTGGGCAAGCAGGTCATGGCGGTGGTGAACTTCCCGCCGCGCCAGATCGGCCCCTTCATGTCCGAGGTTCTGGTACTGGGATTTCCCGATGACAAGGGCGATATCGTGCTGGCAACCTCCGACAAGGATGTGCCCGTCGGGGGGCGGATGCACTGATGAAGCTGTGGATCACCCGCCCCCTGCCGGACCCGGTGATCGACGCGGCGCGTGCGCTGTGCGAGGTCGAGGTGCGGGACGAGACGCTGCCGCTGACGCAGGACGAACTGCGCCGCGCGTTGACCGACTTTGACGTGGTGCTGCTCACGCTCGGGGATGCCTTTTCCGGCGATCTCATCACTGCCGTTGCCGATCCGCGTTGCACGCTGCTGGCGAATTTCGGGGTGGGGTACAACCACATCGACGTGGCGGCGGCGCGGGCCAGGGGCATCGCGGTCAGCAACACGCCGGGCGCGGTGACGGATGCCACGGCGGACATCGGCATGATGCTGATCCTGATGTCGGCCCGCCGCGCGGCCGAGGGCGAACGGTTGGTGCGGGCAGGCGACTGGCCGGGCTGGCATCCGACGCAGATGCTGGGCCTGCACGTCACGGGCAAACATGTTGGCATCGTGGGTATGGGCCGGATCGGGCAGGCCATCGCGCGGCGCTGTCATTTCGGGTTCGGGATGGCGGTGTCCTATTTCAACCGGTCGGAGAAGGCGCTGGGGTTTGCGGCGACGCGGGTCACTGACCTGACGGCGCTGGCGGCGTCGGTGGACGTGCTGGTTGTCGCTGTCCCCGGGGGGACGGACACGCGGCACCTGATTGATGGGGCGGTGCTGGGGGC